>CANJIU010000128.1 GCA_947474365.1 Opitutia bacterium | reverse complement strand
TGCTGATTCGGCTTAAATTCCGCGACCCGCCCGCCGAGGTGGAGGCGGAAGGTCTCGTTGAACACGGCAAAGCCCTCGTAAACGGTCACGGCTCCCTCGAGGATCAATTGCGCCCGGGCGGGCGTGCTGGTGAGGTTGAGGAGCGCCTCAGCGCGGTCGATCCGGAGGGACTGGCTGGACGTCGGGTAGCCGAGAAACGATTGTGCCGGCGAGCGGTCAGCGCCGACGACCTCGCGCGGATGGACGATCACCTGCGCGAACATCCCCTCCTTCATGTGCTCCGCGACGTGGCAGTGAAAAAGCCACGTGCCGGGATTGTCGGCCACCATGTCGGCGACCTTCATCGATGCCGGCAGCAATTCAACCACGTCGGTGCGGCGCCGGCCCTCTTCGATCACGCGGAGACCATGCCAGTGCGCCGTGTGCAGATCGTTTTCGGAACCGAGGGCGAACAGATACCACCGCGTCCGCTCGCCCTCGTTGATCTGGAGCGGCGGGAGGTTGCCGAAGACGTAACCGTTGATCGTGTAGCGGAAACCCTGCTCGCGCTGCTGTTGCACCTGCGCCCAGGTCAACGGCGGCGCTTCACTGGCCAGTCCGGGCTGTCCGGCGTATTCTGCTGCCTCGATCGCGGCCTCATCCAATCCGCTCTCGTCAAAAACCATGAAGAGCGCCGCGAACTCGCGGTTGACGTCGCGCGGGGTGCCATCGGGGCGGGCGCGTTTCGGATCAGTGACGATGATGGCGCCGAACAAACCGAGATTGGTCTCGGTGTCGCCGGAGACGTGACTGTGATAGAGCCAGCCCTTGGAACTGGGTTCATCGGGCAGCGGCCCGGAGCTTCCGTCGAGTTGCCAGACGTAAGTGAACTTGGCCCCCGGGCCGACCGCGGCGCCACGGCCGGGACTGGGAAAATGGTAGGCGCCTTCGCTGTCGCGGTCGTATTTCACCCCGTGCGGATGCATCGAGAGCGGCTGTTGGGTGCGGTTGAAAAACGTGACGGCAATCGTCTCGCCGACAACGCCGCGCAGCACCGGGCCGAGGATTCCGAGCGAGGGAGTGGCAATTACCTTCGCGGAAAACGTCGCGTCGGTGTACTGCACATAGCGCAGCTTGCCGGCCTTGCGGTTGCGGATCACCGGCGGAGGAATCGTGAGCCCGCAGATTTCATCGCGGCCCGACGGGGCGAAGTCCCAGAGTTCCGACTCGGCGGCGATGTAATAGCGGCGGGTTTTCTTGGGGTCGGGTGCGCGGCCAAACGACGTTCCGCCCGTGTCGCCCGTTTCAATGGTGACCGTGGGGCGGATGACGGGGTTTTCCTCTCCCTGTGGGGTGGCGGCGATGCGCCCCACGACTGAAATGACGGCGAAACCAAGGGTGAGCAGCCGGCGCGCGGAAGGGATCATGGGTTTCGAAAGGTAGGGGGGCACGCGACGATGAGTGCGGTATCAGACGCCCGGCATTGCTTGCGGGAGCAGGCCTGGCGCAGTTTCGGGAAAAAAAGTGGTCGGGGCGGGAGGATCAATCAGCGGATGTTCGGGGTGTTAATACGTGAGCCTGGCGCGGAGTGCCGAGCGGAAACTGCCGAGCGGAAACTGGCCGTTGCAAGGGGGCATGCGATATCGTTTCGACCGGTTCGCAAAACCCACCGGTTGCGCTTGGGTTTTTCTCGGCGACGGTTGGAACCTTTGCCGACAGCACACGGTCACCGTGCGACGAAGGCGCCGGCCGCGGGCGAAGGGCGCAGCGAGGGTAGGAGGAGGTGGAAAACTCCCCAGGGAGGGAGCAAAAGGCGAATTTTCATCTACCAATGATGCACCAATCACCCACCTATCGTGAACCAATGTGGATCCCGGTTAACTCCCTGCCTCTGCCGTGGTATCTCCCTGTGGTGTCCGTGTGCGCCCGGGTGAGGCGCGGGCGCTTTCGGCCGGAACGATTCAGCGGAGTAGCCGCAAGGAGGAGGCGTTGCCCGGGAGCCTCTGCGTTGTTTTCAGAGGTGTGCGCATCTACCGCCGGCAAACCAAGCGTCCGAAGCGACTATGTTCGCTCGGGAGTTCTTCGATGGCATGCTCCGCCACGTTGAGCCTCTTTGCGGGAAATTGCCTTGGTGGGGTGGCTTGATTGATCAAACCAGTTGGCCGCGAAAAAAAGTTACCATGGGGTGGTGTCGTGAATCGTGAATCCGTGCGGGGACCGGGAAAAACTGCGAGTATTGGCGCGCAGCTCCGCCGCTTCCGCCTTCAGGGAAAGACGGAGAAAACCGCCTTCAAAACCGTGTTATCACGGTTCACGTCATGACCCTATTCCCATATCAACAGCCGGAAGTCGTTTGCCGGGACCAGTAGTTCCACTGCGCCGGACTTGTTCACCTCCATCGGCCGGTTGGTCATTGCATCAATCACGCGTCCTTTTCCCCTCCTGGGTGCGATCGCCTCGGAGACCGCCGAATCATTCCAATTGGCGGCAACGAGAAAACACCGCTCGCCCGCTTTCGGCACGTACAACGCAACCCGCAATTTCCTGCCACCCTCCCGCAACTGGGACGCCGACTCCCAGGGGCCCGTGAACGCGGCTTCATGGAATCCCGGAAAGCGGTTTTGCGCCACAATGACGGCGTCGAGGGTGGCCCGATGGTTGCGCACGTACGAGAGGGAAACGTCATAGACGAGGGTCCGGGCCAGCAGAATGCGGGTGCGCTCCGCGCAAACGTCCGGATGCGCCGCCATCAATTCGTCGTTCCATTTGATGACTTGGGAAAGGAGCATGCTGATGAAGCCCCGGCGCTGGGAGTATTGGGCCTCCCACATGACTTCCGGCAGCTTGCTGTAGTCGGGCACATAGGCCGCGAGGTTTGTACGCGCTTTTTCCACGGTCCAGCCCGGCGCCTTGAAATTCCGGTTCAGAGCTTCACCCGTGAGAATGACGTCGGCAAACCCACTGACGACCACCGGGGTCTGCACTTGGTGCAGCATGATCAAGAACTCCGGGTTTCGTGCTTTGAGCGCGACCCAAACCCGTTTCATGAGTTCGCGTTGGGCGAAGACCGGATAGAACTGGCCGCCCTGCGCCACCCAATCGCCCCCGGTGTGGTGCCGGTTGCGCGACGGGTACTGTGGCGATCCAAAATCCCAATACAGCGCCTCGATTCCCCAGCGGTCGAGCGCCTCCGCGTATTCCCACAGCAGGAAGTCCTGAAAGCTCTTGGGCTCGGTGCTGACATGGATAATCGACACCGCCCCTGGGGGCAGGCCGAGCGCGGACGCGAAGTTGGGATTGCGGGAGACGGCGTGTGAATTCTCGGTCTGCCAGAAAGGCGCATAGTCCTTCCATTCTCCGCGCGGGAGAGCGGCGGGCATGCCATACAAGGTGCCGTAGGGCATGTAGCGCACACCGGCCCGATTCTGGGCGCGTGCTCCCGGACGCGCCGGAATCAGTTCGGGAAGCCCGCGGTACTTGATCGAAAAGTCCGGGCTGCTCATTGCGTACAGCCGATCGGCGTTCCGATCGAACGGCGCATCGGCCACGAGGCCTCCGATCAGGCGCACCCGCCGCCAGTCGCTCGGCAACGCCTTCACCGGCGTCGGAAGCAGGGCAAACTTGAGCCGGTACTTTTGGTTCACCCGCAACGGCTCCGTGACCACATTGGCCCGTAGCAGCACACCGGCACCCGACGGCTGGATCGTGATTGCCTCCTTTGACCGCCGCGGTGACCACCCTTCATCGGTCTCGCAGATCCACTCGGCGCCGACATCGTGATTGCCGATCCACACGGTCGGGTTGAACGGGAAGCGGATCGGCCGATCGAGACGTCCGAACGCGTCGAAAAAGTCCGCCGGTTCGACCGACTGCCGGTCGTAGTCGTAGCTTACGTATCGGGAATAGAACTGCGCCACGTCCGCCACCCATGGCACTTCCACCACCAGTCGATCCAGACTCACTTCCCGGGTCGGCGTGATCGTGAGCGAAACGACCCAGAGTCCGTCGTACTCCAGCGTCATCTCGGCTTCGGCTCGATAGCCCGGACGCGTCGCCACGGTCCTCCAGCGCACGCGGTCGTCGGCGGACTCGACCACTTCGCTCGAGGTGCCGGCGTCGAACGGCGATTCGCGATCGATTACCAAATCGAGACGTGGAGGGCTTGCGAAGAGCGGGCGACCCTGGCTCGTGATCTGAGTGGGCAGCAGGCGCATCCCATCAAACGAACGCCCCCAGACCTCCTGCCGGTCACGATCCCGCCGAATCGGACTCCACGGCGAGGGAACCACGCGTTCCATTCCCAGCGCGTTGTTTTCCCACGGATAGCCGAAGGCCTGGTAGGGACCGTCGGACGATGCGGGCGATTTCAGGTCCGCCGTCCGGCCGGTGTTCGCGACGATCGCCAATGCCATCATGAAGGCTCGGAGGTGAACCTTGTGCTTGGATTGAGCCGGAGCGGTCATGATGTTTCGGGCGCAGGGTGACGCTGCGGAGAAAACGAATCGTGAGGGAAGGGGATAGGCGGACAAGCGTTGAACCTGAAATTCAGGGCGGGTGGGCGGCGGGTGCCGGCTCTCGGCCCTCGACGCCCATCACTCGTCCCGTTCTTTGCCTCTCGCGCCGTCGCAAGCGCCGGCCCCTCGTGCCTCGCCACGACAATGACCCGTGACGAGGAAACGCGCCCCAACATCCGGGAGTGCTCCGGATTCAGCGCTGCAACGGATGCAGCTCGATTTTGCGGTAGAAGACTTCCGACCCTTCGGATTGGAAAAGGAGACGACCTTCGGTGAACGTGCCGCCCCATCCCTCCATCACCTTTTCGCCGTTGACGAAGTAGGTGATGTTCCCGCCGTCGCAGATGGCCTCAAGGTGGTTCCATTGGCCCGAAGGCTTCTCCGCCTCGGCGCGGCCCCGGAATCCGAGGACATCCTTCCAGTCGGGATCGCGTCGCAGCCAGTCGATGCGACCGCGGGTGAACTCGGCTTCGACGCCGTTGGGGTCCCAGCGCTGCGTGCCCGGCGTCACCTTGGTTTTCAGCCGGGGCGCAATGATCGTCGGGTTGCCGCGATCGTAGCCGTTGACGAGAATCACGTCGCCGATGCCGCCCTCGATGATCTGGAACTCCACCGAGCGCATCCACGCGCCGTCGAAATTCTTGGTCTGATTGCCCTCCTCGCCCTGGCAGTGGAGGAGGATGCCGGCGTCCCTCGCCCGATCCAGTCGCGGCTCCCAGGTGAGCAGTCCCCAGCGAAACTCAACCACCAGACGGTAATTCGTATAGCTCTCCCGAGTGATGACACCGCCGAAATACTGCCCGCTGCACCGGATCGCCGGCGCGCCGTCGATCTGCGGAACCACTGAAAAGACCTTGTCGGGGTCCTCCTTCCCGTGCTTGCGCTCCCACGTGGTGAAATTCGAAAGATCCTTGCCGTTGAACAGCCGAATCACCTCGCGGGGAGTGACGGCGCCGGCAGCAAACACGGAGGAGACGCAGGTGACGGCAGCGAGGCTGAGCCAGGGCAGAAGGGAGAGTGGTTGTTTCATGCGGATGGCAGCGGGAAAAATCGGGGTTTGGAGTCAGAAACCAAGCTTGGAAGTAAGAACAAATTCGCGCGGGGTCTGAAACCGGTAGTTTACGATCGCGCCAGTGGGAGAGACGCGCAGCGGCAGGATTTTTGTTTGGTCGAGCGCGTTGTTGATATTGAGCTGAACACTCCACGTCGTGCGCTGCCCGAGCCAGCGCAGCGGATGCGAGTAGCGGACGTTCAGGTCGAGGAGCGTGTTGTCGCGGCCGAACTGCACCCGGGCGGCGCTCGAGGGGGTCGCCGGGCGGTAGTCCACGACCTGTCCGTCCTGATGCCGCACGCCGGCACCCGCGTTGAATCCCTTGAGCCAGCCCTCTTGGAACGAGTAGGCCGTGCGCACACTAAATTTGAACGGACTCTGTCCCCGGGGGCGCTGCCCCTCGGCCAGCGTGTACATCGTGAGGATCTGATCCTCGATCGACTTGAGCCCCTTCCCCACGGTGTCGACGATTCCGCTGCCGTCGTCAGCCACGGCCGCGAGGCGGCCCGAACCGTCGAGCAGCACGCGGTCATACTGCCGCCAGAAATCCCGATATGTGGCATAGTACGACTTGGCCTCTGAGCCGAGGTTCTTCTCCTCCGACTTGCTCTGGGTCAGGTTGAAATAGAGGCGCCAGTTCCGTGTCGGATTTGCGATGGCCTCAAGTTCGTAGCCCTTTGTGACGGAATTGAAGGTGTAGACGCTCGCCGCCGGCACGAGGTCGATAGCGGGCCGGCCATCGGGCGCACGGACATTGGCCGTGCTCAGCGCCGCCCAGATGCTCTTGTACACCTGCTCGGGCCCGAGCCCGGCGAGATTGCGGGTCCCTTTGGTGTCACTGGTTTCAAAATACGTCGCGGTGAACATCAGCTTCTGGCCGACGTCGAGCTTCAGGCCGAAATCACGACTCTTGCCCGAGGGATTCGGCGCCGGCCCGATCGCAGTGAAGCCCGAGGGCGCGACCGCGAACGAGCTCGCGCGGTTGAACGTGAGGCCCAGCCAACGAGTGACCTTCAGCATGGCGCTGTAAGTCTGGTTTCGGCCTTCGTCGAGGGTCAGGGTGGTGCCACGCGTGGCGATGTACGGTCCCACGAGAAAGCCCGCGGTCGCGGGCCCGCGAACGTTGATCGGCGAGACCCAGGAATGTTGCCGGTCGCCACGGATACCCACCACGGTGATGAGCCGCTCCTTCAGCCAGTAGCTCTGCAGCACGGCCATGCCGGAATCGAGGCGGTAGCGGTTGTCGCTCGCGGCCGGAGCAAACGGCTGGAATTGCGCGCCGACCTTCCGGCCGGAAACGGCCTCTGTAAGATCCGGGTTGAGGAACCGGCGCCAGTCGCCCCCGACGATCCGATCCGGCGCGCCATCGAGATCCACGTAGGTGCGGAACCGGATCGCGTTCGTGAGATTTTCGGGCGAGGCCGACGAGTACGGGTTCTGCGCGACGAACAGTCGCTCCTGCAGGAGTCCGGTCTGGGACCAGTCCGTCTGCCAGAGTCCGGCCACCGCGTGGCGCCCGAAAATGGGACCGAACGAATGCGTCCAGCTCAGCGTGCCACGCAGGGAGCGCGAAATGTCCACGGTGCGCGTCCGCTGGATAAACCCTTCGAGAAAAGGCCGGGCCGCATTCGGATTAACCCGGCCGTCGGGCAGCGTCGGATTGGGATCGGCCCAGATCTGGGCCAGCGTCGCGGCGTTAATCGCGGTGCGTGGGGCGCTCTGCGAATTGGCGGCGAACTCGGCGTTGAGATCGTGGGTGAAGGCATGGGTGACGAACAGCGATGCCCGCGTGTATTTGGATTGCTGCGGAAACGGGTTCCCCGCCGCGAGCGATGTGCGCTTCGGCAGCAGGTTGAAATCGGTGATGTAGGGCACGACGCCGACGCCCGGCACCGCTGGCACCGGTTGCGAGCGCATCCGATTGCGCATGTTCCAGGCCGCACCTGTGGTGGTGTCGACCGAGAGGAAGTCCGTGGCGCCGTAGGAAACGATCCCGAGCGCGGTGTTGGCGGTGGCCGAGATCCGTTTTCCGGCTGCAGCCCAGATCGTGTACGCGTCGGTGGCGCCCGCCGGCGTGCCGTTCGACTTGTCGACCTTGCCGTACTCGAACTGCACGTCCGCGACCGTCTTCGGCGCGACGCGGTACTGGGCCGCGAGGTAGACGCGGTCCTGGTGGTCGTATTCGTTGTAGCGCCACGTGCCGCCATGGTCCCGCACCGCCGCGAGACGAAGCGCCAGCCGGTCGCGGACCAGCACGCGATTATAGTCGACGGTGGCGCGAACGCCGTCGTGAGAACGGATGGCGAGCGCGGCCGTGCCGAAGGTCGAACCGAGACTCGCGCGGTTGGGCGAGAGATTGATCACGCCGCCGGGCGAGCCGAAACCGAAAAGGATCGAGTTCGGCCCCCGCGACTGGTCGAGCCGGCTTGTATTGTAGAGGTCGAGACGCAGGCTGTTCGGAAAGTAGTTTACGGTCGCCGTGGCGGACAGTCCCCGCACCCGGATCGCCGCCGCATCCTCGGTGAAATTTGCCGTGTTGGCTTCCTGGTACTGGATCTCGGCGCTCGGCATGTAGACGACCATCTCCTCGACACTGCGCAGACCGACGTCCTCGATGAACTCAGCCGTGAAAGCCGACACCGGAGCCGCGAGATCCGCCAGGCTCGTGTTGAGGCGGCTGCCCGACAGGCTGTTCTGTGCGAGGTAACCGGAGTCGCCCTCGGTGGAAACCGAGAACGGATTCATCACGATCGGCGCGGCCGGCGAAGGCGATGGAACGGCGGCGGGCAGGGAGACGGCGGATGACAGCGCCACGACGAAGCCACACGGACGCGCATGGCGGAGGAGCGATCGACAGACAGAAAGCTGCATGATGGTGGTGGGAAAGGGAGGAGACGGCCCGTAACGACCGACCCGGGGTGGGTTACGTGGTGTTTCCGGGGGAGAGCTGCGGTTCCAGCGTGTGCCGCACCGGTTTGTCCATCGCGAGGGCGTCCAGCGCCAGACGCCCCATCGCCCGGAAATCGTGGCGCAGGTGAGTCATGCCCGCGCGACTGGCGAAATCCGTGCCCATCGCGGACAACAGGCCGATCCGCTGCGGACACTTGACCCCGGCTGCACGCACGGCGGAGCTGAGGAACAAGGATACATTGTCCTCCGGGCAAATGAGCGCAGTCCGCCGCGGCTCATTTTTCAGGGCCGCGACCAGCGCCGCGCGCTCGGCGGGGGTGGTCGCCCGCGCCAGGGGCTCCAGGCGGTCGCGACAACCCGCTTCGTCTGCCGCCGCGGCGAGCGCGACGAAAAACTCGTCGACCGCCGGATCGCCTTCAAAGGGAAGCACCGGCACGATTCGCTCGTAGCCACGGCCGAGCAGGTGGGTCAGAGCCATCAGGGAACCGACGCGGAAATTCGCCCGGACATTGGCAAAGTTGGGCAGTTCACAGGAGCGGAAGAGGACCACCGCGGGTTGGAGGCGCTCCCCGAAACTGCGCAAGGCTTCGTCGGACCAGGTGTGGTCGAGAATGAACCCGCCCGTGGAACTGCCGTGGCGATCCAGAAAACCCGAAAGGATCAGGCGCTGTTCACGCGGATTGGCGAAAATCGGCGCGTCCTGGGTGGCGGGATGCTTGACGAGGAGATCGTCGTACCAGAGCAGCATCGCGCGGTGCAGCGTGCCACACTGGCTGTTAATGCCCTCAAGAATCTCGCGGTACTGTTCGCTCGCGAGTTCGAGGCAGCGCGTAAGGCAGGCGACCGGCTTGGGCCGGTCGAAAATCAACCGGGCCGCCGCCGGGTAATAGCGACCACTTGTGGGATGCTGCCACAAATCCCCGGCGCCCGCCCGCTCCTGCAGCAGCCGATACACGGTCGTGTTTGCCACGCCGAGCCGCTGTCCCAACGCCCGGGTCGTGGGCAGAGGACGGTCGGCGGGACACGTCGAGAGCAATTTCAGCAGACGCGCCGCAACGTCGGAACTGCTTCCCGAGGGCGGAAGACTGGATTTGGACGATCGAGAACGCACGGAATGGCTTTGGCTTCGGCCATCATTGCCGCAACGGGTGGCATTCTTGTAAACAACAAACCAATTTTGTTGCAAACATTCCCGCGATGTTTCGCCTCCTCGGTGTCACGCCGCTCATGCTCCATCCAACCGGAGGCAACGTTCGCCCGACCACCCGATCTTCCACCATGAAGCTTGCCCACGTTCACCGACGCTTGCGTTGCGCGAGCCCCGCGGTTGCCGCGATTTCATTGTTCGTTGCGACGACCGCCGCCTCCTCCGTCCCGTTGCCAGGGCAATGCCGTATCGTGCCGCGGGAAACGAACTGACGTCCATGGGTGCACCCAGTCTTGCCGTTCCCTCCGTTGGCGCGCCAACGGAGGGTCGCCGCCCATCACCGGGAACAACCGCGGACCGCGGCCGGCTGCGTTCGCTGGATGCATTCCGCGGCTTCATCATGTTCACGCTCGCGGCGGGCGGCTTCGGAACGGTGCAGATGGCGCACTCGTTTCCGGATTCCGGCTGGGCGGTGGCCGCCCGGCAATTCAGCCACACGCCCTGGGAATGGGGAGTGTTCTGGGATCTGATCATGCCGTCGTTCCTCCTCATGGTGGGCGTGGCGATGCCCTTCTCCTATGCCAAACGATCCGGTGCGGGCGATTCTTTCCAGCGTCAATTCGGCCACGCGCTCCTGCGCGCTGCGACACTCGGTCTGATCGGAATCGCCATGATGAACCAGAACGCCAGGTTCCTCAATGTCCTCACGCAGATCGCGCTCGGCTACGTCTTCGTCTTTCTCCTCCTGGGGCGCAGCCTGCGCACCCAACTTGCCTGGGGCGTCGGCGTTCTGATCGCCTGGTGGGCGTTGTTTGCGATCCATCCCCTGCCGGGACCCGGTTACAATTTTGCCGCTGCTGGCGCCAAGGCGTCGGACGTTCTCCCCGGTTTCTTCGGACACTGGACCCGCAACGTGAACCTCGCGGCGGATTTCGACCGGTGGCTGCTCAACCTGCTGCCCGCCGACAAAGCGTTCGTCGCTCACGTCGGCAGTACGACCACGCTGAACTTCATTCCTTCCTCGGCGAACATGCTTCTGGGTGTAATCGCCGGCCAGGTACTGCTTGGCCCCCGGGGACCCGGGGAAAAACTCCGCTGGCTGGTCGTCGTCGGCGTCGCGTGCCTCGCGCTCGGGACCCTGGCCGGATTCACCGTCTGCCCCGTCGTGAAGCGGATCTGGACGCCGTCGTTCGCGCTTTGGAGCGGCGGCCTTTCGCTCTGGATGCTGGCGGGATTCTACGCCGTGGTCGATGTGGCCGGCTGGAACCGGTGGGTGCGACCGCTCGAAATTCTCGGCACCAACTCCATCGCCGTCTACCTGATGACGTTGACCTGGCCGGCCTGGATTGTGAAAACTTCCAAGTCGCTCTTTGGCGCGACAGCGTTGGGTGGTGCCTATGGTCCGGTCTGGGAACACCTCGTCGTCCTCGGGGTGATCTGGGCTGTCGCCTGGTGGCTGTGGCACCGCCGCATTTTTCTCCGCGTGTGAATCCTCGAATCCTCCTCCTCCTGCTCGGTCTCATCGGCGTCTCGCTCGGACGCGGTGCGGCCGAGTCCCGTCCGAACATCCTGCTGCTGTTTGCCGACAACTGGCTCTACGACCATGCCGGCGCCAACGGCGATCCCCTGGTGAAGACGCCCACCTTTGATCGGATGGCAAAGGAAGGCGCGCGGTTCACCCATGTGTTTTGTCCGGTCCCATCCTGCGGGCCGACCCGCTCCAGCTTCGTGACTGGACGAGCGGCCCACCAACTCGAGGAAGTCGCGAATCACGGAGGACGCTTCCCGGGAAAATTCCGCGTGTTTGTGGACGCACTCGCGACCTCCGGCTACCACACCGGCTACATGGGCAAGGGCTGGGCTCCCGGCATCTACGAAGGGTTCGGCCGCACGATCTCGCCCGCCGGCAAACTCTACAAGGACTTCCGCACGTTTCTCACCGCGCGCGAACCCGGGCAGCCGTTCTTTTTTTGGTACGGATCCACTCATACGGCTCTGCGCTTCTGGAAGCCCGGCCTGGGCCGAAGCCGCGGGATCGATCCTGCCAAGGTTCGCGTGCCCGGTTACCTGCCCGACGCACCGGAGGTGCGCGAGGAGATCGCCGACTACCTCGCGTGCGTCGAACAGATGGACGAGGAATTCGGAGCGGCACTCGCGTTGCTCGAAAAAAACGGCGAGCTGGCCAACACCGTCGTCATCCACACGGGCGACAACGGCTGGCAGATGCCCCGCGGTCTTGGCAGCGTTCACGACGCGGGCCTCCATGTCCCTCTTGCCGTTCGCTGGCCGGGTCACATCGCGGCGGGCCGGGTGATCGAGGACTTTGTTTCCGTCACGGACTACGCCCCCACGATCCTCGAATTCGCCGGGCTGCGTCCATGGCCCGAGATGACCGCGCGGAGTTTCCATGACTTGCTTCTCGGCAAACCGTCGGGAGTGGTGCGCGACCATGTCTTCGTGGAACGCGAGCGCCACGCCAATGTCCGCCGCGGCGATCAGAGCTATCCCGTCCGCGGCGTTCGCACCCGCGATTTCCTCTACCTCCGGAATCTTCGCCCCAACCGCTGGCCGGGCGGCGACCCAATCGTGTATCTCGCCGTCGGCGACTACGGCGACGTCGATCCGAGCCGGACCAAGCAGTACATCCTCGATCACCGCAAGGAGCCGGGAATGCAGAAGTTCTTCGCCCTGTCGTTCCGCAAGCAGCCAGCCGAGGAACTCTACGATGTCCGCCGCGATCCGGAACAACTGAACAACGTCGCGGGCGATCCCGCCTACGGCGAAGCCCTGAAACAGCTGCGGGCCCGGGTCGATGGTTGGATGAAGGAAACGGCCGATCCGCGACTGGATCCCAAATTCGATGACTTCGACAAATACCCCTACTACGGCGGCGGTGTCGCGCCGGAACTGCGTGCGTGGGAGGCGGAAAAACCATGAATCGTCGTCAGGTCTTGAAAGCCGGAGCCGTCCTGGCCGCCGGTCTTACCCTGCCCCGCGGATTCGCCGCCGCGGCGCGGCGGCCGAAAAAAGTCATCGTCGCCGGTGCCGGCATCGCCGGACTTTCCTGCGCGTACGAACTCGTGCGCCGCGGCCACGAGGTCACGGTGTTCGAAGCCTCGCGCCGCACGGGCGGTCACGTGAAGACCATTCGCGATCCCCTGCCGGCTGGGCTTTATGCCGACGTCGGCGCCGAGAATTTCCCGGGCCGCCCGGCCTATTCCATTGTCTGGGACTACATCGACGAGTTTGGCCTTACCGCCCTGAAGTGGAACCGCCATCACGACACCTACCGCAAGCTCGGCAACCGCTGGGTCAGCGAAGAGATTTTCACCCAACGCGGTGAACTGCTCGGTCTGGGCTTCACCGCGCGGGAAGCCGATTTCGTCCTGCAGAAAGGTCTGTCGGAGCTGCCGCTGCTCTATTTCGAGAAGTACCTCGACAAGTTCACCGACGAATACCGTCCCCTCGGCATCGGGCTCGATCACCTCGACACGATGCTGCCGGCGGACTTGATGGCCAAGGAAGGCGCAAGTGAGCCGGCAATCCGCTTCACCCGGATGGGCCGCCAATCGACCGCGGATCGGCCCGCCGGACCGGACGATCCGTCCGCGCTCTACCGCCTCTGGATCATGGCAATCATCCGGATGCGCGGACTGCCGCAGCAGCCCAAGGATGTTTTTCATCTGAAGGACGGCAACCAGGTACTCACCGATGCGCTCACCCAACGCCTCGGCGCGCGCATCCGCCGGAACTGCCCCGTCCGCGGAATTCGTCACGACGCCCGCGGCGTCACGGTCCGCACCGAGGAGAATGGGCGCGCAGTCGAGTTCAACGCCGACTATGTCGTGGTGGCGATGTCGCCCGCGATGGCGTATGCGCTTGAAGTCACGCCGGCGTGGCCCGCCGCGAAGAGCACCGCGCTGCAGTACACGCCGCTCGGCATGCAGTCGCGCGTTTTGCTCCAGACCCGGACTCCGTTTTGGAAGGGAGACATTCCCAGCATTAACCTCCTGACCGGCGATTCGCGCATGGGCTCCGTTTGCGAGACCTGCACGGAGGTTCCGGGTGAGAAGCGCTTGCTCTTTGGCTCGGGACAGCCCGTGCAGACGCCGGAGCAGACGATCGAGGCTTTCCGAAAGTTTTACCCAGGGAAGGCGAAGGACACCATCGAACAGAGCCTGGTGCACCAGTGGTGGAAGGAGGAACCGACCTGTGTCGGCTGCGAGCGCGCCGCCCTCACTCCGGGCCGACTCGCGCAGATTTGGCCCGCCATCATCGAGCCGGTCGGGCGAATTCATTTCGCGGGGGCAGGCTACGACAGCCTCTGGCGCGGTCTGGAGGCCGCCACGCGCTCCGGCCTTCGCGCCGTCAAGGCCATTGATGCCGCCTGATTCGAAGTGCAGTTCTCCCGTCCTACAGCAGGGGCCGCTCCGGTTGACCAAATTGGCGAGGCCATTGCCCTCTCGCTCGATCTGGGGGGATTTTCGCAGACGCGACAAACAATTCGGCGAAGGGTGGGGGCAGACGGCCATTGACAACGCTTGAACAGAGACAAGCCTGCGACGCTTGTTCGGGGTGTAGCTTAGCCTGGTAGAGCGCCTGGTTTGGGACCAGGAGGTCGCAGGTTCGAATCCTGTCGCCCCGACCATTTTACTGTTGATTATTCTAGTTCGCGTTCAAGTTGAGTCTAATTATCCACGGCCAGGCCGTGAGACTACGCAGCCGGTGGGAGTCGGTCGCAAGGCGCGGCAGTCCCTGTTCGAGCTGGCGCGTGACGCTGGAGAGATCGGCGAAAACGCGATTGGGAAACTCTTTTTCACGGATTTCATCCCAGACGTGTTCCTGCGGGTTTAATTCCGGAGCGTAAGCCGGGAGGCGAAGCAGGCGGATGTTCTCGGGCACGATCAACGCTTTGGCAACATGGGAACTCGCGCCATCGACCACCATCACGATGAACTCGTCGGGGTGCGCGGCGGAGACCTGGGCCAGGTAGTTGCCCATGCGGTCGGTATCCATCTTGGGGCAGATCATCCAGTCCATCTGGCCTTCGCACGGACTGACTGCGCCATAGACGTAGACAAACTCCCGCTCGTAGCCGTTGTTGACGACTGGGCGCAGCGGGGCCGGAGCCCAGCAGCGGCGAATGCGGACCATGCGGCCGAAACGCGCCTCGTCCTGGAACATTAGGCGCACCCGCCGGCCACGCACAGCCTCGACCGTCAGGATGGCCGCCAGTGTTTCCGGAAGTTTTTTTTCCAGTGGTCTTGGATCACCGGGGCGCTCTTGGGATGGCGTGTATCGGGCGCGACTTTCCTCCAGCCATGTCGAGCCAACATTCGATAGACCACCGAAGGCTTGATCGGATGGCCGAGTTGCTGCGCCAACGCGGCGCGCAACGGTGCCACCACCAGCATCCCGCCGGTCTTGGCCTGCTCCATCCACGGGGCCAGGAAGGCCTGCTCGGCTTCCGGCGTTAGCAGCGCGTTGCGCCGTCCACCCCAGCCGCCGCGTCCCGCGCGCGCCGCCGCCGGCGCCATGTGGCGAAAACGCTGTTGCAGCCGTGCGGCGGTCGCGCGCCCAACGCCGAGCAGCGCCGCCGTTTCGGTCAAAGTCGTGCCCGCGTCCGCCGGCAACAAGACGGCTTGCGCCGCCCGTAAATCCTGCACCGTCGTCGCTCGCGCGACGGCAAACCGCGCTCGTTTCACCAGCGCGGCATCGATATTTCGTGGTCTCGCCATGACGACGGATTACCCTATTTAGTCTCAGCTTGAAAGCTAATTAGAATTATTCACGATTACTGCCGTCGATCCAAGCGCGGCACCTCACACTTGATGATCCAGTTTGATAAGAGGCAGCGGCCCTTCTTCATCCTTAGCCTTCAGATAGAGCCGCCTGAAGGCTTCGATTTCGTCGCGAAGAACGGAGGTTCAGTTTTGCGCGGATGCGTTAGAGCACGAGGAGGGCTTGGCCTGGGTGGCTGGTTCCGCGCCGATCATCCGTGGTGGCAGCGTTTATTTGGACAGCGCTCGACGAGAGAGGACGCGGCGGTGTCTGAGGCGCTGGGATATCTCGATGCGATTGAAGAGTGGTTTGCTGCACCGCGCCGTGGCACCGTCGTTCGTTCGTTCAAGCGGCCAACTCTTGTTCTTTTTCCGCCGAGAGCACGATCCAGATTATTCCCCCGGGACGGCGACGTCGGCCGGTCACTACGCCGCGCTCCAACCAATAATAGGCCACGTGTTGGCTCACCCGACAGACGGCAGCCGCCTTGGAGAGTTCGTTCATGGTGAATTTCTTCTCAGGCCAGCCGTCGCGCAGCGCCTCGATCGCCACATCGAGGCCATACTTGTGCCGATACTTGAAGCAGTCGGCCACGGTCTTGGCCGGAGAGTAAACGCGCACGGTCCCCCCCCCCCGGCAGTGCGTGCTCCCAGAGTGATGTGATTTCGCAGCAGCGAGCCTCCGCCGCGAATCGAGGTATCAGCCAGTTTTCGCTCGGAAGTTCAGATCCGGCTCACATATTAACTCCACTCACGTTCGCTGTTTAACCCGCCCGCCCCGACCGTTTTTCCGCCGTGGGTGCGGAGTCCGTTTCGAGCATCTCTGAAACGGTCTCGTTTTCGCGCCGATTTGACCGTGCGAACAACAGGGTGCGGCTTGATGGCCGATGAACTTCGTGATTTGATTTCGTGAGTTGGATTGCTGGTCACTTTCAATCGCCCTCGAACGATGGCAGATTCATCCGACGACGAAGCGGCAATTCCGGATGCTCCCGTGCGAGGCCCAAGCCCTCGGTTCGGCTAATTCCCCCTATGAGTTACGGAATTTGGGCGGCAGTGCGACTTGTGAATAATCTCTTCTTGCGTCGCTCTCCGAATGGCTCTCTTCTGCGCGATCTCACCTTCCCTCCATGGACACCATTTCTCGCGAAAACAACAGTATGCTTCCGGTTGGCGGCATCATCGTCGGCGTCATTGCCCTGCTGCTCGGCGGCTACTCGGCCATCACCTTGTCGAAGGTAAACCGCACTCTCGCTGAACATCAGCCGAAGATCGACAAGGTCGACGCAGTCGAGAGTCAGGCCACCAGCGCGGCGGCGGCGGCGGACAAGTCCGCGAAGGAATATCAGGGTCTGCGCACCTCGACGCAGGAGGCTTTTAACCAAGTGGGTGCCGAGCTCGGCAATCTCCGCGCTTCGATCACAAAGCTGGAAGAAGCCGCCAAGAAGCCCGCGCCTGTGGCTGAAAAAGGTAAGAAGGGTGGCGGTCCGGTCGTGGCAGGTCCCGGCGAATACGTCGTGAAGGCCGGCGACGGCGGCACGAAGATTGCCAAGTCTCATGGCGTTTCCGTCTCGGATCTCCAGGCGGTCAATCCCGGGGTAAACTGGAGCAAGCTCTCCGTCGGCCAGAAGATTAAGTTGCCCGCGAAAAAGTAAGCGCGGCACCACGATTTTTCCAGATGCCTCTCGCCCCTGTGGCCGAGAGGCATTTTTTTTGCCGAAAGCATGAGCACGACACCATCGGGGCCGGCGCGCTGGGAAAAACGGGGCGAGCGGCTTGAACTGAAAACCCGCGTCTTCGACGTGATGGCGACCGCCTACCGGCATCCCGTGCGCGGGACCGAGCGCGAATTCGTCGTGATCCGCGCGCCTGATTGGGTGAACGTCGTGGCGCTCACCACCGAAGGGGAAATTGTGCTCGTGCGGCAGTTTCGTTTTGGCGTCGACGGGTTCTCGCTGGAGATTCCGGGCGGGGTGATGGAGCCCGGCGAGGATGTGGTCACCGCAGGATTGCGCGAGTTGCGCGAGGAAACGGGATATTCCGGATCGCGGGCGACACTCCTGGGTGCGATTCATCCCAACCCGGCGATTCAGTCGAATCGCTGTCACTTCGTGCTCGTCGATGGTGCCGAGCGTTCGCACGAGCTGGAGTGGGACGCTGACGAAGAGATCCAAGTGGAGGCCCGGCCGGTCGAAGAGGTGCTCGCGCTAGCCCGTTCCGGCGGGATTGTGCATTCCCTGGTGTTGAACGCGCTCATGTTGTTTGAACCGCAGTGGCGCGCGAGGCAGGGGAAACGGTAGCGGGTGTGCGGCTGTGGCGTTTGACATCGGGTTAACCCGTCGTTTCCTGCGTGCTCACCCGTTGATGTCCGCTCCCACCTTCGCCAATCCGCCCGAATCGCTCGGTTTCTCGAGCCCACAGCTCGTCCCGCCGGCGCTGGAGCAGGAGGTTCGCCGGATTTACGCGCGGAGTCCGCTTTACGGGCAGCGTTTTCCGCTGCATCCCGAGCCGCTGCAGTGGTCGTGTTACCGCGAGATTCCCGCGCTGTCGAAAAAGGAGATTGTCGAGCGTGGTCACCAGGCCTTTTTCGCGGATTACGCCGTGATCGAGCGCGGCTTTGGCGAGAAGAAATTCGAATACGAGAGCACCGGGGGCACGACGCAGTCGCCGATGACGGTGATCATGGAGGACGGGTGGTGGAACGCGCAGACCGCGCGGGCCTATCTCGCGTCGCCGATTTTACGGGAATTTGTCGGCCGGCCCTATCGGAAGTGCGTCCTCGCGCCGGTGGGATGTTCGAGTAACCTGTGCCCGTACGAGGATCATCCGTTTCCCCACCGTTATTTCGACGGCACGGTCTATCTCAACCTTTCGAGCGATCCGTTCGCGTTCCCGGAGGCGGAGTGGGATCGCATTGTCGTCGAATTGCAGGCGACGCAGCCCGAGGTGATCGAAGGCGAGCCGGTGTATCTCTCGCTGCTCGCGCGGGCGGCCAAGAAGCGTGGCGCGCGTGTGCCGAGCGTGAAGGCCGTGATCCTCACCTATGGCAAGGCCAGCACGCAGCATGGCCAGCGGATCGCCGAGGTGTTCCCGGCGGCCCAGGTCGACCTTTACGGTTCGACCGAGGCGGGTTACCTGTTTGTCGGCGAGGCGTTTCGGGACAATTCGCAGGTGATCGACGCCAACGCCTTCATCGAATTGGTGCCGTGGCGCCCCGAACTGCCGGATGTCTTTCAGATTTACGTGACGACAAGAGACCGCGAGGCGATGCCGTTGTTGCGCTATCACACGGGCGACATCGTGCAGAAGTTTCCGACCGGCTTCCGGCTCCTTGG
The DNA here is from genome assembly GCA_947474365.1 of Opitutia bacterium. Taxonomy (GTDB): domain Bacteria; phylum Verrucomicrobiota; class Verrucomicrobiia; order Opitutales; family Opitutaceae; genus ER46. Next base: position 8,089 of record CANJIU010000128.1, on the reverse strand, counting down.
GCGCGAGGGCAACCTCTACTTCCGGCCTGACGGGTCCCTCGTCTCGCCGACGGATGTCGATGCCGCGCTGCCGGCTGGTTTCTCCTGCTGGCATTACTCGCTCGTGCAGACGGGTGAGACCCGGTGGGATTTCCACTACGTGGCCGATTCCGCCGGGGACCACCCAGCGCTCGAGACCGCCTTGGCGCAGATGTTGGGGGCTGGTGCCCGGGTAAATGCCTTCCGGCGGAAGTTCATCGCTCCGGCCGCCAGCGGGAAATTTGCGCTGCTCAAGCCGCTCGTGCGGTAAGGCGCGTGGCACCCGCCGCTTCTCTAAAAGTTTAGGTTCGCTAATAAGCGCACATTTCCTCGGGCGTGCCTTTACTTCTCCGTGGGCCTCGCCGATTTTCCGAACTCTTGCGCTTCCACCCCAAAGGCGAACTTTTTCGATGAACCTTGTTGGCTCCTTCTTTGGCTCTTCTATCGGCCGGAAAATTCTCATGGCCGTCACGGGCCTGATCCTCATCGGCTTCGTCGTCGGCCACCTCGTGGGCAACCTGCAGGTCTTCCAGGACCCCGAGCACATCAACGGCTACGCCGAGTTCCTCCACCACCTCGGGCCGCTCCTCTGGGTGGCGCGCATCGGACTGCTCGTCGCCGTCGTGATCCACATCTGGGCTGCGACGGTCCTGACACTTGAAAACAACAAGGCGCGCGGCGGCGCCTACGGTTTCAAGCACACCATCCGGGCCACGCTCGCGTCGCGGACGATGCGGCTCTCCGGTTATGTCGTGCTGGGTTTCCTGTTTTATCACCTGGCCCACTTCACGTTGGGCGGCGTGCAGGCCGCGACCTTCAAGGAATCCCTCCCGAGCTACGAGATGCGGCACGAATATCGCGTTGCTGGTTTCCCGGTCATCGATGCCGGCGCCAAGGTGCCCGACGTGCATTCGATGGTGATTCTCGGGTTTCAGCACCCAGTCGTCTCCCTCTTCTACATCATCGCGGTCGGACTCCTGAGCTTCCACCTCCTGCACGGCTTCGAGAGTCTGTTTCAGACGCTGGGGCTGCGTTCGGAGAAATGGGCCTGCGGGTTGCGCAAGGTGGCGCTTGTTTTCTGTGCCGCCTATTTTCTCGGCAACCTGGCGATTCCCGGTGCCGTGCTCGTCGGTAAACTCCAGCCTCGCTCCGCGGGAGTCGCGGCCGCACCTGCCCAACGCTAACCCTTCGCCCACCCGACATGGCTACGCTCGACTCCAAGGTTCCTTCCGGTCCGCTCGCCGACAAATGGCGCAAGCACAAGGTGGACATCAAGCTCGTCAATCCCGCCAACAAGCGGAAGTACGAGGTGATCGTCGTCGGCGCCGGCCTCGCCGGCTCGTCCGCCGCCTCGTCGCTCGCCGACATGGGCTACAAGGTGAAATGCTTCGTGTTTCACGACAGCCCGCGGCGCGCCCACTCCATCGCGGCGCAGGGCGGCATCAACGCCGCGAAGAACTACCAGAACGACGGCGACAGCGTCTACCGGCTCTTCTACGACACGATCAAGGGCGGTGACTACCGTTCGCGTGAGGCCAACGTCCACCGGCTCGCCGAAGTCTCCGTCAACATCATCGACCAGTGCGTCGCGCAGGGAGTGCCGTTCGCCCGTGAATACGGCGGCCTGCTCGCGAACCGTTCCTTCGGCGGTGCGCAGGTGTCGCGCACGTTTTACGCCCGTGGTCAGACTGGCCAGCAGCTCCTGCTCGGCGCTTATTCCGCGTTGATGCGCACCGTCGGGGCCGGAACGGTCGAACTGCATACGCAGAGCGAGATGCTCGATCTCGTGCTCGTGGGCGGCCAGGCCAAGGGCATCATCGTCCGCGACCTCGTTACTGGCGCCCTCGAACGCCATGCGGCGGATGCGGTGGTCCTGGCGACCGGCGGCTACGGCAACGTTTTCAACCTCTCGACCTACGCGCGCGGCTCGAACGCCACCGCGATCTGGCGTGCCTACAAGCGCGGTGCGTGCATTTCGAACCTCTGCTACACGCAGATTCACCCGACGTGCATCCCGGTCAGCGGCGACTACCAGTCGAAGCTCACGCTGATGAGCGAGTCGCTCCGTAATGACGGCCGCATCTGGGCACCGAAGAAGAAAGAGGACGCCCGCAAGAATCCCAACGACATCCCGGAGGCGGATCGCGACTATTACCTCGAGCGGATGTATCCGGCGTTTGGCAACCTCTGCCCGCGCGACATCGCTTCCCGCGCCGCGAAACGCGTGTGCGACGAGGGGCGGGGCGTGGGCGACACCGGACTCGGCGTGTACCTCGACTTTGCCGACGCGATCAAGCGCCTCGGTGAAAACGGCGTGCGCGAACGGTACGGCAACCTTTTCGATATTTACCACGAGATCACCGCCGAGAGCGCCTACAAGGCGCCGATGCGGATCTTCCCGGCCGTGCACTATACGATGGGCGGCCTCTGGGTGGACTACAACCTGATGTCCAACATCCCCGGCCTCTTTGTGCTTGGGGAGGCCAATTTCTCCGATCACGGGGCCAATCGCCTCGGTGCCAGCGCGCTCATGCAGGGCCTCGCCGACGGCTATTTTGTCATTCCGTACACGATCGGCGACTATCTCGCCTCGCAGAAGCCCGGTTCACGGCCCAGCGCGGACAGCGTGGAGTTCAAGGGCGCGGAGGAAAATGTGGCGGCGATGTCGAAGCGTCTCCTGGCCAACAAGGGCAAGCAGCCGGTCAGTCACTTCCACAAACGGCTCGGCAAGATCCTCTGGGAGGGGTGTGGCATGTCCCGCACGAAAGCCGGCCTCGAAAAGGCGCTCCAGCAGATCCCGGAGTTGCGCGAGGAATTTTGGTCCAGCGTTCTCGTCCCCGGCGCCGCCGCCACTCTCAACCAGTCGCTTGAGCAGGCCGGTCGCGTCGCCGATTTCATCGAATTGGGCGAGCTGATGTGCCGCGATGCGCTAATGCGCGAGGAAAGCTGTGGCGGACATTTCCGCGAGGAGCACCAGCACCCCGACGGCGAGTGCAAGCGCGACGACGAGAAATTTGGCCACGTCGCCGCTTGGGAATACCAGGGCGCCGACAAAACCCCGCTTCGCAACGTCGAGGCGCTCAACTACGAGTTCGTGAAGATGAGCGTCCGGAACTATAAGTGAACCAATGTAGCGAGTAGCGGGTAGTGAGTAGCGAGCATCTCCAGAGCGACTCCAGTCTCGCCGATCTACCAATACCTACTGATCGCTGGCAGAAAACTACTCACGACTTCGGCCCTCCTCTTCTCGCTACCCGCTACTCACCATTCGCTAATTTGCATTCTCCCATGGTTGCCGAAAACACCACCAAGAATCTCAGCATCACGCTTCGCGTCTGGCGTCAGGCTGGGCCGAACCAGCCGGGCAAATTCGTCGACTACCAGTCGAAGGATCTCAACCCGAACATGTCCTTCCTCGAGATGCTGGACGTCGTCAACGACGAGCTCACGCTGAAGGGCGAGGAGCCGATCGCGTTTGCCCACGACTGTCGCGAAGGCATCTGCGGTACCTGCTCCTGCACCATCAACGGCAAGCCTCACGGCCCGGGCAAGGGTGTTGCCACCTGCCAGGTCTACATGCGGGCGTTTCGCGATGGCGACGTCGTGACCGTTGAGCCGTTTCGCGCCGAGGCTTTCCCGATCGTCAAGGACCTGATCACGGATCGCAGTGCCTTTGACAAAATTCAGCAGGCCGGCGGATTCATCACGGCCCGGGCGGGGTCTGCGCCCGACGCCAACGGATTGCCCGTGCCGAAGCCGGACGCCGATCTCGCGATGGATGCCGCGACCTGCATCGGCTGCGGCGCCTGCGTGGCCGCCTGCAAGAACGCGAGTGCGATGCTCTTTGTGTCGGCGAAAGTCGGTCACCTCGGACTCCTGCCCCAAGGGCAGGCCGAGCGTGACAAGCGCGTGCTCGCGATGGTTCAGACGATGGATGAGCTCGGCTTTGGCAACTGCACCAACCAGTACGAGTGCAGCGCGGCGTGCCCCAAGCTGATCTCGCACGACTTCATCGCGCGGATGAACCGCGACTACCTCGCGGCCTCGATTCGCAGCGTCTTCAAGGCGGAATCGATGGGCGCGAGCGGCGGCGCGGGCTGATTTTCGGGCGCACGGGCGTTCGCCCGTTTCCCGGAGTGCAGCCGTTTCGCCTGCGCTCCCTACGTTCAGAACACCGACAGTGCCTTGGCGCTTTCGAGCATCACCCAGGCTCCGCCCACGGCCAGGCCCAGGCGAAAGAGGTTCTTCATCAATTTCCGCCCCTTGAGGACGGCGTCGTGCAGGTCCGTGTCGACGGAGCGGCGGTTGGTCTCGTTCAGAAAGCTCACAAACCGCGGGTCCCGGAAACGTCCGCTCCGATCACGGCGGAGTCCGAAACGGAGCGCCGGGCGGTGGCAGAAGTTGAGGAGAAAACGCAGCACAGCGTGACTCACGAAATTTGAGGTGGTTTTTTCAAGCGGAAACCCGCTAGCGTCGTTTCTTTCACGCGAATTTACCGGCTTTCCCACCATGCATCACTTCCACTACTCCGGCTCCGATCTCCAATGTGAATCCGTCGACCTCGCCGCGGTGGCGAAGCTCTACGGCACGCCGACCTACGTTTACAGCGCGGCCACGATGGAGGACAATTTCCGTCGGCTCCAGCGCGGGCTCGCGGGCCTCGACGCCCAGCTCTGCTACGCGATGAAGGCGAACTCCAATCTCGCGATTCTCCGGCATTTCGCGAACCTGGGGGCCGGCTTCGACCTCGTCAGCGGCGGCGAAATCCGCCGCGTGCTCGCCGCCGGAGCCAACGTCAAGTCGAGCGTCTTCGCTGGCGTCGGCAAGTCGGAGGCCGAGATCAAGCTGGCGCTGGAAAACGGCATCTTCGCCTTCCACGTCGAGAGCGAACCGGAACTCGCCCGCATCAACCACGTCGCCGGCAAGCTCGGCGTCAAGGCGCCCATCGCGATTCGCGTCAACCCCGACGTCGACGCCCACACGCACGCCAAGATCACGACGGGCAAGAGCGACAACAAGTTTGGCATTCCGCTCAAGCACGCGGCCGCGGCCTACGAGGCGGCCTCCAAGTATCCGAACATCGCGATCAAGGGCGTGCAGATGCACATCGGGTCGCAGCTGACGTCCGTCGCGCCGTTTGTCGAGGCGGTCGAGAAGGTCGCGCCCTTTGCGGCCGAGTTGAAGGCGAAGTACGGCATCACGTATTTTTCCATCGGTGGCGGCATGGGCATCGTTTACAAGGACGCGCTCGCCAGCGGCCAGCAGGCGTGGTGGGACGCGCAGCCGGCGGACAAGCGCCCGCTCACGCCCGAGACTTACGGCGCGGCGCTGGTGCCGTTGCTCAAGCCGCTCGGCCTGAAGATTCTGCTCGAGCACGGTCGGTTCATGGTCGGCAACGCCGGCGTGCTGCTCGCGCGCGTGGAGCACCTCAAGCGCGGCGCCGGCAAGAGCTTCCTCATCGTCGACGCGGCGATGAACGACCTCGTGCGTCCCGCGATGTACGAGAGCTACCACGAAATTGTCCCCGTCCAGCGCGATTCCTCGCGGCGAGCGCTGGTCGCCGACGTGGTGGGCCCGATTTGCGAGAGCGGTGACTGTTTCGCGAAGGATCGCCAGCTCCAGGAGGTGGGCGAGGGTGAATTGATCGCGTTCATGAGCGCCGGGGCCTACGGCTACGCCATGGCGAGCCGCTACAACACCCGCGGGATGGCTGCCGAGGTGCTCGTGAAGGGCAGCGCGTTCGAACTCGTCAACGCGCGCGAAACGTTTGAACAGATCGTCGCGGGGGAGAAGATCCCGGCGTTTCTTAAGTAGGAGGTTTTTGCCGCGCAAAAACCTTTCGTTTTCCGGCGAAGGCGGGACACTTGGCGCATGAATTTTGTCGTCGTGGGAGCCGGTGCCTGGGGCACGGCGTTCGCGCTGCACCTCGCGCGCGGCGGCCACGCCGTGACGCTGGTGCCGCGCCGCGCTGAGCAGGCGCGGGTGCTGGCGGCCACCCGGGAGAATTCCGATTACCTGCCGGGGATTGCACTGCCGAATTCGATGGGTGTGTCGGCGGACCTCGTGGGTGCGCTCGGTGCAGCGGAAGTGGTTCTTCTCGCCTGCCCGGCGCAGGCGTTGCGGGAAACCTGCGGGCGGCTGGGCGCGCCGCGCCTGGTGGTCAGTCTCGCCAAAGGACTTGAGCTTGGAACTCACCTGCGTCCGTCGGAGGTGATGGCATCGGTGCTTCCCGGTGCCGTCGTCGGCGCGCTCACGGGGCCGACCAACGCCCGGGGAGTGGCGCAGGGCGATCCTTCGGCGATGGTGTTGGCGACGTCCGCCGCGGGTGGAGTGGCCCAGGAATTGCAGGCCGCGATGAGTGGATCGACCCTCCGGGTTTACACCAGCGATGACCTCGCGGGGGTGGAGATCGGAGGCTGCCTGAAGAACATCTATGCCATCGCGGCGGGCTGCTGCGACGGATTGCGGCTCGGCGATAACACCAAGGCCGCGCTGCTCACCCGCGCATTGACCGAGATGGTGCGCGTGGGAGAGGCGCTCGGAGCCCGGGCGGAGACGTTCTACGGTCTGAGTGGCTTTGGGGATTTGGTGGCGACGTGCTATGGCGGATGGAGCCGCAATCGCGAATTTGGCCAGCGACTCGGCGAAGGCCATGCCGCCGCCGAACTGATCGCCAACCGCCGGACGGTCGTGGAGGGACACAAGACCACGGCGTCGTTCGCGGAGCTTTGTGCTGAAAGGAAGATCGACGCGCCCATCTTGTCCGAGGTCCACGCCATCCTCTCGGCGGGAAAGAAACCGGCGGCGGCGCTGGCGGCGCTGATGACGCGCGGCCTGAAGTCGGAAACGAAGCGCCCGGGAGTGGACGAGCTGTGAATCACTCCGGACAGGTGGTTGTCGTCGGGACGCTCAACGTCGATCACATCTGGCAGGTCCCGGCGCTCCCACGACCGGGCCAAACGATTATCGCTTCCGCCGTGGAGCGGCAGTTTGGCGGGAAGGGTGCGAATCAGGCGGTCGCCGCGGCGCGACAGGGCGCGCGGGTCCGGATGGTGGGGGCGGTGGGCGACGATGCGGACGGTGGGCGTTATCGGGCGCAGCTCGGGCGCGAGGGCATCGATGTCGCGTTGGTGGCGCCGATGGTGGGCGTCAGTACCGGAACCGCGCATGTGTACGTCGATCCGAAGGGGGAGAATTTGATCGTGGTGGATCGGGGCGCCAATGCGCGGATCGAGCTGGCTGCGGTCGAGCGCGGACTGGTCGGCGCCGACGTGCTGGTGGTGCAATTGGAGTGTGCGCTCGAGGTGGCGGTCGGGGCGTTGCGAACTGCGGCGCAGCGCGGGGTGCGCAGCGTGCTGAATGCCTCGCCCACTCACCGGGCGTTTCCGTGGGGCGCCCAGCCGATCGACACGGTGATCGTCAACGAGCACGAGTGTCGCGACTGCTTCGGAGTCGCACCCGATGATTTTACTGCGCTGACGGCCGCGGCGCGACGGGACCTCTTGGCGCGGCACGACGTGCGACAGGTGGTGGTGACACAGGGCGCGGAGCCGACTCTGCATTTTTCGGGCGAGGAGACGCATGTGGTGCCGACGTTTCATGTCGTCCCGCGCGACACGGTGGGAGCCGGCGACATGTTTGCGGGGACTCTGGCCGCGCAACTTGCCCAGGGTTGCGGGTGGGCGCCCGCGCTCTGGCACGCCAACGTGGCGGCGGCGTTGTCGACGCTTGCCATTGGCGCGCAGACGGCAATGCCGACGTTGGCAGAGGTCGCCGCCGTGATCGCGCGGGAAAAATCCGCCACGGAGCAAATTCCCAGTGTCACGTAATACGTGACACTCTACTCGACGTTTCGCTCGGGAGGACCCGGAAAGTGTCACGTATTACGTGACGTTAGAACCTCGTTAAGCCAACGAGATGCGCAGCTCCGCAGGGTCTGCATGACACGCGGTTGACAACCCAACCGAAGTCATGAGCCAACCCATCGTCCTCACCAACGGACAACACGAAATCAAAATCTACACGGTCCAAAATCGCGGTCGCGCGGTTTTCCAGCTCTCGTATTACGAGG
>CANJIU010000127.1 GCA_947474365.1 Opitutia bacterium | reverse complement strand
CGTCATCAATTCGCTTCATTCGCTTCAACCGCCGTGGATGAAACCACGAACTTTTGAAGCGAATCAAACGCGCACAGCAACCACGGGGCCAATGCCAGACCGTTGATGAAGCCGACGGCCGGCGCTGGCCTCGGATTGGAGTGCCTCCGGAGCAGCCGGTAGGCGTGGATGCCTCAGGAGTTAACGAAAGTGTCCGCCCATGGCGTCATGGTGTGGTGGAAACAAGGTTGGTCATTGTTTCCATAATTTGGTATTGATGGAAATAAGCCGTCTGCTTGTTTCCATGCATGAAAACAAGCACCGCGTCCGCACCGGCGGGACGCTGGATCAAAACCTTGGCCGGCTACCGAGCCTTCCAGCCCTCCCCGTTGCCGCCGGTAATTGCTTGGACGCCGCAGTTGGTCCGCGTCCTTTCACAGGCGGATCGCCTGCTGGGGCGCCTCGCCGGCGAAGGACGGCAACTCCCCAATCCTCACGTGCTGATTCGGCCGTTTGTCCGTCGCGAAGCTGTCTATTCCAGCCGCATTGAGGGCACGCAGGCTACTTTGGGCGAATTACTGGCCGCGGAGGCCGGTGCGATTCCCGAACGCAGCCCGGAAGACTTGCGCGAAGTCGGCAACTACGTCGTCGCGCTGGAGCACGGCTTGAAACGGCTGAAGACTCTCCCACTTTCGCTACGCTTGGTCCGCGAACTTCACGAGAAACTGATGACAGGAGTCCGAGGCGACCATGCGACGCCCGGAGAATTTCGCCGGACCCAGAATTGGATCGGCCGTCCGGGTTGCACGCTCATGGATGCATCCTACGTGCCGCCCCCACCTGACGATCTTTTGGAACACCTCGGTCATTGGGAGGATTTCCTACTCGACGAGACCATCCCGCCGCTCGTGCATGCCGCCATGATGCACTACCAGTTCGAAGCCATCCACCCCTTCATCGATGGCAACGGTCGTGTCGGCCGATTACTCATCACCCTTGGCCTCTGTGCGCGCGGCGTGCTGCCCGAGCCGCTACTCTATTTGTCGGCCTTCTTCGAAGCGACGAGGAACGACTACTACGAAGGCCTGCGCGCGATCACGGAGCGAGGTGACTGGACCGGTTGGATCGAATACTTCCTCAACGGTGTGGCCCGGCAATCGGAAGACGCCCTGAGCCGGGCGGAACGGATCAATCAGCAGCTTGCCACCTGGCGTGACGACTTCGCAGGGGGTGGCTCGAAGGTTCCGCTGCAACTCATCGATCTCATCGGCGCCAATCCCTTCCTTACCCCGCGCGAGACCGAGCGCCGGCTGGGCGTGGCCTACAACACCGTGATGCGCGCCATCGTCGCATTGGAGGCTGGCGGCGTTTTGGCCAAAGTCGGTGACAACAAACGCGACCGCGTTTTCTGTGCGCGCGCGATTCTCGATATTCTGGATGAGCCGGCCCGGCTGTTGCCGGAAGTTTCATCGACACAACATCGGAAAAGCCGCGGATAATGGACCCGTCGCAGAGGCAACAACGCCTGGCCGATCTCCGCCAAAAACTGGCGGTGCTCACGACGGAGGTCGTGAAAACGGAAGACGAGCTCGTGGCCCTGGAGTCAGACGGACAACTCACCCTCAGAGCGACGCCTGCGCCGACGGGGCGCCCCCCGCGCACGCCCGCGGAGAAGATCGCACTGTTTCTTGATCTGTTCGGCACGCGGCGCTCGGTCTATCCGAAGCGATGGGAGTACAGTAATACCGGCAAAACCGGCGATCCCCAACGGCCGCCAAATCACCAGACGGTGTCTGGTGATTTGGCGGCCGTTGTCCGGATAGAACTCCCCTCCTTCAGCCAGTCCTGCCGGATGGTCACTTCGAATTCGGCAGACACCGTCTGCCGAGTCGTCGAATCACCGCCTGATTTCCCCGGAATCGCGGGTTCAAGAGGACGACTTTTCAGACGGTGTCTGAAGAATCCGGTGATTCTGCCAGAGAAGGGAGACTTGCCTCCCTCTTGTTGAAATTCACCTAACCAAACTTCGGCGCACCCGTGCGCGGCAGGGTCACTCTACGTGAGGCACCAGCGACAGTCCGCCCCGCTGCTGCTTAGGGGAGTACACGCCACCCCTAAGAATTTTGGCTGCCCGGGCTGGATGAAAATACGAACTTCCGTGAGACAAATCCGCCGGCCCGAGGTGAAAGCGGCGTTCAGCACTTTGACGAATTCCAGTGGTGAGACGAATCCGAACCCCGCAGGCCGGAAACCGGGCTCGGATTTGTCTCATTTGTCTCACGCGGTGAGTGGAACGTAGGCGTAGCGAACCACCCTTAGGGCGAACCGCCCACTGTCCATTATTTGGGACGACATGTTGGTTTGGCATTGATTTTCACCTCCTTTCAAAAGCATCGATGTTCCGTGGCTGGTAACCAAGTCTATGGGTTTAGTCATTTATGGACCGGTGGCGGCGGATTCAGCAATCAGCCGGAGACCAATTCGAGGCGCCGGTGCTTGGCGCTCTCGGGCTCCGCGAGCCCAAGGTAGACGAGGGTGTAGAGCATGAGGGCCTTCCTGACGCGAAGTGACCCGACACCCTTGCGCATGGCGAAATCTAGTTGCACCGCTTGCTGTTGAATGGAGGACAACGCCGGGTTGGCCTTGAATTTCACCGTCACCCACGTGTCCCAATCATTATCGGTCGGGAGGGACTCTGCCGGCCGGGCTTCACCGATCTTTTCGATACGCCCCAGCACGAAGTCCTTGTAGGCATTGTCTTCGAAGCACCACGCGCGCACGTGCCAGCGGTATCCGTCGTTGGCGAAAGCCCGCGGAGTGATCCACCGCCAGCCAGCGGTCCCGGAATTGACCGAATAGTAGTAAATCCGCAGTGACTCATTCTCGCTAACTGCCCGCACTAGGGCGCGGAGCGCCGGGAGGGAAACATGCCGGTTAGGCAGGTCGATCCGCGTTACCTTATCCTCGGTGGACGCCTCGCTTCCCTGAGCAAAGACGAAGCCATCATCTACCTCGGGGTTCCACAGTTTCGGAGCGTAGCCTTTCGCTGCGACATAGCGCTTGGCGCTGCGATCATAGTCGAGGCTGTCGGGATTTATCCGGAGATACTCCGCAATATCCGCCGAGGCCTGCGGCACAGAAACTCCGAAATGCTTACTGATGTCGGCCCGACGAAGGGAACCGCGCCAGTAGGCAATGCGTTCGATGTAAACGAGGCGCGCCCGTGCGCTCCACTTTTCTGAGTTGGTGACGTTACCCATGAGTGTTCAGCGCCTGCGCCAGCGCCTCTAGACAATCCCGAAACAGCAGCTTCTCCTGCTCGATGCCACGGGGCGGTTCGAGGATTTGTTCGTAAGCTTTCAATTCCGCCGCCCGCAGAAGACCGGATTCGAACATGCCGACCGGCGCCTTTGCCGGCAGCAATTTGTCGAGGTGCTGATTCAGGGTGGCATCGTCCATCAAGATACTTTGAACCCCCGGCAACGATCGACGCAGCCCGGCCAAAATGGACAACCCGGCAGGATCGAGATCTCCCCAGTAAACCACATGGGCATCCTGCAACCACGGCAGTCTCGGCAATAGACCTGCCGCTGCGCCCCCTTCGCCCCACAATGCCAGCACCCACGGCAGCGAAGGAAGTGCTAGGAAATTAGTCCTATTTTCGCAGACTACCACGCGAAGGGACGAGGGCATCCGCAACCGCGCCCAATCCCCCAACCCCGACGACGTCACGTATTACACGCGGCTCGTGCGGGAAAATCCCGAACGCGCGATTGAGACCCTGATCTATCGCGACGTGCAGAAACACGAAAACGAGATGCGGCTCATCCAGAAGCAGCTCCCACAGGCGAAAGCGTTTTACGACGCCCAGACTCCGGACGCGAAGGTGCGCATCGACCGCGACCTCGAGGACGTGCATCCGTACAACAAGGACAAGGCGTTCGTGAATGCGGCCCTCCGCGAAAAGGACCGCCAGACCCGGCGGGAGTTCACGAACCCGGCGAACGCACCGGCGGTTTCCAAACCGTCAGCTGGCGTGCGAGTCGCCGCCTGAGCAGATGCCCGTCGACCCGTCCACCCGGTCGCATCTCGACGACCACCTTGGCCAGGCGGAGTTCGCGCTGCAGGTTGCGGCAAACTTCGATTGTCTCAAAGACACGCCCGCGCACGAAGCCGTGCGCGTGGCGCTGGCCCGCGTGGCGGAGGCGAGAGGCTGGGTGCGCGAGCGGCTAGTGGTCGAACGACCCGCGTTGAAGCCGTATCAGCCCCCGCTTGGTCAGGGGCTGCCGTTCACCCGCAAGCAACGATTGGGTTATCGCTGGCCGTGAGTGCACGAGCCTTGGGTGTCATCGTGACCGGCGGGCGCCACCACGTGGTGAGCGCCGAAGACCTTGTCTTCCTCGAACGCACCGTGAGGGCGCTGGGCACGACGGCGATTCACACTGACGGCACCGAAGGTGTCGCTGCCCAAGTGGAGGCATGGGCTCGGGAACGCGGCCTGCCGGTGTGGCGTGTCACCGCCAACTGGATGCACGACGGTCCTGCCACGTTGCCGGAGCGCAATACGACGCTGACCGGTGTAGGCCGCACGGTGATCGCCTTCCCCGGTGATGAAATCACCGACGACCTGCTCGCCAAGGCGCGCAAGCGCCGACTCCGAATCATCGAATCCCCGGGCCGGAAGATGGCCCAACGGCCGACCATGGATCGGCTGTATAACACCCCTCACCACGGACCAGGCCATCGGTCCGGAATATCACCCTGACACACCATGAACTCTCCTTCGAATCCCAAGGTCATCCGCTCGGATGACTCCAATGCGGTTGCACAAATCCAAGAAAAAATTGCCGCGGCGGAAAAATTGCAGGCGACGATGAAGGCCGCCAATCAGATCGTCCGGAATCGAAAGCTGTCCGACGATGAAAAGGTCACGCAGTTGTCCGACGAGTGCGGGCTGCGCGAAGCGAGCGCCCGACAACTGCTCAAGCCCGATTTCGCGGGGCGGATCGGCTTCCCGGATTATCAACTCACCAACAACAACGCGAACATCCGACGGATGCACCAGCGCCTGAAGGGGCTGGTCGACGAGGGCGGTCGCGAATCGGTCACGCTGACGTTCCCGGGTGGCCGGGTGGAGGACAACGCGGAGGAACATCGCGTGCGCATTTACCACGATGCGAAGCCGCCGGGTGAAGCCATCGCGAAGTTGCGGACCTATGGGTTTCACTGGACGCCGTCTTTGGGCTGCTGGCAGCGGTTGCGCAATAATTCGGCCAGGTACGCGGCGGAGCAGATCACCGGCGTCCGCTGGCAGACAGCCGGTGAGATCTCGACGGAAAGAGTGCCAGCGTACGGACTTGATCCTGCTGCGGCAGCGCGGACGGCGAACGCCCCGACAGCTTCTGCGGGAATGCGGCCATGAGCAGGCAGGCATTTCGCCAGCCTTATCCGGAGGACAATCTCAGCTTGGCTGAGTTGGAGGACAGGATTCCGCGCGCCGAGCAGGATTACGCCAGACTCCGGGCGGCGAACCGAATCCTTCGCGACCCGAAGGACGGTGACGAGACGAAGATTGCCCGACTGGTGAGCGAATGCCACATACATCCCGACGACGCACCCGACCTGCTGAAACCCAATCGAGGCGGGCAGCTCGGATTTCGTCTGGCAGGTTACACCGCGGCAATTCACCGGATGAAACAGCGCCGGAATATGCTCGTAGAGGAACGGAGCCGTCCTTCGATCACGTTTACTTTTGCCGGCGGCAGGGTCGAAGACAGCGCGGAATACGGGCGCATCAGCGTCTTTCTGACACCGACGCACCAGCCGGAGAGGGCACGCACACTGCTTGCGAAGGGCTTCGTTTTCGAGCCGGCGCGGCGCTGCTATGTTCGGTGGCGTGGTGAGGCCGCGCGCTCCGCGGTGGCGCGGGTGACAGGAGTGTCGTGGCCGACGAATGGTGCGGCTGCGCTGCGCCCGGCAACCCGAGTCACCGCGACGAACGCCCCACGTATCGCGGTGAGAGCCTGACCCATGCCCTCCGATTCCCGCCGAGGACTCCCCGGCCTCGTTCCGCTCGACAAGTCGAGCAGGCCCGAAAACCGATCTGCGAAAACCTCGCCCGTGCCGATGCTACACGCCGAATTGCGGGAGCTTATCCTCGCGACCCGCGACCGTGTTGCTCAGACGGTAAATTCCGGACTCACGCTGCTCTACTGGCAGGTAGGGGACCGCATACGCCGGCACGTTCTGAAGGAAAAGCGGGCCGCCTATGGCGAGGAGATAGTGTCGGCGCTGGCGACACAATTGACCACGGAATTCGGTGAGGGGTATGGCCGGAGAAACCTATTTCGGATGATCCGGTTCGCCGAGGTTTTCCCGGACGCGAAGATTGTGTCGGCGCTGCTGACACAATTGGGCTGGACGCATTTCACCCACATCATCCGGCTCGACGAACCGCTCAAGCGGGAGTTTTACGCCGAGATGTGTCGGATCGAACGTTGGAGCACGCGGGCGCTGGAACAGAAGATCCAGTCCATGCTGTTCGAGCGGACGGCCCTGTCGAAAAAACCAGAGAAGCTCGTACGAGAGGACTTGGCGGCGTTGCGTGAACATGACCAGGTTTCGCCGGACCTCGTTTTCCAGGATCCCTATGTGCTCGGGTTTCTGGGGCTGAAGGACACCTATGCGGAGCGGGATCTGGAATCCGCCATTCTGCGGGAAATCGAGGCGTTCTTGGTGGAATTGGGCCGGGGGTTCACCTTTGTGGCCCGGCAGAAACGGATGACAATCGATGGGATCGATCATTATTTGGATCTGTTGTTTTTTCACCGCGACCTCCGGCGTTTGATCGGCGTGGAGCTAAAACTCGGGGAGTTCCAGGCGGCGGACAAGGGGCAGATGGAACTGTATCTCGGATGGCTCCGCGAGCACGAGCAGCGGGACCACGAGGAGCCGCCGCTCGGACTCATATTGTGCGCCGGCCGGCGAGAGGAGACCATCCGCCTGATGAAGCCGGAGCAGACGGACATTCATGTGGCGTCCTACATCGATCAGTTGCTGCCGCAGCAGCATCTGGAGCGGAAGCTCCACGAGGCGGTGCGTTTGGCGCGGGAGCGACTGGCGACCGCGGAATCCCAAACCGCCGGGCGAGCGGAAGATCTTCCTCGGGGAAGTTCCGGGATCCGAGCGAAGGTGGTACCTTAACCTTTGAGCATCCCAGAGCCTCTATGAGTCTTTTTCTTCAACGCCTCGAAACGCCGGATTTCATCGCGCATGACATCGAAGTGATCCGTGCCATCCGAAAAGGTCGGGTGGTGCTTTGCGAAGCCGACACGTTTCACGTCGAACGCATTATCGTGGAGTACGAGGAGGAGGAGGCTGCGATGGCTTTTATTCGGAATCTCGAGTTGGGATGGGCGGCGATCCTGATTGAGGAGGACGTCTCCATTAACGCGGCTCCCGTGAAACTCCAGAAGAAGTACTTTGCGCTCATGGCAAGTGGAGACGGGGCGCTCATCGAAAAACTGCTAACCGAGCTCTGGGAGCACTACGGCGTCGATCCTGAACGCGGGGATGAGAGGGAGACCTCTGGCGTCAGACGCATCGCGATCATGCACAACGACGGTGTTTCTTCCTATGGATTTCGCGGCATGAAACGGCAACTGCGCCGGTGGATGGCCGCGCATGGTTTCCCGGTCGGGACGGGTGTGATCAACGATTTCTGAGGCAGCCGATCCTCAGGGACGCTGGCCGGTGGACAACGAATGCGTCGGGAAGGTGGCTTGCATCTTCCACGATGTCGGCCGGAGGCCAGTGGAGATCTCCGCCAATCCGCGGCCGTCGACCGGCAACCTTGGCGGGGGCGCCCCGTGCGGTTGGAGTACTTGAAGTGGAGAACATGTTGTGGCTAGGTTCGGCTCCTTGCTTGCGCCGGATCGGGGTTCAGAACTCCGTCCGAAAGCCAAGGGATCTGCGGCGTCACTCAACTAGCATCCATCTCATAGGTACGCGAGGCGGTGGGGGGAATGGGCCTGGGTCTTCCGAGATTTGCAAGCCCCTCGAAGAGCAGCAGGCCGGTGCCTCAGGCCCAAACCTGCTTTGAAGGCCGCAATGTCGCCGTCAGAAGGTCTTCGACAGTCGAAGGCGTTCTCGTCCCCCGTCCGAAGTCCCCTCGGATTCAAACCGCAGCTGAAGCCCTCGTTTCATTACTTCCACCAAAGGCTTCGGCGCAGCGCGCCATTCGTGCGAAAAACCGATTTTCGCCCGGATTCGTCAGTCCCGGTGGAGCTGCCGATCTGGCGTCGGGCACCGTCTGCGCTCAGGCATTGGGTCAGCGATCGGGTTGATTGTCGGAAGCAGATCCACCTCCTTTCAGGCCGAACCGACGCTCAAGTTGCTCGTCAATCATCGCGACATAGTCGGCCATCCGCCGGTCGGAAACATACAGTGTTCTGAAACGGAGCAGGAGATCACGAGGAACGGTCCTGAAAACGTCCTGCATGCACTCATTCGCGAACCGGATCGCATCCCGCGCCTTCCATTCTGCGTCCTTCCAATAATCTGCATCATCCGGTTTCCAAGAGTCGTCGTTCATCACGGCAAAAGGGTGGCATGCGCCGAAGGAAATTCAGCCGGTGACGCGGCCGGTTTCAAGTGTGCAGTCGAACCGAAAATGTCTGGGCTGGGATTGTCGATTGGCCCGCACGAACATTCGCGAGTGACACCAAGACCGACACCCGCTGATGGTCGCCCGGCACTGGAGTTCGAGCGCGTTTTTCTGCGTTTTCCGGAAGGAAGAACTTTGACCTGTGAATCAAATCGCCGATGCGATTTTCGATTTTTCGAGACCCGCGAAAGCGAAGACGCGAAATTCGGCCGAGTTAGGTCAAATTTGATTCATCCACAAGTCTCCGAATTCAGACGACTTACCTCCGGTTTTGACCTAACCCCCTCGAATTTCGCTTCTTTTTCGAGGTGGCTGCCCGACATGGATTCGAACCATGACTAGGCGAGTCAAAGTCGCCTGTGCTACCATTACACCATCAGGCAAGAAAGTGCGGAAGGGACACGCTGCCGCCCGGAACTTGCCGGTCAAGGACGGAAACACAGGAAATCATCACGTCTTTTCCCGTTCTCCTCGCTGGTTTGAATCTCGGGCATTGACGCGGAATTTTCCGGCTCGTTTGCTCCGCTCCATGCGTGACACCAAACCCGCGGATCCCCGGACCAAATACAAACGCGTCGTCCTGAAGCTCTCAGGCGAGGTGCTGCGCGGCGGCAAATCCGGCGATCCGATCGACGCCACCACCCTCAGTGAGGTGTGCGCCCAGGTGAAGGAAATCCACGAACTCGGCGTGGAAGTGTGCGTCGTCATCGGCGGCGGCAACATCTTCCGCGGCCTCAATGGCGAAAAACGCGGGGTCGATCGCACCACCGGCGACTACATGGGCATGCTCGCCACCGTCATCAACGGACTCGCCCTGATGGACTGCCTCGAAAAAGTCGGCGTCAATACGCGCGTCCAGTCGGCCATCCCGATGAACCAAATCGCCGAACCGTTCATCCTCCGCCGCGCCATCCGCCACCTCGAGAAGAACCGCGTCGTGATCTTCGTCGCCGGCACCGGGAACCCCTACTTCTCGACGGACACCACCGCCGCCCTCCGCGCGTCCGAAATGCACGCCGACATCATCATGAAGGCGACCAAGGTCGACGGGATCTACGACAAGGATCCGAAAAAACACGCGGACGCCGTCAAGTACGATCAGATCTCCTTCATCGACGCCCTCAAGCAGCGGCTCAACGTAATGGATTCGACCGCATTTTCGCTTTGCATGGACAACAACGTGCCGATTCTCGTTTTCGACCTCAACGAGGAGCACGCGATCCGCAAGGCGGTCCTCGGTGAGAAAATTGGCACGTTGGTGAAAAACTGAGCCTTCGCCGGTATAGGATCGGCACGGGACGCGCCGGCTGGCGCCGCCATTCGATCCACGCTCGACCCACGGCGCGTTCTCCGTTCAACTTCTCCCCTTCTCCTTTTCAATCATCCCTCCATGAGCCATCCGATTCTCAACGACGCCCAGTCACGCATGAAGAAAGCGGTCGATCACACGCTGCATGAATTCAGTTCGATTCACACCGGCAAGGCGACACCGCAGATGGTCGAGTCCGTCATGGTCGAGGCCTACGGCTCGATGACACCGCTCAAGCAATGCGCCGCCATCTCCACGCCCGATGCCCGCCTGATTCAGATCCAGCCGTGGGACGTCGGTCTCGCCAAGGCGATCGCAAAAGGAATCATCGATGCCAATCTGGGCTTCAATCCGATCGTCGACGGGAAAACGATCCGCGTGCCGTTGCCCGACATGAGCCGGGAACGGCGGCAGGAATTCGTGAAAAACGCCCATCGGCTCGCCGAAGAGGGCCGCGTTCACGTCCGAAACGTTCGCCGCGACGCCATCGAAACGGCCAAGAAGGCCAAACTACCCGAGGATGAGTCGAAGCGCCTAGAAAAAGACATCCAGGCCGCCACCGACAAGGCGATTGCCGACATCAACACCCATCTCGCCCACAAGGAGAAGGATTTGCTGACGGTTTGACCACGACCGCTCCGAGACGCACGCATCGCGCGGGTGGCGCGGAGCACATTAGGAATTCCCATGGCTCTCAGCTCACCGCATAGGGCGGCGGCCAATTCCACGCCCAAACGGGTCGTCATCAAACTCGGCACCGGCGTCCTTACCACCGGGATCGGGCAACTCGACACCACACGCATCACCGCCGTGTGCGCCGAAATTGCGGCCCTGCGGGCGCGCGGCACCGAAGTGATTGTCGTTTCCTCCGGAGCTGTCGGCCTCGGGATGGGTGCACTCCAGCTCCTCCGCAAACCGAAGGACGTCTCTAAAAAACAGGCCTGCGCCGCCATCGGACAGTCGCTCCTGATGCAGACGTGGCAGGCGGGCTTCGCCCCTCACTCGATCACGGTGGCGCAGGTGCTGCTCACGCATGAGGACCTCCGTACGCGGGACCGCTACCTCGGCATCAAACAATGCCTGGCCCAGTTGCTCGCCTATGGCACGGTCCCGATCATCAACGAAAATGACACTGTCAGCGCCGCCGAGATCCGAGCGATGCTCAAGTTTGGCGACAACGACACGCTTTCCGCGATGGTGGCCAGCCTCGCTCAAGCGGATCATCTCATCATCCTTTCCACCGCTCCGGGACTGATCGATATGACGGGCACCGGGGAAATTGTCCCCGTGGTCGACCGCATCACCCCGGAAATCGAAGCGATGGCCGGAGGCACCACCAGCGAAACAGCCACCGGCGGCATGATCAGCAAAATCTCCGCCGCCCGACTCGCGACGCGCTCCGGCTGCGGCGTGTTCATTGCCAGCGGCTCTGAGCCCGAAATCATTGCCAAACTGCTTTCCGGTCGCGGCCCCGGCACGTTTTTCGTTCCGAGCGGTTTGCCGATGGACGCGAAGAAGCGCTGGCTCGCCTATTTCCAGCGCCCCGTCGGCACGATTTTCGTCAACGCCTGCGCGGTGCCGGTTTTGCGCGAACAGGGTCGCAGCCTGCTCGCGGTCGGCGTCACTGGCGCCAAGGGAGAGTTTGCCGCAGGTGACATCGTCAATGTCGCCGACCAGGACAAGATGATCTTCGCCCGGGGCAAGGCCGCGTTCGGCAGCGACGAAATCCCGGCCCTCGCCGGAAAACACGGCGACGACATGGCCGCCCTTTATCCGGCCCGCAAACGGCTCGAGGTCGTCCATCGCAACGATCTCGTACTCCTGTAGATTTTCGCGCGGTGCAAACGCCTATTTCCACTCGTAGCGCACGCGGTAGGTGACACTCTTTTCGGCGTCGGGCGGCACGGTGACGTTAAACTCAATCGTCTGCGCATCCTTCTTCGCAAATTCATCGGACTTCTGCGTGATGCTCCAATTTGTCCAACGGTAGAGACGTTCGACGACGCGCACCTGAATCGGCGTCGCCTTACGGTTGCGCACCTTGATTTCGAATTCCTCCTCGGCAAATTCCTGCCGGTTGCTGGCATTGAAATTCGTCCGCGTCCGCTCGCCAACGATATCGAATGCATCGCCCGTTTTGACCCGGATGAGTTCGTTTTTCGCTGTGTGGTCGAGTTCGTTTTCACCGGTAAACTCGATCCGCCCGTCGGCGTCATCCCGGCGGTAAAACCGCAGGCGCCCCTTCGGCAACGGGAGTCCGAGCTTGTTTTCCTCGCTGTTCTTGAACTCCCGCATCACCCACACCTTCTTGTTGCTCTGCGTGCCGAAACCGGCGTCGCGAATCATCCCGCCGTGAAAGCCGGCGAACATCGCCGCGCCATCATAAACGTAGACCACGGGCGCCTTCACGCCGGTCGAGCGCATGAATTCGACCTGCTTGGTCTCGCGGTCGCGCAACGTGACGGCACGGGGCAGCGTGTAGAGATGAAACTCGTCGAAGGCCTTTTCCGTCACCGTCTCCTGCGCCGCCATCGCCATCATTGCGCCTTTCGCCCGGAACATCTGGTCACGCGGTGCGCTCGGCTGCACGCGGTTGACGTCCCCGGCCATGAGTTTGACCGCGGCGTTTTCGAAAATCTTCCCGCTCTGATTGGTCACCGTCACCCACCCCACCACATCCAGGAGATCCCCGGTCTCGGGAGCGACGAGGTTGTAGGCCGCCTGCCAGCTCAACCCTCCCGTGATGTAGCTCAACTCCGCGGTGAATTTCGCCGGCTGCAGCGCGGCGAGCGTCCAATTGAGGGTGGGACGCAGCACGCCATCGCCTGGCAGGGTCGGAAAGAGCGGCTGCCCCGGCAGGGTGAAACGCAGCTTTCCGTCCACCTCGATGATCGGTGACGACTGCTCGCCGCCGGGCGCATAGCCGCTGCGAACGACGCGGCCGCGAATCGTGTACTCCTTCGCGTTCTGGTCGCGCACGAGAAAATCGATCTCCTTGCCCTCGTTGAGCGCGAGCAACATCCCCTGCGACATCGCGTCGGCGCGGTAGCTCTGTTCGAGAATCCGCACGGCCACGCGCCCCGCCGGGTCGCGCAACACGACGGAATCCGGCTCAAGCTGCGCCGTCGCGCCCGCAAAGGTCACCGCGTTTTCGCCGGCTTTCAGGTCGAGCGGAACCCGTTCCCGCACGACCGCGAATCCTTGATTGTAAACGGTGAGGGCGGGTTGGGCGATCCCGGCCGAAAGGGCCGCAAAGAAAAGAGTCGCAGTGTGAATCTTCATTTTGACAGACATATCCCGTCATCACAGACACGCCAGTCGCGAGTTTCTTAGAGGCCTTGCTTCCCAAGGGCTCAATTAGGTTTTCGCGCAGCGAAAACTTTTCATGGATTTTCCGCCCGACTCTTCTTCCGCACCGCACGGTGTTCCGCCGATCGATTTCCGCGCCCAGCTCAACGACGAGCAGTACGCCGCCGTGACGGCCCAGCCCGGACCACTCCTCGTGCTCGCCGGCGCCGGCTCTGGCAAGACCCGCACCCTCACCTACCGCGTCGCCTACCTGCTCTCCCAGGGAGTTCGCCCCGGCGACATCCTGCTGCTGACCTTCACCAACAAGGCGGCGAAGGAAATGCTGCACCGCGTGCAGGAACTCACCGGCGTCGAACCGGGCCGCTTCTGGGGCGGCACGTTTCACAGCATCGGCCACCGCAGCCTGCGAATGCACGGCGAAACAATCGGCCTGCCGCGGTCGTTCACGATCCTCGACGCGGAGGAATCCGAGGGCGTGCTGCGCGACGCCGTCGACGCGACCGACAAGGGGTTCTTCAAGGACAAGCTTCATCCGCGCCCGGGGCCGCTGCACGCCATCATTTCAATGTCGCGCAACACCCAGCTGCCGCTCAGCGAGACAATCCAGCGTTTTTTCCCGCAACATGAGGGCATCATCGACCGCGTGCCGCTCTTTGCCAAAAAATACGCCGAGCAAAAGCGCGAGGCACGGATCCTCGACTACGATGATCTCCTCGAACACTGGCTTGAGCTGCTGAAAAAATCGCCGGAGACCGCAGCCTATTTTGCTCATCGTTTCCGCCACGTACTGGTCGATGAATATCAGGACACCAACGTGCTCCAGTCGCAGATTGTCGATCTCATCGGCACTCACCACCGCGTGATGGCCGTCGGCGACGACGCTCAGTGCATCTACACGTGGCGTGGAGCCAACGTCGAAAACATCCTCACGTTTCCCGATCGGCATGCCGGAACGGTGATTCACCGCATCGAGACGAACTACCGCTCGACCCCCCAGATTCTCGCGCTCGCCAACGGAGTGCTGCTCGCCCAGCCGAAAGGACGCGCGTTCGAGAAGGAACTCCGCCCGCACCGCGCCAACTCCGAGAAACCGTATTATGTCCAGACGATGGACGGCCGCGAGCAGGCGCAGTTTATCGTCCAACGCATTCGTGGGCTCGTCGACGAAGGCTGCTCGCTGAGCGACATCGCGGTCCTTTATCGGGCGCATTTTCAGGCACTCGACATCCAGCTGGAACTCTCCCGGCTCCAAATTCCGTATCAAATCACGAGCGGCGTGCGTTTCTTCGAACAGGCGCACATCCGCGATCTCGTGGCGCTCCTCCGCTTCGTCTACAATCCGAGCGACACCGCCGCGTGGAACCGCATCGCCGTCCTGCTCCCCAAGGTCGGCGACAAAAACGCCCAAAAGCTGCACGCCGCCGCCCAGGATCATGCGAAGCTCATGCAGCAGGATTTCATCGACGCGCTTGGCACGGACGACGTTGCCTCGAAGGTGCCGAAGGACGCCAAGGACGAGTGGCCGAAGTTTGTCGCGTCCCTCCAGCAGGTACGGGAAATGATGCGCACGATGAAGCCGCACAACGCGGTCGAAATCGCGATCGACGGATGGTACGGCGACGACCTCAAGGGCCGGTTCGCCAACTATCTTTCCCGCCTCGACGACCTGAAGTCGATGATCGGCTTCGCCAGCCGTTACGAGGACATGCAGGAGCTGCTCGCGCAGATCATGTTGCTCAACGGCGAGACGACGGATCGCTCGGTCGATCCCGATGCCGACGCCCTGCGGCTCACCACCGTGCACCAGGCCAAGGGTCTCGAATATGCCGCGGTCTTTCTCATCGGCCTCGCCGACGGCAGTTTTCCACTGCGGCGTGCGATTGAAGCCGGAGACGTCGAGGAGGAACGTCGCCTGTTCTACGTCGCCGTTACCCGGGCGAGGGACGAACTCTACCTCTGTTTCCCAAAAGTGAACACCAAGGGCGGCCCTGCGATGCTGCAAACCCCGAGCCGATTCCTCACGGAGCTCGCCCCGGAGCTTTACCAGCCGTTGCGGATGAAGCGCAGCTACGGGTGGTGATCGTCTCCTGTTTCCTCCGAGCTCAACCTGCGGCCCCTGCTTCCGCCGCCCGCATCACCCGCAGCGTGTTCCAGCCCCAGAGCCGGGCCAGATCGTCTTCGCTCCAGCCGCGAGCGAGCAGCGCCCGTGTGATATTCGGATAGTCGCCCACATCGGTGAGCCCTGAAACGCCCCCGCCGCCTCCGTCGAAATCGCAGCCGATGCCGACATGTTCGATGCCCATTACTGCCACCGCGTGCTCAATGTGCCGGATGACGTCGTCGAGGGAAACGCGCGGGTTCGGATATTCGGCGCACACCCGGTCATATTCACGATCCGCCGCCGCCATCATTTCCGGTGTGAGCGGAAACTCGGAAAAGCGCACGATGACCTCAGCAATCGCCGCGGTCCGCCGGTTGCCCGGTTCGTCGACGAGCGAGATCGGCAGGGCATTGATCTGCAGCACGCCACCCTTGGCGGCGAGCGCCCGCAGCAATTTGTCGCCGACATTGCGTGGATGATCGCACAGTGCGCGCGGTCCGCTGTGGGAGAGGATCACCGGCGCGCGCGAAGCCTCGAGCAGATCGCGCAAGACGTCGTCACTCGCGTGGGAGGCATCGAGCACGACGCCGCACCGGTTGCATTCGGCCACGAGTTCCCGTCCAAACGGACTCAGGCCGCCCCACTCCGCGCCGCGCGGATCGGTCGAAGCATCCGCGACATCGTTGTTCAACATGTGCGTCAGCCCCATCATCCGCACCCCGAGGCGGTGGAATTTCGCCACGTTACCGAGGTCGCGGCCCAACGAGTAGGCGTTTTCGATGCTGAGATAGATTGCGCGCTTTCCCGCGGCCTTGTGTCGGAGCCCCTCGTCGGCGGTTACCGCTAGTCCACACTGGGTCGCGTTCTGGTGGATGACCTCGTGGGTCCGTTCAAAACAGCGCACGGCGCGGTCATGGGCGATGGCAAATCCCTCCGCAGAGCGAACGGCCTGTCCAACGTAGACCGCAAACACCATCGCATCGATCCCACCCGCCGCCATCCGCGGCAGATCGCATTGTGAATGGTCGATCAAATATTCGTGCCGGGCGGCAAAATCCCAACCGGGCCGCATCAGGCTGGCGGTGGGTGTATCGCAATGCGTGTCGATCGTGAAGAGCCGCTCGTGCAGAGCGGCGGCGGGATCCGGAGACATCGCGGCAGCGTTGGGACCGTGCCGTGTGCAGGCAAACGCGTTTCGAACCCTTTTCATCTCCAGAGTTGCAAGCCGCGTCGTCCCCGGCTCTGTCTTCATCCCTGTTTCCCATGTCGAATCCTTCCGTCGAAAACGTCGTCATCATCGGCACCGGCTGCGCCGGTCTCACCGCGGCGATCTACACCGGCCGCGCCAGTCTCAATCCGCTCGTGCTCGAAGGCCCGCTCCCCGGCGGGCAGCTCACCACCACGAGCGAGGTGGAGAACTTCCCCGGTTTTCCGCATGGTGTGGACGGATTTCAGCTCACGCAAAACATGCGCGAGCAGGCCACGCGGTTCGGCACGCGGTTCGAACAGGTGATGGTAGACAAGGTCGATTTCACCGCGATGCCGCGCAAGCTCATCTGCGGGGACCGGACGATTCTCGCGCGCAGCGTGATCATTGCAACCGGTGCCTCGCCGCGCATGACCGGCGTGCCGGGCGAGAAGGAGCTTTACGGCGGCAAGGGCGTCACGACCTGCGCCACGTGCGACGGCGCATTCTACCGCAAGATGGAAGTCGCGGTTATCGGCGGCGGCGACAGCGCGGCCGAAGAGGCGCTGTTTCTCACGCGATTCGCCAGCAAAGTTTATCTCGTGCATCGCCGCGATTCGCTGCGGGCTTCGAAGATCATGGCCGACCGCGCCACCTCGCACGAAAAAATCCAATGTGTCTGGGACAGCGTGCCCGTGGCAGTGGAGGGCGTGGAGCAGAACGCCGTGAGCGGCCTTCGCATCAAAAACGTCAAGACTGGAGCCGAGTCCGTGCTGCCGGTGAAGGGCATCTTCGTCGCAATCGGCCACGTGCCCAACACCGGGCCGTTTGCTCCGCCGCTGGAAGTGGATGAAGGCGGCTATTTCAAACCCCAACCCGGCTCGCAGGTGCAAACCAACGTGCCGGGAGTGTACGTCGCGGGCGATTGCTCCGACCACGTCTATCGCCAGGCGATCACCGCGGCCGGCATGGGTTGCGCGGCCGCCATCGAAGCGGAGCGCTGGCTGGCGGAACATCACGGCGGGTGACGCCGCGCGGGTTCACCGCGGCAATTTACGGCACTTCGTAAATTTCCACGAGCGCCGTGCCACCGGCGTCTGTCCCGCTGACCTGGGCTGTGTAACTGCCGGGAGAAAGGGTAATGAGCAGGATCGCGTCCTTGCTGGCAGAATCCGTGATCGCAAACGCGCCAACTGAGCCGCCTGCCGCAGTCAATTGCCCGTCACCGCCCCAATTGTCGTTCGATGCGATGACGGTGGAGCCGGAATACAGGTCCAGTTTGGGGTCGGACATCACGCCAGCAACATTGAACGGCGCCGTGCCCAAAGTCGGGCCGATCGCCCGCACCAGCACCGTGCGCGAGGTTTCACCCCCGACCACGAAGCCGGCCGTCAACGTTGAACCGCGACCGATCTTCTTCAGGACGGATACGTTGATCAACCGCGGCGTCGCGGGTGAAAATGCACCCGCCGCCGTAGCGTCGTAGAGTTCGGCAATCACGGTGCCCGAAGCTCCTCCGACTCCACTCACCTGCACGGTGTAGCCACCCGATCCAAACGTCGGGCTATAGATCGCGGCGTCTTTCGAAATGGCGCTCGTCAGGGCAAAGGCACCGACATCAGAAAACGCCGAACTCAGGCCGCTCGCGCCACCCCAATTGTCGTTGGTCGCCAGAACGGTTTGCCCGGAAAACACATCGAGTTTGGGGTCGCTGATGGCCCCGCCTACGCCGAGTGGAGTGAGCGACGGACCGACGGCGCGAAT
Source organism: Opitutia bacterium (assembly GCA_947474365.1). Classification (GTDB taxonomy): domain Bacteria; phylum Verrucomicrobiota; class Verrucomicrobiia; order Opitutales; family Opitutaceae; genus ER46. The sequence continues at coordinate 8,557 of CANJIU010000127.1, read as the reverse complement.
CAGCAGCGGTTTCGCGCCCGCAGTTCCCTCCCCGCCCACCACGGTGCCGACGGTGAACACCGGATCGGCATCGGTCACGTCGGTCAGGATCGAGAGGTTGCTGAGCCGGCCGAAATTGGTGCTGGGAGAGATCGAGAGTGAGGCGGCGTAGCTCTCGGTGCGACCGTTCGAATTAATCGCCACGAGCGAATAGTCGCCCGCTTCAGTCACGGTCGCGCGGCTCACCACCAGGGTCTCGCGGGTGGCGCCCGCAATGGCCCTGCCGTCGCGCATCCACTGATACGCGGGAGCGGGAGAGGAAATCGCCGGAGCGGAAAAGACCACCGTGCTGCCGTTCGCGACGATTTGCGGCGCCGGCGCAGAGGTGAACACCGGCGCGGAAGCGGCGGGATTGACGGTGAGGCGCACCGCCGGGCTGGCCGCAGAACCAGCGGAATTTGTGGCGAGGATCGTGTAGTTTCCCGCATCCGTCAGTTGGACGTTGGCCAGTGCAAGCGTCGGATCCGTCGCACCCCGGATCGCCACTCCGTCCTTCAGCCACTGGAGTGCGGGAGTCGGAGTGCCCGTTACTGACGCAGTCAAAACCACATTCTCGCCCGCTGTGGCGGTCCGACCGGAAGGAGTGGCGGCAAACACGGGTGGCGCAGGCGCCGGACTGACCGTGACGGTGGCAGCGGCGCTCGTGGTGGTTCCAAGCGAATTGGTCAGTGTGACGGTGTAGCTGCCCGCATCGGTCCCACTTACATTTCCGAGGACAAGACTGGCGGACGTGGCTCCGGAAATGGGCGTGCCGTTCTTCAACCATTGAAAGGTGGGAGCGGGAGTGCCAGTGAACGTGACGGACAACGTCGCACTATTTCCCGCGGTGGTGGTGACATTGGCGGGCGCTCGCGTGACCACGGGAGCGGAATTGGGCGCGGCCGCCACAATGATGGTGGCGGTGGCGTTGGTGACCGGACCAGTCAAGTTGGTGAATTGGTAACCGGAGACGGTGAAGCTGAATGTCCCGGCCGTGGTTGGCGTTCCCGTAACCAGCAATGTGCCCGAGGAGGGATTGATCACGAGTCGCCCACCCTGAAGAACCGCACCTTGCGCGACGATCCCCGGGGGCAACGTATTGCCAATCGCCCACGACTGGGCGAAGCTGACGCCGAGTCCCTGGATCACGATGCCTTCGGTAAACGGCACTCCCACCGTCGCTCGGGCGGGTTGGCTGACGCTTCCCACGAGTTGGGTCGAAGCTCCCACCAGCGTATGAACGGCGCCGAACGCCGCAGCGGGGGCCAAGGCGGAACGCAGGACGCTGGCGATGGGAGAAACGACGGCGGACTCCGCCGCCACGAAGCACCTCAGGACCGGTGTGCGCTGCAAAAGGACAACCAGGGCCGCGCCGCTGGCATTTAACCAACCGGAGCGGAGGAAAAATCGGGATGTAATCACGGAATAGGAACGGTTCACGCGTAAGACGTCCTCTGAGCGGATAAGTCACGACAACCCAGTCGGCGCAAGCCATGCAAAGCGGACGCCGGCCTTCGCACGCGAGAATGACGTCGGGCGACGACGATTTCAGCTTGCCGGCAGCAGAATCCAAGACGCTCCTCAAAGCCGATGTCACCGCGCCGTCCGCGCACACCTTTTCCCCGTTCCCAAGCGACGGGCGATGGCCTGCCGGAAATTCCGAAAGATTACGGGATCGTTCGCGGGCTTCGCCGCCAACGGGAAGCGCGCCGGCTAGTCCTCGTCGCGCTCAGTCCTTCGGGGCGCGAAATAAAACTAGCCCCACGAGCGGCGGCGGCTTGGCGCAGAATGAAAAAGGCGGCAGCGCACGACGGGATCGAACTCGTCGCCATATCGGGATTTCGCAGCGTCGTCCGGCAAACAGAAATCATCCGGGAAAAACTGGCCAAGGGAGAATCGATCGGCGACATTCTGCGTTTCGTGGCGGCTCCCGGCTACAGCGAACATCACACCGGCCGGGCCATCGACATCGGGTCGCCCGACCATGGTGAACTGGACGAAGATTTCGCGCGGACCCGGGCTTTTCGCTGGCTCAAGGCACGCGCCCGGCACTTCGGCTTCACGCTTTCGTTTCCGCGTGGCAACCCTCACGGAATCGGCTACGAGCCGTGGCATTGGTGCTGGCACTGTTGAATCAGCCGGATGCCGCACCTGTTTCGGGACTCTCGGCCGCTCATAAGTTTGCGGTGAGAACTCCGACCTCGGACTAATTGATTAGAATAGTTCTAATTATCGCTTGCACATTAGAATCATTCCAATTGGTTGCCGGCCTTCTTGAAACCCATGGCTGCCACCGAAAACTCAGACGCGCTCACGCAGCGGCTCGCCGATAGCGGCCTCCGCTCCACGCCCCAGCGCGGCGTCGTTTACGATGTCCTACTGAAAAAGCGTGACCACCCCACGGCCGACGAAGTTTTTGTCCGGGTGAAGTCAGAGCTTCCGACCATCTCGCTGGCGACCGTTTACAACTGCTTGGAGACGCTGGTGCAGTGCAATCTGGTCCGCGCCGTCAACTTTGAGCGGGGCCCCACCCGTTATTGCCCCAACCTGCATCCTCATGCGCATTTTCATGATGAGCAGACCGGCAAGACGCACGACATCGACCTCCCCGCAGACCTGCTCCACAAGGTGAACGCTATCCTGCCAGACGGTTACAATCCCTCGTCGGTGGAAATCATCTTCCGCGGCAAGGCCGCCAAGTCCCAAAATTGATTCCGAACGCAGTCACGCAGCCCATCACGCTCAGCCATCCCTTTTCCTTCATGTCCTCTCTTGTCATCCAAGACCTGCACGTCGCCATCGGCACAAAAGAAATCGTCAAGGGCCTCTCCCTTACGATCAACAGCGGCGAAGTCCACGCCATCATGGGGCCCAATGGCACCGGAAAATCGACCCTCTCCAAGGCGATCGCCGGGCACCCGGACTACACCATCACCAGCGGTGACGTGTTGCTCGACGGCGTTTCGATTCTTGCCCGCGAGGCGGATGAACGCGCACGCGCCGGACTCTTCCTGGCCTTTCAATATCCGAGCGAAATTCCCGGCGTTTCCATCGCCAATTTCCTTCGCGCCGCCGTGCAGGCCCGGATGGCCGAGGGCGAGGAGATCGACGCCACTGCGTACTACAAGCGCCTCTACACAAAGATGGACATGCTGAAAATCGACCGCAAATTCACGTCCCGTGCGGTCAACGACGGATTTTCCGGCGGCGAAAAGAAACGATGTGAAATCCTCCAGATGGCCATGCTGGAGCCGAAGTTTGCTTTGATGGACGAAACGGATTCCGGACTCGACATCGATGCCCTCCGGATCGTCGCCGACGGCGTCAACACGCTGCGGGGCCCGAACCTCGGCGTGCTCATGATCACCCACTATCAGCGCCTGCTGAATTACATCGTTCCCGATCACGTCCACGTGATGTGGGACGGCCGAATCGTGAAAAGCGGCGACAAGTCGCTCGCCCTCGAACTCGAGGCCAAGGGCTACGACTGGGTAAAGAAGGAATTGGCGGCCGTTTCCGCCTGATCGCCGCCCCGGCCAAAATCAAATTGCCATGAAGCCACCGACCGACCTCGAGACTCTTTCCTCCCCCGTAGACGAAGCCACGGCCAATCCCGTCGCCGGCATCGACCAAACCAAGGGCGATTTCAGCTACGACGTGACCTACGCCTTCGACGCCGGCACTGGTCTGAATGAGAACACGGTTCGCTACATCAGCACCGTCAAGAAGGAGGCGCCATGGATCCTTGAGTTCCGGCTCAATGCGCTGAAGAAATTCATGTCGATGCCGATGCCGACGCATTGGGCAACGAAGGATCTCGAAAACATCAATTTCGACAAAATCCGCTACTATCTCTCACAGGGCCAGAAACCGAAGCGGACGTGGGACGAGGTTCCCGACGACATCAAGAAGACGTTCGAGCGGCTCGGCATTCCGGAGCAGGAGCGCAAATTCCTCGCCGGCGTCGAAGCCCAGTTCGACTCCGAGGCGGCCTACTCCAACATCAAGGACATCGTCTCCAAGCAGGGCGTCATCTTCGTCAATTCCACCGAGGGCCTGCGCGAGCATCCCGAGTTGTTCCGCAAGTTTTTCGGCAAGGTCATCCCGACGGGCGATAATAAATTTGCCGCGCTCAATAGCGCCGTATTTTCCGGCGGCTCCTTCATCTATGTCCCAAAGGGCGTGAAGGTCGCGCAGCCGCTGCAGGCCTACTTCCGCATCAACGCAGAAAACTTCGGCCAGTTCGAACGCACGCTCATCATCGCCGACGAGGGCGCCGAGGTCACGTACATGGAAGGCTGCACCGCACCGAAGTTCTCCACCTCGACGCTGCACAGCGCCGTCGTCGAACTCGTCGCCCTCAAGGGGGCCAAGATCCAATACATCACCGTCCAGAACTGGGCGAACAACGTGTTCAATCTCGTGACCAAGCGCGGAGTCGCGCACGAGGAGGCGGAAATCAAGTGGATCGACTGCAACATCGGCAGCCGGCTCACGATGAAATATCCGGGCGTCGTTCTCAAGGGCCGCAAAGCCCGCGGCGAAGTCATCTCGATCGCCCTCGCCAACGACGGCCAGCACCAGGACACCGGCGCGAAGATGATTCACGCCGCCGATGAGACCACGTCCAACATCGTTGCGAAATCGATCTCCGTCGGCCAGGGACGCAGCACCTACCGTGGCGTCGTGCACATCCCGAAGCATCTGAAGGGCTGTAAGAACAACACCGAGTGCGACGCGCTGCTGATCAATACCAACAGCCGCACCGACACTTATCCGGCCATCACCGTCCGCGGTGACCGCAATTTTGTGCAGCACGAGGCGAGCGTCTCCAAGGTGAACGAGGAAATGATTTTCTACATGCAGCAGCGCGGTCTCACCGAAGGCCAGGCGATGAGCCTCGCGGTCAACGGATTCATCAACGACCTCGCGCGCCAGTTCCCGATGGAGTATTCCGTCGAATTGAAACGCCTCATCGACCTTGAGATGGAAGGCAGTGTCGGCTGAGTCCGGGATCTTCGTTTCCCGACGATCTCGAAATCGGACCACCGCCCGAAACGCTGCATTCCACGATCGAAATTTCTCTGATGTCCGCTTCCACCCTTTCCGCTCCGACGCTCACCGGCTCCTTTACCGCCGACGTTTTCGCCGCACACCTCGCCAGCCTCCCGCCCCTGCCCTCCTGGTGGCTGGACCGTAAACGCGCCGCCTACGCGCGTTTCGCCGCACTGCCGATGCCGGCCCGCACCGACGAGATGTGGCGCTTCAGCAACATTTCCAGCCTCAGCCTCGACGGTTTCGCGCTGCCAGCGGTCGCGACGACCGTGCCGCCGGCCGCCATCGGAATCAAGAAGGCCGCCCGGCTCGTCTTTGCCAACGGCCGCCTCCATTCCCGCGAACTGCTCTCGGCCGACCTCGTCGACCGCGGGGTGGTCGTGGACACCCTTCAGAACGCCCTCGTGCACCACGAGAGGCTTGTCCGCGAGCATCTGCTCGCCCAACCGCCCAAGCTTGGCTCCCCGAAATTCTGTGCGCTACACGAGGCGTTTCTCACTGACGGTGCATTCATCCACGTGCCGCGGGGAGTCGAGATCGACCTGCCGATCGGGGTTTTCAACTACGCACTCGGCCAGGACGCCGCGGTTTTTCCGCACACCTTGGTCGTCGCCGGGGAAAATTCCCGCGTGACTGTCGTCGAATATTTCGGGTCGGCCAGCGACACGGAGGCCCAGTTTGCCGTCGGCGCCAACGACCTCTACGCCGGACATGGCGCAAAGATCGCCTACGTCGGCAAACAGGACTGGAGCCATCAGGCGCTCTCGTTCCACTCCAATTCCACCGTCGTCCGCCGCGATGCGCGCGTTCAGTCGCTCAACCTGCACCTCGGCGCCCGCCAGGCCCGGCATGAGTCGCTTTCGCAGCTCCAGGCCCCCGGCGCGTTCTCCGAGATGCTCGCTCTCACTGTCGCCCGCGAGACGCAGGAGTTTGACCAGCGGACGCTCCAGATTCACCAGGCACCCAACACCAAAAGCGATCTTCTCTACAAGAACGCATTGCTCGATCGCGCCCGGACCATTTTCTCCGGACTGATCGTCGTCGATCCTGACGCTCAGAAAACCGACGCGTACCAGAGCAACCGCAATCTGATGCTCAGCGACGACGCCGAGGCCAACTCGCTCCCGGGACTCGAAATCCAAGCCAACGATGTCCGCTGCACGCACGGCGCCACTTCGTCGCGCATTGATCCGGAACAGGAGTTCTACCTGCAGTCGCGCGGCATCGCCAAGACCGCCGCCGACGAATTGCTCACGTTCGGTTTCTTCGAGGAAGTGCTCAACCGGCTGGCGGACGATAATCTCCACGAGGCACTGCGCACGCTGATCCAAACCAAGTTCAAGAACTAGACGGACGGGAGTTGCGAAAATTGGGCACCGTTGACGCCCGCTCCCCCCCGCTCCCTTCTCACTCGCAGCCTCTCCATGACTAACCGCGACCGCACCCTTTCCCGCGATGTCTCCGCCACGCAGATTCCGTCCGGCGACAAGCAATTGCTCACCACCGGCACCAAGGTGATGATTCATCAAACCCTCGGCGGCAGTTACACAGTGCAGTCCGACTTCGGTCTCTTCCGCATCGATGGTCGTGACGCCGACGCGCTTGGCGAAAAATCAGACTCGTCTCTCGTCACCAGCCATTCGTCGTTGGCGGACGGGTCGCCCGATCCCGAGGCGATTTGGGCCCAACTCCGCCATGTTTTCGATCCCGAGATCCCGGTCAACATCGTCGACCTCGGTCTGGTTTACTCCATGGATGTGTCAAAATTAGAGGACCAGACGCCGCCAGGTTACCGCGTCAATGTGGCCATGACGCTCACCGCTCCCGGCTGCGGAATGGGCCCCGCGATCGCCGAGGACGCCAAGTCGAAAATCCTTCTCGTGCCCGGCGTCAGCGATGCGGATGTGCGCATCACCTGGGACCCGCCGTGGAACCAGCAGATGATCTCAGAAGAAGGGAAGATGAAGCTTGGGCTGATCTGAAGCCTAAGCCAACGTCACGGTGAGCGCCCACACCACGGTACCGCTCATCGCCACTTCACCGGCGCCGACAATACGCGCCAGCGAAGAACACCGCCAAACCAACCACAACCAACGCCCCCGTTGATGGCTCGGGTACGGCGACGAAATTCGATAGTGAGACAGATGTATCGGAGAAATTGACCTGAAAAGAACCGAGCCCGTCGGTGGTAAAAATTCGCAGTCCCGTGGTCGGGACGTTCACGAAGGAACCGGTGCGGGACGTCGCGGCTAGAAGCGTAAAGGAGTCAGTCGACTGCACCGCCGCGGCAAAACTATTGATGAACCGCAATTCAAGCGTGCCACCCAGCGCGGCCGTGCCGGAAACACTGAGAAAATCGTAACCGCTTCCCTGCGTCGCACCGCCCAATTCAAAGAGCGACCTACTCGCGCCGAGGAGCGTTAGATTTCCGACTAGATTGAGTTGACCGGCGGAATTTCCCGGAGAGACAAGACCGCCCGTCGAAATGCTCGGAGCCGTGACCGTACCGCTGCCGCTGAGTGTACCGGTGCCAAGCTGCAGCGCATTTGAAAACACGAGATTTCCTCCCGCGGCGTTGAGCGTGCCGCCCGTGTTGGTAAAGCTTCCTGCGAACGAGAGCGTTCCGCCCTGAACACTAACCGTGCCCGTATTGACGAAGGGCAGCGAAATCGTCGTCGTGCCAGCGGCGTTCTTGTTGTACGTGCCCGCGTTTGAAAACGTGCCGGCGATGCCACCGAACGCGTTGCTGAGGGAGTCGGACGCCGTGTCGATGAACGTACCGTTGTTCGTAATCGATCCGCCGCTCCCCGTACGCATCTGTCCTCCCGTCCACGTGATCGTGCCATGGTTCACGATCGCCCGCTGGACGAAGTCGTGCGTCGCTGTCGTGATCGCCAGCGTCACGCCGCTCTGGATAGACAGCGCGCCCGCGCCATTCATGTTGCCGCCGCTCCAGGTCGAGCCCGCGCCAGTGAGGGCTAACGTACCCGTACCGCTCACTGACCCGCCGGACTGAGTGTAGGTGCCGGCCGTCAGATTGCCCGCGCCCGTCAGCGATCCACCCGTGAGGCTGAGGGTTGGCGTCGTCAGGCCTCCCGACGAAAAACCGAAGGAACCGCCCGAGACTGCCACGCTCGGAAGCGTCAGCGTGCCCGCGCTGAACGTGACATCGCCGCCGGACACCGTGTAAGAGCCGCCGCTGTCGACAAGGTCGGCACCCGAAGCGAAAACAAAGCTCCCGCCGCTGAAGGCGAGACCGCTGCCGCTGGCGACATTGACCTTGGCTCCGTTGGCGTTGGAGCCGCCGCCACCGAGGGAAAGTGTGCCGGCGTTGATGTTGACCGTGCCGGTGTTCGCAAACGGCAGCCCGATCGTCGTCGTGCCAGCGGCGTTCTTGTTGTACGTGCCCGCGTTGGAAAACGTGCCGGCCGTGCCGCCGAACGCGTTGCTCAGGGAATCGGACGCCGTGTCGGTGAACGTACCG
>CANJIU010000126.1 GCA_947474365.1 Opitutia bacterium | reverse complement strand
GCACGTATCCCGTGTGGCCGCACGCTTTGCCCAAGGCGGAGACCGAGGCCGAAAAGGCCGCCGAAGCGGCGCGCGTCGCCGCCTTCAAACCCGATGCTTACCAAGCCACGCTGGCGAAATGGATGTGGCGCAACGCCTCGATGAAGCTCACCGCCACGCTCGACGATCCCACCGCGGCCTATCTCGAGCGCGTCGCCTGGGAAACCTGGCAGGAAGTTGACCGCCGGCTCGTGGTCCGCTGACTTGGAAGTCGCCCCTCGTGACCCTTCCCCTCAAACGCACGCTCGACCGAGTTCCCGGCGGCATGATGCTGGTGCCGCTTCTGCTGGGCGCTGTCCTCGCCAACCTCGCGCCGGACGCGCCTAAATTCTTCGGCTCGTTCACCGGGGCGCTCTTCACCGGTGCCCTGCCGATTCTGGCCGTGTTCTACGTGTGCATGGGCGCGACGATCACGTTTCAGGCCGCGCCCTACATTCTCCGCAAGGGCGGCGTCCTGCTCGGCGCAAAAATCCTCTGCGGCGTGATCGTCGCACTCGTGGCCGGCCGGTTTCTCGGCGAGCAGCCCGTCGCGAGCGGCTTCTTCGCCGGCCTGTCCACGCTCGCGCTCGTCGCTGCCCTGAACGACACCAACGGTGGGCTCTACATGGCGCTCATGACTCAATACGGCCGCCCGCGCGACGCCGCCGCGTATTCGGTCATGTGTCTCGAAAGCGGTCCGTTCCTTACGATGCTGACGCTCGGCCTCGCTGGCATGTCGGCGTTTCCCTTGCCGGTGTTGCTGGGCGCGATTTTGCCGCTGCTGGTGGGCATGGCGCTCGGCAACCTTGATCCGCAGATGCGTGAGTTCTTGGGCGGAGCCACCAAAGTTCTCATCCCGTTTTTCGCCTTCGCCCTCGGCGCCACGCTGAACCTCGGCAACGTGTGGCAAACCGGCCTTCTTGGTCTCGGCCTCGGGCTGTTTGTCGCCGTCTTCAGTGGGGCCGTGCTCTTTCTCGCCGACCGCCTCACCGGAGGGAACGGCGTCGCCGGCCTGGCCGCGTCGTCCACCGCGGGCAACGCCGCCGCGGTGCCCGCCCTCATCGCTGCCGCCAATCCCGCCTACGCTCCCGCCGCCGCCACGGCGACGCTCCTGGTTTCCGCCAGTGTCGTCGTGACCGCCATCACTACGCCGCTGCTCACCGCGTGGTGGGCCGGGCGCCGGCCACCCGTCGCGGAAGAGGCTGCGTCGGCCGCGCTGTCGCGCTGAGACCGCTTCGCGCTCAAGATGAGCCGAATCCTGTAGCGCCCTCGTGCGTAGTCGAAGCCGTCGTAAGGCGCAGCAAGTCTGCGCTCCTATGGAGCGCTTGGTTTCGTACGGCGCCAACAGTCTCATCTCGAAAGCGACTTGGAATGAGACCGCGAGGCGATCATGGCCGTTCGAAGTTCGTAAGCCTTGGCTGCGCTTGTCCGCTTGATCCTGACTTTTAGATCCGGATGTCGATGTTCCCCGGGCCGACCTCGCCCCAGGCTCATGGGTTCGGTGCGGAAGGCTGGGGGATGAACACCGTGCGATAGAATTCCCAGTTGGATTCACCTAGTCCCTTGAGCAAACCGAGCGTGTCGTGGCCCACGTTGGGCACGAGGGTGAATGTGTGGGCAATGTTCAGCTTCTTGAGATGTTCGGAGTAAGCTCGATTTAGCGGCCCGGTATTGTCCCGCGACCCGACCGCCATCCGCACGTGCATCTGGCCCCGCACCGCGTCGGCCTGGTGTTCGACCACGGTGATGGGGTTTTGCAACCGGTAGTAAGCGAGGTCGCCACCAAAGGTGCTTTTCAGGATGCGCTCGCGCTCGGCGGGATTGCCGGTGGCACGCGGCCCCGCAAACTCCAAATCCAGCGGACCGCCCGCGAGAATGGAAACCGCGCTGAAGAGTTGCGGATACTTGAAGCCCAACCGCGCCGCGCCGTAGCCACCCATGCTGAAGCCTTCGACGATCCGCCCCTCGCGCGCGGCGAAGGTGCGACATGTCGCATCAAGGTGGGGCAGCAGTTCCTTGACGACGACAGTTTCCATCGGCACCGCACCGTCCTTCGAGTCACACCACATGCTCGACGCCAGCCCGTTGGGAAAGACCACAAGCATCGGCGGAATCTTCCCCGCGCGAATCGCCCCATCAAACCACGCCGACACCGGCGCAATGCCCGCCAGTCCGCCGCCGCTGCCGTGCAGCCAATACAGCACAGGAAAGCGTCGCGCCTTTTCCGCGTCGTAAACCGCCGGAGTGTAGAGATGGTAGCTGACCGTCGTCTTCGCCGCCTTGCTCTCGAACGTATGAAACTGGACGCGTGGCGCACGCACGACAGGTGTCACGAACGCTGGGCTCTGCGCGTGCGCTATGGCCAGCGGCGTGAGTAGCAGTGCGGTGATGAGTGAGCGGGTGTTCATGTCCGGTGCGGTTACTTCGGCACGTTGACATTGCCTTTCCCGGGGCCGGTTTTCCTGGGCGGAGCGATGCGGTAGCCGGGAAGGGGTGTCACAGGTGAGGTCTCCGGATGCAACGGGCGCGATGCGAATCTACTTCGCCAGTAACTTCGCGAGAAACTCGTTGTCGCTGAACTCACGGCCTTCGCTGTCGCCGAGGCGGACGACCACGAGTTCGAGCGAGGGTATCACGTAACAGCGCTGCTTGCCCTTGCCCATCGCGGCCACGGTGTCGCGCGGCGGCTTGAAGCCGAGCTTCGCACGTTCCACCAGAGCCCGTTTGAGCTTTGGCTCAGCGTTGCCGCCATCCGCCGCCGCAGTGCTGCTTTCATCGCCACCGCCGAGCAGCCACCACGTCAGGCCGTAGGCGGGATTCGTCGCCGCGGGTTTGAAACATTCCGCGAGCAAGCCGGCGGGGATGAGTTGCCGGCCGTTCCATTTTCCACCGAGCCGGACGAGTTCGCCGAACTTCACCCACTCGCGGGCAATAAGGAACGCACCGGCCGGGAGGTTGATGTTGCCGTCGGCGTCCTTGCGCCAGAAGCCGACCTTCAGGCCGATCGGATCGAGCACGCGCCGCTTGAGATACGCTTCGACCGACTCGCCCTTGGCGGCGAGCTTGCGCCGCATCACCTCGCCGAAGCATTGGAACGGAATCGGCCCGTAGGAAAATTTTTCTCCGGGCGCGGCTTTGGCGGTGGCCATCGTGATCGCGCGCGCGTAGCCCGGCACGGAACCGTTGTCGCCGCCGTCGATGCCGCTGCTCAAGCTGAGCAGCTGTCGGACGGTGACGACGGATTTGCGCGGATCGGCCTTCCACTCGGTCAACGTGTCGGAAACGTGTTCGTCGAGCTTCAGCAAGCCGTCCTGCACCGCGCACGCCGCCATGACGCCGCAGAAACTTTTCGTCCCGCTGGCGAGCAGGTGCGGCCGTTCGGCCCAGCCGGGCGCGTAGTCTTCGAACACGACTTCGCCGCGTCGCATGACGAGCACCGCCACGCCGTGTTGCGTGCGCGAGTAAACGGCCGCCGCCTGGAAGTGGCTCGCCTCGTCGGAGGTGAGCTTGGCCGCGCTGGCATTGCCCGCGCCGGGCAGGCCGGCGAGCGTCAGGAGCAGGGGAAGAAGTTTTCGCATGCCGGGACGCACGACGCTGCACACTTCAACGGGCGCGCGCATCGCCGCCTTTCGCTTGCGCGAATGTCTGTTGCCCCGGGCTGTAATACTCCACGTAGCCGAGCATCATTTCGTCGGTGGTTTGCGGGCCCCAGCGCACGGTCTTGGTCGGGGCGGGGTTCGCGGGATTGTTCGCGCTGTTGTCATACCACGCGGTGTAGGTGAGCGTCGTGCCGCGCGGGAGCCGCACGGGTTCGGCGAACTGGTAATTGAGCTGCCAGTTGAAATCGTAGCGCGGAATATCGAGCAGCAGTTTCTTGCTGCCGTCGGGCAGTGTTGCCTCATAGCGCGCCGCCTTGCCGCGCAGATGCGAATGAGGCATGAAACCCATCACCACTGCGTCGAAGGGCAGTTGAATCCGCGCCGTGACCTCGTGGTTGGGCGCGCCGGGCGGAATGCTGAAGTTCACGCTGGCAATGCCGGTCACGTGAATCGTGTGGCGCGGCGGTTCCTTCGCAAAGATGAACCCGAGTTTCATCTGGTCGCTGGTGGCCTTGCCGTTGGGCGTGTAGTGGATCTGGAAACTCACGGTCGCTCCGGCGGGAAGCTTTTTCCCGAAGCCCTCGGGGAATACGGCGTGGTCGTTGCCGGGAACGTAAGCCGCGAAGAACCCCTCCCGCTCGTCGGCGCCATCGCCCCTCGCTTTGCCGCGCGCCCTGGCTCCCGGCTCGCGCACCCGGATGATCACGTGATGGACGACCTCACGCGCGGTCGGCTGGACTTCGTAGGCTTGGACCCATTTGTCCGCGGTGAGCGTGGTCTCGACGGTGAGCGTCTGGTAAGGCATGACGCCGGCGGCCTTGATCGGCACGGCCCGTGGCAACTGCACGATCAGATCAGGCGCGCCGATTTTCCAGCCGTTCGGGAACACGCGCGGGAGGGGCGCGTCGGCGGGATCTCCCAGGGGCTTGTCGCTCGCGAGCCAGGCGAGCAAGTCGGCCTTGTCCAATGGCGACAGCGAACGGTCGTTCGCCCAGGGCGAATGCGCGCTCTCCGGCGCTGGCGCCGCAAACCACGGGGGCATGGCGTCGCGGCCCACCTGCTTGCGGATCATGCCCGCGTGCGCTTTCACGTCGTCGTAGGTTTCCAGGCTGAACGGCGCGACGCCGCTTGCCCGATGACATTCGAGGCAGTTGTTCTGCACGAGGCGGGAGATGCGGTTGTGGTAGGTGACGTCCGTCGCGGGCGCGCGCTCCGACTTCTCCAGCTCGAGCGCGCAACCGGGCGCGTCGGTCGCCGCCACGGCCGGGGCTCTGCCGGCGAGTAACGCCGTGAGGGCGTCCTTCAAAAAAGTGGCGCGCGGCGCTTCCAGCGCATAACCGAGTCCGTATTGGTCATCCACCGCCCCGCGGAACACGAGCGTGCGCGCGGCATCGAGGACGAAAACCTCCGTCGTCGTCTGCGCGCCCAGCGCCGCGGTCAACCGGCCTTCCTTGTCGTGCACGTAGCGGCTGGCGATTCCGTTGTCCTTCAACACCGCCATGATGTCCGCGGGCGAATCCGTTGCGGTGGGGTTGACGAAGAGAAAGGAAACGCCCCGGCCCGCAAACTCCTTTTCCAGGTGGGCGAGGCTCGGCGCGTATTTCTTGGTGAGCGGGCAGCTGGTGCTTGTGAGCGCGATGACGAGTGCCCGGCTCGATTTGAAATCGGAGAGCTTCCCGGAGTGGCCGGTGAGGTCGGTGAAACTCAAATCGCGCACGAGACGCCCCACGCCGCACTCCGCCGCCTTGCGCACCTTCGGTCCCTCCCGGGGAGATTCTTCGTCCGCGTCTCCCTCGGGCGTGCCCCGCAGACCGCGTCCGCCGTCCAAGCCGCCGGCACCACGCTGTTCGGCCAGCCTGGCCAGAGCCCGCACCTGCTCAAGCGTGACGAAGCCCCTGCCGTCCCGGTCGAGCAGCTTGAACCAGCGCGCGCCCCTCGCTTCGTCCTCGGTCAACTTCCCGTCGCCGTCCAAATCAAGTTTCCGGAAAATCATTTCGATCTGTCTGGCGTCGGTGACTGGAGCCTGCGCGAAGCCCGTACGGATGGTCACGATGGCTGCAAGGCCCAGGATGGGGACCAAGGCCAGAACTCGCTGGCGCGAAAACAACGTTTTCATGGTGCAAACGACGCATGATGCCTCGGTGCTGTTACCGGAAACGGAGTGCGATGCTTCCACGGTGCTTGGATAACCACCCCCCACCGAATCGCAATTCTGCCCACCCGGCAATTGCACGAGAGTTTTCAAACGGGCACGATTTCAACTCAAGGTGAGCAAACTCAATTCTTCCCGCCTTCGCCAAAGCGCTGTTGCTCCGGCGGCGACCTACAGCCGCACCAGCCCGCGTTCGATCGCGAGGGTGCTGGCGCGCGTGCGGTCCGGCACGCCCAATTTATCCAGGATGCGGCTGACGTAGACTTTCACCGTCACCTCGGCGAGACCGAGCCGGGCCGCTATCTCCTTGTTGGCGTTGCCCAGCGCCACTAGCCGGAGAATCTCCAGTTCGCGCGGGCTCAGATTCGGCCGTTCGGCGCGCGAGGCCAGACGCTCGGCGACGCCGGGCGGCAAATATTTGCCCCCACGATGCACCGTCCGGATGGCAGTCAGGAGTTCTTCGCGCGGCAGCGCCTTCGGCACGTACGCGTTCGCCCCGGCCTGCAGTGCCCGGTGGAAGTCCTCATCGGTGTCATCCACGGACAGCAGGATGATTTTCGCGTCCGGCCGCTGCGCCCGTATCTCGCGCAAGACCTCCAAGCCGTGGCGCCCCGGCATCCGGCCGTCGAGCAACGTGACGTCGGGCGCATGCTTGCGAAAGGCCCGCAAGGCCCCTTCGCCTTCACCGGCTTCGCCCACCACCTCGATGTCGGCTTCTTCCGCCAGCGAACCAGCCAGGCCGATCCGCACCATGAAGTGGTCGTCGACAATCAGAACGCGGATTTTTTTCATCGCGAAGTGTTCAGCGTCACCCACACGCGCGTCCCGGCGCCGGGAGCGGATTCGATGTCCAGCTGTGCACCCAACCGCGTCACGCGGTCCCGGATACCGAGCAGCCCCAGATGCATCCCTCCGTCGGCGGGCTGTTCGCGTGGATCGAATCCGATCCCGTTGTCCGCGATTTGCAGCTCGGTCAGTGTCGGCGACGTGTCGAGTGTCACCGTGATTTTTGTGGCGCGGGCGTGCTTCAACGCATTGGCCACCGCTTCCTGGGCGATGCGCAGCAGGTGAAATTCAGTTTGGGGCGGCAGTCGTTCCTCCCTCTGATTTCCCACCAACACGACCTCGGTCTTTTCCGTCGAGGCGCCCGTGGTCATCTCCCGGAGCGCGGCCGCCAGGCCTTCCAGTTCCAGCACGGGCGAACGCAGTCCCCAGACGGAACGCCGCACTTCCTGCCGGCTGTGGCTGAGCATGGCCATCGCCCGCTCCAGCGGCCCGGTGGTCGTCGCCCCGGCGCGGGCTCCGGCCACTTCGAGTTGCATCGCCACTCCGGCGAGGTGTTGCTCCAGCGTGTCGTGCAACTCCTGCCCGATCCGTTCGCGCTCCTCCGTCACGCGCTGCCGTTCGATCTGCTCGGCGATGGTCGCGGTCTGCGCCGCCACGCGCCGGCGGAGCAGAAAAACCCACGCCAGCACGCTCAGCCCGATGACGCCGAGGCCCCCTGCGAGCCACTCTGCACGCTCCACGGTCCACCACGGCGGAGTCGCCAGCACCGCGATGTCGTCGTGTGAGCGCAGCAAAACTTGAAACAACCCCGCCCCGCGCCCCGGCAGCATCTCACACACGCCGGTGACCGCGACGCGCGAGCCCGGCTCGGGCAGGGGGGGCAACGCACCGGGATTGATGAGCCGCGCCTGAAACGCCACGTCCCGATCCTCCAGCGCCAGCGAACGGATGTGCGGCAGTGTGAAGCGGTCCGTGATTCGCCCTTCGATGCGCACCAACCGCCCGTGGTGTCTGCCTTTTCTCAACTCATCCGCCGCCACCGCGAGAGCCCGGCTCTTTTCCGCCACCGACGGCGTCGAAGTGATCAAATGTACGATCGCGTCCTTCACCAGCGACTCACCCGCTTCCACCACCGGAAAGCCCACCGCCTCCACGACCTGCCCCGGACTCACGTCCGGCCCGTCAAATGTCTCGATCCACGCCGCGTCCTGCCCCTCGCCGATAAAAAAACCGCGCCCGCGTTCCGCCCAAGTGACGATCCCACGCACCCGTGCCCGTGCCAGGTTCCCTGGATTGTAGCGCATCAAATCACGGATTGTCCGCACCGGCTGCGCCCACGCCTGCGCCAACCCTGCGTCCACGATCTCGATTTGCGCCAATGATTGCACAAAAAAGTTGGCCCCGGTCATTTCGCGGTCGGCATTGAAGTCGGCGGTATAGACGCCGCGCACGCGCACATCCGACTGCACCAGTCCGGGCGGCACGTCTTGCTCGGCCCCTAGCACCCGGACCCGCACCGGTTTGCCGCCGATCGTCGCCCGCAACTCCAGCCACCGCGTCGTCTTGGCCGCCGAGCGCACAAAAACGCCCACCTCCACCCACCGACTGTGCCAGTGCGGTCCCGGCAAACCGCCGTGCGGCGGTTGCTCCGGGCGCGGCAACGGGCGCTCGCCCAGCAGCCGGGCCTTGATGGTTCCGTCCGCCTCCGGAGCGGGAAATGGCATGAACTTCCCCTTCGACGTCACCCCGGCGACCTCGATCCACGCTCCCTGACGCTGCGCCGCCGCTGACACATTGCCGTCGATCATCTTCCATTGGCTGGGGATGAACATCCCGCCGGTGTCGTCCTGCAGGTAGAGGAGATTTTGCGCCGGCTCCGCATAAGTCACCACGCCGTTCAATCGCACCGGCAAACCCCGCTCCGCTTCCTCCAGCGTCAGCCCGCGCACGTCCGCCACCGTCGTCAGGACACGTTCTTCCGCGGCCGGCGCTGCGACCGTGAGAAGAAAAACTGCAAGGCAGGACCAACGTCGGTTCATGCGGGGTGACTCAGTCGGCATCGGGATGCGGACCGGGTGCCACCATAGGCGCTCCTTCCGCACCGACGATCAAATTTCCGTTATACTTCCGCATAGCTACCGGACCCCGTGCGAATGCTCTATGCTGCGGCGTGCTTTCGCCCGACCACCCCGATCGCAGTGCGCTCCGCGCCGTCCGCCGCGTTGGCGTTTTGCTCGCCGCGTTCGCCACCGTCGCCGCGCCCGCCGCCGAAACTCGCCGGGAAGTTTCCGCTCTTCTCGCCACCCTGGATCCGCTCGCCGAAAAATACTGCTACAAGTGTCACGACGACGCCGTGACGGAGGGTGAACTGGACCTCGCCACCTTGCTTGCGCCCGACCGCGCCACGGCGCCCAGCCATGCGATTCTCGAAAAAATCCTCGAGGTCGTTTCCTCCGGCGAAATGCCGCCGCGTAAGGCGAAGGCCCAGCCCAGCGCCGTTGAACGCACCGCGATGGTAAACGCCGTCCGCGGTCATGTCGCCCGCTTGCAACGCGAAACCCGCGGCGATCCCGGCCCCGTCGTTATCTCCCGTCTCAGCAAAGCCGAATATCGCAACGTCATCCGCGATCTCACCGGTGGCATCGTGCGGACCGGTGGCGAATTTCTCCCCAACGAAGGTGGCGCGGGCGAGGGCTTCGCCAACGTCGGCGAGGCCCAGGGCATGGGCGTCGCGCAGTTCGAAAAATATCTCGAAGCCGCCAAGGGCGCCCTCCGCCATCTCCGTGCCACTCCGGCGACCGGACTCGAGTGGCGTCCCATGCCTGCCGACGCGGTCAACGATCCCGGCGAGGCCCGCGCCGACGCCATCTACGACATTGTCCAATGGTATTTCCGCCAGCAGCAGCGCTGGGGTGCCGAGCACCGCGACCAGTTGCAGGCCACCCTCGGCTTCAGTCACGCCGCCTATCTCGAAGCGGCCTGGCGTTACCGTTGGCGCACCGAACTCGGCCTCGCTGACGCTGATCTGAGTGCCATCGCCGGCACCTACGAGATCCCGCTCGGTCCCGTCTCGCTGGAGAAATGGTGGACGATTCTGAACGACTCCGATCCCAAGTCTCCGCACGCGGCGTGGGCTGCGGCATGGCGCGACTTGCCCAACTCGTCCGCGATCACCGCCCCCGAACTTCGCCGCCGCTGCGTCGCCATTGTCGCCGGTCCAGGCCAGACCCAGCTCGACGACTCCGGGGAGTTCGCGCCGCCCTACGAAGTGAGTTTCCATGAGACCAAGGAAGAGGTGCTCAGCGCCGCCTACGGCGGACGCTGGCCCTTCCGGATCGAGATCGGCGACGCAAAGGAGCTTTTCATCGTCATCACTGACGCGGGCGACGGCGGCGGCGAATTCGCCCTCTGGCGTCAGGGTCGCTTCGTCTTTCGCGACGGCACCGTCCGCCCGTGGCAGGACGTGACCGGCCTCATCGGCGCCAACAGCGGCCGCGTCTTCCCTTGGGGCCACGATGGCGCGAACGAAGCGCGCCTCTCCCCGGACGCGATCGGTATGCGCGCTCCCGGCACGCTGAAGTTTTCCGTGCCCGCCGGCGCCGTCACCTTCGAGGTCGAGGCCGCGCTCGACAAGCAGCTCACCCAGGTTGCCAGCATTCAGGCGCTGGTGCTCAAGGAAAAACCGGCGTCGCAGAGCTTCGTGCCCGGCCGCAAAGTCTTCGGCGGACGCACCCGGCAGGTCACCGATCCCGCCGCCCGCGCCAACCGCGAGCGTGACCGTCTCCTCCGACTGCGCAACGTCGCCGAGGCCAACGAGACCAAGCTCGGCCTCAACGCCGAACGCAATATCCTCGCCGGCTGGACGCGCACGCCGGTCGAATTCATCGGTGGTCCGTGGCCAGGCCACTCGGCGGACAAAGTCGAACCGCGCGCGCCGTATCACTTCACCGCCGTCGAACTCCGGCGCAACGTCACCCCCGACGCGCTGCGCGAACTCGCCGCCCTCGAAGACCGCCTCGCCTCCGTCGTCCAACGCCCGCACCAGGAACTCGCCGCGCTCGCCCGCGCGCACGGCATCGAGCGTGCGAAGGAGGGTGTCGCACCGCCGCCCAATGTCGTCGCCGCGTGGCCCGCCGAGGCGCAGGCCCGCGCGACCGCGCTCCAACGTGAGATCGAGGCCGCCGAACTTCCTTTGGCGGCCAGCGTGGCCGCCGCGGTCCGCGACTTCGCCCGCCGCGCCTGGCGACGCCCGGTGACCGACGCCGAGGCGGACGCGCTGCTCGCCCATTATCGCGCCACCCGCACCGGGGGCGCCAGTTTCGATGCCGCCGTCAAGGCGCCCCTCCTCGTCATTCTGACGTCGCCGTATTTTCTCTATCGGGGTTCACCCGTTGCCGCTCCGGTCGCGGCGGGAATGCCCGCGCCCACCGTCCCGCTCTCCGGGCGCGAACTCGCCTCGCGTCTCTCCTTTTTCCTCTGGGCGAGCATGCCCGACGATGAACTGCAGCGCCTCGGCGAATCGGGCGCGCTGTGCGATCCCGCCGTGCTCCGCGCCCAGACGCGGCGGCTGCTGCACGATGCGCGGGCCGGTTCGCTCGCGACCGATTTTGCCGCGCAGCTCTGGGGCTTCGCCGACTTCGCCCAGTTCAACAATCCTGACGCGAAACGTTTTCCTGAATTCACCCCGGCGCTCCGCCAGGCGATGATCGACGAGGTCACGACGTTTCTCGCGGACCTTTTCCAGCACGGCCGTCCGCTCATGGCGCTCCTCGATGCGGACTATACGTTCGCGAACGCAGAGTTGGCGAAGCTCTACGGGGTGAAGTGGTCCGACCGCCGGACCCTGAGACCGGGAGACAAGGAGCAGGCGGCAGTCTCCCCCTCTCCCTTTCTCAAAGTCTCCCTGCCTTCCGAACGCGGCGGTCTCGTCACGATGGGCCTCTTCCTCACGAAGACATCGCTGCCGCTCCGCACGAGCCCCGTGCAACGCGGCGTGTGGCTGATGGAACAGATGCTCGGCCGCCACCTCCCCAATCCCCCCGCCAATGTGCCGCAGCTTTCCGCGGATGAGAAAAATCCCGCCGGAGAAAACATCCGCCAACAGCTTGAACGCCACCGCGCCGACGCCTTGTGCGCCCGCTGCCACGATAAGATCGATCCGCTCGGCATCGCCCTCGAAAATTTCGATCCCATCGGCCGCTGGCGCACGGCCGAACGCGATGGGACGGCGCTCGCCAATGTCGCCACCACGCACGACGGCGTCGAACTCTCCGGCGGGGCCGGACTCCGCCGCTATCTGGTCAGCCGGCAGGACGAATTTTTCCGGCACTTCACCCGCAAGCTGCTCGGTTACGCCCTCGGCCGCGCCGTCCTGCCCGGTGACCAGGCGCTCCTCGACGAGATGCGCGCCTGGCTCGCCACGTCGTCCGGCACCTTTTCGGCCCTCGCCGAGGCGATCGTCACCAGCCCGCAGTTCACCCACCGGCGGGCTGCACCCGCTGCCGGCTACACCGCTCTCCCATGAGGCGCCTCGGAGTACTCTTCCTTTTGGGCGCGACCGTGGCCGCGGCAGCAAGCTCGCCCGCGCCCAAGGCAGTCACCGCTGACGAACGACACGCCCTCGCCGAGGGCCTCGCGCAACTCCGCCGCGACCTCACGTCCGCTGAGCGTGCCGTGGCCAATGATCCCAAACTCCGGGCGCTCCTGCCCGATGTTCAGGTCCTCGCCAAAACGCTCGACTGGTCGCTGAACTTCGACGCGCCCTTCGCGCCCGCGCTGCTGCCGACCGCACAGGAGATCCTCCGCGAGGGCCTCGCCCGCGCCGCGCAGCTCCGCACGGGCCAGGCTCCCTGGACGACGCGCACCGGCAAAGTCATCCGCGGCTTCCGATCGCGACTCGACGACTCCGTCCAACCCTACGTCATCAACGTCCCGGGCGACTGGACACCTGCCGATCGGGCGCCCCGCGCGCTCTTCTTGGAGTGTCCGCACGCCGGACTGGTGACCGAACTCAAAGTGATCGATGCCGGGCTGCGCGACGGCAACGGCTTCGCCGACGAAAAATCATTTCACCTCCGGGCCTATTCGCGCGGCTACAACGCGGCGAAGTTCGCGGGCGAGGTGAACATCTTCGAGCAGCTCGCGCACGCGCAGTCCCAGTATCCCGTGGATGACCGCCGCGTCGTGCTGCATGGCTTCTCGATGGGCGGCTCGGGCGCGTGGCATCTCGCGGTCCATCATCCCGACCGCTGGGTCGCCGCGTCCCCCGGCGCCGGCTTCGCGAATACGGAGCACTATGTGAAAATCTGGGAGTGGCAGAAGCAACCGTTGCCCTGGCATTTCACGCTCTACCATTACTACAACGCGACCGACGTAGCGGGGAACATCGCTATGGTCCCCACCTTCAGCTACGTCGGCGAGAAGGACAGCCATCGCTTTTCGCACGACGCGATGGCCGCCGCGTGTGCGCGGGATGGCGTGACTCTGCGTCGTGTGCTCGGTCTGAATACAGGTCACAATTACGAGAAGACCGCGCGCGCCGACGTCGAAACATGGCTGCGGCCCATCGTCGCCGCCGGTCGTCCAATGTCGCACCGCGAGGTTCGCTATTCGACCTTCGGCCTGCGTTACGACCATTGCGAGTGGGTCCGCCTCGACCGGCTCGATGAACACTGGAAGCGCGCCGACATCCATGCGCGCATCGAGGCGCCGAATTTCATCCGCATCATGACCACGAACGTGAGCGCCTTCACGCTCGACGGCGCTGGCGCGGAACTACCACTCGCGCCGGGCCAGCCCGTGCGCCTGAGCATCGATGGCCAGACTCTCGACGTGCCCGCCGTCGCGGCGCCCTGGCGGGTGAGCGTGCGCAAGACGTTCAGATCATGGCCGGTGGAGAACGGCAAAGAGCGTGCCCCGACCGAAGTCTGGCAACTCGGCGCGCCGTCGGGCGAAGGTCTGCACAAAGTTCACGGCCTCACCGGTCCGATCGATGATGCGTTCATGGAGCGTTTTCTCTTTGTGCGTCCCACCGGCAAAGCGATCAGCGGGAACGTCGGCGCCTGGGTCGCCGTCGAACTCGGCTACGCGCAAAGAATGTGGCGCAAACTCTACCGCGGCGAAGTGCTCATCAAAGACGACCGCGACGTCACCGACGCCGACATTGCTACCTGCAACCTCATTCTCTGGGGCGATCCACTCAGCAACACCCTCATCGCCCGTGTGCTCCCGAAACTCCCGCTCACCTGGACCGCCGATCAGCTCACGTTCGCCGGCCAGGCCTGCGACGCCATGAGCCACGTTCCCATCGTCATCTACCCGAACCCGCTCAACCCGCAGCGTTACGTCGTGCTCAACTCCGGCCCAACTCAACGCTCCGGACTCCTCACGAACAAAATCAACGTCAAACTCGATGCGCCCAAGCCCATGGAGCCAGCGGGCGATTGGATTCATGATTTGAGCGTGACGACCAGCGCCTTGGTCACACCCAAGCTCCCCGACTTCGCCCTCATCAACCTCGACACGCCACCCGACGGCGAAGCACCGGGGGCCTTTGTTCGCACCGGTTTTTTTAACGAATCCTGGCAACTGGCACCCGATTCCTCCGCGCACCCATGAAACCCACGTCCTGCTCCCACGCTCCCGTCTTCACCCGCCGCACTCTCCTTCGCGGGGTCGGCGCCACGCTTGCCCTTCCCTGGCTTGAGTCGCTCGCGTGGGCGCAGGCCCGCGCCGCCGGCGCTTCGACCGCGACTGCGGCCGCCAGCTCCCGCGCCCCGGTGCGCTACGGCTGTCTGCTTTTCGCCAATGGCGTAAATCCGCATGAGTGGTGGGCGAAGGGTCAGGGCGAGGCGATGCAGTTCTCAAGCACGCTCGAGCCCCTGGCGCCGTTCAAACGCGATCTCACGGTGCTGCGCGATCTGCACGTCTTCAACAACACGAGCGGTCCGCACTGGCCGCTGTTCTCGAATTACCTCAACGGCGCCCAATTCAAGCAAACGCTCGTTCCGGAGGGCGCCGAGTCCATCGACCACCTCATCGCCCGCCACACCGGCCGGCTCACCCCGGTGCCGCACCTGGTGCTCGGCGTCGAACCCGCCGAGACCGGCCTGCGCGGCGGCGTGCCGAGTGTTTACTACGGCACTGTTTCTTGGAGTTCGAAAAACACCCCGATCGCACCCGAGATTTACCCGCGCGCGGTCTTCGACCGGCTCTTCGACACGACCGGCCTGCTCCGGGACAAGAGCGTGCTCGACGCGGTGCTCGCCCATGCCAAGGACGTGCGCCGCACGCTCGCGGCATCCGACGGCCAGAAACTCGACGAGTTCATGCACAGCGTGCGCGACGTCGAACAGCGCATCGATCGCGCCACCAAGGAAGAGCGGCTCGAAGGCTGGCGCCCGTCGCTCGCGCGTCCCGACCTGCCGCGTCCCGACGAAAAACCACCGCAGGACGTCCGCGCCCACATGCAGCTGATGCTCGACCTCATGCTGCTCGCGTGGCGGATGGACAAGACCCGCGTGGCCACCCTGGTGTTCAACCGCGACGTCTCGCACATGAAGTTTGGTTTCCTCGATGGGGTGCTCAATGAGCAGCTCCACACCATCTCGCACCACAAGGAGGACGTGGCGAAACTCGAGTCCTACCGCCGGATCAACCGCTACCACACGGAACTGTTCGCCGATCTGCTGGCGAAGATGAAGCAGGTGGACGAAGGGCAGGGGACGACCCTGCTCGACAACGTGATGCTCCAATTCGGCAGTAACATGTTCAACGGCGACAGCCACGACGGCCGCAATCTCCCGCTGATTCTCGCCGGTCACGGTGGCGGTACGATCACGGGTGGCCGCGTGCTCGACTACGGCGATAAGCCCGAGGAGCAGCAGCGCGCCTGCAATCTCTACGTCGCCCTCGCTCAACGCATGGGCGTCACCCTCGATCGCTTCGGCGACAGCGTCGCGCCGCTGCAGGGCCTCAGCTGAGGAACGGCCCTTCTTTGTCCCCGATGTTTCGCGTCCGCCGTCCACTCGCGGTCCTTTTTACCTGCGGCATCGCGCTCGCCGCCTTCGGTCGCGCCGCCGCGCCCAACGTCCTCTTTATCATCGCCGACGATCTCACTAAGACACTGCCGGCTTACGGTTATCCGCTGGCCCGGACGCCCAACGTGGACCGGCTCGCGGCCCGTTCGGTGCGGTTCGACCGCGCGTATTGCCAGTATCCGGTGTGCAGTCCGTCGCGCACGTCATTCCTGAGTGGTCGCCGACCGGAGCACACGGGGATGTATGGCAACAGCGGCAGCTCCCGCACTCCGCTGCTCAAGGACGCGGTCTTTCTGCCGGAGCATTTCAAGGCCAGCGGCTACTTCACGGCGCGGCTGGGCAAAGTGTTTCACATCGGCAGCGACGTGCCGGAGTGCTGGGACGTGACAGAGGAGGGGTCGCCCGGCAAGGGCATCGTGTATCAACCGCAGGAGGTGGAAAAACTCGGGCTCACGTCGCTGGTCACCGCCACGCACCGGCTCAAGGGCGGCGGAGGCGAAGGCGCGTCCTATGCCATTCTCAGCGGCGGCGCGGATCAACTGATCGACGTGCGCAACGGCAAGCGCGCGGCCGAGCTGCTCAAACAAGGCGCCCAGCAGAATGCCGCGGGAAAGCCGTTCTTCCTTGCGGTCGGATTTCGCCGTCCACACCTGCCGCACATCGCACCGTTCGGCTTTTTCGATCTCTATCCCGCGGAAAAGATGCCGCTGCCTGAAGCGGGTGGTCCGAAAATTTCCGGCACCAAGAGCGACGTCGCCGCAGCGGACTCGCGCGAGGCGCTGCGCGGTTACCTCGCGTGCGTGAGTTTCATGGACGAACAACTCGGCCGCGTGCTTGACGCGCTGGACGCACAGCATCTCTGGGACAACACGATCGTCGTGCTGCTCGGCGACCACGGCTACCTGCTTGGGTCACGCGGCGGCTGGTGGGGCAAGGGCGTGCTCTACAACGAAGCGGCGAGTACCGCGCTGTTTGTCGCCGCACCCGGCAAGGCGAAGGGCGTCGGCTGCGCGCGCGTGGTGGAGTTTCTCGATTTCTATCCGACGCTCGCCGAGTTGTGCGGTCTGCCTGCGCCGGCCGGCGTGGAAGGGAAAAGCTTCGTGCCGTTGCTCGCGAAGCCGGATGCACCATGGAACCACGTCGCGTACACGATGATCGCGAAAGACAACCAGCCCGCCGGTCTCGCGGTGAGCAACGAGCGCTTTCGCTATCTCGAAAACGCCGACGGCAGCTTGGAGTTCTTCGATGTGAAGGCGGACCCGCGCGAGTGGCACAACCTCACCAGCGACTCCGCGCACGCCTCCGACCTCGCCGCGATGAAGAAACTCGCGGCCGACTACAAAGCCAGGTTCCGCGGCGTTCCTTGATGCTCCCGCACTTGAAATTGGTCGGTGCGTTTGGGCTCGCGTGCGCATTGCCAGCGACGGCGTGAGCCTCGATCGCTTCCACCTCACCAGCCCGCGCGAAATCGTCCTCTCCAGCACGCTTCGCTAGTAATCCAAACGCCCTCCCGACATGTTTCGTCCCATCGCCCTCCTCGGCCTCGCCACCCTGCCTCTGCTCACGTCCGCTGCGGCCCAAACCAAGAGCGGCCATCCCGCCGACCACCTTCCGCCGCACATCACGCGGCTCACGTGGCTCGGCGAGCGTCCCGACTGGCGCCACGACGGGAAGCGATTCGCCTTTGTCAGCAAAGTGTTCGGCGACGTCTACGAATACGAACTCGCCACCGGCCGCACCACCTCCCTCTCGGATCATTTCCTGCACTACGGCTTCACGCGGGTGCAGTATCTCAGCAACGGTGATCTGCTGCTCGTCGGACCCGGTTCGTCGTTCGACCGCACGAGCAAGGAAGATCGCAAACGCGCCCGTCACGAAATCGGTCTGCTCCAAGTCCTGCAGAAGCCGTTCGACAAACCGCCGGTCTCGCTCGGCGTGGAGGTGGATGAGGGACCCGCGGTGGCCCGGCACCAATTGCGCATCGCGTGGACGCATGGCGCGCAGGACAAAATTTCGGTCGGGGACCTCGTTTACGAGAACGGCGTGCCGAAGCTGGCGAACACGCGCCTCGTGCTCGACGCCGCCAAATTTCCCCAGCCCGTGCGCATGATCGAAACGCAGAGTTTCATCCCGCCCGACGACCGGGCGATCACGATGAGCGCTTACCAGCTCAACAAGACGAACAACACCGACACCTACCGCCTCGATCTCGAAACGGGCGCGCTGAAAAACCTCACCAATTCGCCCGACTTTTACGACGAACCCGAGGGCATTTTCCCCGATGGCAAGTTCACCACCGTCGAACACGGCTCGAGCCTTAAGAGCGCGTGGCCGTTGATCGACATTTACAAGCTCGCCCTCGACGGTAGCGGAAAATTGCAGCGCCTGACGCATTTCACCGACTTCGCTGGCTGGAAAGCATCGCAGTCCGTCGTGAGCGACGACGGTCAAAAAATGCTCTTCCAGATCGGCAAAGCCGGCGACGAAGCCGGTCAGGGCTACGGCGTGTTCCTGCTCGACCTCACCCAGGTTCCCGCTTCCCCATAATCCTTGTGCTACGATCCGGATTCAAGTTCGCGCTTCTGTTCTCGTTCGCTGGCGCGCTCTGCGGCGCCGAGGCGGCGCCCACGCCCGGCCCGCCACGCTTCGAACGCCACGCCTTTTCGCTCCCGCAGAACATCTGGGGCGTCGACGCCATCGACCTCAACGGCGATGGCCGCCTCGAGCTTGTCGCGCTCGGCTACACGCAAGTTTTCGCGCTGCTCGCCCCCGTCTGGCAGCCACGCGTCATCTTCGATTCCGGCGGCGGTCGCTTCCTGCACTGCATCGCCGTCGATTGGGACCGCGACGGCGACCTCGATCTTGCGGTCGGCTCGTTCAGCCAGGGCCTCGTGCTCTGGTTCGAAAACATGGGCGGCGGCCGCTTCACCCGTCAGGTGATCGACGACGCCCATGCCCAACAATCCTACGATTTGAAAATCGCCGACATCGATGGCGATGGCCGCCCCGATGTCCTGATTGCCGGGCGGCAGTCGAAAAACGTCGTCTGGTATCGGCAGCGGTAGGGGCAGGGGCAGTTGTGTTCGGCATCCCAAGTGCATCGGAAGCTCGGCCGAAAATTGCAGGCCGGCGTGCTCCGCGCGAGTGCCGGGGCCAGCGAGTGCCGCGGTCAGGCCGTTATATGCTATTGTATATTTCGCTTGGATTCGGAATTAGCATATAGCGACCCCGTCGGATCGGCCCCCGGCGCAGGGCAGCGTGACTAGCGTCTAGCGGCTTGACCCAGTGAGGTTGGCCCCCCGTGAGGTTGGCCCACATTTCAATCGATTGGCTTAGTCGCCGTATCCAAATCCCGGTTCTCACACCGCCACCTTAATGACGATCTTTCGAACAGTTACTGCAGGCCCAATGTTAATCGCGGGCATATGCACGTCGTGTGGAAAGAACACGGCGAACATTCCCGGATCAAAGCGCAGGAATGCTCCATCCGCGGCGAATAGCTCGTAGTCCTTCTCGGTATTATAAGGCTGTGTTGACGTAGCGTTTTCCCACCGTGAGTGGCCCATGAGTTCGCTCCCGGCGATCACGTATTGAAGGTCGATATAATTCCGATGCGCCTCCCACAAACCTTTCTCGCGCGGTTTAGGCTCGTAGGTTTGCACAAGCGCAAACACGTCGTTCCCTTCGATGTCGTGCCGACCTAACGCTGCCTCGTTCAGCTTTCCGTCCTGGAGCACGGCAAAAGCTTTGGCGAGCCTAGGCGAAAGCGGGTGATAGAGCGCGGAACGCGAGAGATGATCATAAATCATGATGAGTTCTTTCCGGACGAAAGGGGTAAGGACGGCAGGGCGCGGAACACTTACCATTCTCCTTTTCGGGCAAATTTTTTCTGCACCGCGGCGCCGAATGCCGTCGCTGCTACATCGATTTCGTCGCACACGGCGTTCAACGGCTTCCCCGCACTGCCGCGCACCGCGGGAATGAGCGTCTGGCACTCGTTGCTATCCATAAAACGCGCGGCTTCTAGCAGGTGTTTCTCTTCGCCTGAAGGGATTGCGAGGAAGCCGTGTTTGTCGGCGTGGATCAACTGTCCCGGCTGGATCGCGCGACCGAAAACTTCGACTTCGCAGTTCCATCGCACGGGGCAGGAGAACGAGTGCCCCACGGCCATCCGGCGCGCGAGGGCCTTGAACCCCGCGTTGGTCATCTCATCGACATCGCGGATCGCGCCGTCGATGATGGTGCCGACGCACCCGAGGGCGCGGTGGATATTGCTGTTCACCTCGCCCCAAAACGCACCGATCACTCGCGGTTTGTCCAAGTCCTGAACGACGACAATTTTCGGGCCGGGCACGCTGGCCACGTAGCGTCGATAGTCCGTCCACGCCTTTGGATTGTCGCGTGGATGGGCGGGATTACTCGGCTCGAAAGCCACCGTGACCGCGTAGCCGACCATGGGTCCCATCTGCGGCATGAAGTCGCGAGTCTCCTCCAGGTTGAAAGCATCCGCAGCGATGTTGCGGCGGGTCACTTGCTCCCAGCCGTTGTAGATTGTCGGCGTGTTCCAGCGTTTCAGCTCGAGCAAAGTGGCGTGATTCAAAGGTGGGGGTGTGGACGGCATAGAATAAAACATTCTCACTCAACGTTTCGGGCCGGTCGCGAGGCTGTCTTTGCCATCGGTGAGCCATTCGAGATTGAAGCGCGCGACGGCGTTTCTCCTAGGCATCCAGCCGTTCGCAGCATCTCGTCCGTAGATCAGGAGAATCGTGCCGTCCGAAAGTTTCGACATGTTGGAATAGAACGAGGAGTCCGGATTGATGACCTTTTTCACGGCCCACGTCTGATGTTCGTCGTAACTGAGCCAGACACTCATGTTTTCACGCTTATAGGAGTTTGCCGCTCGGTGCAGGCCGTCCTTGTCGCGAACCTCGGTGGCCTGGAGTCCGCCTTGCGGAAAACAAAACAGAAGCCGCGAAGTCTTGGTGGAGTCGTTGCGCGAGAAGCTATAACGAAGAAGCCCCGAGTGCACCTGATCGTATTCCGGCAAGCCGTAGAAGCGCTTGGACTCCGTCCACGTCTCGCCGCCGTCCTTGCTCCGCGAAAGCACGCGGTAGGTGCGATTCTCCACGCGTGCATTCAAGAGGAGGTCGCCGTTGTCGAGCTCGACGACGCTCGGCTCGCTGTTCTGGTGATCGCCGATTGGGATCGTGCCGCCGGGCTTCCAGGAATCTCCGTTGTCGTCGCTCACGATGAACGTGTTGAACTGCCCTCGCTGCAGCGCATGCACCCAGCGATCTTGCATGCCGAGAATGGGCACGATCAAGCGGCTAGGCTTTACCGGATGATCGGCGCTCAAGCGAATTGCCACGCCAGGACCCGTGTAGAATGACTTTCTTCCGTAGAGGACATAATTGTCGTGATCGAATTGCGGGCCGGCCTTCCGTGTGCGCACCAGTTCCTGTAGTTCGGCATCGCGGCGCACCATCATATCCACGATGTCGCGCGGCTTGCTCCAGGTGAGCCCATCGTCGTCGCTGTGCTGCAACCAGACGTGCGTGACATAGTGCATGTTCTCCCGCGATTTTTCCGTGTAGAAGAAAAAAAGCCGCTTTGATCCTTGCGGCTGAATGAAGTTGGGAAACAGGTAGATTTGCTTTCCATCGCTGCGCGCGATGTAAACGTTTTTACCCCACGTGCGGCCACCGTCCGTGCTGCGTTTCATTACGAGATGATGCGGCCCGAAGTCGCCATACTCTTTGAAGCGCGCATCCGCCGCCGCAAACACCGTGTCCGCCTGACTGACAAAGATCGTCGGCACGTGATAGGTGAGCATGTCGTCTTCCTTGTCCTGCCACACGATGTTTTCCTCGAACATGGGAGCGGCGGCGACCGCCGAGGAAACCGTGACAAGGCTAGCGACAGTCGCAAGAAGCACGCGGCAAATTGAAATACGAGAACGCCCACACGGGCGGACGAGCGACAAGGAATCAGATCTCATGGAGTGAATTATTTTTGGGGTGGACGGTTGAAATGAGGAACCAGTCCGACGCTCACTCCGAAGCCTGTTGCTGGCGTCGCTCGACGGGTTGAGGCAGCGCGCTCGAGGTTAGCCGCTGGCATACGCTATAGAGAAACGCGCAGGCATCCCCGCGCGTCACTGGATCGTCGGTCTTTGCGCCGGGCCAATCCTGCACGACCGCTTGGTGCTTGGTCGTATCGAGCACGAACGCCACTTGCTGGGCGACGAGCGCCGCGAACTCCCGGGCGGGCACCGCTTCGGCGACCTGAACCCGCGCAATCGCCTGCGCCAGCGGCAGCGGTGAGAGCTTGCCGAGCGCGAGCGAGCAAAGCCCTTCGATCCACCGGCGGGCGGTCTCGCGGTCGAGCAGATCGTTGGGGCGGGCATCATAGGTCGCGAAGAAGCCCTTGCTGCCGAAAAACTGGACGGCTGGCACCCACGCCGCCGGCGTCGCCATGTCGAAATCGTTGAAAAACGAAATCATTAGGCCGCGCGCTACCAGCAGGTGCTGGAGCTGCTGAACATCGATCGCGGCGGGGGCCTGTTTCGTGCGCAAGGCAAGCACGCAGGCGAACGCCGCCGATTCCGCGATGTGTATCCATGTAGGCTCGACGCGGATCGTGCCCCAGCCGATGTGCGTGGCAGAGAGGCAGACCGGCACCAGCAGATTATCTATCCCATGCGGCAGGAGGCAGCGATACGGCACCTGAGCCGGTCGCGTGAGCTCGCTCAACAGCACGGCGCCTTCATACATGCTGCCCGGTTGCCGCTCAGTGGTGCACTCGTGCGAGTCCATCATCCACTCGGAGATGGCAATGCTGTCCGCGTGCGGCGGCGTGCGCGAGATTCCCGAAGCCAGGCTGGCATCGAGTTCAGTGAACACCGCGCGTCCCTTGATGCGACGCGCTTCGCGCACGTAGATTTCCCAGGGGATGTGCCCGTTGTCCGCAAACTCGTCGCGAGCGAGCCCAAGCTCGCGCGCGCGGGCCCGCACCTCCGCCGGCACTTCCTCGTCATTTTGGAGAAACCACAGCAGGCCCATCTCGTGATCGCGGTGCGCGGCGAGGATTTCATTCCGCTCCTCCCAATCCGCATCCGGGTAGCGGTGATTGCGACCCGTGAAATTGCCATGATTCCAGGAGAGCTTGCTGTTCGGGATCGGGCGGTGATTCCGAAATTTGAACGATCGGATGTCATCGACGAGCCACTTGCTCTTCACCGGATAGGGAATTCCGAGGGAGGTTTTCTCGTCCTGGAGCAGGCCGAGATAGGTTTCACGCGCGTAGTTCGCGGGCTTCGGAATCGGTGCGTGGTTCGCAGGATCGCGACTCAACGAAAGGCGGAAATTATATGCCATGATGGCGCGGTCACCTTCGCCCGTGCTGCCGGGGAAGATACGGCCTGTGCAAAGATCGAACGGCCGCAGCTTAATATAGCCGTTGGCGCCCGCGTAGGGAAACTTCTTGGCTTCGTCGGACTGCTCGTCATAACGGGAGAATATCTTTCCGGCGTGTGGCTCTCCAAACTCGGCGCGGGATTCCCGGCCGACGCGATACGGGGCGCCTGCACACGCGGCCAAATCCGCTTCATAGGACGCGTCCACGAAAATCTGCCCTTCGATGCGCATCCGACGCGCGCCGCCGTTCTCGCGCAAACCCAAGGCGTGGATGAGTCGCCCGTCGCGTTCCACGCGATCAATCCACCACCCTTTGAGCGCAGTGATGTTTTTCTCCTGTTCCACAAGCCGCGTGAGAACGCGCTCGGCAACGTGAGGCTCGAACGTTCGGTGCTGTTCGCACAACCGAACATTCTCCGAATCTGCGCCGTAGAGTTCTTTGTAGTGCGCCAGAATTCCAGCAAATATCTCTTCGACCAGCGGCGCCCTTTTGCCAAAGTAGCTCGTATCGTAAAGTCCCAAACCGGACGTCAGCATTCCGCCGAGGTGCTGATGAGCGTTGATCAGCGCGACGCCCATGCCTTCCCGGGCGCAGCGCAACGCGGCCGCAATCCCACCGGGAGTGCCGCCATAAACCACCACGTCGAAAGCGGAGAGTTGAGTCATGCGAATATTCGCCGGAAGGTGAGCTGCCACGCATATCCGGCGGTCTTCAGGCCTAGCGGCACGGATTAGCTGTGCAATTGCCACGGGGAGGTCTGGCGAGCAAACCTCTTGGTTTCGATAGACGGTTCGCCCAAGCTGCCGCCAGTTTTCTCGCGATGCCCTTCCCCTGGAAAATATCCGCGCTACCGTTGCTGGAGAAACGGCGCCCTCCGAGCGCCGGATGGTTTGCCCGTCCATTACCCGCGATGCTCGTGGTATTCCTCGTAACGGGACTGCTCACGACGGGACGGAGCCAAACAGAGAAACCGGTCGACGCCACGTTTGCGTGGTCCGCCATTTCTTCCGTTACCCTGCCCGTGTCGTTACGGGGAGTTGCCGTGGCGCAAAGCGGCCCGCTCATCCTCCTCGCAGGCGGAGAGCACCTTGACGGCGATCGCTCGGTTCCGACGGATGAACTTGTTGTCGTCCGAATCGAGCAGGGTGGCGCAACTCCGCGACTCGTGCGCAGCCGCCTTCCGGCCGCGCGATCTTATGCGGCGTGCATCGCAATGTCATCGACGCGATTTCTCCTGGTTGGCGGCATCATGGCAGACGGCGTCACGTCCTCGACGTTATTGCTGCAGGTCGATCCGAACGACCTCACCGCATCTGCCACCGAGTCGACGCCATTGCCCGCGCCCCGGGCTTTGGTCGGGCTCGCGCTTTGGGGGAACTCACTGGTGGTTGCAGGCGGCGCATCCGATGTCGACATGCGGACACCACGAGCGAACGTGTGGGCGCTAGCGGTCCGCGACGGCGGGCCGGCTGGAGGATGGAAGGCCCTGCCGCCGTTGCCGGACACGGGGCGCATCTTGCCGCGTTTGGTCGTCCAGGGCGACGGTAGCAAGCCATGCCTTTATGTGCTGGGCGGTCTCGCTGGAAATGGAGAATCGATTTTGCCCGCGAAGCTGGCGTCGGCGTCGGACGGATGGAGAGCGCTTCCTTCTCCCCCGAAATCGATCTCGCCTCTGACTCACGCGATCCCGATCGGTCCAGCGCATATTTTCTTCTGGCCTGCCGACGCCGGCGCTCTCGCGCCTGAGCGGCTTCGGCCACGCGAAACAGGCGCGGCTCCGTCCACGCGGGCGTTTCACACCATAACGGAAACGTGGACTTCACAGCCAAACGACCTCGTCCCAGTGTCCGTCGCGAACACCGCGACGGGAGTGCAGATCGTCGCGCTCGACGAGCACGGCATGCTGCGATTCTCCACCGGCAAGTTGCAGAAGAGCGAGCGCCGGCTGCACTGGATTGACTATATCGTGGTCGCTTCCTATTTCGGCGCGGTGATGCTGATCGGCCTCTGGTTTTCGCGCGGCAAACGCAGCACACAGGAGTATTATCGCGGCGAAAACCAGATTCCGGCTTACGCGGCGGGCCTGAGCTTGATGGCTACCAAACTGAGTGCCGTCACACTCATTGCGCTTCCGGCGAAGGTATATGCCACGAACTGGACATATTTCTTGTTTCCGCTCGGCAATTTCGCCGTGGCTTGGGTGCTCACTCGCTACGTGATCCCATTCTATTGCCGGCTAAATCTGACGTCGATCTACGAGTATCTGGAAGCACGATTCAGCCGCAGTATCCGCCTTCTGGGCAGCCTGGCATTTCTCATCCTCGAGACCGCGCGCCTCGGAGTCTTGCTCCTCGTGCCGGCTTTGGTGGTGTCGGTCATCGTCGATATTAACATCTACGCCTGCGTTGCCTGTATCGGGCTGGCGACGACGGTCGCGACGGTGTTCGGCGGTATCAAAGGCGTGATTTGGGCGGATGTGTTGCAGGCGGTGCTCATCTTTGCCGGCGCGCTTGTGTGCATCGGCGTCGTCGTCTTCCGGCTCGACGGTATCGGTGCGCTCCTAAGTGACGCCGGTGCTCGCGGAAAATTGACGGTCGTCGAATGGTCCACCGATCTCACGCGCGCGACCATCGTGATCATCGTGCTGAGCTGGATCGGCGAAATTAAAAACTACGTGGCGAACCAAACGTTGGCGCAGCGCTTCATCGTCACGCGTGACGAAAAATCCGCCGCGCGCGCCGTGTGGATCAACGCGTGTGCCATCGTGCCGGCCATCGCGCTCTGCATGGTCGTCGGCACCGCGTTATTCCTGTTTTACTCGGTTCATCCCGAGCAGCTCAATCCTGCTATGGGCAAGCCCGACGAATTGCTTCCGACATTTATCTTGCACGAACTGCCGCCGGGCCTGGCCGGGATCGCCGTGGCCGCGATCGTGGCCGCGTCGATGTCGAACAGCGTGTTGAACAGCATGTCGGCCGTCGTGGTGAGCGATCTGTATCGTCCGCTTTTCCCCCAGCGCGACGATCGTGCCGCGGTTCGATTCGGCGCCCGATTTATCTGGGTGGTGGGTATCTTCGGCACAGGCGTCGCGCTGCTGCTGGCGCAATATCGAGTGGAGTCGCTCTTCGACCAGTTGATGGAGCTGCTGGGGCTTTTCGGCGGTGGGCTGGGTGGGATTTTCCTCCTGGGGATATTCACGACGCGGGGCAACACGGTGGGCGCGTGGACCGGACTGGTGGTGAGCTGCGCGGTTCTGGCTTACGTGAAATTCTACACGCCGGTCCACGTCTTCGCCTACCTCGCCATTGGCATGATGACCTGCTTTGGAGTCGGCTACGGCGTCAGCGCGCTGATTGGGCGGAAGCAAAAAAATCTCTCGGGACTGACCGTGCATACCAGGGCCGCAGCAGTTGCGACGGGTTAGGCGCT
Organism: Opitutia bacterium; assembly: GCA_947474365.1. GTDB lineage: Bacteria > Verrucomicrobiota > Verrucomicrobiia > Opitutales > Opitutaceae > ER46. The sequence continues at coordinate 448 of CANJIU010000126.1, read as the reverse complement.
GCGAACGACGACCGGCTGGGCACGCGGGGCAATCTTTCCCTGCTTCATGCAGTCGAGATAACGTGGCAGCCGCATAACGCCGTGGGAGTCGTGCCTCAAGAGATTGGATTTCACCAGTGACGCAGCGACGATCTTGGCCGTACTGCGCGGGACGCCGTGTCCCGTGAGGATCGCCGTTGAAACTGTGACGAGTCGAGTGGCTTGAATTGAGGGCATGGTTTTTTGGGGGGCGTGGCGCGCTGCCGTCAGTCCGTCAGCGAGACGGGATCGATTGCGCGACCCGTTTTGTGAGCTTCGATTACGGCGCGCGTGAGTCTGAGAGGGCGTCTAAAAAGCCCCTAACGACGTAAGTTTATGATCGTGCGCCGGATCGGTTTCTGATCGAAACTGGGGATGGCAATTCCCAGTACGACGACAAGCTATCCAAGTGATCTGCGAGACGAGGAGT
>CANJIU010000125.1 GCA_947474365.1 Opitutia bacterium | reverse complement strand
GGTGAAACCCACTACAACGCTGCTGAGCCCACTCCGGCACGCCTGCGGAATTGGCACGTGCGAGGCAGAATCAGCCGCTTGATCGGATCGCTGATTTTAGGTTGCCACAAGGTTGCCAGAAATGGTGTTTTTGGCTTCACTTCTAAAAACGTAGGTGCCACTATTTGCCTGTTCTAAAACACTACCAATCAACTAAGTCTGCGATAACGCGTGATTTAGCTTCGATGGGCGATTTCCGTTCGAGTCCCGTCCATCCCGCCATTCTAAAAGCCCGTGTCCCCAGAGGGATACGGGCTTTTTGTTGGATATGTTCCAGCAGGTAAGTTTCCGCGGAAAACCGCTAAAAACCGCCAAAAAACGGGTTTACGGGAGAGATGCGGGAGAGCCACCCATGACGACGCGCTTATGACCTCGGTGACCCGATGGCAAACGGCTTTGAGCGGAGCACCTGATGCTGCAAACACGAAAGACGGATTTATGACCCAACCGGCTAGCCGCGATAATACCCATGCGTGGGGCGGAGCGTACCTCACGTCCCCCGAGGTGGAGCACATCGACGTCACGGATTTCCACGGTCGCCGCGGCGGTACGATACGTGTGCTCGCTTTCGAGGATGTCGAGGTGTCTCGGTCCAGGTTGCCCTCTCCACCGCCGCCGGGGTCTTGCTGGAACAGGACTTCGCAACGTAAGACCACGGGGTCTGGGTCTATACCACGACGGTTACAGCCGTGCCGGGCGGGACGTTGACCATTCGCGCGACCGCGACGGACCGGGCGGATAAGCAAGCGACCCGGACGGTGTCGTATCGTAGGTGCTGTACCCGGCGTTGGTGGTGCCGGGAAGCGGCTTTTGAGCGCCGAGTGGGCCGATTCAGGTGAGCCCCTTTTACCTCGGACATTGAGACAACGAGCGGTGGGCTCGACTCGATCGCAACCCGCTTCGATTCTTTACTTGTTTCGCGGTGAGAGGCGAAAGGCCCGGCCAAGGCGCACGCGCCGCTCGGCCGGCGGATACCAGCCTTGGGGAGCGAAATCCGACGTGTGCAGGTAGCACTGGACTAAGACTTCGTCGCTTCCCTCCGTGAACGTCATCAGCCGGCTCAGCGGGACCGACGTTTTGCCGACGTGGTGTCGGGTGAGAGCAGAGCAGTTCATGAAATTCGCGCCCCATTTTTTCTCGATGTGCGAACGCCCGCCCTTGCGGTCGTCGGGATTGGTGTGCGTGTGCCCGCCAAGCCAAAAATCGATCGCGCCCGGGTGTGCCGCCAGATAACGCTCAAAGGCCTGCGCGTCCGGCTTGCCGTCCACCCAATACAAATACGACGCGCCTTCCGGTCCCCCGTCCGGGAAATAGCCGTGGTAGTGACCGACCCACTCGCCGTTTTTCCCGCGCAGGTAGGCTTCCCACGGACCCGACGCGACCGTTGTCTCCTTCAGCATGTGATGATGCGCGGAGACGATGATCGCCCCCGGGTTGGCTTCGACGTGGTGTTTCCACCACTCGAAGGTCTCACCCGTGACGGCGCCGGACGGGTAGCCGCCGTGTTTGCCGCGCCCCACCGGCGGGCCGCCGTCGTTGCGATCGCCCATCATCAGGAAGAGCATGTTTCCAACCCGGAACGAATACCGCTCCCAGGTTCCCTCGATCGGGTAGGGCCGGCGGCGGGCGTCCACGCCGGAGAATCTTGTATTCTCCCCGGTAGGATCGATCCATTTTTTGAACCACCACTGCGTCGGCTCATCCGGGCCACTGGCGTCATGGTTGCCGACCACTTCGTAGATGTCCTCGCGCCGGTGTTTCTTCAGTGCGCCAAACTGGCGGACGATCTCCGCGCCCTCCGCGTCGTTGGGTGTTTCCTGGCTGCCGGAAAAATCGCCGAGCATCAGCCCGATGTCCCAGTCGAACGCGGGCCCGCCTTGCTTGCCCCCCTGCTCCGAATCGCGAATGGCGTCCGCCAGGCTCTCCCGCCCGCGGCGCTGATCGGTGCCCACGTGAGGATCGCTCGTCGCCCAAATGCGAAACACGCTGCGGCCGTCCGGAGCCCGGGGCGGCGCCCCGGCCGGCGCCGACGGGCCGAGCCCTGCAACCACGGTGCCGGTCGCAGCGGTGACGATGAATTGGCGTCGGTTCATGGGGGAGGAGGCCGCGGAGCCGTTGGCAGTCCTTTGATCCACTCACTGAGTACGCGGACAAAGGCATCGTCAACCCGATCGCTGCCGATCGGTGGCATCCGTTTGCCGATGATGTTTTCGCTCACCCGCTGAAATAGCTCCGAACGGCCGAGGTCCTGCGGGGCTACGACAACGTGCGCCGGGTCCGGCTTGTAGCCCAGCACCGCGCCGTGGATCAGACCCTGACTCGACAGCGGCAGATTGAAACTCCCGTTCCACGCCGCCGGGATCGCGGTCGCGCCGTGACAGTGGGCGCAGTTCACGTCCAGATAGGAACGGACGCGCAACTCCGGAGGCGCGCCCGGATCGCCCGTGGCGGCGAGAGTGGGGAAGCGCCCGATTTCGCGGTCGGAGAGTCGCGTCCCGAAGAGCCCGAGACCACTCCAGGTGCGGAGCTGACTGTCGGTGATCCCAGTGGCGTATCGGAAAGAGCGATTCAGCTGCCGCGTCTTGACGCCGAGGATGTAGCCCGCCCCCGCCGTGTGGCATTGTAGGCAGTTTTTCGGGCTGGGGTAGACCCAGAGCACCCGCACCCGCTCGCCTTTCTCTCCCCGGGTTTCCAGCGTCTCGCTGTTGTCATCATCCGTCACGAGGTCCGCCTCGCTGCGGTCCGCGCGCCAGCGGTAAGTCATCCCGTAGACGCTGGCGTCGGCGAGCGTAACGAGCACACGGGTTTCGATTGGCCGCGATTGGTCGGGGCGCTTCGAATCCTTGGCCCAGTCGAAGTGCTCGACGAATACCGTGCCCGCGGGAAACTGCCAGGGTTGGGTCGCGTCGAAACGAATGGTCTGGCCCGAGGGAACGGCAATCCAGCGGCGGGCGGACGCCCCGTTGGCCCAGTGGGGCACATTGACGTCGTAGGGAATCAGTTCGGGTGAGGGCTGGAGGTTCGCCAGGCTGGAAAACACGCCGGTTTCCGACAACCGGAGGGGGACATTGCCTTTCCGCGGCGTCGACGAGACCAGCCGCTCAATTCGGGTGCGGTGCCCGTGGCGCAGGAGATAGAGCTCGTTCTGGTGATCGAGGCCGAACGACGTCACGCCGCCGATGCCGCCGTGATAATTGCGAAAGCCCTCGCCGGTGGCGAGGTGGTCCACGCCGGTGACGCGGACCTGCCCGCTGGTGTTGGTGTAGCTCAGCGCCCAGATACGCCCGTTGGCGAAGTCGGCGCAGATGTACCTTCCGAGCAGCGACGGATGCCGTTTCCCCCGGTAGACGTATCCGCCGATTACGGACCGTCCCATCTCGCGGCCGTAGTCCCAGACGGAGTCGGTCCAGAGGCCAAGCGGCTTTTCCGGCATGGGCTTGAAACCGGGCCGACTGCCTTCCTTGATCGCCCATTGGAAATTCTGGGGCGCTTTCCCAATTTGGAGTACCTCGATTTCCTCGCGGGCCGCCTGGCCGATCTCGCCAATCCACGCGAGGTTCTCGGCCGCGTCGTAGGTCATGCGATGCGGGCTGCGCAGGCCAATGGCATAAAACTCCTCGAGCGCGTTGGGCACCCCGACAAACGGGTTGTCGTTGGGAATAAAATAATGCGCCGTCTCGCCGTCCGCGGGCTGGCGCGGAATCCGGTGGCTGATCGTGCCGCCGCGCTGGTCGACATCGATGCGGAGAACGCCGGAGAAGAGGTTGCGGTCGATGCGCTGCGCGTTGTTGAGGGAATCCTGCTGGCCGCCCTCGTCTCCCACACTGATGTAGAGGAATCCGTCCTTGGGATGGAAAAACAGAGCGCCGCCGACGTGAAAGATGAGCCGCTTCTTCTGGTGGATGAGCACCTGCTCCGATTCCGGCCGGAGTTTTCCCGTCGCGCGGTCCATCGTGAAGCGGGAGACGCGCGTCCAGGTGAGGGTCTCGGGTTCGGGCCGCCCGACCATCACGGGATTCGGTGCCCAACAATAGAACAGATAGACGAAGTCGCGGTTCGCGGAACCGGCGCGGCCGTATTCGGGATGGAAGGCCAGTCCGAGGAGACCGCTGTCGAAGCCGCCTTGGGTCTGGCGCGTCAGGTCGAGCACGATGGTTTTCTCGGCGGTCTTGGGATCGCGGGACGAAATCGCGGCGAGCGTTCCCTCGAGTTCGCCGATGAAGAGCCGATCGGTGCCCGGCTCGGGCTCCATCACGACGGGATTCTTGAACGTGACGTTGGGAAAGGCGGGTTCGGTCGACCAGCGCATCTCGGAGCCGAACTCCGGTTGGGCCGGAAACCCGAGATAGGGCCGTGCCGGCGGGCGTTGCGGGAGTCCGCGGGGCGGGCCGAAAAAGTCCATTCGGAAGGCGACTCCGCATGCGACGACGGCGACTGCGGCGGCAAGCGAGAGCCAGAGCGCCCGTGGGGTTCGCGTAGGTGGGTTTTCCATGCGGCGAAGCGGTGTGGGCCTGGGAAACGTCAGTACCGGCCGTTGATTCCGGCGTGGATCTGGGGATCGTTGCGGTCGAGGATGGTGCGCGGGCGATCATGGGCGCCCCAGACTTCGCGCTGCTTGTCGTTGGTCAGGTTGTACACGTCGAGGTAGACATCAAGGCGGCGGCTGACGACGTACTTGAGCTTCAGGTCGATGCGGTGGGCCTCGGCGCGGTAGCGACGGAGGTTGCGCTGGGCGTTGTAGGCGATGAGGGTCTCGGCGTTATAGCCGTACACGACCCGTATGCTGTATTTTCCGCGGATGTACGAGATGCCGAAATTGCCTGCGGCGGGGGTGAAGTTGGCGAGGGTGTCCTTGGTCTGGACGACGCCCGGGGTGCCGTAGTCGCCCTTGGTGTCGAGCCAGGTGTAGTTCGCGAGTAGGCCGAATCCGCTCCACCAGCCGGGCAGGAACGCGAAACGCTGCTGGTAATTCGACTCCCAGCCGCGGATGCGGGCGAAGCCACCGTTGGCCTGCGAGCGCAGTTCGAAGCCGGCGTAGTCGCCGTCGTAACCGTTGTTGGCGCCGGTGGGGATGAGCTGCCCTGCCGTGCTGTAGATGAAGCTCTTGATCTCCTTCAGGAATACCCCGAACGAAAGCACGCCTGCCGGTTCGAAATAATACTCCGCGGTGGCGTCGAAGTTGTTGGCGTTTTGCGGGCGGAGTCCGGGATTGGTGGCCTGGACGATGCGGTTGTCGGCGTCGATGGTGTCGTTCGGGATGAGACTGCCGATCGCGGGCCGGCCGATGCTGGTCGAGTAACTGCTGCGGAAAAGCAGCCGCCGGGTGGCGTCGAACTTGAAATGCACCCCGGGGAAAACGTTTTGATAGTCGCGCGAAACATTTCGCCGCGTGCCGTACTGGGCGAGATTGCGCCGGACGATTTCCTCGTTGGTGAGGGGCCCGGTGAAGGCGGCGCGGCGGGCCTTTTCCGCCGGCGTGATGAAGTTCAGTGCGCCCTCCGCCTCGACGTTGGTCTGCTCCACGCGGACGCCGGCGAGGATCGACAGGCGGTCGAGCTTCGCGTTGCCCATCACGTAGGCGGCGGTCACCCGCTCCTCAAGCATCTGTCGGCCGGTGAGCGGATTCAGGCTGCCGAACGCGACGTCCTCCTGCCAGCGGGCGGGGTTGGCGTCCTTGTGGTCGCGCATGGCATCGGGCGACAGAATCGGGCCGGCCTGATACACGCCGTGCATCGGCCGGTAGTCGAGGTGAAGATCCTGGAACTGGCGGAGATTTTCGTCGCCGCTGTTGAGGACGCCGTCGGCCCCTGCAAACCGCCAGCGCCGGCTGAAGTTGTCGAGTTGCTGTACCTCGCGGCGCAGGCGGACGCCGGCCTTGAGAAACGCGGGGACGGGCAGGGCGAATTTCCGCAGGTAATTGGCCTGGGCGCCCTGGATTTCTCCCACGGTCGGCGTGTGCGTAAGCGTGAGCAGGTTGGCGGTGTAATTGTTCAGGTTCATCGGGTCCGGGCCGCCCGTGTAGGTGATGATCGGCGTCCAGCGGGAGGTGTTCGTCCGGTCGAAGATCCAGCCGACGCCGGCGAGGGAGGCCGTGGCCGTGTGGAGGTACTGGTTGTTATTGGAATACGAATACGACGCGTCGTAGTCGAAGGTGTAGGCCGGCTTCTCCAGCCGCCCCCCGACCTGGGCCGAGTAGGCCTGGGCCTTGCGTTGCCGGTGGAGGTTGGAAAGGGAGACCGTGCTGGCGGGGAGCGCGCGGGCCTCGGTGCGCTGGTCGGTGTAGCCGGGCAGGATCGCGCCGGTGCCGGTGGGCTGGCCCTGGGGAGTGAGCGTGGCCACGGAGAGCGCCGTGGCCACGGTGGTGACCGGCACGACGGAATTCTCCAGATGAGGGGAGAGGGTGAAACTGCCGAAAATCGAATTCTCCGGACTGAGTTTGTAGTCGAGTTTCAGGCCGCCGCCCCAGCGGGTCCGTCGGTTGGAGCGGCCGTCAAACGCCAGGCTGTTCATGTAGGCCGGGCTGTTGTCGGTCCGCTCGTAGTTCATCGTCGTGAAGTCCATCATCGCGATGTGCTGGCGGAAACTGCCGCTCAGAGAGACGCCGAGATTGCGCGTGCCGCCAAACACGCCGAGGACATCCGAGTACGAAATGGATCCGGCGGGAATCGGGGCGGGATAGCGTTCGGCACCGGTGATGATTCCGAGCGCGTAGGTGATGCGGCGGCCGGCCAAATCAAATCCACTGCGCGACTTGAGGTTCACCGTGCCGCCGATGGCGTCGGCGTCCATGTCGGGCGTGGGCGATTTGATCAGCTCCATCGACTCGATGAAGTCCGATCCAATGCTCTCGAAATTGAGGCTGCGCTCGCCAGCCGTGGCGCGGCGGTTGCCGTCGATTTGGATCGAATTGAGATCACCCGGGGTCCCCCGGAGGCTCACGTAACGCGGGTCGCCGCCCACGCGTTCGACGACCACGCCGGGGAGGCGTTCGAGGAGTTCGGAGGGGTTGCCCGAGAGCGAGCCGAAGGCGTCGGCCGAGACGACGTTCTTCACGTTGGGCGCCTGGCGTTGCATCGTCACGGCACGGGCGTTGCCCTCGCGTTCGCCCGCGACGACAAATTTTTCCAGTTTGTAGATGGAGGCGGTGAGGGTGACGTCCTGCGTGTTGTGGGTGTTGGCGCGCACGGTGACAGGGAGGTCAACGGGATCCAAACCGGAGTAGGCGACCGACAGGATCACGTTGCCGAGAGGCGGATCGATGAAGCGAAAAACGCCCTGGTAGTCAGTGAGTGTTTCGCGTCCCGCGGCGGAGAGCGTGACGCGGGCGCCCTCCAGGGTGTGGCCGGTGGCGACGTTGCTGACGGTCCCGGAAAGGGTCGTCTGCGCCCCCGCGGAGGCAGCGGTGAAAGTCAGGCCGGCGATCGTGGCGAGCCGGATGCATGCGACCACCGGGATTGAACGAAGCAGATGAAGCGGGGTGGATTTCATGTTCTGGGGTGAGTGCCACGGTGTCGACGTTTCGGCCCGCGAACGTGGCAAACTTAGTCGGGCCGCATTGAGGGGGAGGTAGCGGCGTTGGGGGAACAGCCGATGACTTCCGTCGAAAATAATTGTGGACGGGCGTGATTGTCACGTCCGGAAACATTTCATGAAAGCGGCATGACGGCCATGCCCCGCGAAAACGGCGCACGCGCGAGACCGCCCCTCCGGCGGCGGCGTGCCGGAGTGCGGCCGGAAGTGGAGTCTGGCCGCGCTGTTCCGTTTGGGGTCGACGCGGTGGTCGACTGCCAGCCGTCAGCTCTCGGCATCTCGTAGACCTCAACCGGTGCGGCGCCGCCGCCGGTGCCGCGCCACGTCGCCGACCTGCATGGTGTGGTCGCGGGCGACGAACGCCGGGTTGTAGATGGCGGCATCCTTGGAGGTCGCGTTGGCGATGCGCCCAGTCGCCGATAGCGCCATGCCGATGGCCGAAAATACGCTGGTCAGGTTTGCGCATTTTCGCGGCCAAACGGTTTGGGGATTGATCCACCCTGCCGAGACAAATTGCCGCCAAGAGGCGCAAAGGGATGCAGCGTGCGTTCGGAGATCTCGCGAGCGCTTATCGGCGCTCCGGACGTTTCGTTTGAGGGCGGTTGGTTCACAAAGCACCGCGTTGCCCCAATGTAATCGGAATCGGCTCCGATGGCCTGTGAGAAGACGCGGGCCTATGTCCGCGAATTGCCTGACATCGACCACTCAAGTCCCGCGTCGAGAGGACCGTTGCAGGTGGCGCCGGTTGGGTCCGGGTACGCTTTCGTCCCGCGGGTCACCTTTGAAGTGGACAGCCACCTGATCCGAACCAGATCCGAACCAGATAGAACGGGAGTAACAACCAGCCTATGTGGCTGCTATGAGCCTGCCATGAGGGTGCTATGAGGCTGCCATGAGGATGACACCCCTCGTGTCACGCGCGCCTGCTGGCGGTGCCCCCTGCAGAAAAGGCGGTTCCGCGGCTCTTGCAGCGTCTGTCCTCATATTACGTCGGCGGGTGCCCATAGGTTGCGGAAAAAGCCGCGCGACCGCCGTAACTCCTTGGTGGCATCGAAGCGTAGTGGGAAAAATAGTCCAGCGTGGCGCGGGCGATCCTCTTTCGGCGGACAAGCGCCTGCGAGTGGAAGGTCGGTCGCGTTTTCCGGGTCCACTCGCTGGTGCTCGCGGCTACGGGTAACCGTCAACGTGGAGATACGCCCCGGGCGTGGCAGCACATGCAGTCCGTCTGGATCCCAGTGTTGTTGGCGACCAGCGTGCCGTCGGGACCAGGGCCTGAAACCGAGTCGGGCAGGTCGGCGGGAGCGAGCTTCGCCTCGCGCCACGGTTTGTAGGCGTAGACGACCGGGGAGGTGTTGCCGCCTCCAACGTAGGGCTGATCGGGAGACATCATTGTATGAACGATCGCCATGGCATAGTTGCGTGCGGGCCCCGCGAGTTGGGGCGGACGCAATCCCGCGATGGCCGCGGCGCCTTGCGTGTCTTCACTGAGTCGCAACTGGGTGAGCTGCGGGGCGAGACCCGATGCCCCGTTGTCTCAAGCGGGAGCGGGCGCACGGAGGGCACCGGGTTCTGCAGATCAAGATCGTCCAGCGTCAGCCAGGTTTCGAAAACCCGCAGGTTTTGTCCGTCGTCTTTCTGTGCGGTCTCGGTCGTGAGTGCGGTCCTGAGTCCTCAGCCGTGGAAATGAATTTGTTCAAACGCTGCGGCGGCTGCAATGGGTTCGCCGCGGGTCATCAGCGAGATCCAGCGGGTCAGGGTGGCCTCCGACTCCGGAAACGTGAGTCCGGGGATAGCGAGACTGGGCATCGCCTCAGGCAGGACCAGCATCGCACTTGCCGTCGCAACGGCGAAGGCGAATGCGACGCAGCCTGCGAGGAGCGTTTGCCGGAGCGGGCGCATGCGGGTGTTGCCGTCACCTGCGTAGCGGCAATGCGGACCCGGGAAGGGAAGCGGTGGACGGTACGGTGATGTTACCCCGAAGTGCCGATCCGTCGTCTGCGGCGGGAAACATACGGACCTCGGTGCGACTTCATCTCGCGTCGGGCGACGGGTTCACTCTTCCTTTTCGAGTACGCCTGAAAAAGACGAACATGACAAAGGCTGAAATCCATCGGTGGACGTTCAAATCACGTTTTCGGCGCCACGCGTTTGGCTGGAAATCCGGGCCTGCGGTCACGCGCGTCAAGCAGGCCGTCGCCGAGATCAAGAAGTTCGCGAAGACGAAGCCACTGCTCGCCGCGGAGGGTGCCATCCTGTTTTTCGAGCGCGTATCGCCTGCGCTTGAGCAGGTGGACAGTTCTTCAGGAGCGATTGGCACCGCCGTGAGCAACGCGATTTGGGAAATGGTGCCGCTGATTGCCAGCGCGCCGGTGGACGCAACGTTGCGCGCCGCCTGGCTCGAGCGGTTGTTCGAAGCGTACCAGAACGATGAGATCCCCTATATTGAGCAACTGGCCGAATACTGGGGGGATTTGTGCGCGTCGAATGAGACGGCGTCGGCCTGGGCCGATCGGCTCATTGGCGACACGCGCGCCGCGTTGAGTTCCGCGACGAGCCATCGCCTCCATTTCCGCGGAACGCCGGCGTGTCTGAGTGCTCTTTTCCGGGCGGAGCGCTTCGACGAGCTCATCGAACTCCTGCAGGTCGACACCATCTGGCCGTACAAGCGATGGGCGGTGCGGGCGATGGTCGCGCAGGGCCGGAAGGCCGAGGCGTTGCGTTATGCGGAATCCTGCCGCGGTCAGTGGGCGAGCGACTATGAAGTCGACCCAGTCTGTGAGGAGATTCTCTTGTCGTCGGGCCTGAGTGACGAGGCCTACGTGCGCTACGGAGTGCGGGTGAACCGGGGTGGCACCTACCTCGCCACCTTTCGCGCCGTCGCCGGAAAGTATCCGCAAAAGGCGGCAGATGAAATCCTCGCCGACTTGGTGAAAACCACCCCGGGGGAGGAATGCAAGTGGTTCGCCGCCGCCAAGGAGGCAGGCCTCTTTTCTGCCGCGCTGGCGCTCGCGAGCCGTTCGCCGTGTGATCCGAAGACCCTCACGCGGGCCGCCCGGGACTACGCCGAAAAGGAACCCACGTTTGCCCTCGGCGTCGGCCTGCTGGCGCTCCACTGGCTGCTCCGGGGTTACGGCTACGAGATCACGAGCGCCGACGTGGTGCAGGCGTATGACACGACGATGGCCGTCGCCGAAAGGCAGGGCCGGGCCCCCGAGATCAAGGAACGTGTCCGCACAATGGCCGCGGCCGGGGGAGCGGGTGCGGGCTTTGTGACGCAGGTGCTGGCAAGGGTGTTGGGGGCGTGAGGGCGCGGACGTTCGTGCGGGGCGAGCGGCCGGTGCGGCGGCGAGGGGCGAGCCCCGACCGTTTCGGTTGCGTTCCGCCGCAGGATCGAACAGCCATTCCGCCCGCATGAAGGCCTCCGACTTTTTCCAACTGCCCTCGTCGCTCGCTTTGTTCGAGTCTTACTTTTCCGCGGAGGTTCCCCCGTGGGAATGGCTGAAACAAATCGGCGCGGCGCTGGGCAACCTGACGGTGAATCTCGCCCCCCCGCGGTGCCCTCCGGGAGTGCACATTGAGGGGCCCGTGTGGATCCATCCGTCGGTGAAATTGCCGCCGACGGCCACGATCCTCGGTCCCTCGTGGATCGGCGCCAACACGGAGATTCGCCCCGGGGCGTTCATCCGCGGCAACGTAATCGTCGGCGAAGGCTGCGTGCTCGGCAACGCGTGCGAATTCAAGAACTGCCTGCTGATGGATGGCGTGCAGGTGCCGCATTTCAGCTACGTGGGCGACTCGATTCTGGGCAATCGCGCGCATTTCGGTGCAGGTGTGATCTGCTCGAACCTCCGGCTCGATCAGCAACCGGTCGTCGTGCGCGTCGGCGCCCACATTTACGAGACCGGTCTGCGGAAGTTCGGAGCGATCGTCGGCGACCAGGCCGAGGTGGGCTGCAACGCGGTGCTCAATCCCGGGGTGCTCCTCGGACGCCGCGCGTTGGTCATGCCGGCGATGGCGTTCAGCGGCTACCTTCCCCCCGCGACGATCGCCCATGCGCGTCCGGCGGTGAAATTCATCCCGCGCCGGGATTGACGCGCGTTCGCTCCGTCGCCGAAGCTTCCCGTTTTTCATGCGCACCCTCACCGGCATCACGCCTTCCGGCACGCTCCACATCGGCAATTATTTCGGCGCGATGCGTCCGGCGATCGACGCGCAAACCCGGGGAGACTGTTTTTATTTCATCGCCGACTATCACTCGATGACGACGGTGACAGACGCCGCGGAGCGTCGGAAGAACACCATCGGCATCGCGCTGGACTGGCTCGCCTGCGGTCTCGATCCCAAGACCAGTGTCTTCTGGCGGCAGAGCGACGTGCCGGAGGTCTGCGAACTCATGTGGATGCTCGGCACGCTCGCGCCGATGGGGCTGATGGAGCGCGCGCACAGCTACAAGGACAAGACGGCGAAGGGCATTTCGCCCAATTTCGGGCTCTTTGCCTACCCGGTGCTCATGGCGGCGGACATTTTGCTGTACGACACTCACCGTGTGCCGGTGGGCCGCGACCAGAAGCAGCACGTCGAGATGACGCGCGACATGGCGGTCAAGTTCAACGAGGCCTACGGCGAGACGCTCGTCGTGCCGGAGCCGGAGATTCGCGATGAGGTCGCGGTCATCCCCGGTTTGGATGGGCAGAAGATGTCGAAGAGCTACGGCAACACGATTGAGATTTTCGGCGACGAGAAGGTGCTGCGGAAAAAAATCATGGGCATCGTGATGGACTCGCGCACGCCGGCCGAGCCGAAGCCGGACGCGGATCGGAATCTCGCGATTCAGCTGCTGCGTTTTTTTGCTCCGGCGGAGGTGTCGCTCGATTTCGAGAACCGGCTTCGCGCCGGCGGCCTCGGCTACGGCGATCTCAAGAAGGCGCTGTTCGAGCACTATTGGAATTATTTCGCCGCTGCTCGGGCGCGCCGCGCCGAGTTGGCGGCGAACCTCGATCACGTCGACGCCGTGTTGCGCGATGGAGCGGTGCGGGCACGGGCCGTGGCCGAGCAGGTGATCGGGCGCGCGCGCCGCGCGAGCGGATTGCGGTAGCTCGGAGGCGGCGGGCCCGGCGGAAACCGTGTTGACCGGTGGATCAGATCACCCGGTATGGCGGCAGCTGCAGCCGGGTGATCGCCGCCATGATTCGTTCACTCGCGATTTGCGACCGTTCCTTGCCGGCTTTCGGTGCATCGTAGGCCGCCGGGAGCAATGGCGCGCCAAAAACCACCGTCACGGGAGTCCCGAGTCGCGGCGGCCGACCCTTGCCGAGCGCTTCGAAGGATCCGAATATCCGCACGGGCACAACCGGCACCTGGGTTTTAACGGCGATGAAGCCGACGCCCGGCTTGGCCGGCTGCAACCGGCCGTCGGGCGTCCGCGTTCCCTCGGGGAAAAGGATCAGTCCGCGCTCGTCTTTGAGCGCCCTGAGGACGCGTTTGATCGCGCTGACGTCCTGTCCTCCGTCGCGATCGACCGGGATGGTGCCGACGGCGTCGAGCCACCACGAGGAGAGCCCGCCTTTCCAGAGTGTCTTGCGCGCGAAGTAGGAGATCTGGCGCGGGACCTGGGAGCCGATTACCGGCGGGTCGATGAAGCTGGCATGATTGGCGGCGAGGAGAAATCCGCCGGAGAGGGGGACGTTTTCCAGACCGACGATCTCGCCCCGAAAAAACATGTCGAAAAGCACGCGCAGCGCGTAGTGACACACACCGTAGAACGGGCTCATCCCCACCTGCGGAAACGCGCGATTCATGCGGGGTGGGAGCGGGGAGGGTGGAGCCGCACCTGGGCGAATGCTGGCGGGCCGCCCGCGCTCCCGTTGTCCGCATTCATGTGGTCAGTCTTTCCGCAATCGGCCTCGCCATTTGCTCCACGACTTCCGCGAGCGTGAGATGAGTGCTGTCGATTGACACGGCGCCGGGAGGGCAGGCGAGGGGAGCAGTCTTGCGCGACGAGTCGATCCGGTCGCGTTCCGCGATCGAATCCTGCTGGCCTTCGTTGGCGCGGCGTCGGGCGCGTTCGCCGGGGTCGGCGTGGAGAAAAAAACGGAAGGTGGCGTCGGGGAAAATCACCGATCCGATGTCGCGTCCCTCCATCACGAGTCCGCGGAATCCGCGTTCGCGCGCGACGTCCGCCTGCCCGCGCTGATACGCGAGCAACGCGGTGCGCACCTCGGGAATCGCGGCAAAATGGGAGACATGGTCGTTGACTTCGCCGCTGCGGATTTCGTCTCCGGCGATGCGCCCGCCCAGCTGCATGCGGGCGGAGCGGCCCTCGACCAGCGTGCCGAGCCGCAGGTCCGCGAGGGCGGCGCGGACGCCCGCGAGATCGGCCGCCTTGACGCCGCGCCGGAGCAATTCGGCGGTGATCGCCCGGTAAAACGAGCCGGTGTCGACGTGCAGCAGGTTGAACCGTTCGCTCAGCGTGCGGGAGGACGACGACTTGCCCGAGGCGGCGCCGCCGTCGATGGCGACAATGATGAAAGGAGAGGAAGCCATCAGCGGGCCAACGAATTTTGGCGCAGGGACTCCAGCAACTCAAAAAAGTGGGGAAAAGTTTTTGCGCAGCACGCCGGGTTGCGCAGCGAGAGCCACGGCCGTCCGTTGCTGTGGAGATCATGGCAACCCAGGACCCCAAAACTCATCGCGAAGCGGTGGTCGTGATAGGTTTCGATTTCGACCCCGGACGTGAGCGGCTGAGGATGAATTTCGAGCGAATCTTCCGCCTCGATGACGCGCTGTCCGAGCCGCGTGAGCTCCCGCGCCATGCCGGCGACGCGATCGGTTTCCTGTTTGCGGGTGTGGGCAATTCCAGTGATGCGCGTCGGACCGTCGAGCAGCGGGGCGATCGCGGCAAGGGTGAGAAACGTGTCCGAGATCGCCTTGAAATTGCGTTCGGAGATGCCGCGGCGCGGCGCGGCGGAGCGAAAGGAGACATCGAGACCGTTTGTTCCGACTTGCACGGTGGCGCCCACGGCCCGCACGACGTCGGCGAATTCGGTGTCGCCCTGCAGACCGCGCTTGGAATCCTGCGCGCCGCGGAGCGTGAGCTGACCGCCGGTGACAAGCGGAAGCGCGAGAAAATAGCTCGCCGCGGAGGCGTCGGGCTCGATCGCATAGACGCCACCTTTGCGGCGATACGGTTGGGAGCGGGCGGGGAGCGTGAAGGAGTGGGTGTCCCGGCGTTCGATGAGCGACTTCGTGCCGGGCGTGAACGCCTGCATCACCTGGGCCGTCATGTCGACGTACGCCCAGCGCACGCTTCCGCGCAGGGTCACGCGCACCTCCTGGCGGGCGAGGGGAGCGACCATCAGGAGAGCCGACAGGAGCTGGCTGCTTTCGCTGGCGTCGAGCTCGACGTGGCCGCCGGCCAGGCCGCGGGCGTGGATTTCCAGCGGGAAAAAACCTTCCTGGCCTGTGCACCGGATATCCGCACCCAGGGCGCGCAGCGCGTCGAGCAGCGGCTTCATCGGGCGCTTGCGCATCTGCGGCACGCCGTCGAGGCGGTAGACGCCCCCTGGTGCGACGGCGCACAGAGCGGTGAGAAAACGCGCTGCGGTGCCTGCCAGTCCGACAAACAGGTCCGCCTCTTTTACGGGAAATTCTCCGCCACGGCCGGCGACCCGGATGGTTTGCGCCACAGCATCCTCCGTGACGTTGAATCCCAGCTGACGCAGTGCGGCGCCCATGAGGTGTGTGTCTTCACTGAACAACGCCCCGTTGAGGGTGACGTCGCCGTCGCAGAGGGCCGCGAGCAGGAGGGCGCGGTTGGTGATGCTCTTCGAGCCGGGCAGCGCCACTTCACCGCGGACGGGACGCGTGAACGGCGGGAGCGACAGCAGGTCGGGCAATGGCATGGAGAGCACAGCGTCGCGAACTGCCGGGCGCGCGCCAAGGAGTTTCTATCGCGGATTCACCGACGCGATTTTCGATCAAACCACCCGCCGCGTGTGGGAACGGGACGTTTACTTCGCCTTCTGCTTGCGGGCTTTCTTGGGCTCGATGTTCAGGTAGGTCTTGTTGAGCATCTGGCTCTCGTAGAGTTCGAGCAGGCGTACGCCCTCGCGCGGCTTCACCTGATCCTTGCGGGTGGCAGCGTCGATTTGCGCCTTCATCTTGCGGCAAAGCTCCTCCTGTTGGTACTGCACGCCCTCGATTACATCCGCGATGCGGCTGCCGCTCAGAGCCTCCTCGATGTAGAAGCCGTTGGGCTCGTCGTCCTCAAGAAAGACGTGCACCTCGTTGACGCGGCCGAAGAGGTTGTGCAGGTCGCCCATGATGTCCTGGTAGGCGCCGGTCAGGAAGATTCCGAGGTAGTACGGCTTGCTGTTCAGCGGATGGAGGCGGACGTAGTCCTTCACGTCCTGCAGATCGATGAACGAGGAAATCTTGCCGTCGGAGTCGCAGGTGATGTCGACGAGGATCGCGTTGACCGTCGGCCGTTCGTTCAGGCGGTGCAACGGGGCGACGGGGAAAAGCTGCTTCAGCGCCCAGTGGTCGAGGAGCGACTGGAAGACGGAAAAATTGCACACGTACTGGTCGGCCAGAAGGCGGTCCAAGTCGTGCAATTCCTCCGGCTGGTAGCCGGTCTTGCGGCCTTCCTTGGCGATTTGCTCGCAGATTTGCCAGAAGAGCGATTCGGCGGCGGCGCGATTCTCGAGGTCGAGGTAGCCGAGGTTGAAGAGGGAAAACGCCTCCTCCTTTTTCTGCAGTGCGTCGTGGAAGCGCTCGAGCCGCCCCAGCTTGGTCTTGTTGCGGAGCATCACCTCGAGGTCCTCGACGACCTTGTGCTTCTCCTTCGGTTGGTGCTGGTGGCCGAGTGATTCGCGCTTGTTGATGCGCTCGAAGACCTCGACCACGAGCAGCGAGTGGGGGGCCACGATGGCGCGACCGGATTCGCTGACGATGTCGGGCACCGGCACGCCGGACGAGGTGCAGATCTCGCGGATGTTGAACACGACATCGCGGGCGTATTCCTCCATCGAGTAGTTCATCGACGACTCGAAGTTCGTTCGGGAGCCGTCGTAGTCGACGCCGAGTCCGCCGCCAACGTCGAGGTAGCCCATCGGGAAGCCCATCTTGGCGAGCTGGCAATAAAACCGCGTGGCTTCTACGACGGCGTTCTTGATCGTCAGGATGTTGGGCACCTGCGAACCGATGTGAAAGTGCACCAGGCGCAGCGACTGGGTGAGCTTGGCGGCGCGGAGTTTTTCGATCGCAAACAGGATTTCCGCGGTGTTGAGGCCAAATTTGGCGTTGTCGCCGGTGGACGTCGCCCAGCGTCCCTCGCCGCGGGTCTGGAGCTTGGCGCGGAAGCCAATCATGGGCTTTACCCCGGTTTCCTCGGAAATGCGGATGATATCGTCGAGTTCGGCTAGTTGTTCGACGACGATGATGATTTTCTTGCCGAGTTTGCGGCCCAGGAGCGCGAGGCGGATGTAGTCGTGGTCCTTGTAACCGTTGCAGATGATCAGTCGCTGCGAGCCCTCGTGCATGGCGAGGGCGATCATCAGTTCGGGCTTGGAACCGGCCTCGAGTCCATAATTGAAGTCCTTGCCGGCGGCCACGATTTCGTCGACCACCTCGCGAAGCTGGTTAACCTTGATCGGGAAGACGCCGCGGTATTCGCCCTTGTAGCCCTCATCCTTGATCGCCTTGGCGAACAACTGGTTCAGTTGGACGACGCGATGCCGGAGGAGGTCCTGGAACCGGATGACCATCGGGGCCTTCAGACCCATGCCGACAGCCTCATGAACGACGTCGAGCACCCTGATACCCCGGCCGTCGACCAGGGGTTGGACGTTCACAAACCCTTCGTCGTCGACCGAGATATGTCCGGAACCCCAGCGTTTGAAACCGTAGTGTTCTTCGGATTTGGCAGCCGACCAGGCGGAGGAGGATTTGCTTTTCAACGCGGTGCGGGACGAGGGGAGTTATAGCTTGCTTTTGACGGAGTCGAATCAGTTAGATGCGTGTTTTCTTTTTTCAAATCACTCAACACGCAATGACGAAAATGTCCTCGTTGGTCTCCGGTCTCGAACTTTTGGCGCAAACTCCCGCTGCGGATGGACCGCAGAATCCCGCCGCCTGGGTTCAGATTCTGCCGATGGTGCTGCTGTTCGGCGCGATGTATTTCTTCATGATCGCGCCGCAGCGGAAGAAGCAGAAGGAGCACGAGAAAATGCTCTCCGCCCTCTCCAGCGGGGATGAAATCATCACGACGGGCGGGATTTATGGTGTGATCACCAACGTGAAGGATGATCGCTTTGTCGTGCGGGTGGCGGACAACACGAAAATCGAGGTCGGCAAGGCCTTCGTGCAAACCGTCGTGAAGAAAACCGACGCGGACGAGAAGAAGTAATTTTTGACGCATGCCTGCGCGGGCAAGCCGGGTCGGCCGTGGTGCCGTCCGAGCCGCGTGGGGCCTGTGTCACCCTATTTTAAACCCAAACGACCATGCTTAAACGCAACCTCTGGCAAATCATCATCTCCCTGGCCATCATGGGCTGGGCGGTGATGGAATTGCTCCCACTCCAGGACACCCCGTTCGTCGACTACGCCCGCTCGCATGCGACGGCCAAGTCGGCTGAGTTCGGCAAATTGATGGACGAAGCGGTGGCCTTGAAGAAAAACGGCCAGGCGCTCAGCGAATTCGTCGCCCTGAAGCAAATCGGCCGCGATCGTAAGCTCGACCTCTCCCAGCATTTTCCCGGCATCCGCCTGGAAGCCACGCTGAAGAATATCGAGAAGCGCAACGACATCCTCCTGAACGAACTGCTCCGCCGCTCCAAGGCGCGGTTGCAGAAGGGCCTCGACCTCGCGGGCGGTATCGCCGTCACGCTCGAAGTCGATGAGAAGGCCGCAGGCGTCGACAACCCGCAGGCGCGGATGGAAAAGATCACCAAGGCGATCGACATCATCCACACCCGCATCAACTCGTTCGGCGTGGCGGAGCCAATCATCCGTCCGGTCGGCACGAACCGCATCGAGGTCCAGCTCCCCGGCCTCAACACCCGCGACAACCCCGAGGTCGTCGAAAACGTCAAGAAACCCGCCCGCCTCGATTTCCGCGTCGTACATCCGACGCTGACGCCCGGACCCAGTGTCGACACGCCTGCTGGTCATGAGATTCTGACCCTCGACTATGAAGGCCGCCGCGGCGAGACCGGGGTGGAGGAAGTCTTCGTCAAGCGCATCCCCGAGATGGACGGCACGGGAATTTCCACGTCGTTTGCCCGCCCCGACATGTACGGGAAGCCCGAAGTGGTGCTCCAATTCACCAAGGAAGGTCGGAAGCGGTTTGCCGACGTGACGCGCAGCATCGCCGAAGGCGGACGCAATTCCGGCCGGCTCGGTCGTCTGGCGATTGTGCTCGACGGTAAACTCTACTCCGCCCCGACGGTCCGCGAGGAAATCGACAGCGAGTCCGCGCAGATTTCGGGTGGCAACATGACCGACCGCGAAGCGATCAATCTCGCCAACGTACTCAACAACCCGCTCGACCTCCCGCTGGTCGTCAAGGAGCAGTACGAAGTTGGTCCTTCGCTCGCGCAGGACGCCGTCGACAGCGGTCTGAAGTCGGCGATCATCGGCACCGCGCTGGTGGCGGCGTTCATGATTACCTTCTACAGTGCCGGCGGTCTTGTTTCGGTCATCACGCTCGGGGTGAACGTAATGATCATCCTCGGAATCATGGCCAGCATCGGTGCGACGATGACGCTCCCGGGTCTCGCCGGTATCGTGCTCACCATCGGTATGGCGGTGGACGCCAACATCCTGATTTTCGAGCGCATGCGCGAAGAACTGGCCGACGGCAAGAGCCTCGCGACCGCCAACCAGAGCGGCTACATGAAGGCACTCACGACCATTCTCGACGCCCATTTTGTCCAGCTGATCATCTGCGGTATCATGATCTGGCTCGGTACCGGCCCAATCAAGGGCTTCGGTGTCACGTTGCTGATCGGCGTGCTCTCCACGCTGTTCTCGGTGCTTATCACCGCCCACATGTTGTTGGAAATTCTGATCGATTCCGCCTGGGTGAAGAAAATCACGATGCGCCGGATGCTCGGTGACCTGCAGGTCGACTTCGTGAAGTACGGCAAGCCCTCCGCCATCGCGTCAGTCGCACTGGTGGTCATCAGCATCGGCTACGTCATCTACCAGGGACCAAAAATCTACGGCATCGACTTCGCCGGTGGCGATGTGATCAGCCTCGAGTTCAAGCAGAAGGTCGACACCGCCAAGGTGCGTGATGTCGCGAAGGCCGCGGGGCTGGCGGAGGTGAATCCGACCTATATCAGTGCGATTGGTGGCGGCCACGAAACATTGAACATCGAGACCCCCGAAGGTAAGTCCGGCGTGGTCTTCGACGCCCTGAAGAAGGCGTTTCCGCAGGCGGGCTATGAGAAGGTTGGTCAAAACCACATCGGTGCCTCAATCGGCAAGGAAATCCAGTGGAATGCTCTTCTCGCCATCGGCGTCTCGATGCTCGTCATCTTGATCTACATCGCCTTCCGCTTCGAGTTTGGCTTCGGCGTCGGCGCCATGGCCTCTACGCTGCACGACATCCTGATGAACATCGGCATCTTCGTGCTCTTCGGCCACCAGTTCTCCGCGCCCATGGTCGCGGCCATCCTGTGCGTCGCCGGCTATTCCATCAACGAGACCGTCGTTGTCTTCGACCGTATTCGCGAGGAATTGAAGCTCAACCCGACGGGCCATCTGCGCGACATCATCAACAACGCGATTCGGAAGGTTTTCGCCCGTACCATCATGACGGCGACGACGACCTTTCTCGCGGCGCTGGCGCTGTTTGTCTTTGGCGGTGGCGTGCTGCGCGACATCTCGTTCACCTTCCTCGTCGGTATTGTGACGTCGACGTTCTCGGCCATCTTCATCGCCGCCCAGGTGTTCTACTGGTGGCACAAGGGTGAGCGGAAGCACGTTGAGGCGCACGCTGACATTGCTCCCAAGTACGAGTGGCAGGGCACCAGCAAGGCTTCAGAGTAATTGTTCGGGGTGGAGCGCGTTGAACCCAACGCGCTTTCAGGGCTCGCGCGTTGACGGCAACGCGCTCCACCGCGAAAAAGCATCCCATGCGCTGGACCCATACGCCGCCTCCGGCCGCCGAGGTCGAGGCGCTGAGCAAAAGCGCCGGCGTGAGCCGCGTGCTGGCGGAATTGCTCATGCGCGCCGGGCAGCGGAGCAGCGAAACGGCCGCGACCTTTCTCCAACCGGCCCTCGCCGGGCTCAACGATCCGTTTCTGCTGCGCAATCTGGAGGCGGCGGCAACCCGCCTGCGGCAGGCCATTGCGCAACGCGAACAGGTGGTCGTTCTGGGCGATTACGACGTCGACGGCGTCAGCAGCACCGCCTTGCTCGTCATGATTCTGCGGCGCTTCGGCCTGGATCCGCGGTTTGTGGTGCCGCGTCGATCGGAGGACGGCTATGGACTCTCGCGCAGCGCCATCGATCGGGCGCTCGACGGCGGCAAGCCGCACCTGTTCATCGCGCTCGACTGCGGGACGAACTCCCACGTCGAGGCGGCGTACCTTCGCGGCCAGGGAATCGATGTCATGGTCATCGATCATCACCGTTCCAAGGAGCAGCCGCTCGATGAATGCCTCCTGATCAATCCGCACGTCCAGGCCGACGAGACCAACGGCGATGGCGCGTGGCGGAACCTCTGCACTGTCGGACTCGTTTTCAAACTGTGCCACGGGCTGTTGAAACAGCTGCGGCAGGAAAATCATCCGGTGGCGTTTCGGATCAAGTTGCGGGACCATCTCGATCTCGTTGCGCTCGGTACGGTCGCCGACCTGGTGCCGCTGCTGGGGGAAAACCGTATCCTGGCGCGGCACGGCTTGCGCATCCTCGAGGAGACCCAGCGTCCCGGCATCCGGGCGCTGATGGACGTCGCGGGGGTGAAGCCGGCGCAGGGGATTACGCCAACGGATATCTCATTTCGGCTTGGCCCGCGGATCAACGCCAGCGGGCGGTTGGCCGACGCGGCCCTTTCGGTCGAGTTGCTCCTCAGTGACGACGCGGCGTTCTGTGTCGACACGGCGTTGCAGCTCGACGCGTTCAACCGGGAACGGCAGGAAATTGAACGGGCGATCACTGACGAGGCGGAGCGACTGATCGAGCAGAAGTTCATGTCTCATGCGGGCGTCGTGTTGTTTGCCGAGAACTGGCACCCGGGAGTGGTTGGCATCGTGGCGGGACGCGTCACGCGCAAATACAACCGGCCCTGCGTGGTGCTGGGCAACGAAGGTGACATGGCCAAGGGATCCGGGCGCAGTGTGGATGGAATCAATCTGGTAGACGTGCTGGGATCCTGCTGTGAGCACCTCACCAGTTGGGGGGGGCACCCGATGGCCGTCGGCGTCGCGCTGCC
Source organism: Opitutia bacterium (assembly GCA_947474365.1). Lineage (GTDB taxonomy): Bacteria > Verrucomicrobiota > Verrucomicrobiia > Opitutales > Opitutaceae > ER46. Next base: position 4,968 of record CANJIU010000125.1, on the reverse strand, counting down.
GAAGATCCACCTCGACACGTTTCGGGCTCGGTTTGCGGACGCGGTGCGGACGCATGTGGGCGGGGACATCGCGGAGGCGCGGCTCGAACTGGCGGTCTGGCTGACGCCGGAGCAAATCAACGAGCGACTGATGGACGAGTTGGACTCGATGCATCCGTTTGGTCAGGGGAATCCGGAACCGGTGTTCGGCGTGCGGGGCGTGGTCTTGCAAAGTCCGCCCGAGGTTTTCAAGGAACAGCATTTTCGCTTTAGTTTTGAAGATGGGCGGGGACGTCGGTTGCACGGAGTGGCCTGGAAACTGGCGCATCGTCTCCCACCGCTCGACGTGCCGCTCGATTTTGCGGTGGAGTTGAAATGGAATCACTTCAACAACCGGAAACTCCTGCAGATCGGCCTGATCGACTGGCGCCGCTCTGCGTAACGCGGAAAATCGAGTCGAAGTGGATGGGTTGACTCCCGGCCGCATTGTCGTTGCGCGTGGCGCCGGGCCGACGTGGTTGACCGCGGAGGGGACGGGCGGTCCGTTCGGGTGGGCCGGGTTCGGTCCTCGTCCCAACCGCTATCCTGCCCCAAGCCTCTATCGACGCCCTCCAAGGGTCTTGCGGATGCCGAAGCCACGTAGTTTACTACGGACCAATATGAGCTACCGCCTGCTCGTCCTGGCCGTTTTCGCCACCGTTGCTGCTGCGGGAGAGCCCATCCGGCATGCTTTCCTCGCCGCGGACCCCCGAGCCGGTCGAGTCGTCCTCGTCGATGAGTCTGGCGTCGTCGGTTGGAGTTGCTCCGCGAAGGATGTTTGCGACGCGACCGTCTTGGCAGACGGTCGCGTGCTCTTGTCTGACCGTGGTGGTGCCCGCATCGTTGCACGTGATGGGCGCGCCGTGTGGGACTATCGGGCGCCCGCCGGAGCCGAGGTCTATACCTGCCAGATGCTGCCCGACGGCAACGTGCTGTTGTGCGAAGCCGGGACGAAGCGCTTGGTCGAGGTGAACCCCGATGGCAAAGTCGTCGTTGAGATTCCCGTCACCACGGCTGCCTCCGTGCACGGTCAGTTCCGCATTGCTCGGAAGCTGCCCGATGGCGCCTACCTGGTGGCGTTTTGGAAAGAGGGGATGGTGAAGGAAATTGCCCGCGACGGCCGCGTGCGCCGCACCATCGGGGGGCTCGGTGAGGCTTACATGGCCCAACGGCTCTCGAACGGCAACACGCTCATCGGTTGCGGCGACGCCCATCGCGTGGTCGAGGTTGATCCTGCCGGCGCGCTCGTGTGGGAGGTCAAGGAGAACGACATTCCGGGGCACCCGCTGCGTTTCGCCGCCCAAGTCACCCGCCTGGCCAATGGGAACACGATTATCTGCAATTGGCCCGGCCACGGCCACGAGGGGAAGCAGCCGATGATGGTGGAGGTCACCCGCGACAAGAAGGTGGTCTGGGAATTTGACGGGCGCGACCAGTTGCGTGGGATCAGTGGAATCCACCTGCTGGAAGGAATCAGCACGCGACCCTGAGTGTTACCAATCTGTGAAGCAGTTGCTTGGGGTTTTCCCGGGGGAAAAACGAGGACGAAGGGCCTTCGTCGCCACTCGTCAAAACGTTTTCCGGATTTTCAGGACGTAGCTTCGCAGCTCGGGATTGCCGAAGGGACTATAATAATACGGCGCATACCCGGAATACGCATCATAAGGCGGGGCGGTATTAAATACATCATTGATCCCCAGTTGAATCGTGACGCCCGCCAGGAAGTGATGGAATCTCGGTGAAGCACCGAAGTTATAACTCGCAAAGAGATTGTGGTAGGTTTGGGCGGGAATCGTGGCGCGCCCTTGGGGCAATGTATTGGTCGTGATAGGAGTATAAACGGCCGCGCCCAAGTATTGCGGGTCGGACGGCGCACCGTTCTGCTTGTAGCCGGCATAATAATTAGTCCTCCAGCCGATCACCCAGTGGGAACTGATGTAGCAAGAAAGGACGGCGTTGGCCTTCAGCTTGTTGACGCCGCCGGAGTTGACGAAGCCGACATACTCGACGAGCGGAGCGCCCACCGCGGGTGACTGCTTCAAATGTTCCGTCAGGGTCGCCCCGCTGTGCAGATTGAACGTGCCCACCGGCGTCCGCTTGCGATAATCGACGCTGAAATCCCAGCCATCGATCCGCACCCGAGACACATTGGAATAACGAAAGTTGATGAAGGTGATCGGACCCGTCGGCGAGCTGCGCGTGACATTGGCCGACTCGGCCGATGTATTGACCAGAACCTGAACCGCGGGAGGGGCTGCGATGACATCGTTTTCGACTATATTGAAGAATTCGAGATTCATCCGGAGGCCCTCCAGCAGAGCTCCGGCCGGCTCCCAGATCATGCCGACGTTCCAATTCTTCGTGGTCTGAGGCTTCAGGTCGGGATTGCCGTTGGTGCCGGAATTTCTCTGCGTGGTATAGGTCTGGCCCGTCACGGGATCGAAGAACGCACCGGTGATGGTCGTTGCCGAGTTCGGGTTGGTGGCCAACTGGACGTTGGTCGGCGGCACGAAGGCCGTCGCATAGGATGCCCGGAAGGTCACCGCTCGCACGGGCTTGTATTTGAGCCCAAGAGTCGGGTTGGTCGACTTGAAGGTGCTGCGGGTGGGGGTGGGGAGAATTGTTGAGGTCACCGTGGGCGGGTTCAGGCTCGGCAGGGAGGTGAAGGTGCCGCTGTTGGAGACATTCTTGAACTCCTCCCGGCGCAGGGCGGCCTGCAGTTCAAAAACGTTCATCGCGACGAATCGGTTTTTGGCTGAAACCACGGGAATCCGCGTTTCGAGATAGCCTGATTGCGTTGCCTGTCGGGCACCGGGTGAATAGCGGATTTCATTGTCGGCGATCAGCGCACCGGTCGCGGTGTTGTAAATGGTGTTGGCCTTCAGACTGTCGGTGCGTCCTTCCAATCCGGCGCTCACCTGAACCTTGCCGCCCGGCAGGTTTCCGAGCGGACCGGAGGCACGCAGGGCCACATCGTTCAATACATTGGTGGGAAATTCCGTCGTCGCGGGAGTGTAGTCGGAGAGGATATTGGTGAGGTATTTGATGGTGTCGACAAACGGGTTCACGGTGCCGTTATAGAGGAGTCCGGCGGCGCCGTTCCCCGCGCCGCCCGCACCGATCTGATTGTTAAACGATACGACATATCGGTAGAGTGAAAGTACATTACGGGACGAGGCGAACTCGGCCGCCAACTGCCAGTTGGCCGGCAGATGAGCGAGGAGTCCAAACACCATGGAACGCGTCTCGTTGGACACGGTTTGATAGGCGCCGTTCTCGACGGCCAGCGGGAGGGTGATGAGCACGTTTTCCCGGAAAGGGTTGGTGGGGGCATTGCCGGGCACGACGATTCCGGTGCCGGCGGCATTCTCCAGCAGGCGGGTGAGCGTGCTGTTGGAATAGGAGGAAAAGTCGGCGAAAAGTTGAATCTGCGGAGTCAAATCATAGGTGATGGAGGCCAGGGCCGATTCTTTCCGGCTGATTTGCCCGATGGAGGTATATAGGCCCTGACCGACGGTGGGGGCCCAATTGAAGTTGTAGGTTCCCGCGTTGGCGAGGAGGCCGCTGGCGAGCGTCGCCGCCGGAGTCGACGCGGAGGTGTCGGGGGGAATATGGGTGGTCAGGGCGTTGAGCGGCGTGCCGTTCTTGAGTGTCAGTGTCCGGTTCTGGGCGTTGGTGAGGCCGTTGACCACAGCAGGATTAAAGGCGATGTTTGGCGTCGTGCCGCCGGCGTAGGGGACGGTGTTGGAGTAAAATATGCCCGGAGCACTGCTCAAGGCCCGGCGATTGTAATTCATCAGAAAAGGCCGATCCTGCATCCGCAGTGACTTTCCGTCCGCGTACGAGGCGATGAGGCTGACATGGACTTTCTTCCCGATGGGAAACCCGTAGTTGACGCTCAGCGCATACCGCGGGCTGTCGGTGTTGGCGGTGTTCTGATACGATGTGGCGACTTCCCCGCCGACGTAGTTCCTCTTGAGGACAAAGTTGATCACCCCGCCAACGGCGGAACCTCCGTAGATTGCCGATGCGCTCGATGGCAGGATTTCAACATGGTCGACTGCCCCGAGGGGAATCCCGTTGATATTGGGTTGAGATTGCCCGTTGCTGTTGTTGATCGGCGTGAGACGCATGCCATTGACCAAAATCAAGGTCTGCAGACTACCGAGGCCACGGAGGTTAATATTGCTCGAAGTCCCGTTCAAATTCCCGGTGGTGGGTGCCGCCTGAGTACCGGTTTGTCCGGCCGAATTTTGAGTGAGCTGGTCCTTCAGGAAGTCGTTCAGGTCATAAGCATTCGACTGCTGAATCGCCTCCTGATTGATGATCGTGTAAGGCTGGACATCGTTGCTCGTGCGGGGAATGTCCCGGTTGCCGTCCTGAAATGGCTTGGCGGCAGATTCTTCGACTACAAAACTTGCCAGCTTCTGGACATCTCCGGGAGCGCTTGGGGAATTCACGCCGACGCTCGCTTGAGTCTGCGCGAAACCGGGTGAAACCGCGAGTGCGCCGGCGAAAACGGCAAGGCGCGGTGAGCGAAACACAAACGTGCGTGGGGTGGTGGGGGAGCGATACATGGGGTTCAGGTGGAATGGCGCTGAGATGAAGCATCCTCCCGCGCCATGCGGATCGGATCTTAGAATCGTGGGAAGTGCCGCCGGGGTCAACCCACGATCGTCGGAGCAATCCGGGCGATCTTGACTGCAAGTCGTGCGTCAAAGATGGCACCAAAAAGTGAATACGGAGTCGCCGGCCGTCGTGACGATCCGGCTCGAAATGACGGCGAAAGTCTTGCGCCAACTTTGGGTTGTCCCGGTTTCTTAGTGGCAGCCCGAGGGACGGAGCAAATCCGGCAAGAGGCTGAGTTTGCCGCAGTGAAAGAGGATGCGCGCCCGATAGTTGGCGAAGCTGCGGAAGCCCCGCGCGTCTGACTTGATGGCTTGGATCTTC
>CANJIU010000124.1 GCA_947474365.1 Opitutia bacterium | reverse complement strand
TTCGAAGATCCAAGCCATCAAGTCAGACGCGCGGGGCTTCCGCAGCTTCGCCAACTATCGGGCGCGCATCCTCTTTCACTGCGGCAAACTCAGCCTCTTGCCGGATTTGCTCCGTCCCTCGGGCTGCCACTAAGAAACCGGGACAACCATTTTTTTGTCGTGGGCTCGCCTTGAGCTCTCCGTAACGGAGCGGATAATAAATGAACGATTTTGTGATGCTGACTTTGCTCGATCGGGTTTCGCTACCTTGAGAGGCAGAGAATTGCCGAGGTGTGGGCAATTTCCATCAACTTGGGAAGTAATGTTTTAGGGGGAATTGTACTCGATTAGGTAAGATGAGTGACTCGACCTGCAGCGGACGATTTCGTAGGCGGGTGCAACGAATGAGTCGTGAATAGAGTGCATGTCGAACACCCTTATTGAGTTTAGGTGCCTCTCCCGGATAGTCGTTCGGATGCCCGCAAGATCGGCGTTGCGGGTTCTTTCTGGACCGGAGGTCGGGAGTCGCGCAGATTGGTAACAACGTTTCTTGCCGAGAACTTTGGGTTCTCAAGATTACACACAAAAACGGAGTGCTCGTTTCAAGAAGATGAAAATGGAAATCGTAGCGGTGATAGTGAAAATTCGCTTCGGCGACGAAAGTGAAGTCTACCCTGAGACGTATTTGAGAGACTTGGAACGTGACAAATGGAATGGCTGGGGAACGCCTACTCGGTACAAGTACCTGGATGGTGGTGGGAAGAAACTCATCCTATACGACCCAATTCGGAAAGCTCTGACCGCTGAGGTTGAAATTCGTGATGTCGAGTTACAGAAAGGCGGGGCATTTCCGTGGAGGCACAACTTTTCCCGAGGTACTGTCCGAATCTACCGTCCCTCGATTTCTGTGGAGCGGGTGCGTGCTGTTCAGGGTCTGGAAACATTTAGTGTTCATAGGAAAGACAGGACTTCTCATCGAAATCTCACCTTGGATCAGTATCTGGCGCTGGTTCCGGAACTCGCTTCGTCAGAAGCATCGTTGTCCGTTGAACAATCGAAAATTGACTCAGTCGGCGAGTATACGCCGAAAAGCGCGAAAGAGGGGAGGAGGAAAGTATTGCGTAGTATTGCGCTTAGACGAGGCCAGCAGCAATTCCGGGATAATCTTCTCTGGGCTTACAACGGACGGTGCTGTGTGACAGGAACGTCCTCTAGAGAGGTGTTGGAGGCGGCGCATATTCAGCCGTACGCCGACTCGGGTACAAACTCGACGCGAAACGGACTCTTGTTGCGGTCGGACATTCACGTCCTCTTCGATCTGCACTTACTGTCAATTGATCCATCGAGTCGCGCGGTGTTTTGTTCAAAACGACTTCGCAATCAGCCGGCATATGCGTCGCTGCACAGAAAGAAAGCGAATCTCCCGGCGGGCAAGATGCACTCACCCGATTCGAAGTTGCTGAGACAGCATTTTGAACAGACAAAGGCTTAAGCTCGAGAGCTGCCTGCTGAGAGTACATAGCTTATGCCCAACGATAAACCAATCCTGATGCGAAGCGTGGCATTCCAGGTGAACGCCTTGGAAGTGCTACGGGGTCTCTACGCAACCTTCGGGCGAGGGAAGTGGACTATTCAGAGCTGGGCTTACGAAAACTTGGGCTCGGAGATTATCCTCAGGTTGGAGGTGATGGCGGAGGGCGCGAATCCAAGTCCGCAAGCATTTCGATTTCTTGACTACTGTGAGATTTTGAAAACGCCTGTCGACCAACGGAGTTCTCAGTTTGCAGAGATGATCGCGGTTGTTGGCGAAATGGCACGCGATGCGCAGTCTAGGAGACATCCGGCGGTATGATTCCCGCGTACTCAAGCGCGGCGGTGGATTCAAGGGCGACATGGTCACCCGGATTTCCTGCCCAGAGCGGCATCTGTTGCTCGACGCGACCACGATTCACTTTGACTGAGTGATCAGGGGATGGCTCATTAGTCGGTATCTAACGTAAGAATTCATGTCTCAAAGTTCAAAAGGCGTTTTGGGAACGCGTCTTTCTGCGATGACAAAAGAGGAGGTTACTGCACATTTGACGCGATTGCGCGCTATCATGGATGAAAATAGGCGTAGTCGGCTCCGCTTCGAACCGCGTGACGGTGCAGATCATGTAGGGTTTATATATATACAATCACATCCGGTGCTTCCTGGGTTATTGAAAATCGGGATTGCATCAGTGCTAGATTTTGAACAAATCACTGAGACAAATATAACCAAATGTGGTCAATATTTACGATTGAGGAAAGCAGTGCCTGTTTTTGGCTGTTTAAAAAAAACCGGAATCGAGATTAGCCGAGCAATCAAGCAGTTCCATGATGTCGATAACCGCGGATTTTTTAGGCTCCATTATGGACAGGCGGTCCTGATAATTGAAAGTGCACTTGAGATATTGGGAAGGTTGAAGGACGAGGTGAAAATTGAGGATGAGAATATCCGACGAATAGTGGGGCCGAATGAAACTATGTGAATAGCTGACCAACACCTCTTAATTTGAAATTTGCCTGCCGACGCTCACAATCAAAAGTCCTCACATGACGATTTCGGGACGATTCGAGGAGATCGACAGACACCTCGTCGGGGCCCACGCGGTTCTGAATCAAATCGCCGCCGAAGGAAAGACGCCCGCTGCAACCGTGCTGCACGCCGCCATTGCCGACTTCATCGATTGCGGCGCCTTGCACTCCGGGTCCACCCGTTACCCTCCCCTTGAACCCCTCCGGGATCCGAACCTCCTGAAATTCCGGTTTCCTACCTGTTATCGTAGTCTGCCGAACGTACAGGGCCCCAGCATTTTCATGGCTGCCATGCGTCGATTTCTTAAATTTTGGGTTGGGGGAATATTCGCGGCGTTGAGCGTACTGAGTGCGTATGCACAAACCCCGCCGGCACTTGGCGCCCAGCCAGTTTCGAGCACCGTTAATGTCGGCGCAATTGCCATGTTTACCGTGGAAGCGACTGGCAGCGCCCCATTATCATATCAGTGGAACAAGAACGGCGTGCCGATTGTGGGTGCGACGACTGCGACGCTTTCGCTGCCGAATGTACTAGTGACTGACGCCGCTTCCTATAGCTGCATCGTTACGAACACCGTGGGATTTATCCGCAGTTCGACGGCAACCTTGACGGTTGTGCCGATCAGCATTGTGCCGAAAATCACCTCGTCTCCTCAGTCAACTACGGTCACCGCTGGCTATGGAGCGGTTCTTGCAGTTGGCGCCACGGGCGTTCCCGCTCCGACCTACCAGTGGTTCAAGGATTCGGCCATGATACTGGGGGCCACTGGTCCGACTTTAAGCCTTATCCCCAACCTCCCCGATGCGGGAAGTTATTCAGTCACGGTGACGAACTCTGCGGGCAGCGTCACCAGTTCGACGGCGACGCTCACGGTAGACTCGCCCCTGGTGATCAAAACCGTGGCCGGGACTGGTAGTATCGGCTACGGGGACGGAGCGTTGCGGAGCGCGCAGTTTGGCACGATCCGCGGCATTGTGCTGGATCGTTCCGGAGTGATCTACGTTGCCGATGAAAGCAGCACGACGATCCGGAAGATAACGTCCACCGGCGTCAGCACCATTGCCGGGCTGTCGAGAAATTTCGGCAGCGCCGACGGGCAGGGTGCCACCGCACGCTTCAATGGTCCGACGGGAATTGCAGTCGACAACGCCAGCAACCTGTTCGTGACCGAACAACACAATTACACGATTCGAAAAATATCTCCCAGTGGCGCAGTCACTACCTTTGCGGGGCTGGCAGGCAGTCAGGGAAGCGCGGACGGACAGGGGAGCGCGGCTCGGTTCTATTCCCCGTTTGGAATCACGATCGATGCGACCGGAAATCTCTACGTGTCGGAATATCATAATAGCACAATCCGCAAGATAACACCTGCTGGTCTGGTAACGACGTTCGCCGGCCTTGCCGGGAGCGCCGGCAGGGTCGATGGCCTCGGCACCGCCGCGCGACTTCACGGTCCGAGAGGTATGGCGGTCGACAGGTCGGGCAATATCTATGTGGCGGAAGGGGGAGGGGGGAGTAGTGGCGCGGTACGGAAAATCACCCCGCAGGGCATGGTCACGACATTCGCCGTCATCCCGGGACCCCGTGAGAACGTTGATTCTGGTCCAGCGGATGTTGCCATCGACAGCACGGGCAATCTGTACGTTATCGACCGGTATAATCCTGTCATACGACGAATCACTCCTTCGGGAGTTGCTACAATAGTTGCCGGGTTTAACGATCGGGAAGGGAATGTTGACGGGACAGGGATTGATGCCCGGTTCAAGACCGAAGGGGGCGCCCTGGCGATCGACGAGGCCGGCAACCTCTATATTGGCGACACGTCCAACTTCGAGATTCGCGTAGGCCTGGCGGGGCTTCCGCAAATCCGGGCCCAACCCGGGCCTCAATCGGTGACGGAAGGAAAGGCTGCGACGTTTCCCGTGATTGCGCAGGGCAAGGCGCCTCTCGCCTACCAATGGGAATATAATGGCACACCGATTCCCGGGGCGACGAACGCAACATTTACAATTGGCAGCGTGCAACTGAGCAACGCGGGAGCTTATACGGTTTCAATTAGCAATTCCGCGAGCACGGTTAGGAGCACCAGCGTTGGGCTGACTGTATTGCCGGGGAATCCTGCCCGCCTGATCAACCTCTCGATTCTCACGTCGCTGGCAATCGGCGAAACCCTGACGATGGGAACGGTTCTCGGCGGCTCCAATACGTCCGGAAGCCCGCCGATCCTCGTGCGCGCCGCAGGTCCCTCGCTGACTCCGCTCGGCGTCGTTGGCGCGCTCGCCGATCCGAGACTCGATCTTTTCTCCGGTCAAACGCCCGCAGGTACGAATGACAACTGGGGTGGCACGACGGCTCTCGTCAATGCGTTCATCAGCGTTGGGGCGTTTGCTTACAGCTCGGGCTCTTCGCGCGATGCCGCAATCTACAACCCGTCGCTGCGAGCAGGGACCTACACCGTCTTGGTCAGCGGCTCCGGCAGTCCATCGGGCACGGTACTGGCTGAGATCTACGAAGCGACACCCGCAAGCGCTTTCATCCTCGCCACACCGCGCCTGATCAACATTTCCGTGCTAAAGCGAATCAACGCGGGGGAAACTCTCACGGCGGGTTTTGTGATCGGGGGCGCGGGGCCGAAACAGGTCTTGATTCGTGCAGTAGGTCCGGGCCTCGTGCCGCTCGGAGTTGGCGCAACGATGACCGACCCGCGGCTCGAACTCTTCAGCGGCCAAACTCTCATCGATTCGAACAACGATTGGGGCGGTGGGGGTGCACTTGCCGCCGTGTTCACCAGTGTCGGTGCATTTTCCCTTCCGGAAAAGAGCGCGGATGCCGCACTTTTAATTACGCTATCACCCGGCAACTACACGGCCCAAGTGAGCGGCGTTGGTGACACTGGAGGTGTCGCCCTCGTGGAAGTCTACGAAGTGCCGTGAGTCGGAAGTGCAGCCCGCAGCGTATCGCAGGTGTCGAACGGTGGCGTTGGTGACCGGCGGCATAGTCGCGATCTCGGCAGACCCGAGGTGAACGGCAACCCCGGTTGGCGACCATGGGACCGACGTTGGCTCACCCGATCAGCTACAGTCGCGCCGTGAATCATCGCACCTTCTTCCCGGCCCGCGTTCCGGTCCACTTTCGCATCCTCGTCCCGCTGCCGCTGAAGGTCACGTTTCCGTCGGTGACCTACGAGGTGAGCCTCCAGAGCGTCCTAGCCGCCGGCCGGCATGAATTGGTGGCGTGCAACGTGAAGACCGGCACGTGGCCGACCCTGAGCCCGGTCTACCACGCGCGCGACAAACTGGAACAGGCCGTGTTTCAGGTCGGCTTTCCCGTGCGCCCAACGTCGATCGCGGAGGTGATCATGCGACGGCTGGTCCGGGAGAAACGGGCCGAGGTGGTGGTGGCGCCAGCTCGCGACGTTACCGCAAGTCGCCCAGGATCGGGTCAGTTACTCGGCGAGTGCGCTACTCGGACCCCAGCGGATAAAACGGCGGGCTCAAAACCATCAATATGACCGCCCGGACTCGCTGTTGAATCCCCGGCGCCTTGCTCTCGCGCGAGCCGGCCACGTTCAGAACCGTGTTCGGCTGCGGCTAAGACACACCCGACGGCTCGCTCCGAATTGACCCGCGCCGCGCGCCCGCCACGTTTGCAGACGTGCCCCCTCCTGACAATTTCGACGACTTCCTCGATGACATCGGGCCGATGACGCCGGAGGAGCAGTACGAGATGTTGCTGCGATACGTTGCCGGAGCGGTCGAAAAACACACGACCGGCGAGTTGCGGATGTGCTGCACGATTACCTTGCGAACACCCTGCCGCCAGACGATCACCGGCGCACGCTGCTCGAAATCATCGAAGGAAAGATCGCGCTGCGGGGTATCGCCAAAGAATGACGGTGCCCGTTTCGGGGCGCGAGTTGCGCGAGGCCGTGCGGGCGTGCCCGACGTTCGCGGCTTTGTCCGTAGGTGAACGGGTTGTTTGACGTGCGGATGCCGGAGGTATGAAAAGAGGCGTGGGGCTACGACGATCCTATCGCGGCGACTGGATTCCAGTTCTGCACTGCGGGTGAATCAGCGGAAGTGCTCTAGTCCACCCCAGGTCGATCGGAAGGCTTCACGCGAGCGCGGATCAGTGAGCCCAACTTGCTCAAGAGTGTAATGCCAGCGTGCATAATTACAGGGGGCGCATGTGATCACCATGTTTTCGAGTTCGTTGCTGCCGCCCCGGCAATGAGGTAGCACGTGATCGTACTGCACCCACATCGCCTGAAATCCGGCATGCTGCTCTTTGTTCTTTCTTCCCCACGGCAGCGCCGACGGATACATCTTTCGGATACGAGTACGGACCTCCTCTCGAATCACAGGTATCCCGCAGAATCGACAATGGTATCCGTCTCGCTGAAGCAGCTCACGCATTCCGGCCGCGCCGGGCATCCGCGTTTTCCCTCGTTCAACGTTCGACTGCTTGGGAAGTTCATCGGGCACATCGCGCTTCTTCACGTAAGGGCTCTTCTTGCCTTGAAGGGATTCAGTCCACTCCCTGATCGCGGGCATGTCGGCTGCACGGATCAGTTCATCCGCCAAGGCCGACTGCCCGGCGAGATGCGCGGTGACCGCCTCGTCGAGGTAGCGAGCAGCCTCGCCGATCTCCGGGATTGGATCTCGCATGCAGGGACGAGACGCAGGTTCCATGACTGGTTTTGTGAAGGATTTCTCGATGCCACTACAAATCGACACTACAGGAGTAACCATTGCCTTTCGGCGATTCGTTACAGCGGGAGATCATGGCTTAGTTGTCCCGAATTACAATCGGAGCGGGACGGGCCTTGAACCGGCGCAGAAGGAACTTCTCCCGCATAATCAGGTTCTTACGCTTACCCATTTCCTCGACCACCCGTTGCTTCAATTCTTCATCCATAAAACCCTTGGAGAAGAACTCCTTGAGAGCGGGACCTGCCTTCTTGTCCAACTCATCAATGGCCGTGTTGCTAATGTCAGTAATCCATTTCTCCTTACCGTCTTCAATCCAGAGCATGGTAGTAGTGGGCTTAGGGTTCGTTCATGGATGGCGGCTCGACAATTCAGGATCGTTTCCCACCGCGCTTCTCCACGATGGCCCGAAGTTTCTTAACGTCTTCGGGTTTGCCGTCCATGCGATGCAACATGCGATGGCAGTTGGCGCAGACGGTGACGAGGTCATCGAGTTCTGTCCTTACCTTGTTGCCCTGCTGGCCGAGCGGCTTGAGGTGGTGGGCTTCGGCGAACGTAGCGCCCAGTGCCTCACCGTAGATCTTGGCGAAGGAGGCCCCGCACACTTTGCAGACGTAGCCATCGCGCTTCTTACAGTCGGTCGCCAAGAGGCCGCTGCGTTCGCGACCGAAGTGAGCTTTCACCCATTTTCGGTTTTCACAGCGAAGATATGCATCGGGCTCGACTTTTCGCGACTTGGCTCCCGGCAGCGAATGAGCGACGTCTAAGAAGAACTCCACCGCTCGCTCACAAAAACGCGGGTTGTTTGTCGCCGTGGTTGGTCGGGTGGAATCAAAGATTCCCAAAAACGCTTTCCCGCTCTCCGCGTATGTTTCCAAAACCGGCGCGTTAAACTCGCCCCGAGCCAACCTTCGCTTCATCACGGTGAAGTCGCCACGCTCGATGTCGGCCTCACGCAATTTCCGCACTGGCCATAGGTTTCTTGAAACCCGCTTGATGATCGAGGTGATTTGCTTGGTCTCTTTACTGAAGAAGCCGACATACAGCTTCAGATCGCGGTGGCCCGTAAATCGGTCGAGCCAAATTCCCAATTGGGGTTGTTTCTTGCCGAGGTTTCCGATTTCCGCCATCCAACCGTCGGTATCGGTGGGAGTGGGAACCATGACAACACGGGGGATGTACAGGCGTGTTCCTGCGCGGCGGGCGCGGAGTTGGTCGGCGACTGTATTCGCAGTGATATGCAGCCACTCCTTGGTCAGAGAGTTCGTTGTTTTCATTTGTGATTTGATGCGGCGGGTTTCCGGGTTTAAATCAGGCTTGTGGCAATGTCGTCATAGAGCGTCTGAGCTTCCTTACGCAGGGGATTCTTGGGGTGCATGATCTGAAGCGCGATTTCGAGATACGATTTTGCCAGCTCCGCGTTTTGTTCCGTCCCCTGGCCATCGCGCGTGAACCTCGCCAAGGCAACCAGGGCGCGAGGTGCGCTGAAACGCGATTTGTTCGCCACGGCCTTGTACCAACGCACCGCTTTGGCGGGATCGAATACTCCGGATTTTCTGTCGCCAAAGAGTAGTGCGAGTTCGAAGGCACCGTCGGACCCGCCGCTGGAAGCGACCTGCTCAAACCAAGGGATCGCCGTTTCCGGCGAATTGAGGTGGTACGCATGCAGTCGACCGATGTACATCAACGACGGTTTGTCGCCTGCTTCGATGGCGCGCAAAAACCAGCGCTGGGCCTCGTGGAGGTCGATGGCTGCTCCGCTGCCATCACGATAGGAAAAGCCCAGCGATTTCATGGCAGATACGTTGCCCCGTGCAGCGGCTCGATGAAACCACGCAATCGCCCGCACTTCTTTGTCGGGGGCATCGGTGCGTAACTCCAAATAACCCAAACGTAACATGGCATCTGGGTGGCCAAGCTCGGCGGCACGTTCGAGCCATACCTTCGCATGCACGGGGTCACGAGGGAGCGCGAGTTGATTCATGAAGGCGTCGCCCAAGTGTGGAGGCCGACTTCACCCCTCGGCCGCGGTTTCCGGATCGACGGAGCGCGGATTTCACGTCGATGGATCCTTCGCCACCGCCTGAAAGCGTTCGATCAAACCGCCCACCGGCGGGTCCTTCGCTAACGCATCTTTCCAGTCGGCCGGGATCGCCTCAACGCCCGCTATGATCCCGGCCAACCCGCCGGTCACGCAGCCCGTGGTATCGGTGTCTTCGCCGAGATTGACGGCCCGAAGCACAATGTCGCGGAACGAACCGCCCTGCAGTACGCACCAGAGCGAGGCCTCCAGCGTGTCGATGACGTAGCCGCCGCTCCGGATTTCCTCCCTCCTCGTGTTAGCGAAGGCGCCATCGAAGATCCTCGCGAACCCCGACCGCTCATCGGGAAACCGAGCGAGCAGCTTCGCAAAGACGGCATCGGAGGTGTGGATCGCTCCCAGCGGCGTCGCGCCGTTCAGGAGTTGCTGAGCGATCAAGCAATAACACGCGCACGCGAGTTGGCTGCGCGGGTGCCGGTGGGTGATCGCCGACCAACGCATGGCCTGATCGGCGACCACCTCGGGCGCGGAATCTCCGAACCGTAGCGCGATCGGCAGTATCCGCATGAGCGAACCGTTGCCGTTGTCGGATTCTCCGACGCCCCCCGCCGTTGCAGCCGACCCACCCCGGGAAATCCGACCCAGTGCCGCCCGCGTCGCCCCACCGACATCAAAGACTTTTCCGCCGACCGCCTGATGTCCCTTTTGGAGCCAGCGAACGTACAGCTCGCCTGCAATATCGACGCTCGGCGCTTCGAGCAGACTCTCCGCCGTGCACAGCAGCAGCGCCCCATCATCAGACCAGGTACCCGCGAGCTGATTCCATGTCCCAAAGGCCCGCATGCTCGTTACGGGATCGCTGTCCCGCTCGCCGCGCGACGAGAACTCTACCGGCACGCCGAGCGCATCGCCGACCAAGGCACCGATGATACCACCGGTGATCCGGTCCCTACGGCTGATGGGGTGTGACTTCATAACGCGGGTGGAGGAAAGGGCAACGAAAGTGGGTCCTCGGTTTCATGAATTGATCCAAGGTCCGCGCCCACGCTTCAGCCAAGCTCGAATGTCTCGTGAAACAAGCGGCCCACAAAGGCGTTCACATCGGTCCGGGTTGACGGTGCGGACATCCCGAGTGGTGCCAGTACTGCGGGCGGAAGCGCGCGGGCGATGCTGGCGGCCTCGAAGGCGACCGTGGTTTCATCCGTAGACTTCTTTGCGCAGTTGAACGAGGCTCGGATGCTCATGATGGAGTCGGGATCTTACCACACCCCCTCGGACAGCCGCTGTCCCAGGCCTTTTGGAATGGCAGAGTGCTCAATCAGCGCCCCGCTCCTCAACGTACCCGGCGGGAACGGCTCCACCCTTGACGAGGGCGTCCTTCAGGCCGCGGGCGTGGCGACACATCCCACGATACTCGAACCCCGGGCAATTGCAGCTCACGTCATTCGCCTCATAGGTCAGGGTGTAGTGCTGCGACGGGTTGGATGAACTCGGTAACCGGTACACGCGCGCCTTGGGTCGGGTGAGCACCCGGGCGAGCGCCAGAACCGCTTCCCGGCTGATGCTGGGTTTTGCCGCCGCCTTGGCCGGCGCCGCCTCGTCCGTCGCGTCCCGCCGCACCTCATCCAACAGTGCCGCGACCCACTCCTCCTCGGTCATCGGCACGCTGGGATCCTCCACTTTGAGGGAAATCCGCGCCACCATCGCCTCCAACTCGGCCAACACATCTCGGGTCGCGGTCGTGGAGAGCGCCTGACCATCGACTACGGCCCGCACCAGCGCCGACTTCACCTCCAGCAGATTGCTCACGAACTCATCAATCGTCGCCTTCGCCACCAGGTAGTGCACGGTGACCGAGTATTTTTGGCCGATGCGATATGCACGGTCCTCCGCCTGCCAGTGATTCGCGGGCACCCAGTCGAGGTCGTTGAAGACCACGTGACGCGCGGCCGTCAGGTTCAGGCCGATGCCTCCCGCGATGATGTTCGCGACAAACACCCGGACACCGTCGTCCGACTGGAACCGGTCCACGAGCGCCTGCCGGTCATCGGCGGGAGTAGCTCCGGTGAGCAGCACCGCGCGGTCCCCGAAATGCTTCGCCAGCGCCTTCACTGGTCGGTCGAAACAGGAGAACACGATCACTTTCTCCCCTTGATCCACAATCCCATCGATGAGATCCATCGTCGCATCGACCTTGGCTGCCGCCAGTTTTTCCCGCGCCTTGCTGAGTTTCGCCAGCAAGCGCACCCGGCTCCGATCGCCGCCGTCTGAGCCCCTTGAGCCCGTGGTCGCACCGGCGGGTTCCCGCACCGTGATCAGCAACAGGCTCTCCATCACCTCGCGCATTTCTGCGGCGGCCGTGCCTTCCGGGACATCAACGTTCAGCCAGGAACGCAGCTTGGGTGGCAAATCGAGCACGTCCTCCTTCCGGCGCCGAATCATGATCCCGTGGAGTTGGGTGGTGAGTTCCTCCAGATTGCTGGCGCCGTTCGTCTGCCACCCGTAGCCGTTGTGTTCCGCCGCACAGTACCGCTTCGCGAACGACAGGAAACTGGTCGCCAGCGGATGACGCACCACCTGCAGCAACGGGAAAAGATCCCGTGGTCGGTTGGTGAGCGGCGTCCCTGTCAGGGCGTAGACAATCGGGTCACCGCCGTTTTCCAGGGCGAGTTTACCCGCGAGGCGGCTGCGCTGACTGGTGTGGTTCTTGAGGTAATGCGCCTCATCGAACACGATCCCGGCCCACGGGATCGACGTCAGCGCGGCGATGCGTTTTCCGAGGACATCGTAGTTCACGATCACCCAGCCAGCGAATCCCCCGGGTAGTGTGGTGGTCGTCGTGCCATTCATCACCTCGCACCTCACGGAGGCGTCGACCAACCGGATCTCGCGGACCCAATTCAGCTTCACCGACGCCGGGCACACCACGAGGTAGGGTCCGCCCGGTGCCGCATGCCGCAACGCCACGATCGCCTGGCGTGTTTTCCCCAATCCCATGTCGTCGGCCAAGATGGAACGTCGCCGCGCGAGGAGAAAGGCGATGCCCTCAATTTGGTGGGGAAATAGTCCCTCCGAAATCGTGAGCGCTGCTTGGAAGGCGGTCTCGTCGACTTCGGATGACGGCGGTACCGCGCGGTGCACCATGGCTTCAGGCGTCGTGCTCATGACGTGCCTCCTTCGGGGGTGACGGCGGGCACCGGATACGACGCGAAGACACCCATCCAGAATGCGAAGTCGAAGCCGATCCGGGCCAGCCGCCGCGGCTCCCGATCACTGCAATAACACCGCGCGAACTCCGGGCTCTTGCATTCCCCGAACCACTTCAGGATCGCCCGCACAATCTGCACCTCACCATCGGAGCGCGCGGTATCGAGAACATACGTGCGGTAGAGGTGGTGGCATCCGTTCAAGTTATCGCGGCTCGCCTCTTCCAGGAGCGCCTTGCAGTCGTCAGGCCGGTTCCTCGCGAACCGACGCCCGCTATTCCAGCCGGTCTCGACCCAGAACGTGAAGTCCCAGGGAGCGTTGAGATTCTTGGCGGCGGGGAGCATCTCCGCGATGGCGGCCGTGATGACCCTTTGCTCCTTGCTGCCCGCGACATAGCACGACGCCGTGAATTCGACGAACGGCGGGGCCACCGGGGCCCACGCGTGATCTGCCCACGCCACGATGCATCTGCTGAGAAACTGGTTCTCGACCCACATCGTCTCGACCAGCCCGGGGAATTTTTTCGCAACCTCCGGATTTTCCGGCTCCACCATCAAGCCGAACCGGATACCGTGCAGGATCCGCAGGCGCAACATGAGCCGGGTTTCCTGTTCCGGGCTGCCGTCAGGGGAGAGCGCCCATTGTTGCTGCAGAAATTGGTACACCTCCTTGGTCCAATTGCCTTCACCCGAAAACTCCTGGGTGAACTGAAGGAGGGCGGCCCTCGCGTCCGCTGAGGTCGCGATGTCGTCACTTATCAAGAGGTCATCGAGCCGCGCCGCGCCCTCCCGGTCATGGCGTCTCAACGCGACACCGTTGGCAAACCCGATGGTCGCGAGCCGGGGTGCGAAGTCCGGATTGTCGGTGATGCCGAATTCCAGCGCGAACCAGGCAAGATGGTCCGCGAGGTTTTCCAACTGAGTGCTCAGCCGGGGCAGTACCACCGACAGCGTATCGTTTGATTTGGTTTTCATGTTCTGGCTTGGGTTGAGCCAGCAACACATCATGGGTTTGAGTTTGGCCGCGGAGGTGCGACCCACATCAATTGAACCACCGTGGCTCCCATGAGCTCGGTTGGTAGAAGTCTCCCGTGAGACCTCTTCTTCAGATGCATTACTGGACGAAAGGGAGGATCCCCGGACGGATTCAGGCCGTCAATTTTGCGTCACGTCATACCGATGGGGTGAGGCGCAGGCGCGAGTGTTGGCAGCGAAGGGACCGTGGCGACAAAAGAACGAGCGCACCCTATCACACCCCCTCGGACAACGGCAGTCCCAGGCCGCCAGAATACACCTCGGGCGTGTGAATTATTTTCGGCAGGACTTCGGCGTGAGCGCTCCCGCCGAGCATCCACCGGTCCACCTCGTCCAGGGTTGGCTGAGCGCCGCCTTTTTCGCGGTGCCAATCCGGCTTCCTGCCTTGTGGCGCCACGCGGGCGCCAATGCTCCTGTGATAGTGGTGCCGGAGGAATGTTTGATCGTAACAATTGCGCCGGTCAGCGGCAAGCGAACGAAGCTTGGAGGAACGTCGTCTCCGCTCATGGGCCCTTTCGATAGAAAAGTGACGTATTCTTGTAGCGATGGTCGAAAGCAACGGTCCCATTCAAGATTAGCTGAAACATGGCGGCAGTCGCGCGGGCTTCTGTGTCCGACACGGGCGTAACCTGCGCGAACTCTGTTGTCGCGTGCGTGGGAGGTTCCAATTCGAACGGGATGAGATGCATCCCTTCGGTATCACAGCACAGCAGCGCATTGTGGCGGGACTCCGGGTTGGACGACACCAGAAAGCCACGACCGGTCTTCTTGGTCGAAGCGGCAGTTGGTTTCCGCACATCCCAAACCTTGGCCCCGTCGTCGAGCGAGCGACGGACGAAGTGCGGTATCGTCTCAACCTCCGCGTGAAATAGAGCCACGCTGCCGTATGAAAGTGGAAACGTAGGATACGACAGCCAACGGCCATCGCGGCTGATTTTTCCGAAGCGGGCTTGAGCACCCCGCAATTTCGACCGGATGACAATGATACGCGGTTCATTTTCCCAGCTCACGCGTCCCCAATCTTGAGCAGCCACCGCTTCCAGTTCGTCCTCGGGGAAACTGCTAATTACATATGCGCCACTCGCGAGCAGCCCGATTCCGCGGCTTTCAAATTCCTTGAGTTTCTTGGGACTCATCTGATGGTCTATACGTACAGGTGACGCAGTGGATTATTTCGTTTTCCTCGATCTAAGTCAACCGACCTTTCGGAATGGACGTCGTCGTCGAATGCTGCCGTCGCCCTTTCGGGCATCCGCACCGCACGGACCGGTCTCGCGCTTGCAACGGGGAACGGAGTCCCCGCCAGCAGGCCCGGAACGACCGATCCTGATCCATTTCCCGCGATTTGCGCTCCGATGAATACGAACGGTGCGGAAAACCGGCGATTGATCTGTAATCGCAGTGGAAGGGTGCTTGCGGGCTCTTGATGGGCGGCGTGCGGTTGGAGATGCCGGGACGCAAACGCCGGGACCGTCATTTGCCATGCTCCCGGACGAGTCGGCAGTAGAGATTGATGCGGCGCATGGCATCGATCGTGTACGCCGGGGTCATGGCGATTCGGGGATCTCCCACGACGACCGCCAGTGTCCGCGCCCGTGACAGCGCCACGTTCATCCGATTCCGATCGAGGATGAACTCGATGCCACGCGAGCCGTATTCCCCAAACGACGAACACATCGACACGATGACCACCTCGGCTTCCTGCCCTTGGAACTTGTCCACCGATCCCACGCGGACACCGGCCGGCAACGCCTCGCGCAACCGCCGCACCTGCATGTTGTAGGGTGCCACGAACACGATGTCGTTGAGCGTGATCTTGCCGTTGGGCTTTCCGTCCGCTCCCACCTTGGGCCGACCCACGAGTTCCTGCGTGATCGCCCGCACTCGGTCCACTTCCTCCGCGCTGGACTGCGTGTTGCCCTCATGCTCCAGCGGCGAGAACAGGATGCCAGCCGAGCGCGTGACGTGCGTTCCGGTCTTCGCGAGCACGATCCGCCGGTTCTCGTTGCCCGCGATGGCGTGGAGCCGCCCGTCGTACACCAGGTCGGACACAAAGCGACAGATGTCCGGATGCAGCCGGCGGGTTTCACCCAGGAAAAGCCCAAGCGTCGGCGGTACCGTGGCGTGACCGTCGAGGTAGTAATCGAGCGCGGAGAGTCCGCTCTCTCCGGGGTGCGTTCCCTGCACCGGTTGCTCCAACTGCATCTGGTCGCCGATGAGCACGAGATTCTCCGTCGCTGCGACCATCGCCCCCACATTCGCCAGCGAAACCTGCCCCGCCTCGTCAATGAAGAGGTGGTGCAACGCTCCAGCCCATTCCTCGCGCGCGAAGAGCCAGGCCGTCCCAGCGATCAGTCCGCCGGTGTAGCGGTCATGTGCGTCGGCGCTTTTGCACGCCACCAGACCCGGACAATGGTTGAGCAGTTCTTCGGAGGCATGGTTCGTGACGTAGAGCGGGGCAAAGTCTCCCTCTGACAATGCGTGGCATTCCAGGAGCAGGTTCTGGATCGCCTTGTGGCTATTGGAGGTGACGCCGACGTTTTTTCCCTTCGCCAGCAGCGCCAGGATCGCGCGGGCCGCGGTGTAGGTCTTGCCCGTCCCCGGCGGACCTTGAATGCAGAGCGTGGACTGCTGCATCGAAAGCGTACAGCGAATCGCCGCATCGACGACCGTCTCACTCTTGCGCCTGAGGTTCTGGTCCTTCCCGGCGAGTTGAGGGGCTTCACGCATCAGCAATCGACGGAACGCCTCCGGAAGTTCGCCCTGGTGCGCCCAGGCTGTCGCCAGTCGCTCAACCGCCGCGGCAAGCACGGCGGGCGAGACAAACTCGTCCGGGATAAACGAGGTGATCGCGGGAAGCGCCCCCTCAAAATGCTCGTCGACCGCCTTCCGGCTGAGTTTCACGCTGATGGCACCCGCTTCCGGATCCATCGACACGACTTCCATTGTGGCCACCAGATTGGGGAGCGCGCGCACCCTATCCCCCATCGTGATCTTCGTGTCCTGGTCCGGGTTGAAATGGTACGAGAACACCAGCGAGCGTTTCTCTTCGACGGGGCTCCCCACCCGCCGCGCGCCGCCAATGCAGGCGATGTCTTCCTCCAAGACGGTGCGGTCCTGCTCTGCACGGTCAAACATGCGCCACCAGACTGGCTTCGATTCACGGCGGTGAAACTCCAGGAGATTCAGCATCGTTTCATGAAGGATGCGACGTTGGGGATCCTTTTCGCGCTGCAGATTTTTCTCCATCGCTGCAATCAGTGCCGCCCGTTCCGCTCGCCGCTCCGCCTGCTCGGCATCGGGTTCGGCCTCCGGTTGCGCCTTGGCCGGGGGAACGTAGGTGATTCCGGCTTTTTGCTGCTCCGACCGCAGCCAATCGTAGAGCTGACAGGTGGAATCGCAGTCGTCCCGGTTGTAGTCGCGAATTTTTTCCAGAATCGGTGCCTTCCGCCAATCCCGGTCCTGGCCACTTTCAATCCAGTTCGCGTAATACACGATCGATTCACCGGCCGCCTTGACGTCACCGCTGCGCTGACCGCGGTACAGGTGTTCCACGTACTTGATGGAATAACTCGGTTCGCCGATGCGCAGGCCTTGTTGCGTGACCGCGTAAAGGTCGACAAAGACGCCGTTCCGGAGCAACTCATCCAATTCGTCCTCGCGGGTCCCGTGGCGGCCCATGAGGCGCCGCAGTGCGCTCACCTCGTACTGCGCGTAATGGTAGATGTGCAGCGACCGGTCCTGTTGCCAACGGGCGTGCACCCAATCGATGAACCCCTCGAACGCCTGCTTCTCCTCCTTCGCGTCGTGCGCCCACCAGTCGATGAACAGGAGTTTCTTTTTCTCCCGATACGTGACGCCGAAGAGATATTCGAGCCCGCCGTCCACCAACGGGAATCCCTCCATGTCGAAGAACACGTCGTTCGGATGCGGCGGAGGCAGAAGCGCGAGCCCCTGCCGCGGATGGTCGGGATCCGCCGGGATCACGCGGAATCGCGGGGGCACATGGGTTCCGGCCGGGGCTTTTGCCCGCAGCGCGTTCGTCTCCACCTGCAACCGCGCCTGCTCCACCAAACGGTCCACGATGGGTTGGCTTATGCCCGCGAGTCGCGTCGGTTTCGCTTTCACCAACTGGGCGACGGTAGTGATGCCCACGCTATTCAACTTCTTAATCTGCCCTGTCGTGATCCGCGCCACCTGCGAAAGATGATCGACTTCCACGATCTTGCGATCCGCGTGAGATTGCCACCGGCCATGACGGGCGCGGGCCTCGGGCATCGGGGGCGTCTCGGCATCAAACCCGTCCATCTGGGCCAGAAAGGCGTCCTTCAACTGGAGGTAATAATGGAAAAAATCCTCCGTCGCGTAGGCGGGAATTTCGTTGTTCCCCAGCACCACCCGCAGCGTCCGGGGCTTCACGCCCTGCACGTGCTCCAGCATCTCGGCGTAACAGCAGAGTTGCACCAGGTAATATGGCTTCGTCTTCCGGGCGAGTTTGGTGTCCCAGACTTCGTAAACCGCGTGTCCCTCATGCTGGGCATCCGTCCGCATGAGAAAATCGGCGTGCCCGCGAAACGGGGCGAACGACAGGCATGCCTGGTAGATCACCTCGTGTCCGGCAGCCATCGCGGCCCGGGTGTCGGCCTCGGGGTCCGCACTGCGCCGGGGGATTTCGAGCATGTCGCGCCCCTCGGCCTTCAATCGCTCGACAAACGTGTGCTCGTGCTGGTTGCCGGTTTCCTGCACCAGTATCTGCTCCGCTGTGTCCGCGTCCGGTGTCAGCTGCCCGGGATTTTCCAGGTGGTAGCGATCCATCCAAGTGGCAAACGGCGACTCCATGAAGCGGATCAAATCCGACGGGGAGTAAACGAGAGTGCCGGTGCCCTTGTCGCGATACATGGGGCCAAGGTTAGCACGCGCCCTCGGACATCCGCTGTCCGTAGGGTCGGCGTTGGCACAAGTTTCGAGCACCGCCCGCGACACCGTGTCGGCAACTGGCAAGTTCGCGGTCGGAGGCGCCAGATTTCGGAGGCATCGTGGCGCCAGCCTCGCTCCCGGCGCTGCTCATGGCAACCAGCGAACCATCAGCCAGAATCCCGCTGGCGCGGCACCTTGAGGCCATGGGCGGCGAGGTCGTCGGCTGTTCAGTAGACGCGTGTCACGATCAGCTCGCGCCCGCCCGCAGCGCCACTGCTGGCCCGCACCGGCTCCCGGTTCGCCCCGTCAACGAGGACGTAGTGCACGCGGTCCCGTAGTTCAGGCGCCGGGCCGGCGAACACGAGGCGCACGCGGTTGGCGTCGACGGGCTCGATGCGGTCGAGCGCATGTGGTGTGCCGTCGACGGTGAGGTAGGGCAGTGGGTTTATGGACATGGCGGCGAGTATCGCACGAAGGGTGGGACATCTGTGGGGTCAGCCACTCGCGCCGCCGCTCCGTCGCAATGTAGCGCCGACCGTCTCGGCCGCGCTTCACCGACGCGGGAGTGGGTTCGGCCAACGAGTGCTGCCTGAACCATCGTGATCTACCAGGGCGCCCGGTTCCGTCGCGCACCGGTTGATCGTTGCAGAAGGAGCGGAAAATATTAGCACGTGGGCGAGGGTGAACCGTCGCCACAGATTCATTTTATCAGGACTGTCGGTGGACGGGCCGATAGGACTCACGGCCCCGGCTCAAACCCATCTTCCGTCCCGGCTTTGACCTTGAACTGGCCGGTGCGAACCGTGCCGCTGCGATAATTGTAGAGTTCGATGACCCGGGTGAGTTCGAACAAGCTGATCCTGCCGTCCGCGTTTGTGTCGGCGCTATGGAGCGACGCCGTGCGCAGCACGAGGGGATCCGGCTTTGCCATCGTCTGGTAGCTGGCGCCTGACTGTTGGCTGGTGACGAGCGAGGCGATAACTTGGTCGGCAGTCGTCCCAGCGGGCACGCTCACCGTGTAGACGAACGTAATTGGACTCGCGGGCACCGTCGTCCACGACCACTCCAAAAGATCAGGTGCGTTGAATTGTGGACGGACAGCTCCCTCACTGCCTCCACTGGCAACATACTTCCATCCCACCGGTAGCAGGGTCGCCCAATCGATGAGGCTCGGAGCAGTGCCGGTGTACGTGATGGTATTGGTGACAGTGACGGCTCCACCCGCCATGTAGCCGTGACCCATGATCGATTGGGAAACTGTGAGCGGAGAGGTGGCGGACACCGTAATTGTGGCAGCCGGGCTGTTCGTAACGTTGCTGTTCGCGTCGGTGATTCGCACCCAGTAGCTGGTGGTTGTCGTCAGGGTCGGGGTAGTGAACGTTGCCGAGGTGGCTCCGGAAACCAGCAGGGTCGCGTCGCCACCAGCCCCCTGAAACCATTGGTAGCTCAGCGGAGCCGTGCCGGTGGCAGTCACCCGTAATTGAGCCCGGTCGTTGGACACGATGGTCATATTTGCCGGAGCAGTCGAAATCGCGGGTGGTGCTGCGACGTTGACGACGAGGTCTGCTGGGTTGCTCGTAACGGAGCCCTCGCTGTTGGAGATCAGGACCGTGTAGCGACCCGAGTCTCCGATGGTAGCTGAACTAATGTTGAAGCTACTCGTCGTTGCGCCGGTGATGGCCGCACCATTCTTGCGCCACTGATAGGTTGGCGGCGGGCTTCCGGTGGCTGCCGCAGTGAGCGTTGCTGGCTGGCCGACGATCACAGACAAGTTCGCCGGCTGATTGGTGATCGCCGGAGCGATCCTTAAATCGCTACACGCTGCACGGAAGCCGATATTGTCTATCCTAGTGGTCGCTACAGGCTGGTAGCGGGTTGCTGAACGGGCCCAGGTTGCGCTACTTTGCCAACCGCCTCCCCGGGTCACACGAGACGAGCCCGTCGTCGGCCCAACGGGGGAAGTGACCGCGCCGCTGGTGTAGCTCCCAGTCCGATCCCAACACCATTCGCATTCGTTACCTGCCATATCATACAAGCCGAATCCGTTGGCCGCAAAGCTCCCAACCGGCGACGTGTAAGGCTGCCCTCCTGTGGCGTAAGTAGGATTGGAGCCGCGCGTCGCACTCACATCGTAACTGTACGTCGCGGAACTCGAGTAATTCGACTGAAGGTGGGTGATGGTGTCTCCCCACGGGAATCGCTTGTCGACCATTCCTCCCCGGGACGCATATTCCCATTCCGCCTCTGTCGGCAGCCGGTATCCATTGGCGTCCCATTTCACCTGGGCGTTGGTCACGCTTACGGTGCCCGTCCTATACACCGTTGTCTGCGTGTCATTTGTGTAATACGAAGGTGCAAATCCGTCCTTCTCGCTCTTTGCGTTCAACCACTTCACCACGTCATACCATGAGACCGTGTTAACCGGATGCGAGCCCGCCTTGCCCGAGCCGATTGCGGCCAAATCCGTATACCCGTGAGTCACCGCCCAGTCCCGTACAGCCACCCACTCCGCCCACGTTGTCTCCGTCTTCGCCAGATAGAAGCTGGGCAGCGTCACTTGATGGGTCGGCAGCGAATTAGCGTCCCCGTCAAGTGAGTCCCCCATTGTAAACGTGCCGGCTGGTATCAGCACCCACTCAGCGGGGGCGGGTTGCTCGATGCTCAGCGACACGGCGTTCGAAATTGTGGTTCCTGCGTTGTTGGTCGCGGCACAGCGATAGCGGTAACCGTTCAGCGCGACGGGCGCAGGTGTGAGGCTGAGGCTGTTGGTCGTCGTTCCGGAATATGGAGTGCTTTCCGCCAGATTTAGCCACGTGGATCCGCTGTCGGCGCTCGACTGCCACTGAAACGTCGGTGTCGGAAAGCCAACCGCCGCGACTGAAAATCCGGCATTCAGTCCAACCGTCACCGACTGATTCCCGGGTTGAGTCGTGAATACGGGAGAAAACTCGGTCGCCGAAAAGGTGGCGGCCCACACGTTATGGTTGAATCCGGCCGCAATCAGCTTCTCACCGTTGTAGGCTATCGCCATGAAATACTCTGAACCATTTGGCGAAAGATAGGTATTCGTGAGAGTGACCCCGTCCAAAGTCTGATACACAAAACCGTTGCCCGTCCCGTTGACGGTTCCGGCGATGAACGTTCTGCCGCCAACGGCGACGATGGACTCAACGTTTTCTTTGAAGGCACTGTTAAGGAGCGTCCAAGTAAGACCGTCGGGACTGCCGTAGAGGGTAGGTGTGCTGCTGCCCCCAAGACCGCCAATAATGAACTGGGTCCCCGTCCACGTTGCGGCCTCGAAAGAAATTGAAGGCAGTGCAGTGGTGGGAGCAGACCAAGAAATGCCGTCCGTACTGACCCGGACACCAAAGCCACCGACAGCGATGTAACGGCTGCCCGAGTAACTGAGACTATTGAAAACCGTCGTGGTGCCAGAACTGCGGCTGGTCCAGGTCACTCCGTCTGGACTCGTGAGAATCGTGCCGCTCTGTCCGGCGGCGATGTACTGGTGGCCGTCCCAGAGTAGAGTCCGAAGGTGGTTGGTGGTGGGCGATACCTGGTTCGTCCATGTAAGACCGTCAGGGCTCGTCATGATCGAGCCTCCCTCCCGAACCGTCACGTACTGGTTATTCGCGTAAATGACATCGCGAAACCAAGGACTAGGCGCGAAGTCTTGGATTACCCAGATGCCCGTCGAGTTGTTGCGTGTGGCGATGCGCCCGTTGCTGCCCATTGCGCCAACCGAAACGGTTTCGGTTGCCGTCCCTGCCACTCCGTAAAATGAGCCGATACTCTGACCGTTTTTCCAACTGGTCCAGTTGAGTTGGCCGAGAGCCTGTGACGCTGCTGCTAAAGCGAGGCCGGCAGTGATGATTAAACGACCGATTGCCAAGCGGCATGAGCTGTCGATTCCGAAAATCATGGGATTCTTTTTTTGGCCGGGGTTCGCCCACTCAGAAGGCGTGGTGAGCTTAACCGAGAACCCTAAGCGCTATGACGCGTCCGTTGTAGTTTGCCCCGCGTATTTTGCTTAATCCGACCCGTTCCCGACGCGAGTCGTTATCGTCTTGGTTGTGGATGCGAATGATGGCTGCTGATCGCGGTGTTTGGTCACTTTTTCCCGGAAAGCTTCCATCCTGTCGATATACTCGCGTCATCACCTGAAGCCGAGCAGGGCCATGAGGCAGGTGCCGCGGACCTCGCGCGTCTTGGTTTGGAGGTTGCCCCACCGGGATTCAGTTGCTCGCCGCCCGGCGGGCCATGATTGCTGTGGGAGTGAAAATTGGCGCCTCCGGTGGCCGAGATTACGGCTCCGGGCGGCGGATCCCGTGGACTACGTCGGATACTCCCAGCCTTTGCGATACGCGCGGCGCATGAGCTGGGTCGCGGCGGGATCGCCGACGATGGTTTCCCGGGCGCCGTCCCATTCGATGCTACGGCCCAGTTTCAGGCTGATCATGCCGAGCAGTGAACAGTTCGTCGCGTGGTGGCCTTCCTCAATGTCGGAGATCGGGCGACGCCCGGTCTGAATCGAATCAAGAAAATCCGTCCAGAGTTCCTGAATGTTTTGGCTGTCGGGTTGGTGCACCTGGGCGTCTTCGTGCAGCAGCGGGTCTTTTTCGTTCGCCGGGTAAAAGGTCCAGCCCCCGCGCCAGCCCAGGCGGAACACTCCCTTCGTGCCGTAGAAATAGCAGCCCACGCCCTCGCCCTTGTCGACGGGGTTGCCGCCGAAGGCCCGGGATTCCCACGCGACGGAGAATTTCTCGAATTCGAAATTCACGAGCTGGTGGTCAGGGGCGTCGGTGGTTTGCTCGTTCGGCGTGAGCACCGGGGGACCTTTGACCGGGCGGCCGCCGGTGGAAAAAACACGCTTCGGCCACTTCTCGTCGGTGATCCAGATGACCTGGTCGAACCAGTGGACGCCCCAATCGCCGAGCGTGCCATTCGCGTAGTCGAGGTATTGCCGGAAGCCGCGAGGGTGGATGCCGCGGTTGTTGGCGGTGCCGTTGAACGGGCGCAGCGGCGCCGGGCCACACCACATGTCCCAATCCAGCCCGGAAGGCGTCGGGACCGTGGGCAGCGGTTGCTCGGGGCCGGAGCCGAGGGAGTTGGCGAAGCAGCGCATCATCCCGATCTCTCCGACTTTGCCGGAGCGAATGAACTCCCGGGCCGTCTGGGAGTGCGGGGAGGCGCGACGATGCGTGCCGACTTGGACGACGCGGTTCGCGTGGCGGGCGGCGCGGACCATCGCGCGGCCTTCGTCGATGGTGTGCGCAATCGGCTTCTCCACGTAGACGTGGGCGCCGGCCTGCACCGCCGCAATCGTCGGCAACGCGTGCCAGTGGTCCGGCGTGGCGACGATGACGATCTCGGGTTTTTCCTTCGCGAGAAGCTCGCGGTAGTCCCGGTATTTCCGCGGTTGGTCGCCCGTGACTTTCGAAATCTTCTCCACGGTGGAGGCAATTTGGCGATCATCGACGTCGCACAGGCCCACGACTTCGCACTGCCGGCTCGCGATGGCTTCGCCGAGGATGTTGCCGCCCCACCAGCCGCAGCCGACGAGGGCGGTGCGATACTTGCGGCCGGATTTCTCGGCGCCGGACGACTTGATGGAAAACGCCGCGAGCGAGCTGGCGGCGGCGGCGGATTGGAGGAAGGAGCGCCGATTCATGGGGATCGCGGAGTGTGGAACGTGCGCGGCGATGTGCAATGCGCGGCTTGCGACGGTGGCTGACGACCGGTGCCCCCCGACGCCCCTGTCTTTGTTTCGTCACGTCGTGCGTGCGGTTATAGGGCGCCGGTTACCTCGGGTAAATGACCGGGTCGATCACGAGGAGGGTGCCGTCCGCCGTGACCAGCACGTTGCCGGAATGGAGGTCTTCGATGTTGAGGCGTTCATCCTGGTAGTCATCGCCTGATCTGCGGCTAAAACCGCGCGTCGCCATCATGGCCTCGGTTTCGCTGCGCCAGGCGCCGCGGCTGCCGACGATGTCTGGCTGGGAAAGCACGCCGTCGAGTTGGCCCTCGTGTTCGACCACGCCCTCAAAGCGGAGCGGTGCCTCCGGAAAATAGAGGCTATGCAGGAGCAGTCGGTCGAAGAACTGCCGCCAGCTCAGGTGGAAAACGTCGATCCGATTGCGCTTCCAGACCCGGCCCGTGGCTTCGTCGTAGTAGATGCAGTTTTCGGATCCGCCCATTTCCCCTTGCTCGCGCCAACGGCGTTCGAATTCCGCGCCATCAAGCAGGTAGCCGGATTCAACGGCCCAGACCTTGAGTGCCGCCGCCTCCTGAATTCTCAGCGCGGCGTTGTGTTGAGCTGCTGCGCGTGAATCTGGGCATACTGCCGCTGGAAATCCGCCAACGATCGCGGCGGCCGCCCGGAATTTTTCGCCGCCGCAGTGCGCCAGGGTTGCAGCGGGGCAGGTGGCGACTGGGTCGGTGGGAGGTGGCGGCATGTGAGGACGGGGACAGGGCGGAGGTTGGTGGGCATCGGAGTTTCGAGACTACCACGCAGGTCAATCACGGGCTGGTGGATTGCGTCTGAAGGTGGGCGGTCGGCGTGTAGGTGTCAGGGGATAGACCGGTTGGCTCGAACTCACCCTGCCACTCCCTCGGTCCGACTATGCCTTCAACGACGAAAACTCGTTCTCGTTGTGACACACGTGTGCTCGTCTATCCGAAAATCGTGAGATCCGTGACCAAGACCGACATTTACTCAGTTGTCTCCGTCCTCTCGGCTGTGGCGGGCCAAGACCTCGGCATAGGTGCATTGGCCGAGCGCGACGGCGGCGAGCTGAGGCAGGGCGTGATCGACCGCGTAGCAGACCAGCGCCAGGGCGCAGCGCACACTTTCTGGATTCAAAGGTGCGTCACCGAGGTGGATGCAGTGGCGGAACGTGATTTCACCGTCCGAGAAATCGAGCCGGAAGCCGCCGCCCGGGAGCGCATCGTTGAGGTGGTTGAGCAGACGCAGCGTCTCGAACTGGGCCGGTGCGACTGTCTTGATGGGGTAGACGACGAGGAGCGCAACATGCGCGGCCTCCTTTCCATGAATGCAAAGGACCACGAAGTTCCCGTGCTTGCAGGAGCGATCCAAGCGGATGAGCTCGGGACGTTCAGGCGCGGACGTGAACGTGATCTCCAGCGAGGCTAGGGCAGGGACAAGCGGATGCGCATAGACGGATTCCGTGGCGCCGGAGGGACGCGCTTTCTTGGCGTTGGGTCGAGACATGGCAGGGGGCGGCAGGTTGTGGTGCGATCCGATGGAAACGGTTGCGCGGCTGATTAGGCGGCGAGGGTGTTGTGGCGGTCACGCGCCCGATGTGCCGTCGACTTGAGGGCGGCGGGCAGAGGATAGACGGTCTTCAGCACGACGACATTCGGCTGATCGCTGGCGAAGACGTAGAGATGCTCGCCGTAAATTCGGGTCAGGCCGCAGGCTTCCGCAGTGACACTGGCCGCGATAAATTCGTGCAGCCGACGCGGGCAATCGCCGAGACCCAAGCCGTCGTAGAAAACGCGTTCCAGCATGCGCTCAAGGGTGCGGCGGTGCCAGCCGATGCGCTCCCGGGCGCGCTCGTTGGCGTGATGAGTAGCGAGCAGCGTGATCATGGTCCTGATCATACGCCAAGGGGTCGGACAACCGCTGGGGGAGGGGGAAATCTGGGGCGATTATTGCCTCCGGCTTGTCATCCCCTGCCGCCGCGAGATTTTTTTAGCTGGGCCCTATCGGCTCAGCTTCGGCAGATGAGTCCCGGCGCGGGGAATCCCGCTGCAGGTCGCGTCCAGGTTCAGCTGACGCCACATGCGCTCGACCGCCTGAGCGAGGGCGGACACATCGCCGCGCGCATCGTGGCGGCGGCCCTGGAACGTCGTCACCTGCGTGCGGGTGAGAACGGCGTCGAGTCCGTGGCTCGTTCCGCGCGTCGTGCCGAAGAGCCGCTTCGAGAAGTGGATTGAATCAATCAGTGCGACCGGTCGGGAGTTGAGTCGCTTCTGTTCGCACGCCGCGGTCAGGAACTTCGCGTCGAACCGGTGCCCGTTGTGTGCGATCAACACGGCATCGCCGACGAAGTCGGAGAATGCTGCCAAGGCTTCTGCGACCGGTGGTGCGCCGGCGACGTCGCGGTTGGATATGCCGGTGAGTCCGGTGATGAAGCTCGGGATGGTCGCCTCCGGTCGGACAAACGTCGCGAACACTTCGTTGGTGACGGTCCCTCCGTGCCCGAGGCGGGCGGCGGCGATCTGGATGATCTGGTCGAAACGGGATGAGAGTCCGGTCGTTTCCAAATCAAAAACTACGAAATCACAATTCATGCAGTGGGGTGAGGCGGCCGACTGGTGTTCGGTGGAGGGATGTCTCGTCCGTGCCCGGTTAGTAGAGCTTCGCGACGGCCACGGCCGCGGCTTTCACGCGTTGGCGCAGCTCCGCTGGGCCCATGACTTCGGCCTGATCGGCCCAGCCCATGATCCAGCGTTGAATCTCGTCGAGGCTGTTGAGGTGCAGTCGCAGTTCTAGCAGCCCGTCGGACTTGGAAAATCAGGCTTGGGGGTGATTTTCCAAAATTTTTCCGGCGACGGGAGGCCCAACTCTGACGGGCTGCTGAGCGCCGTGCGGAGCACGGCGGGAGGGACGGGTTTT
>CANJIU010000123.1 GCA_947474365.1 Opitutia bacterium | reverse complement strand
GCACATCAAGCTGCACCAGGATGGGTCGAATCCCCGCGGCGGACAGGCGGCACAGGCCATCGGCCGAACCAAGGGAGGGATCAACACCAAGCTGGCGGCCATCGTCGAGCGTGGTGGGCGCGCCGTCGCATTTGGATTGGCCGAGGGCCAACGCCACGATCTCCTCGCCGTCGAACCCTGCTCGGTTGCTTGCGGCAGCGATGTGTTGTCGGCGACAAAGGCTTCGACGCCGAGAACTTTCGCGCGCGACTGCGTCGCCAACACACACGCGTCTGCATCCGGCCAAAAAGTTCGCGCCAGAGGCCGGCGGCGTTCCATCGGGGCTACTATCGGTGCCGGCACAAAATCGAAAACTTCTTCTGCCGCATCAAACGCCATCGTCGCATCAGCACCCGTTTCGAAAAACTTGCCGTCACTTTTCTCGCCTTCGTCCAGTTCGCGGTCGTCCTTGATTGGCTCACTCATCGATTTTGAAAACACGCCCTAGCCGCCGGCTTCAGGTCGTGGACCACGGGCAGGTTCCCGCCGGCCTCCTGGCGGCCGCGCCGGGTGGGCTGAGCTGCATTTTCTCAATCGGTGGCGTCACCTCATTGCGGTCTGCTGGCCGGCGCTGTGTCACCGCGAAAAAATCCCCGTGAAGCACCGCGGGGCGCAAAACGCCCCGCGCGCCTCCCGTGGCGGCCGCTTCTCTCGGCCCCGGGACGAGCCTGCAAACCGTGGCGGAGGCCGAAAGGGCCGCGACTCCGCAGGTTCCCGCCGGCGTGTTAAAATAACGGGTACGTAGTCGTCGTGTCGTAACACAAAAAGTCGTCAAGCCGGCGGCGTTGCGGGCTGGGGACCGAAAACTTTTGGTCGCCCCGTTTTGGAAACGAACCGCCAAAGAAAATTTATCTGAAGCTCCGCCGATGCCGGTCCTGCGCCGCCAAACCCGCGACACCTTTACTCGATTATTATTATGCATACCCAATACCCAAACCTCTCTCCCGCCATTAGCCGCCCGGTTTCCGGGCAACGCGCGGGTGCCGCCGCCTCCAAATGGCTCCGCGTTCTTTCACTGAGCGTCGCCTTCGCGGGGGCGACCGAACTGCTCGCCGTCCAAGACGACAGCAATTTGACGACCATTGAACGGGTCGGCAAAAAACTGTTTTTCGACACGAACCTGTCGACGCCCAAAGGCCAGTCCTGCGCCAGCTGTCATTCCCCCAAGACCGGCTTCACGGGAGCCGATTCGGCGACCAATGAGGCGGGAGCGGTTTCTCAGGGCGCAGTGCATGGTCGTTTTGGCAATCGCAAGCCGCCGTCCGCAGCTTACGCCGGCTTCAGCCCGGCCCTGAGTTTCGACAGTGTTGACGAAGTCTGGAGCGGCGGATCGTTCTGGGACGGCCGGGCGACGGGGCTATCCCTAGGCGATCCGCTCGTCGAGCAGGCGATGGGGCCGTTCCTCAATGCGCTGGAGATGAACAATGCCGACGCGAAAGAAGTGGTGCGCAAAGTCGCGGACTCGGACTACGCGGAATTGTTCAAGAGCGTGTGGGGACGCAACAGTCTGGCCAGCAAGGCCAACGTGATGGAAACTTACACGCGGATCGCCCGCTCGATTGCGGCCTACGAGCGCTCGGCCGAGGTGAATCCGTTCAGCTCGAAGTACGATTACTATCTGAAGAATCGGGTCGCGCTGACCAAGCAGGAGGCCAACGGCCTCAAGTTGTTTGAGGGAAAAGCGATGTGCTCGGCCTGTCACACGAGCCAGCCCGGTCCTTCGAATGAGGCGCCGCTTTTCACGGACTACACCTTCGACAACCTCGGCGTGCCGCGCAATCCCCAGAATCCTTTTTATACAGCGCCCACGACAGTCAACCCGGCCGGCTACGGGTTTGTTGACGTCGGCTTGGCGGGTTTCCTCGCCTCCGCCAACTACCCGGCGGCCGCGGTTGCCAAAGAGATGGGCAAACAGAAGGTTCCGACCCTGCGCAACGTGGACAAGCGTCCAACGCCGCACTTTGTGAAAGCGTATATGCACAACGGGGCGTTCAAGTCCCTCGAGCAAGTCGTCCACTTTTATAATACCCGCGACGTGGCCTCGTGGCCTCAAGCCGAAGTGCCTGCGACCATCAACCGGTCCGAGCTGGGGAATCTTAAGCTGACGGCGGCGGAAGAGGCTGACGTGGTCGCCTTCCTCAAGACCCTGACCGACGGGTACGAGATCGGGAAGTGATCGTGGCGGAAACAGGGGCCGTCGGCCGGGTTGGGGCGGACTTTGGGCCTCCGGCCGGTGCGACGGCGTAGGATGATCGGCGGAGACAGCGGAGATTAAATGCTCCCTGCCCGCCGATTTTTTTGGGTGGCGCAGACGCGAGGGCGCGCGGGCAGCGGATACGAGCCGAACCGGGACTTGCGGCCCGCCCCCCAGCGCAGTGAGCTTGCCTCGAATAAACCCCTCCCGGCCCGATCCCCTGAAAATCCAGTTTCCTATCGGTCGGTCGATGGTTGGTCGGTCGGTCACGGCGACAAACCAGTGGCTCGCGGATGCGCTCGCGATGGGGAGGCCCTTCCAGGTGAGCCGGCTGGCGAGCGCGTGCCGGGCAGAGCCCGGAGCGGCGGCACCGTTTCTGCGGGTGATGAGAAGCGGAAGGCGGCGCCAAGCGTGATCGCGTCGATCCCCATCCTCTTCCCCCCGTAAACCCGAGCCACTGCTGCGACAACAATTCCAACCACGTTTCTCCACCCAGCGGCCTTGACGTGGTTCATTTATGGTCCACCTTTCGGCGATGCGAACAATCCGAGATCCATCGGCCAAAGACGTTTTTGCGATCAAGCGAACCATCTCCCGGACGCTCCGCTCCCGGTTGAAGCAGCGGGGAGTCACCTTGGCGTCTCTCGCCCGCGACACCGGCACCAGTCGCACGGCGATCCGGAGAGTGCTCGACGCGAGCAACACCTCGATCACCCTTTATACCATCGTGCGGACTGCGCGCAGCCTCGGTTACCAGGTCCGTCTTTCCCTCGAACCATCCATTGAGAGAATTGAACGCGTCGAGGCGCCCGCCGCAGCCGTCCCCCTCATGAGGGACCTGGGCGAGGCTCTTGATCGCCTGCGAGCGCGCTGATGGACATCATCGTCCCGCACGCCATCAAGAGAAAGGAGTTGGGCGGACAGATTTCCGACGAGGCGCGGAAGCTTTTCGCGAAGCTCAAGGAGAAGCCTGAATTGGCGATAGGGATCAGTTCTCCTGGACTTCCCCCAAGATCGTCGCTTCACAAAGTCTACGCGACGACCGCCGGCGGCGCGCGCCGGCTCCTGTTTTTCTGTCGGCACCCGGGCATCCCGCATCTCCCGCAACCTGCGGCCGCCCACCCACCTTCCTCGAACCTGAATGAACGGTGGGTCCTCCTTTTCTATCGGAACAAGTCGGACTCGGTTGGGCGGAACATGAGCCCGAAGAACTCGGATTTCACCGGACAGCTGTCGAAAAATCTCACCCTGGCCCTCGACGACATTTCGAACAGCACGCCGACCGCCCCAAGGTTTGACGTCGTGTGACCCACCGCGATCGCGGCGAGAGCCCACGACGCGGCTCATCCGTCACGCCGCTTTTTCTTCGGACACGACCTCCGAAACGGGCCGTGATCTGTTCGCCGTCGGTTCCGCGGCGCAGACGTCTCCGCATACCTGCGCCGGGCTCCGCCGGGGTCACCACCTCCGCTTTGCTCCGATAGTTCCTTTCACGTCCCGCATTGTTACGTCCCTGCATGACGGCGGCATGACAATAGATTTCGATTACGCGCTTGAACGTTCAGTCGGCGGCGCTAGTCGTTTGCATGCAACTGAAACCCGACCACGTGTTTGCGAACCCAGCGGAAAAGCGTAGCTCACGTATTACGTGACACTGTTGCGCGCGCGCGTTTGCGACGAATTGAGGCGGGGCCGCCGCTGATTGGGGTAGGTGGAGACGAAGAGGGTGTGGTCGGACGGCATCCACTTCCTCTCTGGAGATTGGGCTCCCGGCTCTTCGCTCCAAGCGCTCGACGGCCTCGCCGCTTCTCAGTGTCCCGCGCCGGCCTGGTGCTCCTGGATGTACTCCTGCTTGAGGCCGAGTTTTTCCGGGGCGTGCAGCACGAGCATCTTCATCCGCACGTCGGACGGGACGTCGCTGGCGGTGGACTTTGAGACCACGATCATCAGGCCGATGGCGAGCGGTACGGTCCAGATCGCAGGCTGTTCGCAGAGGATGCGGAGCAGCGGATGCTGCGCCCAGAAACCGTTGAGCGGAGCGAAGGCGGAGAACACTTTGCCCATCGGCCCCTTGTCGAGGGCGAGCGTCGAGAAATTCGTCAGCGCCGCGGCCACGAGTGCACACAGGCCGCCGGTGAGCATACCCGTGGCGGCGCCCTTCATCGTCATCCCGCGCCACCACACGCTCATGAAGAGCAGCGGAAAATAACTCGCGGCGGCGATGGCAAAGGCCTGCCCGACCATGAAGTTAATCTCGAGCGGCTCGACAAAACAGCCGAGGCTGATCGCGACCGTTCCGACCAGAACGGCGGCCACCTTGAACGCGAACATGCGCTCGGCGGGATTCGCTTGGGGGCGCAGCATGCGGCCGTAGACGTCGTGCGCGAGTGCACCCGTCATAGAAACGAGCAGTCCGCTGAACGTGCTCATGAACGCCGCGAACGCGCCGGCACAGGTGATGCCGCTGAGGATCGAGCCGAGCACGCCGGAGTTGGCACCGAGGAGAGTGGGGAGTTCGAGCACGACCTTGTCGGTGCCCTTGGCGCCGACGCCCGAGTAGAGTTCGGGCATGAGATTGCGACCGATGGTGCCGAAGACCGGCGGGAACACGTAAAAAACGCCGATCAGGATCATCACCCACATCGTGGTGCGCTTGGCGGCGGCGCCATCCGGGTTGGTATAAAAGCGCACGAGGATGTGCGGGAGGCCGGCGGTGCCGCAGACCAGCGCCATGATCAGCGAGTACGTGTAAAGGAGCGAGTAGGGGCGCTGGTGCTCGGCGAGATAGGCCGGACGCTGCTCGGCCGGCAACGCGGCGGCCGCGGCATTGACCGCCTTCGTGGTCAACGGACCGAAGGGCGCGATCCAGGCGTTGTCCTTGGGGGCCTTTTCCACCAGCGCCTTGCGCTGCACCTCAGTCGCGGGAGCGGCTTTTTCGCCGGCGGCTGCATTGGCCCCGACGTGGCTGTTGTAGAAGCCGAAGACCGCCATCAGCACGAAAACCGGCACGCTGATCGCGAACATCTTCATCCAGTACTGGAACGCCTGCACGAGCGTGATGCCCTTCATGCCGCCGAGGGCGACGTTGAACGTGATCACCGCGCCGACGAGCACGACACCCGCCCAGTAGGGCATGCCGGGGAAGATGTAGGCGAGCGTCACGCCCGCGCCCTTCATCTGCGGCATCGTGTAGAAAAATCCGATGAACAGCACGAAGCAGACGGCGATCTTGCGGAACAGCGGCGAGTCAAACCGGCCCTCGGCGAAATCCGGAATCGTGTACGCGCCGAACCGACGCAGCGGCCCGGCGATGAACAGCAGCAGGAACAGATAGCCGCAGGCGTAACACACTGGATACCACAGCGCGTCGTAGCCGCTCGACATCACCATGCCGGCGACGCCCATGAACGAGGCGGCCGACAAGTATTCGCCGGAGATGGCGGATGCATTCCAGCCGACTGACACCGAGCGGCCGGCGACGAAAAAGTCACTCGCGGTTTTGGAGGTCCGTGCCGAACGGAAGCCCATCCAGATGGTCGCGGCGACCGTGACAAACGAGAAGGCAAAGATCCACGGATCGACGCCACCGATGAGGGCAAGGGTAGGGCTCATGGTCAGCGTTGCTCCCGTCCGCGGCGCGCATGCTCCACTTCCTCTTCCTCAAGCGCGATTGAGCGTTTGATGAACACGAAAGAAATCACCCACACAAAGGGAAAGAACAGCACGCCGAGAATCAGCCAGGTCAGCGTGAAGCCCGCGATCCGCGTCGCCATCAACGCCGGGGCGAAGTAGTTGAGGAGCGGCATCCCGAGCAGGGCGATCAGAAATGTCGCCGCGCAGGCGACGGAAAGACCGAGTTGCCGACGCATCAGCGCCTGCAGAAAAGATTCGCTGTGCACGACGTCATCGTGGGCGGGAGAGGGAGGGGGCATGCGGGAATGGAGCTTGGGACCCGTTTTGCCGCGCGCAAGCCCGCGCATAAAATCCCGGACGATGCCTGCGGAGTTGCGCTCCTGGCGTTTCCTGAAAATCCTCCGCCTCTTTCGCAGATGTCCTCCGCCGCCACGCCGCTCCTCTACGAGTCCCATTGCCACACGCCGCTCTGCAAGCACGCGCGCGGTGAGCCGGTCGAATACGCCGCCGCGGCCCTCGCGCGCGGGTTCAAGGGGATTATTTTCACCTGTCATTGTCCGCTCCCGGACGGCATCTCCCACGCGGTGCGGATGGCGCCGGAGGAGTACGAGACGTATGTCGCCGCCGTCGCCCACGCGCGTGAACAATTTGCCGGGCGCGTCGACGTACGGCTCGGGCTGGAGAGCGATTTTTATCCCGGAGTCGAGCCCTGGCTGGAGGAATTGCATGCGCGGGTGCCGCTCCATCACGTGCTCGGCTCGGTGCACACCCAGGTGCCGGACTATCGGGCGCGGTATTTTCGCGGCAACTGGTTCGATTATCAGCAGACCTATTTCGAGCACTTGGCGCAGTCGGCCGAAACTGGGCTCTTCGACACCCTGGCTCATCCCGATCTGGTGAAAAACGAGGCGCCACACGAGTGGATCTTCAGCCGCATCGAATCCCACATCCTGCGCTCCCTTGATCGCATCGCGAAGACGGGCGTCGCGATGGAACTGAACACCTCGGGTGTGAACAAGGCGCTGCCGGAGATGAATCCCGGCGATCGCATGCTCGGTTTCATTCGCGAACGGGGGATCCCGATCGTGATCGGGGCCGACGCGCACCGACCCGACCGCGTGGGCGACGGTTATGCGGCCGCGCTGCGCCGACTCGAGACGCTCGGCCTTCTTGAGGTCTCCTATTTCCTCGATCGGAAGCGGCACTCGCTGTCGATTGCGGACGCGCTGGCATCGCTGCCCAGGGCCGCCTC
This sequence comes from Opitutia bacterium, assembly GCA_947474365.1. GTDB lineage: Bacteria > Verrucomicrobiota > Verrucomicrobiia > Opitutales > Opitutaceae > ER46. Next base: position 20,548 of record CANJIU010000123.1, on the reverse strand, counting down.
ACTCCCATGACAAGCTTCACCCGAGTTCTGCCGGTTCTTTTCGCGGTGGCGGCCGTCGTCTTTGCGGCCGACGCGAAACTTTCTCCTCCCGTGGGTGAACTCACCACGCCGGGATGGCGCTACGAGGAATTGCGCCGTTTCAAAGCCCCCGAGGCCGGCCAGGGCGTGGCGGTGGATCGCGATTTTTTCTACGCGATCAACAACCACACGATTGGAAAATACCGCAAGGCCACGGGAGAACGGGTTGCGGGCTGGGAAGGAGGCGCGGGCGGGGAAATCATCCACCTCAACGCGGGCCTCATCCACGACGGCCGGCTGCTCACGATCCATTCCAACTATCCCGGCGTGCCGATGCTCAGCTCGCTGGAGATTTTCGATCCCGCGACGCTGACGCATGCCGCGTCGCATAGTTTTGGGCGGATGGACGGCTCGTTCACCTGGCTTGACCGCCGTGGGGATCGTTGGATCGCGTGCTTCGTTCACTATGGAAACAAGGGGGCTGAGCCAAACCGGGACGGCGCTTGGACCCAGATCATTGCGCTGGACGACGAGTGGCGCCGCACCGGCGGCTGGGCGCTGCCTCCGGATCTCAACGCGCGTTTTGGCGGTCGCGGCTACAGCGCGTCGGGCGGCGCGTTTGGTCCGGGCGGGCACCTGTATCTGACCGGCCACGACAACACTGAGCTCTACGTGGTGGATTTTCCGAAGGCCGGCTCGGTGCTGAAGTGGATCGCGACAATTCCATTTCCGTCCGAGGGCCAGGCCTTCTGTTTTGATCCGACCGAGCCAACGATGCTTTACTCGGTGTTGAAGCGATCGAAGGAAGTAATCGTCGGTCGGGTGACGGCGCCGTAGGCGCGGTGTCACGGCTCAACGTCCTTTGGTAGCCTTCGCTCGAAACAACTCCGCAATCTTCCGGGTGCGGAAATCGAAAATCTCGGTGAGTTTCGGACGAATCCAGAGCGCGTGCACCAGGCCGCCAAGCGGACCCCAGCCAGGGTCGTAGGTGATGTGGTCGGTCATCGTCACGCCACTGCCGTCGGCCGCGCGGACAAAGTGGTGCTCGTGGTGCCAGAGCCGGTAGGGGCCAATCCGTTGTTCATCGACGAAATACTCGCCCTCCCGCACCTGGGTGATTTCGGTGAGCCAGCGCGTGGTGATGCCGGGTAATAGGCGGATGCGGTACTCGATGATCTGGCCGGCATACATCCGCGGCGCCACCGTGCCGATGATGTCGAACTTCAGTGACGGCGGCGTCAGAGTGTCGAGGTTCTGCGGGGTGGCGAAAAAACGCCAGATTGTCGCTGGGTCGCCGGGGACGTGCTGTTCGCGGTGCAGGGAGTAAATCACAGCGATGAAACGCCCGGAGTGCCACCATGGACGCACATTGTCCGCGGTTTGGGCGGCAACGCGGTCATCTTCCGAGGCTTGAACTCAGCCGTGGCGCGTGTCTGCTCCGCCCGTGCTGACCACGATCCGCCGCGCGGAATACGCCGAGCTTATCATCCTCTTTTTCATCCAGGGCGCTGCGATGGCGATGTGGTTCGTCCCATTGAGCGCGGTGCTCGATGCGCACGGCTATACCGGCGTCAAGGCGTACGCCTTCGCGGCGTCCGCAGTGGCGGCGTTCATCTCGCCGCTCGTGTTTGGCGCGGTGGCAGACCGCCATGCCTCGCCGGTCAAGGTGCTGCGCTGGCTCGCTTTGGCGACGGCCGTTGCGATGATCCTGGCCAGCGCGGCGATCCGCGCGGGGGCGGGCGCATGGACGGTGCTCCTGCTGATTCAACTGCACGCGCTTTGCTCGGCGCCGACGTGGGGCCTGGCCTCGACGATTATCTTTGCCCGGCTCGCGGACGCCAAGAAGGAGTTCGGTCCAGTCCGGGCGATGGCCACGCTTGGCTGGATGGGCGGTTGCCTGCTGGTCAGCGCACTCGGCGCGGACCGTTCGCCGGTGTCCGGTTTCAGCGGTGCGCTGGTGTGGTTGGTGGTGGGCGGATTCACGTTTTTCCTGCCGGTCCTGGAGACGCCGAAGTCGGCGGAGAACCTTACTTGGACGCAGCGGCTCGGGTTCGATGCGTTGAGCCTGTTGCGCAACCGGGACCACCGGGTCGTCTTTCTGACCACCACGTTGTTCATCATTCCGCTCGCGGGTTTTTATCCCTACGCTCCGCCGCACCTGCGCGAGTTGGGCCTCGAGCACACGACGGCGTGGATGAGCCTCGGGCAAATCACGGAAATCATCGCGATGTTTTCCCTGGGCAGCCTCCTGTTGCGCTGGCGCATCAAGTGGATTTTCGCCTGCGGCCTCGGCTTTGGGGTGCTGCGGTTTGCCGTGAGCGCACTGGATACGCGCGCGGGACTGATCGCCGGTGTCGCTCTCCACGGCTGTTCGTTCACGCTCGTGTTCATCACCGCGCAAATCTACCTCGACCAACGGGTCGATCCCGCCTGGCGCGCCCGGGCGCAGGCATTGATGGCGCTCACGAACAGCGGCGTCGGAAACCTGCTCGGCTATTTGGGCACGGGTGGCTGGTTTGCCCTCTGCACACGCGCCGGGACCACGCGCTGGCCTTTGTTTTGGGGCGGGCTGGCGCTGTCGGTGGCCGCGATTCTGGGATTTTTCCTCGCCACCTATCATGGGCGGGGCGCAGGAATGATCGGCCGTTCTGCGACCGACCCGAAGACCGTTTGAAGTCCGCCTCGGCGCGGGCTACGGCTTCAGCGCGATCACGAAGTGATACGCCGAGATGTGCATGCGCTCGCGCAGATAGAAACGATGCGCCTCGAATCGCTGGACACCGGAGTCGAGCTCGAGTTGCACACAGCCGTGGCGTTTCGCCTCGTCACCAAGCCAGGCCAGCAGGGTGTGGCCGTGGCCGTGGGATCGTTGCGTGGCATCCGTCACGAGATCGTCGACGTAGAGATTTTTTCCCGAGAAGAGCTTGTCCTGGTAACGGTAGCCGGCGACGGCGCGGACGGCACCGGCCTCCTCCAGGAACGCCAGATGAAAGCCCTCGCCCTGCATCCGGCGCACACGCGCGACAAATTCGCCCTCGACGAGGTGCGGCCGCAATTGGGCCATGACGGGAAAGCAACGGGCGATGTCGGCGTCAGAATGGGCGGATAGAATTGGCATTGGGAAAAAGGGGCGGACCGCGTCCGGTCACTTGGTTCCCACGTAGGCAAAGCGCGGTACGCGTTGGCCCGCGACCTCAATCGTCTCCACAAACATCGCCGCTGGCCGCACCCAGAGTCCGCGCTCCCCGTAGAGCGCTTCGTAGACCACGAGCGCCTCGCGCGTCTCGGAGTGCCGCGCCAGACCGACGACGCGATAGTCGTTGCCCTTGTAGTGCCGATAGAGGCCCGGCCGCGGCTCGGCGGGGAGGGGCGGAAGCGGATTGTTCATGAAGGGGAGGGGCCGACCGAGGTGATTTTCAATTTGGGAAAATAGTGGCGGTAAAACCCGCGGTCCCGGGTGATGAGCTCGTCCGCGTGATGAAAGGCGTGGGCGGCGACGAGGAAATCCGCAACCACGCGGTGACGGGGCTTGGGGGCGAGCTTGCGGTATTCGAGAAAGATTCGGCCGGCCAGGTGCAGGTCGCGCCAGCCAAAGGGTGCGAGCCGGATCTGCATGCGCTTGAAGGTGTCTTCGGCGTCGTCAGCGGTGGGGAAGTAGAGCGACGTCTCGGCGGCGACAACCGGACAAACGATCAGGGCGCCGCGGGTGAGTGCGGCGTTGAGCACCTCGACGGCGTGCGGAGTGTGCTCCGACGGCTGGCCGAGGATGTCGATGAGGATGTTCGAGTCGAGGGCGATGGCCATGGCTCAGCGTTTGGCGCGTCGCTTGGCGCCATAGTGTGTCGGATCCTCAGCGACGCGCAGCGCCTCCCGGGCTTCGTCCCCGCTGGCGAACGGAGCGCCGGCGGCCCGGAGCCCGACGAATTGGTCAAAGAAACCAGGGGTGGCTTTCTTCCGGAGCACGATGCTGCCCTGGCTGCCGAGCTCGACCTCAAGCACGGTGCCGGCGTCGATGCCGAGGGCGTGCCGAACTTCCCGCGGAAGGGTGAGCTGACCTTTGCTGGTGACAGTCGTTTCCATTCCTTACTTCGAAGTAAGGCGTAAGGAAAAGGCAACCGCATTTCACTCCACCCGCAGGATCCCCTTCATCAGCGCCGAATGGCCGGGAAACGTGCAGACGTAGTCATAGTCGCCGGGCTTCGCGGGGGCGGTGAAGAAGATCGTATCCGTCGCGCCCGGCAGCGTCAGCGCCGTATGGTAGAGCACGTCGGCGGAATCCGGCACGAAGTTCTGCGCGTTGCCGTCGATGCCGAGCGCCAGCGCGGCTTCCCCGACGGCCTGGCCGCGGCCGGGTGCGCAAAGCACGAAATTATGGAGCATGTCGTCGGCGTTCCGGAACACGAGCCGCACGCGCGAACCGGCCTTCACGGTGAGCAGCGTCGTGTCGTATTTGAGCCCCGGTTGGGTGCTGAGCAGAATGGCCTGGTCTCCGTCGTCGCCCGCCCAGTCGGCCGGGACCTTGCTCGGGTGTTTCTTGGTGTTGGCAGTGGCGATGGCCGCCACCGGGGCGACGCAGATCTCGGCGTCCTTGGGATCGAGCGGGATGATGCGCGCGCCCTCGGGAATCCGGTTCATCGTATAATATGCAGTGCCGTGCAGCAGCGTCTCGGTGCCGCCCTTCGCGCGCAGGCCGGGCGCCCTGATTTCGTGGATGTAGCCCTCGCGCAGGCAGGCGTTGGCGATCCGCACGCTCAGCCCGTCCGGCGCGACGACGACTTTGCGCACGGGACAGGCGACGCGATTCACCGGTGCGCTGCCATAGGCCTTGTGATAGAGGTAGGTGAACCCGGCGACGTGGTAGCTCTCGGGTTTTTCCGCCGTCGCCCGATCGACGGGCTGCGTAAACGTGAGCATAAAACCATCCGGCTGGGCGTGAATTTCCTTAATCTCGAACGGCGTCTTTCCCGTCCACGCAAGGCGTTCAATCCCCTGCTGCTTCGGTCCGACGGAGCCCCAGCCGCGCGCCGACTCACCGGCGAACAGCACGCCGTCCTCACCGTGCGCGATGCGGATGATGCCGCACTCGAAGCCCTCGCGAAACGCGATCGCGGTGCCCTGCCACACGCCGCGCACCTGCTCGAGCACGACGCGGGAAATCTTGCTCTGGCCCTGGTCGCCGACAAACAGCTGGCCGGCAAACGGACCGAATTTCCCTGCGCTGCGATCCTCGAGCATGCCCGAGTTCGAGATGCCGAGAACCGTGTGAGGCAGCCAGACGGCGGGAGGCTTCACGCTGGGAATGCGCTTGGCGACCTCGGTCATCGGCTCCTCGAAATCCTTGATGTCGTCGGGACGAAGCCTGACGGTCGAACCCGGCAGGCGGCTCCACGCGAGGCCCGCCGGATGGCCGGCGAAGTCCCCGGGCGTCAGATGCGTGACGCGGCCGGAGCCGACCCACTCGCCCTGGTTTTCGGAGGCGAACCAGTCCCCCTTCGAGGTGACGAGAAATCCGCACGGTGACCGCAGGCCGGCGGCGATGGGCGTCATCTGGCCGTCGGGCGTGATTTCGAGCATCCAGCCGCGCCACGGGGCGGGCGCCTGCGTCGCGCCACCAAACGCGACGTTGAGGGTGACGCGCAGATTGCCGTTGGGCGCGAGCACCGGGCCGAAGGCATATTCGTGATAGCTGCCGGAGATCGGCAGCTTGGCGACCGTTTCAAACACGTCGGCGCGACCATCGCCGTTGGTGTCCTCGATCCGGGTGACCTCCTGGCGCTGCGCGACGTAGTAGCCGCGCTGCGGAGCGGGCGCTGCGATGATGCCGAGCGGCTCGTGCAGGCCCGAGGCGAAGAGCGTGAATTTCGGCTTCGGGTCGGCGTCGTAGGCGCCGTCGATCCACCAGATTTCGCCGCGGCGGGTGGTGACAAGCAGGCGTTTGCCAACAACTGGAGTGATGCCGCTCACCTCGAGCACGAGGTCGTCGGGCACGGGGAGCGGGATGCGCTGCCAGTAGAGATTCTCCCGCTCCACGAGATCGCTCGATGGTTTCGCGAAGCGTTCGGCGGCGGAGGGATTGTTGACGAGATCGGCGGCGAGCGCGGAGCCCGCCAGCAGGAGGCTGGCCGGGATGCCCGTCCGCGCCCACGAACCGAATTTCGATGTGAAAGATTTTCCGTTCATGGGGAGGATTACCAGAGGATCGAGTAGGTGATGGGCTTTTCGAGCGTCGCGGCCCGGAGGGGCACGGCGAGTTGTTGCCGGCCGTTCACCGTGCGGACGATCGGTTGGCTCGCGGCGCCGGCCGGCCAGTCCAGATACCATTCGCGGTCGCCGATGATCCAGCCGCTGCCGTCGCGCTGCGGCGTGATGACCTCGGCCTCGGCGAGGAGCACCCACGCGGACCACGAGGGGAGTTTGCCCTTGAGCTGCATCGTACGCGAGAGGCCGCGGCCGTCGGGCGTCGGCGCGATGCGGTCGCGGACGGAAATCTCCGAAAGGGTGGAAAGGAACACCGGTGTACCGTCAGTCTCGAGGGTGTAACCCTGCGAGGACCACAACGCGTCGGGCTGCGTGGGCCAGTCGCCGTTGGCGGCGTATTCGATCAGTCCGATTGCGGGCTTGCCGTTGAACGTCAGCGAGGGCCCGGCGGGCTTGGCGGTCTGGTCGTTGCCGCGGCCGTCCCACATCGCGAAGGTATCGACGAACGATCCGCGCCAGGCGTGGAGCAGGGCGCCGGTCTCGAAGTCATAGGCGAAGTGCACGCCGGCGGGTGAGCCGACGGCGGCGGCGTAGAGGCGCTTGCGCGGTTCGAACGGTACGAAGCCCCGCTGCAGCAGCACGCGGTCCTTGGGTTCGACGAGCAGTTTCTTTCCTGTTTTCGGCGCCGACTTGCCGGCCGCCTTCGCGCCTTTGCCTCCCTTGCCGGCACGGCCGACGAGTAGGGCGGGATTGTCGCCGGCGGTCAGCGACTGGGGGGCGATGCCCGGGCCTTCCGCGATTAATTCGAGCGAGGGCTGCCCGTTGGCGTTGTGGACGAGGTCGAGCCGGAAGTCGTGCTTGCCCGCGGTGAGCGTCGCGACGCCTGGCTGGCTCCCGCGATCGAGCGGTGTGACGACAGAGCGTCCGTCGACGGTGAGACGCGCGATCCCGGCGGTCTCGATCGCGAAGCGATAGTCGCCCGCCCGCGGCACTTGGAGCGAACCGGTGAACACGAGGGCGAACTTGCCGCTCTTCTCGACGGCACTGTGCGCCAGTCGCTCCGGCACGCCTTGGGCTTTCGGGTTTTCCCGATCATAGGCGCCGACGGTGCTGTAGCTGCCGGCATAGAGTTGGTAATGCAAATTTGCGGTCTTGATGATCTGTCCCGGGTCGAGCCGCTTCACCGCGAGGCGGCGCAGTGCGACGGGGCCGTGGTCGCCTTGAATCATCAGCGGGCCGAGTGCCTTCTCATCCTCAAAGGCGGCGCTGCGCGTCGGGCCGGTGACTTCGGTGTTCTCGTGAATCACGAAGCCGTTGAGGACGACCTTCGTGAAGCGCGCGTTTTGGGTTTTCTTTCCACCGGCGTCGAAGCGCGGCGCCTGGAATTCGACGTGGAGTTTTTGCCAGAGTCCGGGGGCGCGACACGCGTTTGCGCGCGGTGCCGTTCCCTCGTAGCCCTCCTTGCCCTGGCCGCGGGCCGGATCCCAGCGTTGGTAAATTCCGCCGCAATCGCTGGGCTTCGGGTCGCGCACGCCCCAGCTGTCGAAAAGCTGCACCTCGTAACGCCCCTGCAGATACACGCCCGAGTTCGAACCGGGCGTGAGCAAGAACTCCAGGTCGAGTTCGATGTCGCCGTGTTCCCAGCCGGTGAAGAGATGCCCGCGCGAGGCGGCGTCCTTCCCGGGATTGCAAATCAGCACCCCGGTGCCGGCCGGGCCGGTGAGCGATTTTTCCCGGCGCGGGTCGCCGGAGAGACTGCCGACGAGCTTCCAATTTGAGGTGACGGGCTTGAAGGCGGCGAGCGAGGCCAGCGGCACGGGTTCCGGGGGCAGGGCGGATTGGGCGCGGGCGACGGCGAACAGCACGGACAGGGACGCAACGACGCGGAGGTGCATGCGGAAGGCGGGGCGAAGGGTGGGCATCGGGCGAAAGCGCCACGTTCGCTTCCGACATGGCCGACCGCAATCGGATTGTTTCAGCAGGGAAGGTGAAAGGGCTCATCCCGCTTTTTGGACAGGCGAAACATGCACTGATCACCATCGTGCAACTGCTGGAGCCGCGACGCCCTCGCGCGCGGTTTCGAACCACGCGACGAGGGCGTCGCGTCCCCAGTTTCCTGAAATTGCGCTGCGTCCGAAGGGAAAGGGCGTGATGCCGGATCAGAACGTCGCCTTCACGCCCATGGTCCAGAGCGAGGCGAAGTCCTCGCGCTGGCGAAACGTGGCGTAGGCCGGGGTGTTCGGGCCGAAGATTTTGAGGTCTTCGGTGGCGTCGCCCACGTTGCGCAGGCTGGCGAAGAGCGCGAAGCGCCGCGTAAGCTTGAATTCGCCGTTGAGGTCGATGTAGAGCCGTTTCGCCCACCAATTGAACACGCCCGGTTCGATGCCCGCTCCCGTCACCGCGCCGACCCGCTGCTTGCCGCGATAATTCCAGTTGGCGCGGAGATTGAAGCGCTCGCGCGTCAGGCTGATGCCCCAATTGTAGGTCCGCGGGATATAGCCGGCGAAATTGGCCGCGGCGTCACCCGTCATCCGTTGCGCACTTGCGCTGGCCGACACCTGGATGCCGCGGGCCCAGTGGGGAAGAAACGTGAGTCCTTGCTTGTAACTGAAGTCCAGGCCCTGGCCGCGGACCCGGCTGGGGAGGTTGTAGTTCGTCGCGATGTCGTAGGCGCCATACGTGCCCGGGTCCAACTCGAGCGATTCGAGCAGCTCAGGCGTGGAGCGAATCGTCGTGCTGCCGAAGAAATTCCGAAAATCGCGGCGGAAGGCGGAAACCGAGAGCAGCCCGACTCCCTCGAAATACCGTTCAAGGCTGAACCGGTAGGTGTTGGCGCTCCACGCCTTGATCCCGGGGTTGTTGACGCTGATCCGGTTGGTCGGGCTTGGCGGCGACTCGGTGTCCGGCAGCGTGGTGCCGGCGTAGTATTGGTTGTAGCTCGGCCGCCCGAGCGACTGGTAAAACGCGCCGCGCAGGATCAGGTTCTCCCGCAGGTTGAAGCTCCCGTTGAGACTCGGCAACACGCGCAGGTACTCCTTCTGGGTGCGTCCCGCGCGACTGAGAAAAGTGAGCTTGGAGTACTCGAGACCGGCGTTGGTCGGCACAATCAGCTGCGGCCGCCCGTTTACCAGCACGATCTTGCCATTCGCATCGCGCCGGTAGTCGCCGGTCGGGTCGGTGAGCGGACCTTCACCCTGGACGTCGGTCTGTTCGGCGCGATAACCGCCGGTGAATTTGAGCCGGCGATCGATGAACTGCGCGTCGACCCGGAGGAACGCGGAGTAAATGATCTCCTCCGCGTACCGCTGCAGGTTGACGATCGAGCGATAGACCGCGTTGGGGTCGACGCGGAAGTATTCGGGGTGGTCCTTGTACAGCTGGGCCGTCCTTTCGGTGCTCAGCCACTCGGTCAGCGGATAGCCGAAGGGCGGCAGGCGCGTGGAGTTCGGCCGATCGACGAGACCGGCGGGGACGTCGGCGGGCCCGAGGTAGGTCGCGGCGATGGTGCCGCCCGTGATGTCGCGCTGCGACTGCCGCAGGTCGAGTCCGCCTTTCAGCGAGAGCGGAATGCCGCGCCAGTCGAAATCGCGCCGCAGGTTGGCGTAGGCGCTCCGCTTGTGTTCGATGTGGTCGCGATAGTCACTGACGCTGCCGGGGGAGGAGAGGGTGTAACTGCTGAGCACATACGGATTCACCGGGACGCCGGTCACGCCGTCTTTCACCGTGATTTTGCCGGGCCCGATGTAGCTGACGTCGTCGAACGCAATCGTGAGGTTCTGCCGGCGCGCGAGAATCTCGCCGCGGAAGAACCCCTGGTCGATGTCCTGGTAGTTCGTGGTCGAGGCCGAGACTCCGGAACCGGCCTCCGCCTTCCAGATCGGGCCGTTGTGCCGCCAGACCAGTGCGGGGGCGTAGGTGGAACTGGTCCAGCGCCGGGCGTTGACGGCGTTCTGAATCTCGCCGGCACCAGTGCCACTGGCACCGTGGGTGAACGTCGGGCCGAAATTCCCTGGCGTCACCCGCTGGATGAAGAACCGAATCGCCCGGTTGTAGTTGGTCGTGTCGAATTGCGCCCAGCTGAAGTTGAACGAGAGCCGGTCGTTGGCCGAAAGTTTGTAGTCGAGGGTCGCGCCCGCCGACGTGCGGAGGGTGACGCGGGGCCGGTCGCCCATCTGGATCGAGGTGAGGTACGGCGAGGCGACGCCGGGGGCGGGCAGGTTGGCGCTGGAGGCGCCCGAGACGCCGGTCCAGGTATTCTGCAGCAGGTCCTGCGGAGCCACCTGCTTGCTGTAGCCGCCGGTGAGCGTGAAGCCGAAGCGCGGGGAAACCGGCACGATGTAGGAGAAATCCGCGCCGGGCTGCACATGGTAGTTGTAGCCGTCGTTCGGTCCCGGCTGGCGGTGCAGCGAACGATCGTTGTCGCGGAACATCACATACGCATTGCCGGTGAAGAGCGACTTCGCGCGTTCGAACGCACTGCGGGGAACCAGATTGATCGAGCCGGCCAGCGAGCTGCCGGACGTCTCCGGCGTGTTCGAGCTGGTGACCTCGACGCGTGCGACGTTGTTGATCGAAACGCCGTTGAAATCGAGGTTCCGGTTGTTCCCCGACGCGGGCAGGTTCGCGAGGTCGAAGCCGCCGACCGAGACGGGAACGTAGCTGCTCCCGACGCCGTTCAGCGAGACGCCGCGCGCGTCGCCTCCGGCATACTCGATCGTCACGCCGGGCAGAAATTTCAGGAACTCGGCCGCATTCCCCTCCGCGACCAGTCCGAATTCGTCGGCCGATACCACCGTGACCATGTTGCGCGCAAAGCGCTGCTCGTTGATCGCGATGGCCGCGCCGTCCATCTCCTTCGAGGACGCGATCACAAACGCCTTCATCTTCAACGGCGTGTCGGTGCCGCCGGGTTTCCCCTCGGACGCCGTCAGGTTGAAGTCCTGCTGCGCCGTCTGGCCGGCGGCGACGGTGATCGGGCGCGTCTGCGGGGCGAGACCGGTGTAAAAGACCCGCAGCCGGGTTTCGCCGACCGGCACACGATCGAGCCGGTAGTACCCGGTGTCGTCGGAAAACACCTCGATGCTCGTGCCCTCGACAGTGACCCGTGCGTTGCCCAGGTAGCTCTCGCCGAGCGGATCAAAAATCCGTCCGGCGATGCTGCCGGTTTGCGCCGCCGCGGCACCCACGGTGGTCGCGGCATGAAGGGCAACGATCAGGGCGAGGAAGGCGCTCAGAATGAAGTGCGGACGATGACGTCGCACCGACGTGGCAGGCACGGTGTTGATCTTCATGGGGACGGTGGGAGAAACCTAATCGGTCGGGATTCCGGAAGACCTGTCGAAGCGGGGTTGATCGAACTTGGGATCTTCCGGGCCGGTCTGCGACACTAAACGCGCGGGGCGGCCAGCGCTGGGCTCATTCCGGTTTTGGAAAATGCGGGAAACCCCAATGATTACAATCGTGAGATTACTGGAGCGGCGACGCCCCCGTCGCCGGAGACACGCGACGAGGGCGTCGCCGGTCTCTTTCGACTTCGGCGCGGTTGGTGTCGGCCTCCGGCAGGACGCCCTCGTCGCGGTTTCGAACCACGCGACGAGGGCGTCGCGTCCCCAGTGTCCAGAAATTGAGATGCACCCTGCTCCTGCATTCCCCGATCGTTTTGTTTGCCGGAACGTTGTCCGGCGCGAATCGTCAGAGCGGTTTTCGCCATGATGTCCTTCTGCCGTCGTTCATCGCCCCTTCAACTTTCTCCGGGTTTTCGCGCTCTCGCTTTTCTGCTCTTGCTGGCTCCCTTCGGTGCCGGGCGCGCGGTGGAGCCGGCCGTGGAGGTGCGGGCGGACCTTCCGTTCCTGAGCGCGGATCGGAAGGAGAAACTCGATCTCTTTTTGCCGGCGCCGCCGCCGGCCGGCCGGCGTTCCCCAGCAGTCGTGTGGATTCACGGCGGAGGTTGGGCCGGAGGCACCAAGAACGAGGCGCGGGCGAAGAACATCTGCGGCCTCCTCGCTCAGGCGGGTTATGTCGTCGTGAGCATCGACTACAAACTGGGTGACGGGGCGTGGCCGACCAATCTCTACGACTGCAAAAATGCCGTGCGCTACCTGCGCGTCCATGCCGCCGAGTACCGCCTCGACCCCGAGCGCATCGGCGTGGCCGGTGGCTCGGCCGGTGGGCACCTCGCGCTGATGGTCGGACTCACGGGAGGAAAACCGGAATTTGAGCCGACCGGGGCTGCGACCCCGTACCCGCAGTATTCGAGCCGCGTCCGTTGCGTGATCAACATGTATGGCGTCACCGACCTGCTCACGCGGCAAAATACCGACCCGAAGGGCCGTCCCACGGGTGTGAGCAAGATGTCGGCGAGCCTGTTGCGGTCGTTTGGCGCAGATTCCGCCACGGCCGACGTGCTGCGGCTCGCCTCGCCGGTGACGCACGTCGCGAAGGATTCGCTGCCGATCCTCACCCTGCACGGGCGCGCAGATGCCACGGTCGACTATCCGCAGGCCGAGGAACTGGACCGTGTCCTCAAGCAGCACGGGGTCGCGCACGAGTTGGTGCTGCTCGATGGCGTCGGGCACACGTTTGATTTCCAGACCTGGAACAAAAAACCGCTGCCCCGGGATGTGCGGGCGATTGCCCTCACGTTTCTGGAGAAACATCTCGGCCGTTAGGCCGGCGGCGTAAGCGGCACGCCTTTTTCCGCCCACGGCGCTTTTCCCCGATTGTTTGTCCGGAAGGCGTCACCAAATTCCGCTCTTGCCGGCGCACCGTCTCGCCTGCATCCCACCCTTGACCACACCCACCTTTCGGCGTCTTCGGCGCCGGCTGGAAACTTCCTGAGATACCCCATGAACTCCCGATTCGTCCGGACCTCCCGGACCATGAAACGCGCCTCGTTGCTCGCTGCTGCCCTCGCGCTGGCGTTGCCGTTGTCGTCATCCGCCCAGACGGTACCGCCGTCCACGGGCAGCGCGAAAAAAGAGTCCGGCGGCGAAGGCCCGATCACGCTCACGCCGTTCACGGTCAATTCCGACCGCGACACCGGTTTCGCCGCCGCGAGTGCGCTCGCCGGCGGCCGCCTCGCGACCGACCTGCGCGACACGCCCGCCGCGTACTCGGTGATCAACCGCGAGTTCATCGACGCGCTGAATCTCACCGACCTGCAGTCGGCGCAGAACTGGACGACGGGCGCCACGTTCAGCTCCGACATCGGCACGTTCAACTTCACGACCTTCACCGTGCGCTACACGTCGCGCGGCGTCTCGGCCGGCCAGCAGTTGCGGAATTTCTTCCCGGTCAACGGCGACAACGACAGCTACGCGCTCGAGCGCTACGATTTCGGCCGCGGCGCCAACTCAATCGTCTTCGGCAACGGCAGCCTCGGCGGCGTCAGCTCCTCGACCACCAAGCGCGCGCAGACGGGTCGCGCGTTTCAGGACTTCAAGCTGAGTACCGGTTCGTGGGACCTCATGCGCGCGACGATCGATGTGAACCAGCCTCTCGGCGAGAAGGCGGCGGTGCGCGTCGCCGGCGTCGGCCAGAACGTCCTCGGCTGGCGGCAGAAGGAATTCGACCGGCGCAAGGGCGTGTTTCTCACCACGACGGTGAATCCGTTTCGCAACACGCAGATCCGCGTCGAGGCCGAGGCGATCAACCGCGAGATCAACGCGCCGATCAACAACCTCCAGGACCAGTTTTCCGGCTGGGACGGCAAGACGACCTTCGCCACGCCGGCCGCGCTCAACGGGGCGACCGCGGCGCAGATCACCGCGCTCCAGGCGCAGGGCGTCGCGCGCCGCGCCGCAAACTACAACGTCTACGATCCCTACAGCGGCTTCAACGCCATCTCGAGCTACAGCAACGAGGCCATCACCCTGGCCGGCGGCACGACCGCCACCACGCCGATCGGCGGATTCGTCTCCGGCAGCAACGCCGCCTTCGGCCTGACCAACACCAATCTGGTCGAGGCGATGAATGTGCCGGGCAACCGCTTCGACGTCGCCGAGGCCAACTCCTATTTCCGCCGCCCGTCGCGCCGCTTCTCGATCAATCAGGACGGACCACTGCTCGAGACGACGTTTCGCGACCTGCAGGCGACGATCGAACAGCGGCTCGGCGATTTCTACGCCGAGGTCGCCGCCGACATGAACAAGAATTCCAACTACACCAACGGCGAACAGAACCGCGGCGCCAACGCCACCTACATCGACATCAACCGCGTGCTCCCGAACGGCCAGCCGAACCCGCACTACCTGCAGGCCTACGGCGACGGGAATTTCTTCCGCGGCTTCCGCCACTACGACTACCACAACCTCCGCGCCGCGCTCGCCTGGAAGAAGGACACCCGCTTCGGCAACTTCGCCGTCAACACGATGGTCGGTGAAAACAAGAACCACTACACGCTCTCCTACCAGTGGCTCAGCCTCGCGCAGGGCAACGACACCCTCGCGTGGCTGAACGGCACCACCTCCGACATCAAGATCCGCCGCTACTGGAACGAAACGAGCCGGCCGTTCGTCGACCTCGCCGGCAAGCCGATTCCGTATTATGATCCGAATACGCGCACGACGACGATCGTCACTCCGCGCTGGGTGATCGACCACACGCGCTTCGACACCGAGTCGATCAACGACGCCAATTACCGCTACGGGTTCGCCGCGCTGAACGCGAAGTTCTGGCACGAGCGCATCATCCTCCTCGGGGCCGTCCGCCGCGACCGCTACTTTTCGCAGAGCCGCCAGATGGCCGTGAACGGCGACTACCCGACGGATCGCGATCCGCTCGTGCCGTTCTTCAAGCCGTTCGCGCCCGCCGATTATGAGTCGCTCACCTATGTGCCGGTCGACGCCCAGGGCCGGCCGCAGGCCGCCGTGCCCGCCGTCACCCGCCCGCGGCTCGCCGGCGGCGTGCGCGACCCGCGTTACGCCCAGTACCGGTTCCAGGACGACTACGTCACTCCCGGCCTGCAGGGCTACGTCAACACGAAGTCGATGGGCGCGATCGTGCATCTGCTCAGCTGGTTCAGCCCCTCGGTCAATTACGCCGAGACGTTCAATCCGCAGAAGGCCTACGCGCTGCAGCTCGGCGGTGGACTGGTGCCGCCCACGGTGTCCACGGGCTGGAACTACAGCGCGCGCTTTGAGTTCTTCCAGCGCAAGCTCGACGTCAACTTCACCTACTACACCAGCGAAGAGGTCAACAATCCCCAGGGCGTGAGCGGGTTTCCCTACAACACGCTGCTGACGGCGACGCCGGTCGGCACGACCCAGGATCTCAACAAGCGCGGCGTGCCGCTCTTCATCAGCGGCACCGATGTGCAGGACCGCCAGGCCCGCGGCTTCGAAGTGGAGTTCACCGCCAACGTGATCAAGGGCCTCCGCGTGATCGGGAGTGCGTCGCTGCCCCACGTCTACGGCGCCAACGCGTTCCAGCTCACGCGCGCGTACATCGAGAAGAATGCCGAGAACTTCAAGCTCATCGCCCAGGATGCCGGGGCGAAGATCGACGCGTCCAATGTCGCCACCGTCGACACCGCTGTTCCCGCCAACACCCGGCCCGATGCGCAGGCCGCGGCGGACGCCTACAACACGATCTTCACCAACTACCGGAACCTGAACGTCACCCGCACGACCGGCCTGAACCAGCCGCTGTATAAGTTTTTCGGAGACTACACGGTGCAGGACGGCCGCCTCAAGGGCTTGCGGCTGGGAGCCGGCGTGCAGTACCGCGGCCGCGAGGTGCTCGGCAACCGCGGCGCGGACACGATCGTGGACCCGAACAATCCGAGCCGGGCGATCGACGACCCGACGCGCAGCGCCAGCACCCTGATCTATTCGCCCAAGGGCGACGCCACCGTGACCGCCACCTTTGGCTACCTCTGGCGCTTCCACAATCGCAACGTCCAGCTGCAGCTCGTGATCAACAACCTGCTGAACGACCGCTCGGTTTACTGGACGACGTCGACGAACGGCACGGCGACGACGGCGCTGCGGCCGCGCGACGGCAATTACAACTCGCCCGCGCGCGAGACGGTCCCGGTCGGCTTCGGGCAGAAGACGCCGATCAACTACAACCTCTCGGCGTCGTGGCGGATGTAAGGGCGCCCCGCTGATTCGCCGGCACGGACGGGATAGGGACCTTCCGGGGAGGCAATAGGGAGTCAATGGCGATGAGCGGCGGTCGGTGATGGCTCCGTCATTGGTCCATCATTGGTGGATGAAAATCCGCTTCCGGCGGATCCCCCGGGCGATCCGCGCCCGCCTGATGACGTTCACCGGGTGCAATAGTTCCGCGGAAATTGGCGCGCGGCTCGGCCTGACGGCGATTGGCGTGGTGGCGTGTCGACGGCGGCGTTGCCTCCTCTGGCCATCACCTTGCGCCAGTATCGGCGTGGCATGGCCTTCGGACTGACGCCGCGCACCATGTTCGACGACCTCGCCACCGTGCAAATGTTCGACGTCGTGGCCCCAACATTTGGCGGCCGCGAAATGTCGTTGCGCGGTCGCACCAAACCCGGGCGCGACTTAAAACTGCAGCAGGCGCAACTCACCCTCCCATTGCCGACGCAGCCACTACTGCGAATCCGCACCCAATCGCTCAGGTATCATCCTGATCGCGGACGGGACCGCGGCGGAGAGGGTGGCGCGTTACAACTGCCGACCGATCGCCTGCAGGCGCGTGCGCAGCTCGGGCAAATAACGAAAGCTCGCCCGCACGGGTTCCGCGAGACCGTCGCATTGCACCAGGAGCGTCTCGCGAGTTTCCCGCGTGGAGCCACGGTAACGTGCCAGATTGATAATCGTGCCGCGATGCACCCGGGCGAAATGCGGTGCGGGCAGCGTATCTTCCCACACTTTCATCGTACGACGGACGAACAGTCGCGTGCCGTTGCTCAGATGGACCGTGGAGTAGTTTTCGTCCGCCTCGATCAGGACGAGCTCAGTCAAGGCGACGAAGCACGAGGTGCCCGCCCCCGTCTTCAGGTAGATGAGATCGTCCGGCGCCATTCTCGCCGGAGGGTGAGGGAGGACACTGAAATCGGGGGCGGGGGCCATCCGCCGCAACGCCTCTGCCAGCCGGGCGGCGCGGACGGGCTTGAGCAGATAGTCGAGGGCGTTGATTTCGAACGCCCGAATCGCAAATTGATCGTAGGCGGTCACGAAGACGACGCGGGCTTCGGGTCGCACCAGGGGGACGAGATCAAATCCCGTGCCACCGCGGAGCTCGATGTCGAGAAACACGAGGTCGTAATCGCCCACGCGCAACCGACTCTCCGCCTCCGCCATCGTCTCGATCTCGGCGATCATCGTGATGTCCGGGTGTCCGACCAGCAGCGCCCGCAGCGCCGCGCGGGCCGGAGCGTGGTCATCGATGATGAGGATGCGTTTCATCCGGAGGACTGATTCCGGCCCGGGGCCACCGGGCCGGTCTTCAAGCCGGCCTCCACGAGCCGGAGGCGCGCCGTCACGAAGCCGTCTTTTTCCTCCGTGGTGAATTCATGCGCCTGGGGGTAGTAACGGCGCAACCGTTGGCGCAGGTTTTCCAGCCCGATGCCGGTGGAGTTCGGTCACAGTGAGTTGGGCGGCACCCACGCGCCGCTGTTGGCGATCTCGAGGTGCAGGACGCCGTCGGCGCGGCGGGCGGAGATTTTCAAGTGCAGCACGTCGCGCGTTGTGCGGTGGCCATATTTGACGGCGTTTTCGACGAGTGGCAGCAGCAGGAAGGGCCGCAACCGGGCTGTCGTGGCCTCGGACGCGATCGTGAACTCGACGCGCAACTTGTCCCCCCATCCCGCTTGCTCGACATCGAGGTAGCTGCGCAACGCGCCGATTTCCGCCTCAAGGGTTGGAAGCTCATCTTTGGGGCCGGTCAGGGTGGCCCGACAGAAATCCGAGAGCCGCAGCACCATCTCGCCGGCGTCGCGCGGGTTCCCGAACAGCAGGCCGTAGATCGAGTTGAGCGAATTGTAGAGGAAGTGCGGATTCAGCTGATAGCGCAGCACCTCGAGCCGTGCCTTCTCCTCGGACAATTGCGCCGCGATTTTCTCGTCGAGCTCGAGTTGGTTGAGGCGCGCCAGTTCGGCATTGCTCGCGGCAAGTTCACGTGTGCGCGCCGCCACGATCGCTTCGAGCTGCTCGGCCCGCCGTCGTAGCGCCCGGGTGCGCAGCTGCACGACGCCCGCCACACCGACCAGACCGAGCGCACCGTAGCCGGCCCACGCCCAGCGCGACGCCCACCACGGCGGCACGATGGCGAGGGCGATCGTCGCCTCGGGGCCGATCCGGCCGGCATCGTCGCGCGCCTGCACGCGGAACTTGAAGTCGCGCCATGCCAGATTGGTGAAATCGCGATCCGTCCGGCGCGACCAGGCCGTCCACTCGCGGTCGAGTCCGTCCAGCCGGGTCCGATACTCGGTGTGGACAACGCCGTCGTGGTCGCTCGCATACGTGGGCGCGGCAAACGATATCCGGAGTGAAGTCGTGTTCGGGCCGAGCCGGCCCGGCATCGGGCCGACCGCGGGGTCCGAACTGGCGCCCAACAGTTCGCCGGTTCCGGTCTCGATCCGGCGCACCATGGCGGCGGGCGGCTTCGGCGAATTCGCCGGTTGCCACGTCAGGTCGCGCGAGATCAGCGCACCGTGGCCACCGATCCAGAACGTCTGGGTCGCGGGGTCGTGGAAATGCGTCGCGGGCTGCAGATGGCGAAGCGCCTCGCCAGGCAGAGCCTCCGTTCGCCAGCGCTCGGCGACGTCGGGCAGGAGGCGGTGGATCTGTCGGTCCGGGGGCGGACCTTGCAGCCAGACGATGCCGGAGTGGTCCACGTAGGAGCGTTCGACACCGAGCGAGTCGAACCCGGCGATGCGCGTTTCGGGCACGAATCGGTCGGACGGCAGGTCGAACCGCAGGAGTCGTCCGTCGCAGGCGGCCAAAATCTCGCCACCAAGGACGAACATGGAGGTGGGAGGCTTGTTCACGCCCTGCTCGGGGCCGAACTGGCGGGCGGGGGCGTTCTGGCTCAGACCGGCCCGCAGGTCGAGCTGCCACAATTTGTCGGCTGAAGTCGCCCACACCACGCCGGCCGGTGCTTCCAGGAGGGGGCGGGACGGTTCGCGAAACGCCCTGGCCGGGCCTTTGCTGATCCACCGGTCCTCCTCGAACCGTGCCCACCGCACGCCGTCGTTGGCGCCAAACGCATACCAGCCCCGCTGGCCCAGGAGCGGGAGCACGTCGTAGTGGGTGCGCTCCTCGATTGACCTCGGCTTGGCGTCGCCGCCCTGCCGCAGTCCCACCAACTGGGTCGAGAGCGAGAGCAGCCACTCTCCGGTGTCGAGCAGCTTGGTCTGGTTGTGGCGCGCGCCTGACACGGCATCAAAGCGCCCACCCAAGCCGCGGACAAAGAGGCCTTCGGTGCCCGCCGCGAACAGGCGGCCGTCGTGCCGGGCGAGTGATTGTACCGTGCCTTCGAGGCCCTGCGCCGGTCCATGGCGCGCGTCGGGCGAGTCGAGCTGCAGTCGCGCGAGGCCGTAGCTCAACGCGAGCCACACGCCGCCCTCGCGATCCTCCATCACGGCTTTCACGGAATTGGCGGGCAATCCCGCCCGGCGATCAATGCGTTGGAGCAACCGATGGTCTCGATCCGCCAGCAGCACGCCGTCGCCCGCCGTACCGAGCACGATGCGGCCGTCGGCGAGGAAGGCCGCGGCTTGGATCGCTTCGGCTTTGAAGGGGTAGCGCCGATCCTCGACGCTTTCGGCCCGCCTCGTCGACAGTCGATCGTTTGCGAGGTAGTGTTTGCTCGCGCCCGGCTCGGTGCGCATGGCCAGCACACGCAAGGGCGGGGTGCCCAGGCGCTCGAGCCGGTCTTCGTGCAAGCGGACGATGACGATCGGCCTCTCGCCCAAGAGCACGTGTGGTTCATCGTCCTCGACCCACAATGCGAGGAGGGTGGCGTTGGTTTTCGACAGTCGCCATACTTGCGCAGGTCCGTCGTCCACCGGCAGGAACCACAGGCGCAGGCGATCCTGGGCGTAGGTCCCCCGGGAGGTCGCGACGCATCCGTGAAAATCCGCCGTGAGTTTGGCCGTCGCCTGCATGCGCTCGCGCATCGACCGCGCCTGAAGCGTGCCCCGCTCGTCCGGCTCCAGCCGGAACAATCCGGTGGCGCTACATGCCCAGATCCGTCCGCGGGCGTCTAGCAGCCCGTCGGACTTGGAAAATCAGGCTTGGGGGTGATTTTCCAAAATTTTTCCGGCGACGGGAGGCCCAACTCTGACGGGCTGCTGAGCGCCGTGCGGAGCACGGCGGGAGGGACGGGTTTTTGTCGTATATTTGCGTTG
>CANJIU010000122.1 GCA_947474365.1 Opitutia bacterium | reverse complement strand
GCAGGTCCGAAGCGCCGAAAGGCATCGACAAAAGGGAGGGTGGTGTTGGCGGCAGTCCGTGCCCGTTGCCTGCCCGCACCGGGTTCAAATGATGGCAGATTTGTTCCCTTTCCGTTCCCTTTTTTTGAGCTACCTATGAGAAAGAGTCCGCTCCCGGGCACCATTTTTTGGGGAAAAAGCGCGGAGCCGTCGCGCCGGATTACCAAGTCAGGATTTCGGTTTGGTAAGCGCCGAGCGTCAGTCCAACCGTGCCGGCATTTGCGCTGACGGGTGACGCGTTCCGTTCACCCACGGGCGTCAGTGTCGAGGCCTTGAGACCTGGTACGCGGACTTCCCCTTGCCACGGTTGTTGGCTGCGATTGACGACCATCAACACGCCGTGGCCTCCCGTTTCCCGCCAGCCGGCGCTCACCGTGCCCGCGGCGGGCACGACTACGGGCGTCGGGCGGGCGGGCGTGACGAGCAGCGGGGCGAGGCTGCTGATTTCGTGTACGAGCGCCCTCAGCTCTTCCCAATGTCCGTCGCGCGGATTCCCAAACAGCCCGCCGGTCACCGAGCCGCCGTACCACATCAGGCCCTTGGCGCCGCTGATGAGCGCGAGGTAAGCTTGGGCGCGATACTCGCCGGGAGTGGGATACCGTTCCGTGGCGCCGGGTTTACGGTAGGCCTGCACGCCAGCCCAGATCGGCTTCTTGGTCTTCCGCTCGGTGAGAAAAGTCGGCGGTTCCAGCACTGGTCCGCCTGTCTCCGTTCCCTCCAGCGCGTCCGCGGCGCGCGATTTCAGTGGGAAAGGATACCACCACCACATGCCCAAATCCATGGACTCCTCGGGAAACATCCGGCTGCGATCGGTGATGCGCCCGATCACGTCGCGCGCGTCGCCCACCATGAAGGGGTGGTGTGGGTCCTCCTCCTGCAGGATGCGGCGAATACGGCGCAGATCCGCCATCTTCAGGTCGCCGCGCGCAAGCCCCTCCTCCTCGTCCCACGCGAGCAACGCCGGGTGGTTGCGAAACATGCGAACCCGGCGGGTGAACGCCTCCCACTGACCCGCCGCGGCGTACTCCATCGGCAACAACAGAAGGCAATGCAGTCCGAGACGTTCCGCGCGATCGAGTTCGTTCTTGAGCCGTTGATCATCCGGACGTCCGCCCGGTTCCACCCTCGCGGCGTTGTACATGTGCACAAGGTTGAACCCGGCCGCGGCCGATTCCTCGAGCTTCGCGGTGTTGTTGAACATTCCGAGGGGAAACTGCGCCCGGCCGTCCGCCACGGGGAAACCGTCGTGATTGAGTGTTATCCGCGCGCGGTCGCGCGCCATCACGCGCCACGGTTGTTCTACGATTGGCTGGGGTGAAATGGCTCCCTCGACCGAAACCTGGACACGATAGGTGCCCGGCTCAATCCCGGGCAGAGTCACCTGAAAACGCGTGACACCCGCCGCCGCCGTTGCGGGCGCGGCCACCCGTTCGCTCGTCCGCTCGCGGCCCGCGGCATCGAGTACGCGCAGCAAAAGCCGGATGTTCGGATCGCGTTCGCGCAGCACCGCCGAAACCTCGGCCTCGAAACGGGGCGGACCATCCTCACGCACCCAGTGAGTCGGGATGAGGGGCGCCATTGCCAGCGGTGGTGGCACGGTGACCGCTTGTTCGCCGGTCGAGGCGAGCCGCTCCCCATTTGCTCCGATCAAATCCAGCGTCAGCTGCTGCCGTCCGGCGGCGAGCGCGTGGAGTGGCAATTCGACCCTCTGACGAAACTCGCCGCTGAGCGTGATTTGCTCTGAAACGACGGAGCGTCCGTGGGTCAGGCGCACGGTGACGGAATCCCGCCGGCCGGTGCGGTTGAGGATCTCAACGGCCACGCGATCTCCATCGGGTACGAGCCGTCCCTCGTGTAGGAGCACGCGCGCCGCCACTGCTTGGGTTAGATCCACGCGCACGTCGTCCCACCAGCAAGTGCCGCGCGAGTAGCTGAAGCCGCAGCGCAGCTGCACGAAATTGGCGCGGGCCGGGGCGGTGACGGTACCTCGGACCAACTCCCATTCGCCGGTCTTGGCGGCCACCGCGATCTTCAACGGACCGCCGATCGGAGCGTGGTCGGCGACGAGGAAGTCGGCGATCAGGATCACAGTTCCTTTTTCGCGCGGCACGCCGGCCGTCTTCACCCACGCGCTGGCAGAGACCGACTCGCCCGGAGTGATCGGGATAAGACCGCTGTAAAAATACGATCGCGTGTCTTCGGGCGCGCTGATCCGCGCGCTGCGCCGGCCTTCGTGCATCTCGAACTCATCCGAGGCAAACGTGGCCTCGGCGCCGATGCTGCGCGGCTGCCAACCGGCGGGCCGTCCGTCGTGGGTGGCGGTTTCGAAACCCAGGTTGAGTCCCGGTCCGTCGGTCAGCCTGGGAGTGGAATTGGCGGTCGCCGCCCCGACCGGTCGCAGGAAGGCCAGGGCCAACAGGAGCAGATGCGGCGCGAAGCAAATTCTACGTTGCGCGCCGGCGGGCGCTCGAGTGGCGAGAGCAACGGTGAGCATAAACGCGGTCGACCCAGAGACGTTCGGGCGGGATTCGCAAATCGAATTCCTTTCGCCCGCCGGCTTACGCCAGGATTTCCTTCACGACTTTACCCTTCACGTCGGTCAGGCGGAAATCGCGGCCGGCATGGCGGTAGGTGAGCTTTTCGTGGTTGAGTCCGAGCAAGTGCAAAATCGTCGCGTGCCAGTCGTGGATATGCACCGGGTTCAACACCGCCTCGTAGCCATAGTCGTCGGTCGCCCCGTAGACGGTGCCGCCTTTCACGCCGCCCCCCGCCATCCAGAGCGAAAATCCCTTCGCGTTGTGATCGCGACCGTTGCCCTGGCCGTGCGGGGTGCGGCCGAATTCGCCGCCCCAGATCACCAGCGTGTCCTGCAGCAGGCCGCGGGACTTCAAATCGGTCAGCAGCGCCGCGACGGGCTTGTCGACTTCGCGGCAATGCTTGGGCAATTCAACGTTGAGGCCGCGGTGGTCGTCCCAGTCACCGTGATTCACCTCGATGAAGCGCACGCCGGCCTCGGCGAAACGCCGCGCCAGCAGGCATTGGCGTCCCATGAAATCGGTGTACTCCTCGCCGATGCCGTAGAGCTTCTTCGTCGCCTCGCTCTCGCCGGAAAGATCCAGCAGGGCGGGCGCCTCGCTCTGCATGCGGAAGCCGAGTTCAAACGACTCGATCAAACCCTCAACCTGCGCGTTGGTGACGTCGCGGGCGAGCCGCTCGCGGTTGAGCGCCTGGATGAGGTCGAGCTGCGCGCGCTGCTGGTCGCGTGAAAGCTTCGGGTTTGCGACATTGTTCACCTTCAGCTCACCGACCACGCGGCCGAACGCGCCGAGCTGTCCGATTGGAGTGCCCTGGTAAATCGCGGGGAGAAATCCCGCGCCGTATTTTTGCGCACCGCCGTTCGCGGTCGGAGCGCTTAGATTGATGAAGCCCGGCAGATTTTCACTCTCCGTGCCGAGGCCGTAGAGGGTCCACGCGCCGAGGGACGGTCGTACGAATTGCGCGCTGCCGGTGTGCAATTGGATGCTCGCCGGACCGTGCGCGGGTACGTCGGTCTGCATCGAGCGAATGACGGTGAGCTCGTCCGCGTGGCTTCCCATCTCGGGCAGGAGCTCGCTGAAGGCGGTGCCGCTCTGCCCGTGCGGCATGAATTTCCAGGGCGAAGCCATCAGCCGCGTCTGGCCGCCGGGAGTCATCGGACTCGCCTTCCCATGATCCGCGGTGAGCCGCGGCTTTGGGTCGAGGAGGTCGACGTGCGAAGGCGCGCCGTTCATGCAGAGAAAGATCACGCGTTTTGCCTTCGCCGCGAAATGGGGTGCTTTCGGCGCGAGTGGATGGGAGGGGGCGGCGGCGAAGGCTGCGCGCTGGGCGAGGTCGGCAAACGCGAGGTAGCCGAAACCGCTGGCGAGCGACCGCAGCACCGAGCGGCGGGTGAGGGGCGTGGAAAGGCAATTCGGGCACATGGGTGGGAGGGTGCAGAGAAGAGGGAGACGGTGGGGCGTCGGGTTTAGTTCAGGGTTCTGAATTCCGCGCTGGCGAAGAGCGCCTGGCAGAAGGCGTTGAAGGCGGGGCCGGCGGCCTCGCGCCGCTTGGTCTCGTCCTCGCCTGCCGCAGCGAGGAAACGGCCGAAAAACTCCACCGTTGCCCGGACCTCGTTCTCCGTCGGGGCGCGGCCGAAGGCCTGGGTATAAGCCGCCTGGATGCGAGCCCCGCTCCCGGGCGGCACCGCGGCGAGCCGGTTTGCCCAGGACTCCGCGAATGACTGCACGATTGGGCTGTTCAGCAGAAACAGCGTCTGTGCCGGTGTCGTCGTCTCCTCGCGATCGCCGGTAACGGCGTTTGGATTCGCGCCGTCGAAGGTGCCGAGCGCCTCGTTGAGCTGATCGCGCAGGACGGTGAGATAGACGGAACGGAGGCCGGACATAGCCTCGGCGCCGGCTCGGGCGGCGACCGGATTGACAAAATTGTTGCCGACGCGCGCCGCGGCGGAGCCGAGGGGCGGCTGTAATTGCAGGCGGCCGGAAACCGCCAGCATGGCGTCGCGGGCGGCCTCGGCATCGAGCCGGCGCGGCGTCATCCGCCAGACGAATGCGTTGTCAGGATCGGCGTTGAAGTTTGCCTCATTGTAAGTCGTCGCGAGCTGGTACGCGTGGGAGAGCACGATTTCGCGGACCAGCTTCTTCACGCTCCAGCCGTCGGCGACGAAGCGCGCCGCGAGGTGATCGAGCAGAGCGGGATTGGCCGGGCGCTCTCCCATCGACCCGAAATTATCCGTGCTCGGCACGAGTCCGCGTCCGAAGAGGTGGTGCCAGACGCGATTCACCATCACCCGGGCGGTGAGCGGATTGTCCGGCGATGCGATCCAGTCGGCGAGTTCACGGCGACCGCTGCCCGCGCTGATCGGTGCGCCCGGAATGGGGATGACCTGCAGGTAGCCGCGCGGCACCGGCGCCGCCGGCTTGCCCGGCTCACCGCGCTGATAGAGCGGCATGTCGGTGGGATTGGTCTTTTCGCGCACGCCCATCGCAAAGGGCCGCAGCTTTCCATCGGGCCCGAGGTCCTTGATTTTGGCGTTTACGATGGCGAGCTGCGAGCGGACCAAGATGAACGGGCGCAGTTTCTCCGCCTCCGGTGGGAGCTGGTAGGATTCCATGCCGCTGCCGCCCGTCAATTCGCGGAGCTGTTGATCGAGACGACCCTGTTCGGCGCGCAGGGCGGAGGCCGTCATCCCGGGCATCTCGACGATGGGCGATCCCTTCGGCAGTTCGAGTAACGGGGCCGCGTGAGCGTTGGTGATCACGGGCACGGTGCCGTAGCAGGTCTCGGTGCTGCGGAAAATTCCGGCGAGCGCATAGTAGTCGCGCTGTGGGATCGGATCAAATTTGTGATCGTGGCAACGCGCGCAGCCGATTGTGAGGCCGAGCATCGCCTGGCCGAGCGTGTCGAGCTGCTCGTCGACGACGTCGAGTTGAAACTGCAGCCGGTCCTTTTCCGCCAGCTCCTTCGGCCCAAGGGTGAGGAAGCCCGTGGCGATGAGACGCTCGGCGCGCTGCGCGTCGTCCTTCGTCGGCAGGAGGTCGCCGGCGATTTGTTCGCGCACAAATTGATCATAGGGTTTGTCGGCGTTGAACGAGGCGATGACGTAGTCGCGATAGCGCCACGCCTCCGGATAGAGCAGATTGGAGCCGCGCCCACTCGAGTCCGCGTAGCGGGCGACGTCGAGCCAGTGCCGTCCCCAGCGTTCGGCGTACTGCGGAGAGGCGAGCAGGCGATCGACGAGGCTGGCGAATGCGTCCGGAGATGAATCGGCGACGAAGGCCGCGACCTGGTCGGGCGTCGGTGGCAGGCCCGTGAGATCGAACGACACCCGGCGGATCAGGGCGCGTCGTTCGGCATCGCCGACGGGTTTGATCCCCCTGGCTTCCATTGCGGCGAGGAGATGGCGGTCGAGGTCGGTGCGCGGCCACTGCGTGTTTTTCACCGTGGGAGCGGCGCCGGACTTCACCGGTTGAAACGCCCAAAATTCGCGACCCTTTTCCAGCGCCTGAGCCTTCGCCACTGATGCCTTCGCGCCGCCTTCGCGCGGATCGGGCGCGCCCATCTGGATCCATTTTTCAAAGTTCGCGATGACGCTGTCGGGCAGTTTGCCGCCTTCCTTTTCCGGTGGCATCTGGAGGTCGTCGTTCTTGTATCGGATGGCCTCAAGGAGCGGGCTCTTGCCGGGATCCCCAGGCACAACGGCCGGGCCGCCTTCGCCGCCGGCGCGGATGCCCGCGCGGGTGTCGAGCGTCAGGCCACCCTTGATTTTCTCCGCATCGGCTGAGTGGCATTTGTAGCATTTTTCGGCGAGCACGGGACGGATGTTCTTCTCGAAAAACGCGGCCTCCTCGGCCCGGAGCGGCGCGAGCGTCGAGGGTGCGGGTCCAACCGCGGAGGGTTTCGGTTTTTCCGCTCTGGGCGTTCCGGCTTTCGGCGCGGTCCGTCCGGCGCCGGCCGCGCCGCGGCCGCCGAGTTTGTAGAATTCGCGAAATTCCGCGAGCGAGAGTCCGCCATCGTGGTTTGCGTCGAGCTGCGTGAACACGGTTCCGACCGCGCCGGGATTGTCGCGGAAATAGGGCACGATGTCGTTGAGTTGTTCGAACTCGCTTTCGCTCAGTGAGCCGTCTGCGTCGCGATCGAGAAAGGCGAACGACTCCTCGGGTGAGCGCCGCGGCGCTGCCGCTGGTGCGGGCGTGTTCGCGGCTGGGGCTGCCTTGCGCGGGGGTTGATTCTGAACTTTCAGGTAATAATTCCGTATCTCGGCCGTGGTCAAATACCCGTCGTGGTCGGCGTCGATCCGCGCAAACAGGTCCTTGTCTGGAAATTCATCGACGCTCAACCGGCCGTCGCCGTCGAGGTCGAGCGGCTTCAGGCGGGCGGGCAACTCCGGAGTTTGCGCCAGGGCGGCGCCGGTGGCGATCGCGAGGGCGGCTGAGACGCGGGAGAAGAATGCTTTCATGACGAAACCCTCTTTTGCAGCTGGGCGCGGCGTTCCTCGGTGAGGCGTTGAAATTCCTGCTGCTGTTCCGGCGTGAGTTGAAGCCAGAGGCTTCGTGACTGCTTTGCGCCGGCCTCGATGAGGCCCTGTCCGGCGGTTTCCCGGATGACGCGGACGTCCGCCAGCAGCTGTTGGTATCCGGGGCGCACTTGTTCGATTTGGGCGGGCGTGAGTTTGAGCCGCGCCGCATCTTCCCGCTGTCGCGACTCGATCCAGCGCTCCTCCATCTGGGCGCGTACCGTCGGGTTGGCCATCCGCCGCGTCGCGACGGCGAAGCCGCAGACGCCGCCGAACGTGAACAGCGCGGTGAGACTGAGACCGACTTTGAAGATTCCGGCGGGGATCATGGCGCGAGTTGTTCCTGAATCATGGCCTGCGCGAGCCTGAGCTCGTCGTCGGGACGATTCGGCGTCAGGTCGTCGTTGAGGAAGACGCAGATCGCGGCCATCGCTGCGGCGAGGGGCAGCGCCCGGAGGGAGAGCCACTCCCACGCCGAGACAGTCGTGCGATCCTCGTTGCGAAGCCGAAGAAGTACGCGGTTGGCGAGCGCCGCAGGCACTTCGTCGGCATGGGCAGATTCGGGCGCCCGTTGCGCGAGCTGCGCCAATCGTGAAAAGTGACCGTCAGGGGAAGACATGATGGAGGTGTTAATCATCCATACGGACGAGCCTTCGAACGGTTACAGTCCCGCCCCACAATCATTCTGTCGTCTCTGGCCCAAGTTGGGCGAGCGCCCGCCGCATGCGGGCCCGGGCGCGGAAGGCACGCACTTTCACCAGGGTGCGATTCCAGCCGGTCATGGCGACGATGGCGTCGACGGATTTTTCCTCGAAGTGCAGCAACGTGAGCACCATCCGGTCGTTGGCGGGCAGTGTTTCGAGCAATTTGCCGATGAGGGCCCGCGCGGCGGCGGCGATCGGCGCGTCGACCGGTTCTTCGGTGGCGTGCAGGGTGGCCTCCAGGGCGTGTCGTTCGCCCTCGCTGAGGTCGGACCAACGCAGTTCTGGGCGGCAGGCGCGCGCCCGCAGGTGGTCACGGCAGACGTTGAGGGCGAGTCGGGAGACCCAGTTCTCGAGCGGCAACCTCGGGTCGTAGCGGTGCAGATTCTGAAACAGTTTCGCGAACACTTCCTGCGTGAGATCCTCCTGCGCCATCCGGAACGGCAGGTTGCGCCGTACGATCCGCGTGACCTGCGGATGGAGATCGGCGATCAGGGTCCGCGCCGCATTCTCATCGCGGCGCGCGACCCACGCCTCGACCTGGCTGCGGTGATCCTCGGGCATCGTCGATGGCACCCAACCATGCCAGCTCGTGCGGCGCGATCCAGAATCCGCGGCCGGCCCCTGAATTCAAAACAGCGTGTTGAACGGCACGCGGTTGTCGCGGGCAAAGGCGCTCCCGCTGCCGGACGCCGTACTCAACTCGGACCACGAGCTGACGGCGATGGTGCCGCTGCCGGTGGCGCCTGAACCCGGAGTGGGTCCGGCGGTGAAATCGGCGGTGGCGAGACTGACGTCGTAGTGAACGGCGCTCGAACCGGAGAGGATGACCGTCTTGCCCACGACGGCGCCGTAGACCCCGGCGGAACCGTTAATGGAGATGTTACCGTTGGGGATATAGATGGTGCCGTAGAACGCAGCGCTGCCGTTGATTTCGACCGATTGCGTTCCTGGCGACGGCAGCGTCCCCCAGATGGTGGCCTTGGCCGGGTTTTGCGTGTTGTTCACCATGCCGGATCCGTTGAGAGTAATTGTGTACCTAGTGTAGAGGTTGAACGATGCTGCTGGAAGGTTGGAGATCACGATTCCAGCGTTTCCGTTTACGGTCACGTCGGCGTTCGAGATGATGTCCACGGGGCCATTGATCGTAAGGACTGAGTTGCCATTGAGTCCGATGGCCGAGGCCACGTAGAGATAGCGCCCGTTGGCGCCGGGGGTATCGCCGACGCGCGGCAAGGTGACGCTGCTGTTAAGATTGCCGAGGGAAGTGGTGGTGCCAGTCGGAGCGGTCGCGTCGGGGAGATTGGTGTTGAAGTCGGTCCGGACGCGTGAGGTGTCGACAAGAGGCGAAGCGGGGGAGGTCGCGCCGTAGATCCGCCCGGAGCCACCGACGACGGGCGCGGTCCCGCTGGTGGCGACAGAGCCGTAAATTTCTGCCGAACCTGAGAGCTGTACCGTCGCCGAGGAAGCGACCGTGGCGCGATCGTTGCGATTCGTTGCGGAGTTGTAAGGGCCGAGGGTGGAATCATAGGCGTCCACCTCGGCGGAGCCGGAAAAGGTCAGGTTGCCCTTTGTGACCAACGTGTTGGCAAAAAGTTTGCGCGGGCCGTTGCCCGCGACCCGGAGTTGCTTCACGATTTTGGGTTGATTGGGAATGGTGATGACGCCGGCCGCGGTGATGGCGGGTGAGCCGGTGGTGGCGTTGTCCGCCCGAATGTAGATCGCGCCGGTCGCCATCGTATAATCAAATCCGGACGTGATCGTCTTTTGCCAGTCGGTCGAGCTGCCCGCGACGAGAGTCCAGCCGTTGGTGCCGTTGATGGAGGTGGTGTTTACGGCATAGAGCGCCTCCTCGATTCCCGCTTCCGCGAGATTAAGGGCGGCCGACTGGTAAAACGAGCGGGTGGCGAGCTTGGCCTCCTGCGCCGATCGAAACAGGAAGCCGGATGCAATCACCGCCGTGACGGCGGCGAGGATGAGCACCGTGATGACCGCGCTGCCGCGATCAGTGCGCCGTGGACTTGGCGCGCATCGTGAATTGCGACGAGATGACATATTCGGAAGTGATGGAACTGGCGACGAGGCGAAGCATGCGCAGTCGGAGCTGCACCTGCTTGACTTCGACGAGACTGGTGGTCTCGACGGAGGGATTGGCGCTGTTGAAGTAGAAGAAGGAGAAAATCTCGACGTCCTTGGCGTACTGGGTGGTTCCGGTGGTGTCGTGGCGCGAGACGGTCCGGCTCACGCTGTCGTAGCTCCAGATGACATCCTGGCTCGTGGTGCCGGCGGTGTTGGTCGGTACCGTGATTGTCAGGCTGGTGGCGGTGAAGTTGGTGACGTCGGTGGCGGTGCGCAGATCCTGACCGATTCTCTCCAGGAGCTTGCGGGCCTGGGCGTTCATCTCGCCGTAGTTCGCGAGCGATTGGTCGCCGCGGGCGATGAAGGTGAAGGAGGTGAGGAGCGCGAGCGTCAGGATCATGATCAGCGTCAGCGAGATCATGAGCTCGACCAGGGAGAAGCCAGCGGGCGTCGCATTGTGTTCCGACGGCATGGGCCGACGGCAGGTCCTGGAATGGTCGCCGCGAACGGCGGTGTTATGGCGCCCAGCCAACATAATAGTAATCGCTCAGGCCCTTTTCCCCGAAATAAGTGATCAGCTTTCGGGTGAAGGTGGAGTCGCGCTCGGTCCAGCTAACGGTGAGCGTGACTGAAATCCGATCGTAGGTCGTGCCGGACGGCCGGGTCAGGGTCGTGAAGCGGCCGCTGAGCGAGAATCCCTGGGTAAAGCTGGAGGAGAAGCGCTCGCTGGCGAGGGCGCTGGAAAAACTCACCGGCTGCGTCTGGGCCGCGTAGGCCTTGAGTTCGGCGAAGTTTCGCAGCCGCAGGTCCTCCATCACCGATTGCACGATCTG
This sequence comes from Opitutia bacterium, assembly GCA_947474365.1. Classification (GTDB taxonomy): domain Bacteria; phylum Verrucomicrobiota; class Verrucomicrobiia; order Opitutales; family Opitutaceae; genus ER46. The sequence goes on along the minus strand of CANJIU010000122.1, from coordinate 17,054 downwards.
GCCGGCGAGAGTGATCATGCGGGCGTGCCGGGTAAACCCGTAGGCCTGCGAAAGTGCCGTGAGGGTGGACATGATGACAAACAGGAGCAGCACGCTGGCGATCAGCACCTCCGCCATCGTCATGCCGCGTCTCGCCCGCCGCGAAAATCGCGCCGGGAAGGGGCTGGACGTGGGAGACAGAAGGCGAGGCATGAACGCGAGTCGTATTTTGGTGGCTGAGGGTGTCAGGGACGGGTACGGCGTGTCGAAAGCGAATACTGCCCATTCATTTGTCCGTAATTACCGCGAATTGTCCCGGGATTCGAGCTTGGCGTTCGTCCGACTCGCTGAAACATGGGGCGCATGGCCAGCTCTGCATCGGAACCTTCCCCCGCGCCGAAATCCTGGTATCGCCTCAACCTCACCCAGCAGATCATCCTCGGGCTTGTGGTGGGCTGTGTCATCGGCTGGTGGATGAGCCGGATGCCGACGGCCGGCCGCGCCTCGTGGGACGAGTGGATGAAGCTGATCCGCGACGTGTTTCTCCATCTCATCAAGGTGATGATCGCCCCGCTGATTTTTGGCAGCGTCGTGCAGGGGATCGCCGGCACGGGGGACATGAAGAAGGTCGGTCGCATCGGGGCGAAGTCGCTGATCTATTTTGAAATCGTGACCACGGCGGCGCTCGCGGTGGGACTGTTCGTCGTCAATTTCGTCAAACCCGGGCAGGGCGTAATCTTGGCGCTAGGCAGTGCGGACGCGGGAGCCACGGCGGCGCTGGCGAAACCGCTTACGGCGGCCGAAACGGTTTTGCACACGTTTCCAACCAGTCTGATCGACGCGATGGCCCGCAACGATGTGCTGCAGATTGTCTGTTTTGCGGTGCTGTTTGCGATGGCGGTGATCCAGGCCGGCGAAGCCGGAAAGCCCGTACTCGATTTCTGCGGCAGCCTGACGCACGTGATGTTCAAGTTCGCCGGCATCATCATGAAGTTCGCCCCGTTTGGCGTCGGCGCGGCGATCGCCGTGACCGTCGGCCATCAGGGGCTCGGCTCGTTGCTCACGCTCGGCAAGCTGGTGCTCACCCTCTACGGCGCTCTTGTGATCTTCGTGGTCTTCATTCTTGGCGCGGTAGTCTGGATTGCGAAGGTGCCGCTGAAACCGTTTGGACGTGCCGCGCGCGAACCGTTCATCCTCGCCTTCACCACGGCCAACAGTGAAGCGGCTCTGCCGAAAGCGTTCGACCTGATGGAGCGCTTCGGCGTGCCACGGGGTATCGTCGGCTTCGTGCTGCCGGCCGGCTACAGTTTCAACCTCGACGGCTCGACGTTGCACCTCGCGGTCGCGTCGGTCTTCGTCGCCCAGGCGGCCGAGTCCACGACCGGGATCCACTTTGGCATCGGGCAGCAAATCGTGATGATGCTGACGCTCATGCTGACGTCGAAGGGTGTGGCGGCCGTGCCACGGGCGTCGTTTGTCGTGCTCGTGGCGGCGCTGAAATCCTTCAATCTGCCGGTGGAGGGGGCGTTTCTGATTCTCGGCGTCGACGCCTTGCTCGATATGGCGCGGACCTCGGTCAATGTGCTGGGCAATTGTCTCGCGAGCGTCGTCGTGGCGCGGTGGGAGGGTGAGTTTGACGATGCCAAGGCGCATCGGAATTTCGGCACGCCGGCCGCGACGGCGAAGAACGAGGAACCGTAGGCGGCGCGTTCGCCGCGCCGCAACGCGATGCTCCGGGATTTTTCCGCCGTCGTCCTTGCCGCCGGACGTTCCACCCGCATGGGCCGGGACAAGGCGTTGCTCGCGTGCGACGGCGCGCCGTTGTGGCGGCGGCAACGCGACCTGCTTGCGCAGGCGGGCGCGGCGGAGATCCTGCTTTCGGCCCGGCCGGAGCAGACGTGGGCGGCCGGTGCGGCGGGCTTTGCCGCGGTCGTGCCCGATGCGATCGCTCTGGGCGGACCGATCGCCGGCCTGGTCGCCGGGCTGGAGCGGGCGACGCATCCCTGGCTCGCCGTGCTGGCGGTCGATTTGCCGGCGATGACGCCGGAGTGGTTCACGCTCCTGCGTGCTGGCTGCGCGACAGGTGTCGGCCGGGTGGGGCGACGCGGGGATTTTTTTGAACCGCTCGCGGCGATCTATCCGCGGGAGATGAGTGGGCTCGCCCGGGACGCAATCACACGCGCGGAGTTCTCGTTGCAACGCCTGCTGGCGGAGGCCGTGGCGATGGGATTGATGGGAGAGTACGAAATCACCGCCGCCGAGGTTCCGTGGTTCGCCAACTGGAACGAAGGTTCGAGCCCAGCAAAAACCTGATTGGTTCAGTGTGTCGTGCAAGAAACGTCAACCGGTGCGACGTTCCAGCCAGTATTCGGGTCGCCGGTGCTGGTGCGCGACGGCCAGAATGTGAATGCGATCGGTGAACAGTTCGAAGTAAATGGCATAGGGGAAACGGCTCAGGCGAGCTTTCCGGACGCCGCGTCTGACGGCGCGAAAACGGCGTGGCCGCGCGCGGATCTCGCCTACGAGAGAATCGTAACGTAACAGAAAATCGGCCCCCAAGCCTGGCACCTGATCTTCGTAATTAAGCGCGGCGGCAATAACCTCCGCCGCGGCCTCACGATGCGTGGCGACGCGCAGCATCCAATTGCGCCCAGGCGTCTCGCATCATCTGTTCGTGAGGGACCAACACGTCCCGACCGGCGGCAATTTCTCGGCGGCGACGTGATACTTCCTTGAGCCAGATGCCTTCAGCATGCTTGTCGCGGCGCCCTTCATCGAGGCTCAGAATTAGTTTCTGCGTGAGTTGCTCGCGCGCGGTGCGGTCGAGGCGCAGGGCGTCGGCAACAGTTTTTTTGGCTCGAGCGGTCATGCCGTGCATGATGTCGCCAGGCGATTCCCCGTCAAGATTGAGTCCCGCGAGATCGAATTCTGTGGTTCGCGGAGTCGCGCGAAAAACTACGCGTACCGATCCTCCGTCCACGGATCGGCGGTGTTCGAGTAGCCGCGGACCTCCCAGAACCCGAGTTTGTCCTCGGCGAGAAACGTGATCCCGTTGACGAACTTTGCGCCCTTCCACGCGTAAAGCTTTGGGATGATCACGCGGGCGGGGCCGCCGTGTTCGCGGGCGACGGGCAGGCCGTCGAACGACGTCGCGACGAGCACATCGTCATCGAGGCATTTTTCCAGCGCGACGTTGGTCGAGTAGCCGTCGTAGCTCGTGAAATAGACAAACTTCGCCTCGGGTTTCGGCTGCACCAGTTCGTAGAGCGTCGTGAACGCCACGCCGCCCCACCGGCAGTCGTATTTGCTCCAGGTGGTGACGCAGTGGAAATCGCTCACGTCCTCGACCTGGGGCAGCGCGTTGAACTGGTCCCACGTGAGGGTGGCGCCGTTTTCGACGAGGCCGTCGATCTTCATCCGCCATTCGGAAGGCGGGATTTTCGGCTGCACGCCAAGGTCGAGCACGGGAAACCCGTCGGTGAGTTTTTGCCCCGGAGGCAGGCGCTCACGCGAGGGGACCGCGTGAGCGGCGACTCCGAGCGCCCTTTGTTTTTCGGCCCACTTCTGCTTGGCCGCGATGTAGCGTTCTTTTGACATGCGGGCGACGCTACGAGGCGCGACGGCTGGCGCAAGTGCGCCCCGCGTCCAACCTCACTCCTCCGGATTGTGGCCCTCGGCGAGGGCTTGCTCCACCGGCTTCCGGCGCCGCCAATAATAGAGCGCCATCCCACCCTGAAAGCCGAGCGCGACCACCGCCACCATGAGCGCGGTGAGTCGGTTCACCATGAGCATGTAGCCTTCCAGGGTCAGACCCGCCTGGGCCGCGCTGGTGGCGACGATCGCCTTGAGCCACTCCGGCACTGGCGGGACCTCGATGAGCCACAGCCTCAAACCGCAGTAGGTGAGAATCACAAGGAACATGAACGGCTGGCTCGCGATGAGCCATTTCATGCCGCGCGGTTCGCCCTGCCGGAGCAGGGCCTCGCCGTGCAGTTCGACCGCGCCCGCGCCCGCGGCCAGCAGACCGATCACCGTAAAGGGCACGTGGCGGCCCGCCGCCGCCGTTAGGGCGAAGAGTCCTCCGAGCACGAGCGCGCCCATGCCGTCGAATTTCGCCAGCCGCAGGACGCGGCTGAGGGTTTCTTCTGGGAGGAAAGGCGGTTGCTGCATGGAGGGAGGAAAGCTGAAAATCAGGAAACAATCCTTCGGGCCACTGGTATTTTGCCCGTTTTCCTGCTTTCCACATGGATCGATGTCCTGACTTCCCTCCATTTGACAGCCCCTTTCTCATTCCGTGCCCGTTTCGCCTGAGCCGCCTTTTCCCTTTCGCCTCGAGTTTCCGCCCGAGCTGCCCATCAGCGCGCGGGCGGAGGAGATCACTGCGGCCATTCAGGCCAACCAGGTGGTGATTCTCGCGGGTGAGACAGGCTCCGGCAAGACGACGCAGATTCCCAAGATGTGCCTCGCCGCCGGCCGAGGAACCCGCGGCCGGATCGCCTGTACTCAGCCTCGCCGGGTCGCGGCCCTCTCGATCTCGCGCCGGGTGGCGGAGGAACTCGGCGTCCCCTGGGGGCGCGAGGTCGGCTGCAAGATCCGCTTCAACGATCAGACGACGTCGCGAACGGTGATAAAATTCCTGACCGACGGCATGCTGCTCGCCGAGGTGCAGGGCGACCCGCTGCTGCGCGACTACGACACGATCATCATCGACGAGGCGCACGAGCGTTCGCTCAACATCGACTTCCTCCTCGGGCACCTGCGTACGCTGCGCTACAAGCGGCCCGAGCTGAAGATCATCATCACCTCGGCCACGATCGACACCGCGGCGTTCAGCGCGGCCTTTGACGGCGCGCCGGTCGTGCTGGTGGAGGGCCGCACGTTTCCGGTCGAGGTGATTTACGCACCGCTCGACGAATTGGGTTCGGATGCCGCGGAGGGCGACGAGCGCGAGGCGAAGGCGGAGGCGATGCACTACCTCGACGGTGCGGCCGAGGCGGTGCAGCGGGTGACGCGGGAAAGCACCGCGGGTGACATTCTGGTCTTCCTCCCCAGCGAACGGGACATCCGCGAACTGGGCGACCTGCTTGAGGGGCGCCGGCTGCCGAACTGCGAGCTCATCCCGATGTTCGGCCGGCTCTCCAACGCGGAGCAGCAACGCGTCTTCACCCCGACCCAGCGGCGAAAAATCGTCCTCGCGACCAACATCGCGGAAACGTCGCTCACCATTCCCGGGATCCGTTTCGTCATCGACACCGGCCTCGCGCGGCTCAGCCGCTATTCGCCGCAGGCGCGCACGCGGCGGCTCCCGATCGAGCCGGTGGCCCAGTCGAGTGCCGACCAGCGCAAGGGCCGCAGCGGCCGTGTTGCCGACGGGGTGTGCATCCGGCTGTATTCGGAAAAGGACTATCTCGAGCGGCCGCGCTTCACCCAGCCGGAGATTCAGCGTGCCAACCTCGCGGACGTCATTCTGCGCCTGAAGGCGTTCGGGCTCGGCGACATCGAGCGGTTTCCCTTCATCAACATGCCCGCGGCCAAGTCGATCCGCGCGGGCTATGCGCTGCTTGAGGAACTGGGCGCGCTGGACGACCCGGAAGCGGTGCGCGCGCTGGGCGGGCCGGCCGAGTTGAGCCGGCCGCTCACGCCGATCGGCCGCGAGCTGGCCCGGCTGCCCGTCGACCCGACGGTGGGTCGGATGATTTTGCAGGCGCGAACCGAGAAGGCGCTGCGCGAGGTGCTCGTGATCGCCGCCGGGCTCTCGATCCAGGATCCCCGCGAGCGACCGCTCGACAAGCAGCAGCAGGCCGACGCCGCCCACCGGCGCTTCGTGCACCCCGACTCGGACTTTCTCACCCTGCTCAACGTCTGGGACGCGTATCACGACGAGTTCGAGACCCTCACCCAGGCGAAGCTCCGCCGCTTCTGCCGCGACCATTTTCTCAGCTACACGCGGATGCGGGAGTGGCGCGACATCCATGCCCAGTTGCTCGACACGCTGAAGGAGCGCGACGATTTCCGGATGACGTCGGTGTTCGACGGCGCGAAGAACGCGCCCCACTCCCCGCAGGCCGCGCTCAGCGCGCAGCTCGCCTTCGGCACGCCGACGTATCGGGCGATTCACCGCAGCATTCTCGCCGGACTGCTCGGCAACCTCGCGCACCTCGACGAGGAAAACGGCGGCTACAAGGCGACGCACGATCGGCGGGTCGTGCTGTTCCCGGGCTCCGTGTTGTTTCGTCGGGAGGAGCCGCGGAAGTCCCCGCGAGGAGCCAACGGACCGGCCAAGCCGTCCGGCGGGCCGAAGACTCCACGCTGGATCGTCGCCTCGGAAGTGATGGAAACGACGAAGCTCTTCGCCCGCACCTGCGCCCGCCTCGATCCGGCGTGGGCCCTGGAGCTCGGCGCGCACCTCGTGCGCACCTCCCACAGCGAGCCGTTTTGGGATGAGCCCAAGGGCCGCGTGATGGTGAAGCAGCGCACGCGGCTCTACGGACTTGAATTGGAAAGCCGCGCCGTGAGCTACGGCAAAATCGATCCGGTGCATGCCACGGAACTCTTCATCCGCGAGGGGCTCGTGAACGACACGATCACGTTTCCACTCGATTTTATCACCCACAATCGAGCGGTGCGGGAGAAAATTGAAGACCTGCTCACGCGGGCGCGCGACAGCGGTTACCTCAATCTCGACGAGGCCGCGTATCGGTTTTACGCTTCGCGCCTGATTCCCGATGGTCCGTCTGGAGCGGCGACGCCCTCGTCGCCGTCACCGCGCGACGCGGGCGCCCCGCCTCCCTTCGAAGCCATCTCCGCCGTCGCCGAACTGGTTGATCTTGTCCGCGCGCGCCGCGGAGCCGAGCCGCGCTTTCTGATGATGGAGGCCGACGATCTCCGCGACCCTGCGACGATCGAGCACGATGCGGAGGCGTTTCCCGAGGTCATCCCGCTCGACAACCGTGCGCTGCCGCTCGCCTACGCCTACAAGCCCGGGCAGACTGACGACGGCGTGACGCTGGATGTGACGGTGCGCGAAGCCGGCGCGTTGACGTCGGCGGCGCTGGACTGGGCGGTGCCCGGTCATCTCGGGCAAAAAGTGGAGCACTACCTGCGTGCGCTGCCCAAGGAATTGCGGCGGGGGTTTGTGCCGCTCGCGGAGACGGCGGCGAGCCTCGCGCAGCAGATCGCCGCCCGGGATCGGCTGACCGACCGGCGCGAATCGCTCACGGAGGCGTTGGCCGCGCAGATCGCGGAGCGGTTTCGCGTGACGATCGATCCAGCGGTGTGGGCCGACAAGCCGCTGCCCGATCATCTCCGCGTGCGGGTGCGCGTCCTCGACGCGAACGGTCGCGAGCTGTGCGCGAGCCGCGAGCTGGCGGAAATCGACGCGGCGTTGCACCTCCAAAAACGGGAGGCGAGCGCGACGGTGGCGCGGGTGGAGCCCGAGGCGTGGCGCCGGGCCCGCGCGAAATGGGAAAAGGCGCCGCAAACGACGTGGACGTTTGGTGACATTCCAGATCACGTCCTCGTGACCGAGCAGGCGGGGGTGCCAGTACAGGCCTTTCCCTCGCTCCAGGCGGCGACCGGAGGTGTGGCGCTTCGCCTGGCCAAGACGCCTGAGGAGGCGCACGCGGTGACGCGGGGCGGACTCTCGGCGTTGATCGAACGCCAGATCAGCAACGACCTCGGCTGGTTGGAACGCGACCTTCGTGCGGTGCGGTTGCTCGGCCCGCTGATCACGACGCTCGCGCCGGCGGACGAACTTCAGGCGCAGGCGTTTCAGACGATCCGCGTGTGGGCGTGCGGGCGGCCGGTTGCGCCGCTGACGGCGGCGGTGTTTGGCACGGTGCTCGATCGGGCGAAGGCCGATTTGCGTGGGCTGGTGCCGCGGTTCTGCGATCAACTCCGGGAGATCCTCTCGCTGCGCCAGTCGCTCCTCGTGCAGCCGAATGCGCCGCCGGGGCTCGACCGCGATCTCGCGGCGCTGCTGCCGCCGGATTTTCTGCGCACGACGCCCTACGCGCAGCTCGCGCATTTTCCTCGCTACCTAAAGGCGATGAAACTCAGGGCGGAGCGGTGGCGCCAGAATCCGGCGAAGGACGCGGAACGTGCCACCCAGATTGCCCCATACGAGAAGGCCGCGGCGCAGTTGGGAGCGCGTGGCGGAGAATCGAGCGCCTTCCGGTGGCTGGTGGAGGAGTTTCGCGTCAGCCTTTTCGCCCAGGAACTCGGGACGGCAGAGCCGGTGTCGATCGTGAAGCTCGATCGCGCGCTGGCCGCGCTGAAAATCGGCGCCGCGCCTGAACGCGGCTCGTCCGCCGTGTCCGTCGTCCCGGCGGCGAAGCCGATTGTGTCCGGACCCGTGCCGGCGGCGAAGAAAGCCGCCCCGTTAAAAAATCTCGGCGCCCTTGACCGGTTGTTTCAGCGGTGATCGTACGGTCAGCCGGGCGGTGTCCGTTCGGTGGAAACGTCAGTAGCGTGCCGGGCCAACTTCGGGTATTACCCCCCATGTATTGGCCTCTTTTTTAACCTATCATTACCGTCTTTTCCCCACAAAAATATGTACGGCATGGTAAACCAGGCGGTCGAAGAGATGGTCGTCTCCACCCACGGAGAGGCGGCGTGGCTCGAAATCAAGCGCCGGGCGGGCGTGAGCCAGGCCTACTTTGTCTGCAACACCGGCTACCCCGACGAAATCACCTACAAATTGGTTGGGGCGGCGAGTGATTATCTCCAGATGCCCCCGGAAAAAATTCTCCACGCCTTTGGCGAACATTGGGTCCTGAATACGGCACGCAAGGGCTACCCGACACTGATGACGACCGCGGGCAACACCTTCGGCCGTTTCCTGGAGAACCTGCCGCGCTTCCATGACCGGGTCGCGTTGATTTTCCCAAACCTCATTCCACCGCGTTTTGAGGTGCGCGACGCCACGGAAAATTCGCTCCGGCTGCACTACATCACGCATCGCGCCGGGCTCACTCCGTTCGTCGAGGGCCTCCTGAGCGGGCTGGCGAAAATGTTCAACGTCACGATCCGGACCACCCTGGAGCAAACCCGGGCCGATGGTGGTGATACGGATGTGTTTTTCGTGGAATGGCAGATGCAATGACGCCGGATTCCATCCGATTTTCCGCCGAGGAGTTCGACGCGGTTTTCCCCTTCCATGTCGGTTTTGATGCCGGCCTGGTGATCACGCATGTCGGAAGGTCGATGCGGCGTTTCGCGGCGCGGGCTTGCGTGGGTGCTCCGCTTGACGAGGTGCTCCGCCCGCACCGTCCTGCGGAGCCCTTTGACTTTGCCCAACTCTCGAACTTCGGGGGCCAAATTTACACGGTGCGCGAACCGGTGTCGGGGACGTTGTTGCGCGGTCAGATGCAACGGCTCGGCGATCACGTTTTCTTTCTCGGTTCTCCCTGGGTCAGCGAGACTGCCACGCTCGGTACGCTGGGGCTGACCATGAATGATTTTGCGGCGCACGATCCGACCCTCGATCTGCTGATGGTGCTCGAAGTTCAAAAGCTGGCTTCAGCGGATCTGCAGATGCTGACCCAGCGGCTGGAGAAGAGCGAGGTGATGCTCCGCGGGTTGTTTGAGGCTCTGCCCATGGGTGTGGTCATTCGCGACGAGCGGGGCGCGTTGGAGTTCTCCAATGGATTTATGGCCAGGGAAGGCGGCGTGGATTCGGCTGGACCCGCCGGCGGAGCGCAGGATCCGGAATGGAAACGCCGAGACGCTGAGGCGGTTCGCGCCGTGCTCGCGACTGGTGAGTCCATTGATTACGAAATCGCGTCCGTGGTCGCGGGAGTGGAGCGCTGGTTCCACTGCATCAAGTTCGTTGTGCCCGCCGTTGTTGGCAGCGGCCGGCGGGTGGGGAGCCTCACCCGCGAAATCACGCGGCAAAAACAACTCGAGCTGGAGGCGCAGAACGTGTCGGAGCAGCGGTTGAAATTTGTGGCGATGCAGCGGGAGTTCATCTCGATGGTGTCGCATGAGTTTCGCACCCCGCTGACTTCGATCGAGGGCACCCACTACCTCCTGCAGAAATTGCTCAAGGATTCGGGTGTGCTGTACGGACCGGTCGCGGCGAAGGCGACCAAGTGGTTTGGACTCCAGGCCGCCGGACTGGTCTCGTTGCGGGAATTGGTGGACAAGGTTCTCGTGTTGAACCGCATCGAGCACCTGACGAGCGGGGCGTCCTTGCCGGTGATCTCCCCGTCGGAAATGCTGATGGAAACGGTCGCGGCCTTCAACGAAGCGGCGGCGGCGATTCGGGTGGTCCTGTCCAGCGAATTGCCGGCTGATTTTACCGCGTCGATGGACCGTGGTTTGGTTAAGGCGGCGGTGGAAAATCTGATTTCGAATGGACTGAAATACTCCCCGCCGGAACGGGTGGTGCAGGTCCGTGTGTCGGCCGAACCTCAGGGCTGGGCTGTCACCGTGTCCGACGAAGGGCGGGGCATCCCGCCGGGGGATCAGGAGAATTTGTTCCGGCCTTTTTTCCGGGCGAGCAACGTCGGGGTCGTTTCCGGAACCGGCTTGGGGCTGGCGATTGTGAAGCGGGCGGTTGATTTTCACGGCGGACGCGTCGAGTACGAGAGCAGGCTGGGCGAGGGGACCCGTTTCACCCTGCACTTTCCTGCCGCCGCGAAGCCACAGGCGGTCAACCCCCTTCCCGCCTACGGCCCGGTATTCCAGAACAAGATCCGATCATGAACGAGACGCCGTACCATATCCTGTTGGCGGAAGATGAACCCGGTGTACGCATCGTGGCGGAAGACCTTTTGTCGTCGTTTGGCTATACCGTGACAGCGGTGGCGAACGGGTCGGAAGCGCTCGCGGCACTCGAGACGGTACAACCTGACCTTATTCTGAGTGACATTCGGATGCCGGTGATGGATGGCTTCCAACTTTTGGAGGAGATCCGGTCGGAACCGACGTGGCAGCACATTCCCTTTGTCGTCGTCTCGGCTCGGGCGGAGAGCTCGGACCTCCGTACCGGAATGCTGCTCGGCGCGGACGATTATTTGACGAAGCCTTACCAGCCGATCGAACTGGAAAAGGCCATTGCGATGCGGCTGAGACGCGCGAGGCGGGTCAAGGATGCGGTCGATTGCCATCAGCGCCTGCTCACCCGGACGTTGCCGCGCGAACTCGGTACGCCGCTGACCGGGGTGATTGCGGTGGGGAACCTGATGGCCGAGTCAGCTGCGGAAGGCCGGATGCTTTCCCGCGAGGAACTCGCCGACTATGCGCGTGTGCTGCAGCAATCCGGCAACCGGCTGTTCCGTATTGTGAAAAATTTCCTCCTGTGGAGTCGCTTGGAATCGACCGCCCTTCGCGAGGGCTTGCTGGACCCGCGGCTCGTCGAGATGGTCGTGGCGGGTGCGTCGGTCCGCCAGGTGGCGGAGACCGTGGCCGCGCAGTTTAACCGCCGGGTCGACTTGGTCGTGGAATGTCCCGCCAAGCTGGGGATCAGGGTCATGACCCACGACTTTGAGTTTGTCGCGGCCCACCTGATCGAGAATGCCTTCAAGTTCTCCGCGGCGGGCAGCCCGGTACGGGTGACCGTTTCGATCGGGGCGGACATGTTGCAACTCGCCGTGTCGGACGAGGGGCGTGGCATGACCGACGCGCAGATCGCGAGCGTGGGGCTGCTCCGGCAATTTGATCCGGGGAACCTTCAGCACGAAGGCACGGGCATGGGGTTGATGCTCGCGATCTCGTTCGCCCGGCTCTCCGGGGGAAGTTTGAAGCTGCAGCCGGGCGCCGGCGGCTTGGGGCTGATCGCGACGATGCACCTCCCGCTCGCCGCCGGCGTGTCGCAGGCTGTCGCACCGGTGAATGTGGCTCACTGATTCCGGAGGCGCCGAGAGGAGGGCTTTTCTGGGGATGGATGGCCCGGCAGGTAAAATTGTGCTATTCCGCGGCCATGAAAACGTACCGGTTGCCGGGGCTTCTCCTCCTCGGGGTATCGGCGCTCGTCGCCGGCGCCTCCGCCCAGGGCGAATTGGGAAACCTCTCCGCGCGGTTGCGCGTGCCCGCCGGTGGTGCACCGGTGATCGCCGGCGCGGTCCTGACGGGTACCGGCACGCAGACCCTGCTCGTACGCGCGGTCGGTCCCGGGCTCGCGCCGTTCGGGGTGACCGGCACGCTCGCCGATCCGAAGCTCACGGTGTTCGACCAGGCCGGGCGCGTGCTCGCGACCAACGACAACTGGGACGCGGACGCCCCTGGAGGCAATGGCGTGCGCGACACGGCGACGGCGGCAGGGGCCTTTGCGCTCCCGGCTGGATCACGGGATGCGGCGGCGGTGCTACGGGCCGGGGCGGGCGCACTCACCGTACACGTGGTCGGCGCCGACGCGGGCGCTGGTGTGGTCCTGATTGAACTCTACGCGGTCGGCACCGGCGCAGTGCCGCGGCTCGCCAACCTGTCGATCCTGGCCGGGGCCGGTGCCGGCAGCGACACCCTCGCCGCGGGATTCGTGGTGCGCGGCGGCGTGATGCCACTTCTGATACGGGGTGTCGGGCCCGCCCTGTCGGCCATGGGCGTGGCGGCTCCGGTGGCCGATCCGCGGCTCACGGTCTTCAACCAGGCGGGTGGGAGTGTCGCCGGCAACGACGACTGGGACGCCGCTCTGGTGCGGCAGACGGCCGCCGACGCGGGGGCCTTCGCCCTGGGCACCGGCAGCAAGGATGCCGCCCTTGTGGTCACCCTCGCCGCCGGGGCCTATACCGTGCAAATCAGCAGTGGCGGCGGGCCGGGCGTGCAGGCGCTCGCCGAGGTTTACGCCGTCGACACGACGGCGCCGGCGATCAACGGCTCTCTCCGCGGGCAGCCGGGCAACATCCAGGATAACGTCTTCCAGTCCCTCTGCATCGATCCGCGCGACAGCAACACCGTCTACCTCGGGACGGAGACCAACGGAATTTTCAAGACGAACAACGGCGGTGCGAACTGGACGCGGTTGCGCGAGGGACTGCGGGTCGACGTCAACAAATCAGGGTATCCGCAGATCTATGAAATTGCCGTCGACCCGACGAATTCCGCGACCCTCTATGCGGCGACGATTGCGGCCCCCGGACCGGCGACTGGCACCGGCCTCGAGGTGCTGCGCAGCGGGTTTGCAGGAGTGTACAAGAGCACCGACGGCGGGCTTACCTGGCAGCACCGGATCAACGGCTTCATCAACACGTATGCCGCGCACGTCGTCGTCAGCGCGTTGGATTCCTCGACGCTCTACGCCGGAATCGGCGGCGCGGCGTCATTCGACGTTTTCTACGACGGTGGCATGCTGGTGTCACGCGATGGCGCGGACAGTTGGCAATCGTTGGCGACCCCGGCCGGTACGCCGAAGAACACGCCGATCAGCATGCTCGCGACGGTTAAAAACGGCGTCGAGACGTTGTATGTTTCCTACATGATTCACGGAACCGATCAGCCCACGGCGTACGGACTGTTTGCGACGGCGGACGGTGGCCGGACGTGGGAGGCGCGCAATCCCGCCGGTCTCGTGCTGCAGTATTTCGACGTGTTCGCCCAGGACAACGCGATCCTCTATGCCAATGACGATTCGGTGAAGCGCCTGCACAAGAGCGCCGATGGCGGGCGCACGTGGACCCAGGCAGCGCTCGGTAATTTCGGGCCGATCAAGATTGCTCCCGACAACGCGAACACCGTCCTCTTCACCGGATTCACGACCCTGATGAAGTCGACGGACGCGCTGGGCACGATGCGGGTTGTCCTCGACGACACGGCCTATCTCGGCAACCGGCAGTTCATGGACATCCGGTTTTCGACGTCGGATCCCCGCGTCGTGTGGGCGGCGGCGAAGGGCTACATTCTCTATAAAAGCACCGACCGGGGCGAAACGTTCACCCGGATCACGGCAGTGCGCGACCTCGTCTACGGCCCCGGAAACTAGGCTGGGCTCAATCCCGCCCGTCGCGAACCTGGGCGACGAGTTCGAATGACCGCTTCCGCGCGGTGTGATCGTAGATCGCCGCGGTCACCATGAGTTCGTCGATTCCGGTCCGGCGGAGGAATTGATCAATGCCGAGCCTGACGGTTGCGGGCGATCCGACGACAGCCTCGCGAAACGCATGTGTCACCATCGCTTCTTCCACCGGCGACCAGAGTCCCGTCATGTCGTCAACCGGAGGTGGCAGGGTAGTCGGCCGGCCGCGGCGCAGCTGGACGAAACTCTGCTGCAGCGAGGTGAAGAGCCGTGCGGCCGCCGCATCAGTATCGGCGGCGAACACCGCGATCGCCGCCATCGCGTAGGGCTGGCTCAGCCTTTCCGAAGGTTGGAAATTGCTCCGATAAAGCTCCAGCGCCTCGCCGAGAAAGTCCGGCGCGAAGTGGGAGGCAAAGGCAAACGGCAGGCCCAGGGCCGCGGCCAGTTGCGCGCTGAAGAGACTCGAGCCGAGCAGCCAGATTGGCACGGCTAGGCCCGCGCCGGGCACCGCCTGCACGGCCTGATTCGGTCCGACCGGCGCGAAATAGTCCTGTAATTCCTGCACGTCGTCCGGGAACGAATCGGACGGATCACGGTGTCCGCGCCGCAAGGCACGCGCGGTGAGTTGGTCCGTGCCCGGCGCGCGGCCGAGGCCGAGATCGATCCGCCCGGGGAAAAGCGCCTCTAGGGTTCCGAACTGCTCGGCGATCACCAGCGGCGCGTGATTTGGCAGCATCACGCCGCCGGAACCGACCCGGATCGTTTTCGTGCCCGCGGCCACATGGCCGATGACGACGGCCGTCGCCGCGCTCGCGATGCCCGGCATATTGTGATGCTCGGCCAGCCAGTAGCGGCGATAGCCCAGGCTCTCCGCGTGGCGCGCCAAATCGAGCGAGCGCTGCAGCGCTTCGCCGACCGTGCCGCCCTGGACGACCGGCGAGAGATCAAGAATCGAAAACGGAACCATGTCGCACTGTGCGCGGAAGCCGGGAGTTATCCAGCGGAAGCGATGAGATGCCCGCCGTCACGCGGTCAATCCGCCTTCGCAATTCCGTCCGGCAATTCGTTGTGATCGTCGTCGCCGCGCGGGAAATGCTGGGCGAGCAGCGCGCCGGCGCGCTCGATGCCGAGGACGAGCCCGGCGGTGAAATCTCCCGTCCGGAAGCGGGTCGTCATGGCCGCCGCCAGCTCCTGCCAGAACAGGTCGCTGCATTTTTCGTGCACGCCGCGGTCGCCGATGACGGCGAACGTCCGTGAACGCGGCGCGAGAAAGATCAGCACGCCGTTGCGCGCGGCGGTCCGCGTCATGCCGAGCCGCTCGAACTGCTCCTGGGCGGCGGAGATGGGATCGGCGATGTTTTTTCGCGAGATGACAACGCGGATTTCGCCCGACGTGCCGCTTTCGGCGCGGCCAATGGCCGCTACGACGAGGCCTTCGTCAATGGAGAGGGGAGACGCGAAGAGGCTCATCACCATTTCCCTCCTGCGCCGCCGCCGCCAAAACTGCCGCCGCCGCCGGAAAACGAGCCGCCGCCCGACGAACCGCCACCGCCCCAACCACCGCCGCCCACCCACAGGGAACGCCGCCCGCCGCGTCCATAGATCACCGTCCGTCCGGTGCGTTGGCGGACAAACGCGATGAGGATGATCACGACAAAGACCACAATGAAGGTGAGATTGCCGCCCGATTCGGATTTCCGATCGGCGACGGTCCGTCCGGTGCCGCGATATTCGCCCTTCGCCGCGGCCATCATTGCGTGCACTCCGGCGGTCAGGCCGGCGTCAAAATTTCCGGCCCGGAAGCGCGGTACGATCTCATTCTCGATGATCTGTTTGCAAAGCGCGTCGGGCAGCACGCCCTCCAGCCCGTAGCCCGTGACGATGCGAAGGTCGTGGCTCTCCTGGAACGCGAAGAGCACGGCGCCGTTCTTTTTTTCTTTCTGGCCCACCCTCCAGCTCTGCGCGACGCGCACGGCGTAGTCCTCGACCGACGAGGCCGACTGCAGCTTCGGGTAGATGGCGACGACGATCTGGTTCGAGGTGTCGCGTTCGAATTGCGCGAGCTCCCGATTGAGCTGCGCGGCGGTGTCGCGCCGCACGACGCCCGCGAAATCGTTGAAATGGTTTGGCGGCGCCGGTGGAATAACCTCGGCCGACCAGAGGGCCGCGACGGCGAACGTGAACCAAAGCGCGACGGTGAGGACGCGCGCGACGGACGTCAGGAGCGAGCGGGAATTCCCGCCACCAGGATGGAACATGGCCCCGTGTCGTTTCACGGTCGGGCCGCGGGCGCCTTCTGCCCGAAATCAAATTTCACCTCAGGCGGACGCTCCGCCCCGGCGGTCGCGGTGAAGTAGGGCCGCGGCTGATGCCCGAACATTCCGGCGAACAGCGCGGCGGGAAAACGCCGGATGGCCGTGTTGTACGCCTGGACAGCGTCGTTGAATCGACCGCGTTCGACGGTGATGCGGTTCTCCGTGCCCTCGAGCTGCACCTGAAGATCGCGAAACGCGGCGGTGGCCTTCAGGTCGGGGTAGCGTTCCGAAACGACGAGCAGGCGGGAAAGGGCGGATCCCAGTCGGGCTTGCGCGCGGTCGAATTCGGCGAGTTGCTTCGGATCGGCGGGAGCGCCGCCGGCGGGTACGGTGACGCGGCCGACCGACGCGCGCGCTTCGACGACCTCGGTGAGCGTGGACTTTTCAAAATTGGCCGCGCCCGAGACCGTGTTGACCAGATTAGGGATGAGATCGGCGCGCCGCTGGTAGACGTTCTGCACCTGAGCCCAGGCCGCGTCGGTGCCCTGCTGCAGCGTGACGAGCCGGTTGTAGATTCCCGCGATGGAAAGGCCGGCGATGAAGAGTCCGGCGACGATCACTCCGAGGACAACGAGAAGAATTTTTCCTGCGCTCATAATAATTCAAACCATCGTGGGGAATGCGGGCTTCGCAAGGGTCATCGCGCTCGAAAACCCGGCGCGTACGGCTGATTTTTTCTAATTTGGAAGCCAGGCGGTGGGGTTATCCGCCGTGATCAGCGCGAAGGCGCGGGCGGCACTGTGGGCTTCGAGATGCTCCTGAAAACTGCGGGTGCTCTTGCGACTGTGCTTCTTCGCGCCTTTCTCCCG
>CANJIU010000121.1 GCA_947474365.1 Opitutia bacterium | reverse complement strand
GTGGGAACTCGGCCTCGCCGAGACCCACCAGACCCTCGTCCTCAACAATCTCCGCTCCCGCATCGCCGTTGAGACCGACGGCCAGCTCAAGACCGGCCGCGATGTCATCATCGCCGCGCTGCTCGGCGCCGAGGAATTCGGCTTTGCCACCGCGCCGCTCGTCGCGACCGGCTGCATCATGATGCGCGTCTGCCATCTCAACACCTGCCCCGCCGGGGTCGCGACGCAGGATCCGCAGTTGCGCGCCCGGTTCACCGGCAAGCCCGAGCACGTCGTGAACTTCATGAAGTTCATCGCCGAGGACATGCGCGAAATCATGGCCTCGCTCGGCTTCCGCACGATCGAGGAGATGATCGGCCGCACCGATCGCCTTGAGGCCCGAAAGGCCGTCGATCACTGGAAGGCCAAGGGTCTCGACTTCTCCAACATCCTCTACCAGCCCGACGCCGGGACCGATGTCGGCCGGTTCTGCCAGATGAAGCAGGACCACGGCATCGACCGTTCGCTCGACGTCACCCGGCTCCTCGAAATCTGCCGGCCCGCAATCGAACGCGGCGAGAAGGTCATCGCCGAGCTGCCAATCCGGAACGTCAACCGTGTCACCGGGACGATCACCTCGGGTGAAATCACGAAGAAACACGGCGCAAAGGGCCTGCCGGAAGACACCATCCGACTGAAGTTCACCGGCTCCGCCGGCCAGAGCTTCGGCGCCTTCGTCACGCGCGGGATGACA
Organism: Opitutia bacterium; assembly: GCA_947474365.1. GTDB lineage: Bacteria > Verrucomicrobiota > Verrucomicrobiia > Opitutales > Opitutaceae > ER46. The sequence goes on along the minus strand of CANJIU010000121.1, from coordinate 27,039 downwards.
CTCTCCATCGAGGGCGACGCCAACGACTACTTCGGCAAGGGTCTTTCGGGCGGCAAGCTCATCATCTATCCCTCGCCGCAGTCGACGTTCAAGGCCGAGGAAAACATGATCATCGGCAACGTCGCGCTCTACGGCGCGTCCGCCGGCGAGGTCTACATCCGCGGCATGGCGGGCGAGCGTTTCGCCGTCCGCAACTCCGGCGTGACCGCGGTCGTCGAGGCCATCGGCGACAACGGGTGCGAGTACATGACCGGCGGCAACGTTGTCGTCCTCGGCCGCGCCGGCCGCAACTTCGGCGCCGGCATGTCGGGCGGCATCGGCTACGTGCTCGATGAGACGGGCGACTTCGCCAAGCGCGTGAACCCGCAGATGGTCGGCATCGAAAAAATCGATACGGCCAAGGAAAACGCCGCGGTGCGCGCCATGATCCAAAAGCACCTCGACTACACCGGGAGCCTGCGGGCGAAAACCATCCTTGAGAACTGGGACGCCTTCGTCCCGAAATTCGTCAAGGTCATGCCCAAGGACTACAAGCGCATGCTCGCCTGCATCGAGCGCGCGCAGGCCCAGGGTCTTACCGGCGACGAGGCCATCATGGCCGCGTTCGAGGAAAACGCCCGCGACACGTCGCGCGTCGGCGGCAACTGAGCGACGCTTCGCGACGCTGCATCTCTAATCTCAAATCTGAAATTTCAAATTCTCCCTCTCCATGGGTAAACCAACTGGCTTCATCGAGTATCTGCGCGAACTGCCCGTCGACCGCACGCCAACCGAGCGGGTGAAAGACTGGAAGGAGTTTCACCACCACATGGAGGAGAAGAAACTCCGCACCCAGGGGGCGCGCTGTATGGACTGCGGCATTCCGTTCTGCCACTCCGGCAAATTGATCAGCGGCATGGCCAGCGGTTGCCCGATCAACAACCTCATCCCCGAGTTCAACGACCTCGTCTATCGCGGGCTCTGGAAGGAAGCGCTCGATCGCCTGCACAAGACGAACAACTTCCCCGAATTCACCGGCCGCGTATGCCCGGCCCCGTGCGAGGGCTCGTGCGTCCTCGGCATCAACGCTCCGCCCGTCACGATCAAGAACATCGAGGCGTCGATCATCGACAAGGGTTGGGACGAAGGCTGGGTCATCCCGGAGGCACCGAAAGTCCGCACCGGAAAAAAGGTCGCGGTCATCGGCTCCGGCCCCGCGGGTCTCTCAGCCGCCGCGCAGCTCAACCGCGCCGGCCACACCGTCACCGTGTTCGAACGCGCCGACCGTCCGGGCGGCCTGCTGATGTACGGCATTCCGAACATGAAGCTGGACAAGAAGGAAGTCGTCCTGCGCCGCATCAAGCTGATGGAGGACGAGGGGATTAAGTTCATCTGCAACGCCAACGTCGGCGCCAACATCGACTCCGAGATCTTCCTGAAGGAATACGACGCCACCGTCATCTGCACCGGAGCCACACAGCCGCGCGATCTCCCCATCGAGGGCCGCAGCCTCAAGGGCGTGCATTTCGCGATGGAGTTTCTCACCGCCAACACGAAAGCCGTTCTCAACGGCGGAGCCGAGCACACGGCGATCAACGCCCGAGACAAACACGTCGTCGTCATCGGCGGCGGCGACACTGGCACCGATTGCGTCGGCACCTCGATGCGCCACGGTTGCAAGAGCCTGCTCCAGATCGAAATTCTCCCGAAGCCACCGCTCGACCGCGCCGCCGACAATCCCTGGCCGGAGTGGCCCAAGGTCTACAAGATGGACTACGGTCAGGAGGAGGCCGCCGCGAAATACGGCGCCGATCCCCGCATCTATCTCACGACAGTGAAGAAGTTCATCGGCGACGAGGCCGGCAATGTGCAGTCCCTCGTCACCGTCGAGATCAAGTGGGAAAAGAATGAGAAGGGTCAGTTCATCCCGAAGGAACAGGCCGGCACGGAAAAAACGATCCCGGCCCAGCTCGTCCTCCTCGCCATGGGTTTCCTCGGGCCGGAGCAGGCGATCCTCAAGGATCTCAAGCTTGAAACGGATCCGCGCTCGAACATCAAGGCCGAGCACGAGAAGTACCGGACGAACCTTCCCAATATCTTCGCCGCCGGCGACTGCCGCCGCGGACAGAGCCTGGTCGTCTGGGCGATCAACGAGGGCCGTGGCGCCGCGCGCGAGTGCGACCGCTACCTGATGGGCTACACCGATCTGCCGTAAGGCGGTTCAGACCAGTTAGGCGTCGGCATTGCACGTGACGTCGGGACCGCGGTGGGTTTCATTCTTCCGGATGAAACTCCACCCCGTTTCCCTCCTCGCATTCCTCGCGCTCGCCGTTTCCGCGTTCGCGCAAACCAAAGCCACCGCCACGCCCAAGGCGAGGGCGACCGTTCCCGCGTATGCAAAAGTTGACGACGTGCCCGGGCTGCCCCGCGTTCTCCTGCTGGGCGATTCAATTTCCATCGGCTATCATGTGGCGGTCCGGGAACGCCTCGCAGGAAAGGCAAATGTGCACCGCCCGGCCGAAAATTGCGGTGATTCCACGCGAGGCGTAAAGTCCCTCGAAAAATGGCTCGGTTCCGGAAAATGGGACATCATCCATTTCAATTTCGGCCTGCACGATCTGAAGTACCTGGATGCCGCCGGCCAGCTCGCCCCGCCGGAAAAAGGCAAGCAGGTCACCTCGCTCACCGAATACGAGGCCAACCTCCGCACGATTGTCGCCGGCCTGCGCCCCACGGGCGCGAAATTGATCTTTGCGACCACCACGCCGGTGCCGGACAAATCCGCCGGCCGGATCGAAAACGACGAAGTCCGCTACAACGCCGTGGCGGTGCGGGTCATGCGCGAGCTCGGCGTGGCCATCGACGACCTCCACGCGTTTGTGAAGCCGCGGCAAGCGCAAGCCCAGCGCCCCAACAACGTCCATTTTTCCACCGAAGGCAGCGCGCAACTGGCCGACGCCGTCGTGGCGACGATCATACCGGTCCTGCCGAAACCAACGCGGTAAGCACCCCGCGGCGAACGCCGCGCCGCCTCAGTCGTCGGCGCCGGTGTCGTGCATGTGGCCCGTCAGATAGGAGTCGTAGGCCGCGAGGTCGAGGAGACCGTTGCCGCTCAGGCCGATCACGATCACGCGTTTCCGATCCTCGCTGCGGCATCGGATCGCCTCGTCGACCGCGGCTGCCACGGCGTGGGCCGATTCCGGCGCCGGCAAAATGCCTTCGTTGCGCGCAAAGAGCACCGCTGACTCGAAGACCTTGAGCTGCGGATAGGCCACTGCTTCGATCAAACCGAGCTTTCGACAATGGCTCACCATCGGCGCCATCCCGTGATACCGGAGGCCACCCGCATGGATGCTGGGCGGCATGAACGCGTGGCCGAGCGTATGCATCATCATCAAGGGCGTCGTCTCGGCCGTGTCACCGAAATCGTAGCGCAGCTCTCCCTTCGTGATCGACGGGCAGGAGGCCGGCTCCACCGCGACGATGCGGTATTTCTTCCCCTCGGTGATCTTCTTTCGCACGAAGGGAAACGCGAGGCCCGCGAAATTGCTGCCGCCGCCGGCACACCCGAAAATCACGTCCGGCTCCTCACCGGCGAGTTCCATCTGCAGGATCGCCTCCTCCCCGATGATCGACTGATGGAGACACACGTGGTTGAGCACACTGCCCAGCGCATACTTGGTACCAGGATGCTTCATCGTGTCTTCGATCGCCTCGCTGATGGCGACGCCCAGACTTCCGTTACTGCCCGGATCCGCCGCCAGAACCTTCCGACCGTAGTCGGTCTCGTTGCTAGGGCTGGCGTGCACGGTGGCCCCGTACGTCTGCATGAGCAGCTTGCGATACGGCTTCTGGTGAAAACTTACCTTCACCATATAGATATTGCACTGGAGCCCGAAAACACTGCACGCGAACGCGAGCGAAGAGCCCCACTGGCCGGCGCCGGTTTCGGTCGCGAGGCGTTTCGTGCCTGCCATTTTGTTGTAGTAGGCCTGCGGGATCGCGGTGTTGGGTTTGTGGCTGCCCGCCGGGCTGACGCCCTCGTATTTATAATAGATGTGCGCAGGCGTCTGCAGCGCCTTCTCCAGCCGGGCGGCCCGGAGGAACGGGGTCGGGCGATATAAGGAGTAGACGTCTCGCACCTCCGCCGGAATCTCGATGTGCCGCTCGGGGCTCATCTCCTGCGCCACTAGCACCTCGGGAAACAGCGCCGTCATCAGATCCGGCGTCACTGGCTCGCGCGTCCCCGGATGGAGTGGCGGCGGCAGCGGCTCGGGAAAGTCCGCATTCAGGTTGTACCAGTGCGTCGGCATCTCGTCGGCGCGCAGCGTGAATTGCAGGGATTTGCTCATGGGATTCGGGGGTAAAAGCGTGTTTTCGTTTAGCCGCCGACCCGGTTTCCGTCACGGACGGATGTGCCGCACCCTTGGCTGAAATCTGCGCGTTTTTTGTCCCGCACCTCAACTTTCGCGGGGTTGCGCGGGAGAAAAAGTCGCGCTTGTGCCCCGGCAAAGCGGGCGATTTCGTCCGAGATGGTCTTTTCACCTCCTCCTCGCCTCGCTGTCGCTCTCATCTGCGCCTTGATTCCCGCCGCCACCTTCGCAGCGGATGACGCCAAGTCCGCGGCCAGCACCTCCACCAGCGCGTTGCGCTCCGCCGGTCTCACCGCCGCGCAGCTCCTCGCCGGAACCAAAGGTGGCCTCGGAACGTTGGTGGATCTCGCGGCCGCCGAACTGGCCAAGCCCGGCGCCATCCAAGTCGCAGCTCCCGCCTCGATGAACAAGCTGGAGTCGACGCTGAAGAAAATGAACCAGTCGGGAGCCTTTGACTCGTTCAAAGCGTCCCTGACGCAGGCTGCCGTAACGGTGGCCCCGCAGACCACGGCCGTGTTGAAGGGAGCAATCGGTCCAATCACCGCGGACGACGCCACGGCGTTGCTCGGCGGCGCACCGGACTCCGCCACCAAGCTGATGCGCAAGTCCGCCGAGGCCGCGCTGCGTACGAAACTCATGCCGCTCGTCAAAGAGGCAATCGCGGCCAACGGCACCGCCGCCAAGGCCAAGGATCTTGTCGCCAAGGCCGGCCCGATGGCCGCCATGATGGGCGTGCCGAGCACCGCCGACTTGGAGAACCACGTACTCACGCAAGTCCTCGACACCAGTTTTGCCTACCTGGCGAAACAGGAGGCCGCGATCCGCGCCAATCCGGCGCAGCTGAAGGACGCGATGGCGGCAAAGGTCTTCGCGCTCGGAAAAAAATAGCCGCGAGGCCTCATCACGCCCACCACGGGCGCACCGTCAGCATCGCTCGGTCTTGACGCCCACCCGCCCTCGCGCCGACCGTGCAGCGTGCCTTCGAAACCGATCCCCGGCTCCACCGGTGAAGTTCTCACGACTCTGCCGTCGCCCTACCTGCCACACGCGGCAACCGGCCTCCTCTACCTGCCGCGTTTCATCGCGAAGTGCCGGTATGTGAAGCAGCATGGCGCCCTGCCGGCGAGCTACGCGAAAAACTACAAGCGCGGCTGCGACCGGTTTCTCTCGCAACACCTTGGGGTCGAACCCGCCGCCGTCGAAAAAATCGTCCACGAGTCGAACAGCGACGCCGACGTCGACGCCCGCCTGCGGGAGATTCTCCCCGCCGACGTCCGCGCTGCCCAGTGGAACCGACGATTGGTGCAGATGGGGATGACGGTCGCCGGCCGCGAATTTCTCCTGACCGCGCTTACCGCCATGGGATGTGCCGATCGGGCCGATGACATCAAGAGTGTGCCCGACCTCATCGACTTCGACGAGGGCCGGATCGAATAGAAAAATTGGAGAATTGGAAAATTGAGAATTCGAAAAAAAGGGGAGACAGTGACGACGTCGTAATCCGCGTCCCGAATTTTCCGCCATCTCAATTTTACCTCCACCATGGTCAAAGGTCAGAAAGTCGTCTGTATCAACGACACATTTTCCCCCACCATCCGCGCGCTCTACAAGCAGCTCCCGGTGAAGGACAATATCTACACTGTCCGCGAGGTCTTCCTCGGACGTGAGAAGATCGTGAAGGGAGGCGACACGGCGACGGTTGGGCTCTTGCTGAAGGAACTGACGAACCCGCCCGATCCGTTCCATCAGGGCGAGCAGGAACTCGGCTTTTCCTCCGAACGCTTTGCCCCGCTCAACGAGCTACCCGACGAAGAGGTGGAGGTCGAGGAGGTCATCGGTGTCGGCGCCTGGGCCCCGGCCTGAGCCGGGCGCACGCGGTCGATCACTCAGATCCGGAATCGGAGATCCAAAGCGGATGCGCGCCTGACCTACTGGATCTCCAGCACCAACTCCTGCTGGTCGACCGGTCTTGCCTCCCGATCATTGCCGGTCGGCACGAGCAGGAACCTGAGCCGGGTTTTGCCTCGGACCAGTGAGACGAACGAGATCGTCGCGCCGGCATCCACCACACTTGCCGGCTTGAGATCGGATACCTGCTTCAAATAGCGCGAGTCGTGAAAAGCGATCTGCCAGCTTAAGCCCGGCGGCACCGGTGGCAGCGTCACCACGAGAAGATGCTCCACCTTCAGCCCGATCGTGGTGACTTTCTTGCCCGTCTCCAACGCCACATTCACCGTGCCCTTGGGCTTGATCGGGACCGGTCCGGATTGGCAGCCAACCAAAGACATCAGGCCAAATACCAGTCCGAGATAAACGATAACTCTCCGCGTCATTCCACGAGCATGCGGAATTTCTTCGCCAGAAAGAAGCCCGGAGTGATCGGTCGCCACGAATCTGCCGCCGGTTTTCGCGAACAACCGTTACTCCGGCACCAGCTCCGGCACGACCGGCTTGCCGATGTCGCGTCGGATTGATTCCAAATTCTGGCGAATCAGCGCACCCATCGATTCGCAACGGAGATAGTCGGTGCGATGGTAGAACTCCGCCAGCCCCTCGCGCAACGAGTGCACCTTCTCGATCGGTGCGAGCGGATCATGTGCCATGTCGTGCAGCAGCAGGCCAAGCCGTTCGGACGCGAGCGACGCACGGTGGAGAATCAGCGTCTGCTCCTCGCGGCGGTACTGCGCGGCTGTTTCCGGCCGGAGATGCTTCGAGCAAAACCGCACCAACGGGTAGTTGTCCTTGAAGAACTGCGGCAGGTAGAAATTTTTCCGGCCGTCGTAGCTCTGCTGATCAAAATCCATCGCGCGAATCCGGATCTGCGCCTCCTCAAAGTCCGGCGTGAGCACAAATACGAAGTTGTAGGAGCGCATGTCGCCCAGCAGCCGCACGAAACAGCGCTCATTGAACTTCACCAACTCCTTCGCCACTCGGATGGCCTTCAGCTCCGGCCGTTTTCCCAGCCAATGCGTGATGAACATGTCGCCCGGGATTCCTGCGATGTGCTCCTCGATCAGGGTGTCGCCCTGTACCAGAAAGTTGAGCCGGTTGGGCGAAAGCAAGTGCTCCAGCTCGATGCCGTAGATGCGGGAGGCATCGGCCTTTTTGACGTAAAAGTAATCCTGGTTGTCGTTGTAGGCATTGACGATTCGGACGCGAAACGGCGTCGAATTGCCAAACGTGCAGAAGTCGACGCGGTCGACGTAGAGGTGACTTACCACCGAAAGATCGCCGTCCACCTTGAGCCAGGCATAGACCTCCTTGAGCGCGTCGTTGAGGGCGGGCATCTCGGTGGAGTCGTAGATGACCGTGTCCCACAGCGTGGGTTTGCCCGCCTCGTCCGTCAGCGGAATCACCTCCTGAAACGCGCGCAGCCGCTCGTACGTAACCGGGATCTCGCGCTCCCGTTTGTAGCGGCGCAGGTAACCGCGCAGGTCCGCGCTGATCGGAAAGCTCGGCTTCCTCTTGGTCGGAAGCGGAAAATGTGTGCCGTCGTCAGGCATGCGCGAATCGTGGAGCTCGCCGCCGCGTGAGGCAACTCCCGCGGAAATCGCCGAAATCACTCCGGGCGGGCGAGCACGCCAATCGACTGGCCAAACTCCGCCACCCCCGCCGCCTCGCGGCCATCGACATAGCGAAAGCTCTTCACCAGCTCAATCCACGGCACGTGCCCATCGTGAATTGCCGCCACGTTGAGCTGGAGGTGCTGACTCCAGGCCTGAATCGCATCCTTGCTGACAAACATGTTGAGGACGCGGTTCGGATTCGAGTCGGCGACGGTCAGTTCAAAGATCGTCCAATGAGATGGCACCGCAAAATCGAGGAAGCTGAATACGATTTTGCCACCCGGGCGCAGCACCCGCTTCGCCTCGGTGAGGTACTTGTAGATGTCCTCATGAAGCAGGTGGGTGAAGACGCTGAAGAAACAAACAAAGTCGGCGCTCGCATCCGGCGCGGGGATGCCGAAGCCCTCCGTCGTGTGAAAGCCCCAGTCGTCCCGCCGGCAAATTTTCCGCGCATAGTCCGTCAACTCGGGCAGGATATCCGTCCCCACATATTTCCCGCACAAAAAGGGCGCGAGCTTCACCGCCAGCCGGCCGCTCCCGCAGCCCACGTCGATCACGTTGTGTTCCGGCTGCAGCCCCAGGGTGCGCAGCGTACTGAACTCCAAAATGCCGATCGCCTCGGACTGGCCCCCGACGATGAGGTCCATGGCGACCTCTTCGCCGTGCAGGGCGACGAGATGCGCCAGGGTCTGTTGGTAGGAGGAGATGTAGTCGGGCCGGGTCATGATGGGTGAGGCAAGGCAGCGTGCCGGTTGGTGAAATCGGGTTTTTCGCGCCGTGGCGAGCCTGCGGCTCAGCCGAGGTTTGCAATCGGGCAGGCTCCGACGCTCACTCGGCCGCAACACTGCACGCACACGGCATGAGCGTACCCTGGCACCGGTTTCAACGCTGGCGGATGGCGGCCGCCGGCCTTCTGGCCGTCGCGGCCTTTGCGTGGCTGGCCGGCCGCTTCTGGCATCCCTACTACGGCTTCACGAAATTCGTGCAACTCGACGAGGCGGATGCCCGCAACGGCATCCACGAGGTCCGCGAGAATCCGGTGTTCACCTATGCCGGTTTCAACGGCTATGACGGCGCCGCCTACGTGCAGATCGCATTTCACCCGCTGCTCGACTCGCCCGAATTACAAGGCGCCCTGGGCAATGTGCCGTACCGGGCGAAACGCATCCTCGGCAGCGCACTCGCGTGGATCCTTTCGGCCGGTAATCCGGCCCGCGTCGCCACCACCTACGCGGCGCTGAACCTCGGAGTGTGGCTTGTGCTCGCCGCCGTGTTGTGGCGGCTCCTCCCGGTGACGGATTCCCGGAGCTGGCTGGCGTGGGCCGGCGTGATGTTTTCCGCCGGCGCCCTGCATTCCGTCCGGCTGGCGTTGACCGATTTGCTCGCCGCCACGCTGGTCGCCGGCGCGCTGCTGTTGGCCGAACGTGGCCGAACATCTAGCGCGCTTGCCATCCTTTCAATCGCCGGACTCGCGCGTGAAACCGCCCTGGCCACCGTCGTCGGGCTCTGGCGCGGACCGTGGATCTCGACCCGTCCGTGGCTTGGCAATCTCGTCCGCGGCGCGTTGGTCGGCCTTCCCCTGTTCGCGTGGATCGTCTACGTCCGCTGGAAGGCCGGTCCAGCCGCGCAAGGCTTCGGTAATTTCACGTGGCCCATCGTGGGTTGGATCGAAAAAGGAACGGACACCCTCGCGGATTTCATCCGCGTGCCGGACTATCGCTGGCTGAACACCACCACATTGCTCGCGCTCATCGCCCTTACGGTGCAGGCGGCATATTTTCTGCGCCGGTGGCGACAGAACGATGCCTGGTGGCGCATCGGCATGAGCGGCGTGGCGATGATGGCGCTGCTTGGTACCTCCGTTTGGGAAGGCCATCCCGGCGCGGCAACCCGCGTGTTGTTGCCGATGGGAGTCGCCTTCGCCGTCCTCGCGATTCGCGAGCGTGCCGGCTGGGCTTGGATCGCAGCCGGCAGTCTCACCCTTTTCAGCGGCGTGCTGGCGCTCTGGCAGGTCCCCGTGGATCCGTTCGAATTTGCCGCCGGGCAATCGGAGCGCAGCGCCTACGTGGCCCACCTCGGCACCGGCTGGTATGGCGCGGAACGCCAGGGGCGCAACGTCTGGGCTTGGAGCGCGCGTCACGCCACACTCACATTGAAAACCGCGCCACGAACCACCGCACCACAACGCGTTCGTTTGAAACTGCGCGCCATCTCGCCCCGCGAAATCGAGATCCGCGCAGGTGACGCCCTGCTCTGGCGGGGGAGGGCGGGGGAAAAACTCGAATGGATCGAATTCGACGCACCCGCCCGCGGTGCCGGACCATTGACGCTCGATCTCCACGCCGACGGATCGCCGGTACCGGAAAACAAGAATCCCGAAGCACGCCAACTCGGCTTCGCCGTTTACGGACTGTCCGTCAGGTAGGGGCGACGTCCGATGAAAACGTGGTGCACGATTTCGACGCTGCTCATCGTCCTCGTTTGCGGACTAAATCTCACCCATGCCGTGCGCCGCACGCCGCCTCCGAATGCGTCCACCACCCAACCGACGAATAACGTGATGCGACAGGAGGCGCGGTTCGCTCCGCTCCGCCAGGCACTGCAACGCCACGCCGTCCGCGGAACGCTCGGCTACTTAACGGATCTTTCTCCCGATCAACTGGCGGCCGATCCGAAGGGCATGGAAGATTATTTTCTGACGCAGTTCGCGCTGGTCCCGTGGGTGTTGGACGCAAGGAAAGCCGACGGCCTTTGGGCAGTGGCCAACCTGCACACGACGCGACCGGAGACGCAGATTCCCGCGGGGTTTCGTGTCGCCGAAGATTTTGGCGACGGCGTGCTCCTGTTGCGGAGAGGACCACCGTGACCCCGATGACCCTTGGCGTGGTGGTTTCGGCGTGGGTCCTGGGATGCCTGATCGTGGCGCTGCCCTGGCCTCGCGCGGTGCGGAGCGATCTCGCCGTCGTTCTTCCACTTGGCCTGTTCGTCGGACTCGGTGTGACCAGCACGCTGTTTTTTCTGGCGTCGTTGGTCTCCTTCCAACCGGCCGTGATCAGCGGCGGAATCGAACTCACCCTCGCCGTGATCATCATTTGGCGCCTGCAGCTGCGCCCGCCGGCCGCGATCGTGCCAACGACGCCACCCCACAGGCGGATGTCATGGCTGGATTGGGCGCTGGCCACGGTGCTCGTGCAGATGGCGGTGGCGGCCGGGATCGTCGCTTGGCGGGCGTATCTTACCGAGCCCTACGGTGGATGGGACGGGTGGGCGATCTGGAACATGCACGCCCGCTTCATGCTGCGGGCGGGCTCGTCGTGGCCCGACCTGCTGGCGGCGCCCCCGCTCAACTGGACGCATCCGGATTACCCGCGCTTGGTGTCGGCGAGCGTTGCCCGCGGGTGGTCCTGGGCCGGAACTGAAACGCCGGCGGCGGCCGCACTCGTGTCGGTCGCATTTGCCACCTCACTTGTTGCCCTGCTCGTGGCATTTGTCGCCCGGCAGCGCGGCCGAACTCCCGCGTTCTTAGGCGGATTGATCCTGCTCGGCACACCGTTCTTCGTCACCTTCTCCTCCAACGAGCACGCGGACCTTCCGCTCGCGGCCGGCATGCTCGCGGCGGTCGTGCTCGTGATCCTGGCCGGGGAGAACGCGGCGAATCGCGGCCTTTGGCTGCTGGCAGGAGTCGTGACGGCGCTCACGGCGTGGACGAAAAACGAAGGACTCCTTTTCGCGGTCGTCCTCGGTACCCTCGTCTGCGGCCGAGCGTGGAGATCGGGTGCGCCTCGCCCCGCGGTGTTCTTCCTCGCCGGACTCGCCTTCGGCCTTCTGCCCGTCGGCGTGTTCAAACTTCTACTCGCACCCGCCAACGATCTCATGGCGGCGCCGCTCGGGCCGAGGCTCGCGCAACTCGTCGATCCTGCGCGCCACAAATTGATTCTGGCATCGCTCTGGCGCGACCTCGGCGGATTTGGCGAGTGGCGGGTGCTGCCCTATCTCGCGATGGCCGTGCCGTATTTTTCCTGGCGGATTCGCCGTCCATTTGTTGGTTTCGAGCGCGCGATTCCCCTGCTGATCGGCCTCATGCTCGCAGGCTTTTATGGTGTCTACCTGCTGAGTCCGCAGGATCTCACCTGGCATCTCGACACGTCCCTCGTGCGCCTGCTGCTGCAACTCTGGCCGCTCACCCTCCTCGGATGGTCGCTGACGGTTCCGTCTGTCGATTCCGCGCTGTACCACGAACCGCGCCAGCGCTGGACGCCGCGGGTGTTCGTGGTGGCAAATATTCTGGCCGCGGTCGTTCTCGTCGTCGCGCTCAACGGGCAATTGGCCGCCAACGAACTCGCCGTGAAGCGCTCGGGAATGGCACGAGTTGGCGTGACGCTTGGCGAGGGGTGGTTCGGCATCGAGCGGTTGGGCGATGTGCGCTGGGCCTGGAGCAGCGGCGAAGCGACGTTGCTCGTGCACACAATCGGGAAAAATCATGGGCTTCCGGCGAAATTACGCTTTGAGCTTCGCAGCCTCACACCGCGGCAGGTCACAATCCGCTCCGGAGGCACGGTCCTGTGGTCAGGGGCGGTGCCCGTGGGCGCGACTCAGGTCGAACTTTCGATCCGCGAATTTTCCAACGGTGTCACGCCGATCGTGTTGGCCACCGATTCTCCCGGCGTGCCGGAAAGTTCGGCCGCGGGCGCGCGGACCCTCGTGTTTGCCGTCCACGATCTCCGGGTGCGGTGACCGATGAGCCGCACCCGGCTCGGTTGAGTTCATGCGTCGCGGGCGACTCGCTTCTTTAGCGGATCATCCGAGCCCCGATGCCTATTTCTTCGACGGTGCCTGCAGCGCCACCGTCTCGACCAGCTGGCTCTTCACCGGTTTCACCGTGGCGCGGTGCCGTTCCACCGCCTTCGCGATGTTGGCGAGCACATCCGGGTGGGACGCAGCGACGTCAAAGGTCTCGCCCGGATCGATCCGCAAATTGAAAAGCACCGGCGGAGTATGTTCGTCGGGCTTGGGCTGATTGTAGCCCGGCTGCGTGAAAAAGTGCGCCTTGTAGTCCCCCTGGCGCACCGCGAACAACTTCAGGCCGCGATAGTAGAAATACGCGTCGCGTTCCACCGTGCCGGTGCCGAAGAGCAGCGGACGAATGTCGAGACCGTCGATGGCCCGGTCCTGCGGCACCTCGCCGCCGGCGAGCTTCACGCTGGTGGTAAAGAGGTCCATCGTGCACGCGAGGGTGCGCTGCACCACGCCGGGCTTGATCTTGCCGGGCCACCACGCGATGCCGGGTACGCGCATGCCACCTTCCCAGGTGGACCCCTTGCCGTCGCGCAGGAGACCGGCCGATCCGCCCTGTTGGTTCATGATCAGCCACGGGCCGTTGTCGCTGCTGAAAAAGACCAGCGTGTTCTCGGCGAGTTTTTCCTTGCGCAGGGTTTCGAGGATCTGGCCCACGCTCCAGTCGAGCTCCTCCACGACGTCGCCGTAGAGCCCGCGCGCGCTCTTCCCTGCAAATTGCTTGGAGGCGAAGAGAGGGGTGTGCGGAAAGGTGTGCGGAAAGTAGAGGAAGAACGGCGCCTGCTTCTTTTCCCGGATGAACTTCACCGCCTCGTCGGTATAGCGCTTCGTCAGCGTGGTCTGGTCGGCCGGTTGCTCGACGAGCTCGTGGTTCCGATAGAGCGGGGCGTTCCACCACTCGGAGCGCTGGTCCGCGAGCTTGCCCGCGCCCTTCGGCGCCACGGGCGTGATGTTCATGTCGTTGGAATGCGGCAGGCCGAAATTGAAATCGAAACCATGCTTCTGCGGATGGCCGTCGGGATTGTTCGACCACACGCCGAGGTGCCATTTGCCGATGATGCCCGTCGTGTAGCCGCGCGCCTTCAGCGCCTCGGCGAGCGTGATCTCGTCCGCCGGAAGGTGCCCCATCGAAACCGCGCGCAACACGCGGAACTGATCGTGGGCCATGCCGCTGCGCACGGGATAACGCCCTGTCATCAGCGCCGCACGGCTCGGTGTGCAGACTTCGGCAGCGGAATAGAATTCTGTGAAGCGCATGCCTTCAGCGGCCATGCGATCGAGGTTCGGGGTCCGGATCGTCGGATGACCGTAGCAGCCAAGGTCACCATAGCCGAGATCGTCGGCGTAGATGATGATGATGTTGGGCACGGCTGGTGCGGCCTGCGCGGCACGGGACAGACTGGCGACGGCGCAAAACGCGGCCAGCACGAGGGAGGCGAGGGGTTTCATGTCAAATGGGGAGGCTTGGCAAATTTATGGCGGCGGGCGATTCGATTCCGCTTCCCACCCCAACCCACCGAACTGACCCACTCAACGCGCCTGCAACTCAAACCAAAAGACACTGCCGCCGGCCTCGGGAAATTCCGCGCCGACCGTACCCGCCTGAGATTCAACCAGGTGCTTCACGATCGCCAAGCCGAGCCCGTTGCTCTCCTCGCCACCGGTGGGCCGGGGCGTCAACCGGGCGTGTTCGACAAAGAGCTGCCCGCGTTCGCGCTCCGGCACACCCGGCCCCGTGTCGCGCACCTCGACCCGTACCCGGCCCGCGGCAAAGCTGGTCACAATCGTCACCCGTCCGCCGGGCGGAGTGAACTTGAGGGCATTGCTCGTGAAATTCGTGAACGCCTGGTACGCCAGCGCCGCATCGCAGCGCGCGAGCGGCAGGGCCGCAGCGGGTTCGGCAGTCAGCGTGATCTGTTTTCGGTCTGCCATATGCGCGTGCTGTCTTACAACGGCGTCACAAAGGAGATTGAGGTCCACCCGTCCGGACGAACCAGCGACGTTCCCACCAGCAGTCGGGGCGCGGATCTCCAAGAACGTGTCAATGATTCGCCGCATCTGCGCCGCCGACTCACCAATGTTGTCCAGATACTTGGTCAGCACCGAATTCTCTCCCGCCCCGAGATGGCGGCGTGCCAGTTCGCCCGCCATGAGGATCAGACAAAGAGGATTCCGCAGGTCATGTCCGGCGATCCGCATGAACCGCTCCTTCAACGCGAGCTGATCCTGCAACTCGCGTTGGAGCCGACGCAACGCGAGATGGGTGCGCACCCGCGCCAAGGCCTCCTCGTGCTCGATCGGCTTCGTGATATAGTCCACGCCGCCCGCGCCAAAGGCCTTCACCTTGTCCGCCGTCTCATTGAGCGCGGTCATGAAGAGCACCGGCACATCCCGCGTTTTCGGCTGCATCTTGAACCGCCGGCACGTCTCAAAACCGTCGATCCCCGGCATCATCACATCCAGGAGAATGAGATCCGGCACGGTCTGGTCCGTCTGCGCGAGCGCCTCCTCCCCGTCTTCCGCCACCATCAACTGGTAACCGGCATCGCCCAGGGTTTCCACCAGCACACCCAGGTTGGCCGGCGTGTCGTCAACGATGAGGATGATTTCAGACATGGAGGGGGAGGTCAGCTGGTGTAGCGGGCGACGAACTGGCGGATGGCCTTCATTTTGAAACGGGTCGCCAGATCGAGGACACTCTGGGCAAACGGGGCATATTTGGGGTCAAGGGCGATCAGCGCCTGCGCCCGCGCGCGGATGCCGACCACGTCGCCCTTGGCCGCCAACTCGTAGATGGCCACGGCCTCCTCGACCGGCGGCGCATGCATCTCGGCTGCAAACGGCGAGCGCGTCTCCTCTGCCTCGGCCTGCCGCCAGGTGAGTCCCAAAAGCCGCGCCATCATCGTCCACAGATCCTCTTCGCGGAACGGTTTCGCAATAAACTCATCGCAGCCCGCCGCAAAACATTCCGTGCGGTCAAGATCGTAGGCGCTGGCGGAAACCGCGACGATCTTCATCCCGCGTCCATTCGAGGACCGCCGCAGCTGGCGCGTGGCCTCCAGACCGTCCATGCCACCCGGCAGGCGCAGATCCATCAGTACCAAATCCGGATTGAAGCGGGCCGCCTCACTCACCGCCCCCTCGCCATCATCGGTTTCCGCGAGCTGAAAACCAAGCGGCGCAAGCATGTCGACCATCACCGCCCGGTTGGCGGCGTTGTCATCAACGATCAGAACCCGGCGAGGCGTACCCTCATAGCCCACGATGCGACTTGAGATCTTTGCCACCGCCACCGGCCCTGCACTGGCCACAGGCAGGATCACATCGAACCAAAAGCGGCTGCCCCAGCCCGGTCTGCTTTCGACGTGGAGCTTTCCTCCCATGCGTTCAACAAGGCTGCGGCTGATCGCGAGACCCAATCCGGTGCCCGTTGCAGCGGCGGACGCCCGGTTGCCAACTTGGGTGAACGGCTCGAAGAGTTTCTTCTGGTCCTCATCGGAAATCCCGGGGCCGGTGTCGCTGATCGAAAACCGAATCGCCCCGCCCGGCGCCCGCTGCACCGAAAACACCACGCCGCCCGCCTTGGTGAATTTCACCGCATTCGACAACAAATTGAACACGATCTGCCGGAGCCGCTGTTCGTCGCCCCGCACCCAGCGCGGCAAGTCGGTGGCCACCGCGGTCTCGAACAGGATGCTCTTCTCCCGGGCTCGCGGGGTGAACACGCCCTCCACCCCGGAGGAAAACACGGGCAGGTCGAAGTCCGCCGGATGCAACTCGATCCGGCCCGCCTCGATCTTCGACAAATCCAGAACGTCGTTGATCAGCGCCAGCAGGTGGTCGGCCGACTCATGGATGACGCGCACGCCGTCGCGCTGCTTGTCATTGAGCGCGGCATCGCGCCGCAGAATCTGCGTGTAGCCGAGGATGCCGTTGAGCGGCGTGCGGAGCTCATGGCTCACGCTCGCCAGGAAATAGCTCTTGGCCCGACTGGCGGCGTCGGCCGCCTCCTTCGCCGCCTGCAGCGCGCGGGCCGCCTCACGCTTGAGCGTGATGTCGGTCGCCACCCCCTCGAAGTGATCGATCCCGCCCTGGGCGTTGCGCACCACCCGTACCGACTCCGAAATCCACAGGGTGGAACCGTCGCGGCGGCAGACCTCGGACTCAAAGTCGGTCACCTGATCCGTGGTCTGAATCAACGCGAAGAAATCAGCGCGGCGGCCGCGCTCCGCATAGACCTGCACCGTGATGTCGTTGATCGCCGCCAGCAGCGCCGCGGGAGTCTCGTACCCCAGCATCCGCGCCAGCGCCGGATTGGCGCTGATGAACCGCCCCTCGGGTGATGTGATATAAAGGCCCTCCACCGCGTTTTCGAAGATACTCCGGTAGCGGCGCTCGGCATGCTCCAGGGCTGTCTCGGCCTGACGTCGCTGGACGGCCACCGCAGTCTGCTCTGCCACGAAATTGAGCAGGCGGAGCTCTTCGTCACCATACGCATCCGCCCGCGCATAATCTTGCAGCGCGATCACGCCAATCGCGCCCGCCGCGCCGATGAGCGGCGCACCAAGTCGCTGGGCGGCGGGGCGCTCAAGCGGTTGATAAGGACCACGCGCGGCGAGCAGGCCAGGCAACTCCGTCGCAGTCACCCGGACCGGACGCGCCGCATGCAGCACGTATTCGGTAAACCCGTTGGTCAGCGGACGCGCCGGCGGCGACACCACATGTTCGTCGACGAAATGCGGGAACGACAGCTCGCGGCCGTCCGCACTGAGCAGCGCGACGTAAAAATTCTTCGCCGGCATCAGTCCCCCGATGATGCGGTGCACCTCGGCGAACAGCGCCGCGAGGTCTCCGCCGCCGAGAACCGCCCGCGAAATCTGGAAGGTCGCCGCCTGCACCTGCTCACGCCGCCGGCGCTCCGTCACGTCGATTGCCACGGTCAGCACGCAGCTCTGGCCGCCCAATTCGATCCGGTCCGCGTTGATCAAAAGCGTCGTGATCCGTCCCTGCTTGGCGCGGAAATCCGCCTGCAAATCGCGCACGAAACCCTCGGTGTTGATCCGGCGCTCAAAATTATCGCGCTGGCTCCGATCCACCCAAAGATCGAGCTCCGCCGTCGTGCGGCCGATGACCTCCTCGCGAACATAACCACAACTCCGGGTGAAGGCCGGATTGACCTCCAGGAGTTTCCGATCGTCCACGCGGTGGAGCGACATCAGCGCCGGATTCGAATCGAAACTCTTTTCAAAATAGGCCCGGGACTCCCGCTGGGCGGCCTCGACCTGCTGGCGATGCACCGCGGCGGCCGCCTGATCCGCGACAAACATCAGCAGCTTCAAATCCGCGTCGGTGTAGGCGTTTGCATTGTGATAGTCCTGGACGGTAATCACGCCGATGGCGCGGCCGTCGATCATCAGGGGCGCGCCCAACCACACGGCCGAATGCTTGCCGGTGGGCCGATAGTCATTTCCATCGAGAATCAAACGGGTCTGGGAATCGGCGCCCGTCCGCAGCGGCCTGCCCGATTGCAACACATACTCCGTGAGACCGAATCGCGGCGCCCGCGGCACGGGAGCCGGCGCCGCCTCGTCGATGAAATAGGGAAACGACAGCAGCGACCGGTCGGCACTGAGCAGTGCGACATAGAAATTTCTCGCGGACAACAGCTCGGCGACAATCCGGTGGAGTTCTGCAAAGAGCACCGGCAGATCGCCACCGGCCAGCACGGCCTGCGAGATCGCATAGGTGGCCGTCTGCACCTTTTCGCGGCGCCGGCGGTCGGTGATGTCGATGCCGACGCTCAGCACACTCGGCGTCCCACCGAGTTCCAGGATGTCCGCGTTAATCAGGAACGTGCCGTACTCCCCGGTCTTGCCGCGGAAATCGGCCTCGAGATCGCGTACCGCACCGCGTTCGCGCACGCGACGGAGGAACTCCTGCCGTTGGGCGTCGTTGACCCACAGCTGGATCTCTTCCGGCACCCGGCCGATGACTTCCTCCCGGGTATAACCACAGGCGCGCAGAAAGGCGGGATTGGCCTCGGTGATGACGCGGTCCGAAACCCGGTTGATCACCATCAGCGCCGGACTGGAATGAAAACTCTTCTCGAAATACGTGCGCGATTCACGCTGCGCGGCCTCCACCTTCCGGCGCTGGATCGCCGCACCCGTCTGATCGGCGACAAAGACCAGCAGCCGCATGTCCTCCTCGCTGTAGGCAGAACGGTTCTGGTAGTCCTGCAGGGCGATCACGCCAACCCCGCGCCCGTTCGCCATCAGCGGTGCACCCAGCCATTGCGCACACGGACTTCCCGTCGGAGTGAAGTCGCCGTGCGCTTTCAGCCGCTCGATGATCTCCGTATCGGTCGCGAGCAACGACTGCCCCGTTTCCATGACGAATTCGGTGATGCCATTGCCCGGCGGGCGGGCAGGCGGCACCGGCATCGTCTCGTCCACAAAGTAAGGAAACGTGAGCAGCGAGCGGTCCGGACTGAGGAGCGCGACGTAAAAATTTCGCGCCGACATGAGTCCTTTGATGATGCGGTGGACCTCCGCGAACAACGCCGGCAGATCACCGCCCGCGAGGATCGCCTGCGAAATCTGGTAGGTGGCGTTCTGCGTGCGTTCGTGGCGGCGTCGCTCGGTGACGTCGATCGCAACCGTGAGCATGCACGGAGCGCCGCCGAGCTCGATCAGATCGGCATTGAGGATAAGGGACCGTACCGCACCGGTCTTCCCCCGGAAGTCGGCTTCCATGTCGCGGATGACGCGCTCGCTGCGGATGCGCCGCAGAAACTCGTCGCGTTGTTCCGGGTGCAGCCAGAGCCCGAGATCGAGCGTCGTGCGTCCGACCATCTCCTCCCTTGTGTAGCCGGCACCGCGGGCAAACGCCGGGTTGACCTCGATCAGCTTGCCGTCGACCGCGCTGGCGATCGACATGAGGGCGGGACTGGAATGGAAACTCTTTTCAAAGTAGGAGCGCGACTCGCGTTGCGCGGCGTCCGCTCGGTGCCGCTCGCTGACGTCGCGAAGGTAGGCGGTGAAAAAAGGCCGCCCTCCGCCGGACTCCACCCGGGTGATGGCGAGTTCGACGGGAAACTCGCGGCCATCGGCGCGCATCGCAGGCAGTTCGATCCGGCGCCCGAGGATGCCTGCACTGCGTCCTGTTTCGACGAGCCGTCGCATGCCCTCGCGGTGGCGCTCGCGCAGCAAGGGCGGCACAATCAACTCACCCATTTCGCGGCCCACCGCGTGCTCGCGGGTGTAACCAAACGTTCGTGAAGCCGCCGCGTTGAAGTCGACGATGCGCCCCTGGTGGTCGATGGTGATGATGCAGTCGAGCGCCGCGTCGAGAATCGCGGTGAACCGGGTCTGGAGCCGCGCCGTCGCATCCTCACGGAAATAGGCTGCAAAAAAAACCTCCTCGCCCACGCCGATTCGCGTGATGGTCAGTTCGACGGGAAACTCCGTACCGTCGGCGCGGAGCGCCGAGACCTCGACGCGGCGGCCGATCAGCCCTTTGCTTTCACCGGTGTCGACGAGTCGCTGCAGCCCCTGGCGATGGCGTTCGCGCATCGACGGGGGAACGATCAAGGCGGCCATCTCGCGTCCGACGACGTCCTCGCGGCGGTAGCCAAAGGTGCGTTCAGCGGCGGCGTTGAAGTCGGCGATGCAACCGCGGCGGTCGATCGTGATGATGCAGTCGACAGCGGCGTCAAGGATGCCGCCGAGGCGGGCCTGGAGGCGCGCCGCGGCATCAGGAGGGGGATCGTCGGCGCGGGAAGTGGGCATCACGTGGCGTTTCGGACCTGAAGAAAACGACCCGAACCGCCCAGCGCAATCGCGCGCTGCGCCGCCCGAGCGATTCCGGATTGGCGCCGTTCAAGCGCCGACCCTGATCAAGAGGCGAGCGATTTCAGGTACGCCACGACCGCACAGGTGTCGGCCGGGTTGAAACGAAACTCCGGCATCGGCGGCGGTGAGGCGGTGGGCGCGTGGAGCGTTTCACTGGGCGGTTCGGGAAATTATTGCGCGGGGCGGCGGAGGGTCAGGCAGTGACCAGCAGTACGAGTTGCAGCAGGCAGCCGACGATCAGCGTGACCGCCGCCGCCCCGCGCGGAATTGGATGGGAAAGGAGGAGAGAATACATTGTGGCGAACGGCCCCGCAGCGGCGCGGACCGTGATCAGGCGGCCAAGGCGGCATCGCGCTGGGCTTCGATCATGGTGTTGGCCAGCAGCGAGTATGTGCTCGTCCAAGCATCCCGCACGGCCGGGGAAAACTCGGGGCCAAGACCCTTCTCGAGCGTCCAGAGGAGCGCGGCGCCGACCGTGGCATAGTGTTCCTCGGTGACCCCGTAGGCCGTATGCCTCATCCCGAGCGCGCGTACCGCGGGCACAATCGAGTCGAGCCGTTCCAGGGACGCGACGGCGGTTGCAACCATCGACATCAGCTTTCGTCCCTGCTCCTGCATGTCGCCGCGGAACAGGAGGCGCAGCCCGGGATCCAGCTCAAAAAGCCGGGCGTAAAACAGCGCCGCGGCCTGGTCGGCGATGGGAACCACTTTGCGGAAGGACTCTTTGACGAGATTTATTTCGGTGGGAGACATGTTGCTGAGGAGTTGAATTTTGGGAACGGTTTTTCGGAAATTTTGGCGCGGGGACCTCTCTCATGCGGCGAGGCAATGGGCCTCAGTTCCCGTCGCGAGCGGGCGGAACTTGGCACACGCGACCAGGACCCGGCGACCCGGAGCCCGGAAATGCGTCCGGCCCCGATAGTCGGCAAAAACCAGCACGAGTACCGCGGAAGAGAAGAGCACCGAACCGGTGACTTCGATCTGGACGGGAAGCACGACGAAGGCGGCCAGTGCGGCGGCAAACGAGAGGAGGGAGAGCGTTTTCATTTTCTTGGGACGACGAATCGTTGGTTGATGCGGTCATGATGCCACAAAACCGCGGCCCGCGGTATGGGCCGACCGGGGTGGGCCAAACGGCCCAGCCACACCCGACACCGCCGCTGGCACCCTCCCCGGCGGCGTCACGTGTGCCGTCTTTACTTCCGGAGCAGGTCCTCCCAATTTCCGCGGCGGTGAAACGGATCCTAGTCATCGACGACGACACAAAACTGCGACAACACACAGTCGAATTGCTGCGTCTCGAGGGCTACGAGGTCACGGAGGCGCGCAACGGCCGCGAGGGCGTGGAACGCGCACGGCGCGATCTGCCAGACCTCGTGCTCTGCGACATCACCATGCCGGAGATGAACGGACACCGGGTGCTTGAGACGTTGCGGGCCGAGCCGCGCACCGCCCATCTGCCGTTTATTTTTCTCACCGGCTGGAGTGAACTGGAGGACGTGCGCACCGGCATGAACCTGGGCGCCGACGATTACCTCACCAAACCGGTCGCGCCCGACGAACTCACGACCGCCGTGCGAGCCCGGCTCCGTCGCGCCGAAGCCACGGCGCCAGCCGCAGGTCCGGCGCGCCGCGCCCCCGGACGCGAAGCCACTGCCGCCGATCTCGAGCCCCTGGGACTCACACCGCGGGAAGCCGAGGTGCTGTTCTGGGTTGCCCGAGGCAAGACCAATGACGAGATCGCGACCGTCCTCGGCATCGGTCTGACGACGGTGAAAAAACACCTCGAAAGCACCTTCGCCAAGCTGGGCGTCGAGAATCGCACGACCGCCGCCGCAATGGCGCTCGAGCAAATGGGATCGGGGAAGTGAAATAATTTTGCACCCGGACGCGGGGATCGAAAAAGCCGCGGACGCACGTCCGCGGCTTGCTGGGGAAAGGAAAAATCGCAGTCGGCTCAGGGCACGATCGGGGCGAGCGCCGGCAGCCGGCCGAAGACGAGCTCGACGTCCGCTTGTTTCTTCAACCGGCTCTTAATGCCCGACAACCAGCTCGAGTTGATCGAGGTGACACCGTTCTTCGTCGTGAGGTAACTTGAGGTCGGCAGGCTCCAAGTGTGGGCGACGACTTCTCCCGCCGCATTGGCAAACACCCCCATCACGCCGATACCGACGCCACCCGAGAGATCCGTTTTGCCGCCGTAGGTGATCAGGCGCGTGTCGTTCGTGTGCCCGCTGGCCGAACTGTCGAGCACCGTGACCTCATAGTACGTGGCGCCGGCGATGGCGGGCTCGAAGCTGACGTCGGTGGAGGATACAGGATAGGCCTTGGCGCTCGCGGTGTTCACCCCGACGACGATCATGGTGTGGCCCTCATCGGTGCCGACTTCCCAGCGGGCGGCGATGTCGCCGGGTTGGACGCCGAGGAGATTGGTTACGTTTTGGCCAAAGCCGACGTGGTTCTTGATCGCCGAAACGTAGAGGTAGGACTTGGGGCTGGCCTTCGCCACGGGCACGCCGTTGTTGAGCGTATCCGGGATTGGATGGTCGGCCCAGTTCCACCCGTAGGTGTATTTCAGCAGGTGGGAAACCAGCGGCGCGCAGGTCGTGTAATTCGCCGCATAGGTGCCGGTGTTCACGTTCAGGAAGCGGATGAACGACAGGTCACCCGGGGTGTCCCAGCTGCCGCCATACCGGTTGAGGAAGACGGTGGCGCCGTTCACGTCACCGGTGTAGACGCCGAGTTTTTGCGCGGCGGTGATTTCGTCGACGAGCTGAGTGCCCTTGGAAAGGTGCGGGCTCTGCGCAAACGCGGCGACCGCGCCGACGACAACCGTCGCACCAAGCGCGAGGGTGAAAAAGAACCGCGACCAGGTCGGGTGGGTGAGGTTAGGAGAGGAAACGAGGTTCATGATGGAGGATGATATTATTTTCGCTGAGTGTCGCGGGGCAGGGTGCCTGGCGACGGGTCCATCATGCCCGATCACCACGGAAAGCGGTATGGGCCGGCCGGGGTGGGCCAAAAGGCGAAGGCGCCGACGCTACGGCGCGAGAAGGCGCTCGCACAGCGCCACCAACCGTGCGCGCAGCGGCTCGCCGCGGACGGCGAAGGCCCGCTGGCGTTGCTCGTAGTCGGCGCGGCCTTCCACAGTCTCCACCGCGATCGGGGCAAATCCCAGCGCAGCCAAATCGTATGGACTGGCGCGCATGTCGACCTCCCGGATGTCGTGGGCCAGTTCGAAGCAATCCGCGATCAGCTCACTCGGCGTGAACGGCGCGAGTTTGAACGCCCATTTGTAGAGGTCCATGTTCGCATGCAGACAACCGCGCTGCTCAAGCAGCGCCGCGTCGGCCCGCGTGGGTTGAAAACGATTCAGCGGGCGCGCCGGCGCGGTGAAAAAACGAAACGCGTCGAAATGCGTGCACGTAATCGGTGTACCCTCGACGATGCGGGCGAGTGCCTCCGGCCCGTAGCGCAGCGGGTACGCGTTGTGACGGACTTGATCCGGCGTCTGCCGATAGACCATCGCCCACTCGTGCAGCCCGAAGCACCCGAAATGCGCCGGGCGGATCTGCATCGCCCCGAGCAGGCCGCGGAGCCAACGGACAAACTCGCGGCGATGAACCGGCAGCGCCGCCGGATCCACCGCGACCGCCGTGTTCCCATCCGACAGCGCAACCTCGTGATACTCGGGCCACCGGAGAAATTCCCGTGCTGTCTCGCCCGCCAGCGCCACATCCGGTCCCGGATGCCAGCGCCGCAGCCACGCCGGCCGGAACGCGTAGTAGCTGAAGAGAAAATCGTAGACCGGATGCTTCTCCCCCCGCGACGCGCGCCGTTGCTGCGGTTCGGACCACACCCGCACACGGGCGTCGTGCGCGGTCCGGCGTTGGTGCCAGTCCTGTTCAGCGAGCACCGCGACCCCCGGTTTCGCGTCCGTCATGGGCCAAACCGGCGTTCCAGCGAGGCGCCCGCACGCAGCGGACGCCACGCGGCGCCGAATTCTCGGAGCGCCACTCGTACACGCCCGAGATCCTCCGGCGTGACTGTGGGAGGCAAAACGCGGCGGCGCCGGCATGCCGCCGCCAGATCATTCGCAAAGGCAGCCGGAGCGGTGGCCCCGCCCCATTGCGTATTCTGCAAACAGTCGATCAGCGCCTCGGCCTGCCGCGCCTGCGTCAACTGAGGGCGTCCGGCAGGTCCGTCATGTTGCTCGGCGGAAACCTCCGCCAGCGACGCCCCCCCTGCGACACGGCCGAAAAACGCCTCGTTCCACCCCAAGGTGGACTCGACCACGAAATGAAACGCATCATGCGGCAGAATGCCCTGCCGCGCCATCACGTCCGACGTGGTGCTTCCGTCGGGTCGCACGCAGGTGAGCAAATCAGCGGCGTCGACGGGCGCGTTCTTCGTAAAGCGGACGAGCATGGACATGGGGCCGACGCGGGCGGAGCCGGTTCAACTCCGCGCGAGCAAACGCCGCACACCTTCGATCGGTGTGCCCTGCACCGGCGCAAAGGCGAGGGGGGAGCGAGCGGCGAAGATGGGAACGACGGCGGGATGGGTGAGGATCGGACCGCTCAAGCCGGCTGGCAACGTGTCGAGCGCGGTGGTGGGAAACAGTTTCGTGGCAACGCGCACGGCGAGGGCCAGGAGATCGCCGACGGATTCCATCACGATCTGGTGGGCGGTGTGGTCGCCCTCGGAGGCGAGACGCAGCACCGCCGGAGCGAGGCCGGCGATCTGGCGGTTGGGCTCCGCATCATAGTAGAAAAAACGCGTGATGGCCGCGGCATCGGCCCCGTCGCCGAGCTGGGTGTGGTCGCGCACCGTCGGGCCCAGGCGCGACGGCGGCATCCAACCCTGTAGCTCCAGCAGGGCACGCCCGATTGCACGTCGGCCAAGGTCGTATCCGCTTCCCGGATCGCCAAAGCGCCAGCCGATGCCGCCGGCATAGTGGATCGAGCCGTCGGGCCCGCGCGCGGCGACGAACGAACCGGTGCCGCCATGCAGGACCAACCCGGGCTTCCCGAGCGTGGCCAGTTCCAGGACCGGATGCGAGTCGTCGGCGGTAAAGGTCTTCCCAAACCCTGTGAGCGCGCCGGCCGTCTCGCGCCAGAACACGCGGTTGCCCGCCGCGTAGATGTGCGTGTGGGTGACGACGGGAGCTGAGAGCTGAGAGCCCAGAGCTGAGAGCAACTGGACCAAGGCGTCCGTGACAATCAGCCGTGCCTGCTCCGGGCCGACGATACTCGGGTTGCAGCCGGGGGCGAGATGACGGGCGACCACCGCGCCCGACTCATCGATCGCGATGCACTCGGTCTTTGTGCCGCCACCGTCGATGCCAATGCGATAGGAAGTTCCCACGGGACAATCGGAATACACGGAAGCCAGACGGGCGGAATGTAATTTTTCCGCCGCGGACGGAAATCCCCACCGCCCGGTTTAGGCGAGCTGCTTGCTCAGGCGATGCTTGTACTTGGCGCCGACCGCACGGTTGCGCTCGATCGAACCCGGGACGTTCTGGCTGCGGAGGACCGGCAGCTCGTGACCGTTGTCCCGCAGCCACTCCATCGCGGAAATCATCAGCCAATTGAGCAGCGAGCCACCGATGAACGTGCTGGTCGGTCCGGTCGAAACGGTGTCGGTCAGCTTCATGATCGCGTCACCGGGCACGCCGCCGTTATCGAGCACATAGTCGGCGATGGCGTGGAGGTTCCGGCCCTCGGGATGCACAGTTTGCGCAGTCGTGGACATCGCGAGCGCACAGAGTCCGACGACGACGCAGCCCTTCTTCTTGGCATGCAGGGCGACTTCGATCGGAGCGGAATTCTTTCCGGAGTTCGAAATGACGATGACAATCTCCCCCGGACGCAGTTCGTACTGGCGATCGTAGCGTTCGACGAGCTTGGTGCCGTAGCCGACGAGATTCTCGATGAACCCAGCGGTGGGATCGTTGATGCTTGTGATGCAGACGAGGCCGCCGGCCCGGCCGACAATTTCGCGGGCGATGATTTCGCTGTGGCCCGAGCCAAAGGTGTGCACGACGTCGCCGCGGGCGACGGAAGCACCGAGGATCGGGGCGAGCTGCGCGATCGTCGGGGCGTTCTTTTCCCGCGCGAGGGCGAGCATCTCAAGGGTGCGGGCGTAGTAGGCGTCGGTGAGCGGAGACATGACCAAGGAGATGAGGGACACGGTGCGTGAGGGAAAGCGGGAAAAAGCCTCCCACTCTCGGGGCTTTGCCCCGGAAAAGTGTCACGTAATACGTAGGGCGGATTTCTTCACCCCCGTAATTTTCACTCGCGGAGGGCATTGCTATTTTTCGGGGGACTTTCTTCCCGGCTTTTGTTTGGGTGGTGCCGATGGCAAAATCCAAAGCTCAATTTCGCCGACCCAGCGCGAGCGAGCAACTTGTGCTCGAGCACTTCCAGGTGCAGCTGCTCACCGCACCCGACGAACTCGCGCGCTGCGACG
>CANJIU010000120.1 GCA_947474365.1 Opitutia bacterium | reverse complement strand
CGCCCCTCCCGTGGATTGTGCTCGGTCAAGAGCGGCTCCGCCTTGGTCCAGAGTTCATCAGAAACCTCCCACGATTGCACTGTCGCCATGGCCAAAATTTACGCACGCGCAGAAAAAAGGTTCAATCCTTAATTACGGATAAGCTCTAAGTCCCTGCCTACCCTCCCTCCCCGCATGAATGGATTCCGTCTTCTTCGCCTCTTCGTGCCGCTCTTCGTCGTCGCTCTGCCGGTTTTCGCCCAGGTCGGGCCAACGGGCGTCGTCGTCGCCGCGAATCCGAGCTCCACCCCCGTGTTCAATATCCGCGCGTTTGGCGCCGCCGGTGACCGGCAGACGCTCGATACTGCGGCGATTCAGCGGGCGATCGATGCCTGCGCCGCGCAGGGCGGCGGCACCGTCTATTTTCCGACCGGTGGATTTCTCTCGGGCACGATTTTCCTCAGGAGCAACGTCACCCTGCATCTTTCCGCCGGCGCTGTGCTCCTCGGCAGCACGCGAATCGATGACTACCCGATCAAGCATCTCATCTATGCCAAGGACGTCGCCAACATCGCGATCGAGGGCCGGGGCGCGATCGACGGGCAGGGCGACGCGTTCTTCGACTCAGAGATGAAACCACTGCCGCGTCCGAGTCCCTTGATCGAGCTCTGGGACTCGCGTGGCATCGCAATCGACAACATCACCGTCCGCAACGCGCCGGCTTGGACGATCCATCCGAAAAACTGCGATGACGTGAAAATCCGCGGCGTCTCGCTGCTCAATAATCTTCGCGCGATCAACAGTGACGGCATCGGCATCGACTCCTCGCGCAACGTCATCGTCTCCGACTGCCACATCGAGGCCGGCGACGACTGCATCGTCCTCAAGACGACCAAGCGCGGCGACGGCCCGGTGCAGCCGACCGAAAACGTGGTCGTCACCAACTGCGTGCTCGTGAGTGCCGCGACAGCGTTGAAGCTCGGCACCGAAAGCCACGCGGACTTCCGCCACATTTTGTTTTCGAACTGCGTCATTCGCAATTCGCGCACCGGCATCGCGCTTCTCGCGAAGGACGGAGGGGTGATGGAGGACGTCCGTTTTTCGAATATCGTCATGACGACCGCGCCGAAATGGGGCCAGGGTTTCGAGTGGCCAATCGTCGTCGACATCGAGAAGCGCACCGCGGAATCGCGGCTCAGCGGGATGCGTGATGTCGCGTTCAGCGACCTCACGATTTACTCGAAGGGCCGTGTCATGGCGAGCGGCCTGCCGGAGAGCGTGATTGAAGGGCTGAGCTTTCGGAACGTGACGTTCCGCGTCGGTGGTTATGAGACGATCAAGACCGCGAAGAAAATGCGCGGCGGATCGAAGACGGTGGCGGATGGCACGCCGGATTACGGGCCGACTCCGTCCGCCTTTATCTTCGCCCACATCCGGGGACTGACGCTCGATGGAGTGAGCTTGCGCTGGCCGGAAGCGGATCCGGCGAATCCCGCGCCGCCCCGGCACGCATTCTATGGCGACCGCCTCGAGCAGGTGGCGATGACCGGCTTTCGCGGCACCGCTTCGCTGCCCGCGACGCGGGCCGTCGTGATCGAAAACTCGAAGGACGTCGACCCATGAACCTGAACCCGCTTCGACTCATTGCCGCCCTTGGCGGTTTGGCGATCTCCGCGCCGGCGGCCCCGGGTGTCGCCGAACAGCGCGCACAGATCCGCGCGAACTATTTTGTGCCCGATCCGCTGCCGGCACTGGAGGCTAAGACTCAGCGCCGCTTCGCGCCCGCACCGGGAGTGGCGGCGGAAGCGGTCACCTATTCGACGCAGCTCGGAATGCGGGTGCCGGGGATCCTCTATCTGCCGGATCCGTTGCCCCGCGGGAGGAAGATCCCGGCGTTCATCGTCGTGAACGGCCACGGCGGCGACAAGTACGCGTGGTATGCGTACTTCACCGGCATCGCCTACGCGCGCGCCGGGATGGCGGTGCTCACCTACGATCAGGCGGGCGAAGGTGAGCGCAGCGCGTCGCGCAAGTCCGGCACGCGTGATCACGACAAATTGAAAGGGGATGAGATCCTTGCGCGGCGGCTTGCCGGCCTGATGATCACTGATGTGATGCAGGCAGTCTCGTTTCTCGCCGCGCGGCCGGAGGTCGACGCCACCCGCATCGGCGCGGGAGGCTATTCGCTCGGCTCGTTCGTGCTCGCGCTGGCGGGCGCAGTCGAGTCGCGGCTGCGTGCGTGCGTGCTCGTCGGTGGCGGCAATCTCGACGAGCCCAACGGCTACTGGGATCGGAGCAAGCCGATGTGCCAGGGGCTGCCGTATCGCTCGCTCGGTTTTCTCGGCGACCGGCCGGCCGCGATTTACGCGCTGCACGCGGCACGGGGTCCATTGCTGATTTGGAACGGCCGCGTCGATACCGTGGTTAACATGCCGAAGACCCAGGACGTGTTCTTCGATGACCTCCATGCGAAGGTCGTGGCGCGCCGCGGAAGTGCCGACGGCGTCTTCGAGTATGGCTTCACGCCCGAAGGCAGCCACCGTCCCTATTGGTTGACGCGGCCCGTCGCGTTGTGGCTGGAGCAGCAGCTCGATTTTCCGCAGTGGGACGAGGCGGCCATCCGTTCGCTCCCCGACACTCATATCCTCGCATGGGCGCAGCAGACGGGCGTGGCGATGGACAAGCTCTACGCCACGGAGGAACGCGAGGGCGGCACGCGCGCGATGGGACACGACGTGCCGGGTTATTCGCGAGAGAGCTTGAGTGTGTTTTCACCGGCGGAGTGGGAGAAAAACAAGGCGAAGCTCACCTTCGACGCCTGGACCGAGCGGGCGCGGTCGGCGGCAAAGTGAGTGGGGCCTCATTCCTGGGGACGCGACGCTCTCGTCGCATGGATCGCGAACGGCCAGCGCAGCGGCCAAACTGCTCGCAGCGCGTCCGGTCTCCTCTCACCAGCATTTGCCTGCCGGAAAACGGCTCAATATCCAACCGCACGTGAGTCCGGCTTGCGTGGATCGGCGGCGCCGTGACGGAGATTTGTCGCGGGATCGATGAAGATCGTTTCGGCATCGCCCTGGTATCCACCCTCGTACGACGCGCGTTCCTTGAGCGTGTGGCCTTTCGCCGTGAGGACGGCCGCGGTGTCGGCGGAAAGGCCGTAGTGTTCGTAGGTCAGCGTGTCCTGCATCCACTGATGGTGCACTCGCGGCGCCTCCACCGCCTGGGCGACGGGCATCTGGTGGTCGATGACATTGATGAGGATCTGGAGCACGGTGTTGATGATTGTCGGTCCGCCGGGGCTGCCGGTGACGAGCCGCAGTTTGCCGTCCTTGAAAACCATCGTCGGCGTCATGGCCGAGAGCGGGCGTTTGCCGGGCTGGATCGCGTTGGCCGGGCCCTGCAGGAGGCCGAACATGTTTTTCACGCCGAGCTTGGCGGTGAAGTCGTCCATTTCGTTGTTCAACAGGACGCCGGTGCCGGGAACGGTCACGCCGCTGCCGAAATTGCCGTTGAGCGTGTAGGTGTTGGCGACGGCGTTGCCCGCGGCGTCGACCACGCTGAAGTGGGTGGTCTCGGTCGATTCGGCGGCGAAAAATTGAGAGTTAAGTGTTGAGTCTTGAGAGAGTTTTGCGGGGCCGAGACCGGCCTCGACGGCGGACGACGGGGTCGCCTTGTCGGGTGAAAAATCAGTCATCCGGCGCTTGAGGTAGGCGCGATCGAGGAGTTGCGTGACGGGCACGCTCGAGAAATCGGGATCGCCGAGATATTCGGCGCGATCGCGGAAGGCGCGGCGCATCACCTCGGCGAAGAGATGATACTTGGCGGCCGAGGTATGGCCCATCGCGCCGAGGTCAAAGGGTTCGAGCATCGCGAGCATCTGGAGCACCGCGAGGCCACCGGAACTCGGCGGCGGCATCGTCACGATCACGTGGCCGCGATACGTGCCGCGCAGCGGGACACGCTCGGCGGGTTTGTAGGCCTTGAGGTCTTCGAGTGTAATCGTGCCGTGGTTTTGCGCCATGGCAGAGGCGATACGCCGCGCGGTCTCGCCCGTGTAGAATTCCCGTGGGCCTCCCTTTTGCAGCCGGGCAAACGTGGCCGCGAGATCCGGTTGTTTCCAGAGATCGCCGGCCGCCCAGTGCGCGCCTCCCTTGAGAAAGATCCGTTTCGACTCGGCAAACTTGCCAAGATGATTCTCCGACGCGCGCAATTGCGCGGCGCCGCCTTGGGTGATGAGGTGGCCGTCGGCGGCGAGGCGTCGGGCGGGTTCGCACACCTCGGCCCAGGTGATTTTTCCCGAACCGTATTTTTCCAGTGCGAGGGCGAAGCCCGCGACCGAGCCGGGCACGCCGCTCGCGCGCCAGCCGACGGTCGAGGAGCCGGGGCCGGTCAGCACGTTGCCGTCGGGACCGAGATACATGTCGCGCGTCGCGGCGGCCGGCGCCGTCTCGCGGTAGTCGATCACGACGTCGCGCCCGCCGGTGAGGTGGATGAGCATGAAGCCGCCGCCGCCGAGATTGCCGGCGATCGGGTAAACGGTCGCCAGCGCGAGTCCGGTGGCGACGGCGGCATCGACGGCGTTGCCACCGCGTTTCAACATTTCCAGGCCCGCCTCCGAGGCAAGGACGTGGGCCGAGGTCACGATGCCGTGCTCCGCCTGGACGGCCGCCCGCTGGGCCCGCAAGGGGACGACGAGTGCGGCACTGCCGGCGATGAGGATCACGAGGCGAACGGCGAACGGCCGGAGGACTTTCATGACGCGCAGGCTGGCACGGAACGGGCCGGGGCCGCAAGTCGTCCGGAGGGTGGCGCACCTTCACGTTGACTGTTATTCGTAGCCGCGAGCGAACGCCTGCGAGTGAAGTGTCGGTTGCGTTTTCCCGGTCCATTCGCCGGCCTCGCCGCTATCAGACGGTGGGTTGCTGACGCTCTGTTCAACCGACAGCTGCGCCCCGGTCGCGCAGGTCCTGCAGTCCGGGCTGGCAAGGTGTCGGGCGTCTGGTAGCGCTGGCGACCGATGAAACGCTCCTCTCTTCCCTGTCTCCTTGCCGCCGGCTGGATGCTGTTGGCCGGCTCCGGCCTCGGTGCGGAGAACTGGCCTCAGTTCCGCGGACCGCGCGGCGACGGAATCAGCCGGGAGACCAACGTGCCCGTGCGCTGGAGCACCACAGAGAACGTCCAATGGAAGACGGCCATTCCGGGCGAGGGACATTCGTCGCCGATTGTGTGGGGCGACGCGGTCTTTCTCACCAGCGCCGTGAAGGGCTCCGGCGAGCGGTTCCTGATCCGCCTCGACGCCCACACGGGCAAAATCGTGTGGCAGGTGAACGTTGTCACCGCACCCGTGGAAAAGATGCACCGCGAGAACAGTCTCGCCTCGTCGACTCCGGTGACGGACGGCACGCACGTCTTCACCTCCTTCCAATCCGGAGATCGCGTGGACCTGCGGTGTTTTGATTTCAGCGGCCGGCTGGTTTGGTCGTCGCAGCCGTTGGGCTTCGATGGTGAGCACGGCTACAGTTATTCGCCGGTCCTTCTCGGCGAGCGCCTGTTCTTCGACTGCCGGCAGGAAGGCGAGGCGGCGGTGCTGGCGCTCGACAAGCGCAGCGGAAAAATTTTGTGGCGCGCTGAACCGACGCGGAAGCGCATCTCGCACGCCGCGCCGCTGATTATCGGCGAAGGGAAGAGCGCGCAGCTCGTGGTCTGCGGCAGCGACGAGGTCCGCAGCTACAATCCTGACTCCGGCCAGCCGATTTGGTGGTGCAAAGGGCCGAGCGATGTCGGCGTGGCCGGCATGGCGTTTGGCGACGGACTGCTGTTTGCGAATTCGGGTTATCCCACCAAGACGCGGATGGCGGTGAGGGTCGACGGACGCGGTGATGTGACGGACAGCCACGTGGCGTGGACGCTGCGCCGGCAGGTCACGTACGTGCCGTCACCGGTTTTCCACGACGGGCATCTCTACACGGTGGACGATGCGGGGGTGCTGTATTCTTTCGACGCCCAGACGGGCGAGCCCAAGTGGGAACACCGGGTGGGCGGTCGGACGCGCACGTCGCTGGTGCTCGCGGAGGGCCGCATCTATTCCACGAATGAAAAAGGCGTGACGACGGTCTTCGCCGCCGATCCGACGGGGTATCGCGAGGCGGCGACCAACACGCTCGGCGAGTTCAGCTATGCGACGCCCGCGATCTCCGGCGGACGCATCTTTTTGCGCGCGGGCAGCAGCCTCTATTGCATTCGCGGCGGGGGAAAGGGGTAGTAAACGGGACGCGCGCACCGTCTGAAGGGCGCTCCCGGCGGGTGCCGGTTGCCCCAGGCTTCACAATCGCATTTAGGCCGAGACGAACCCGGGCTCCGGGTAGATCGGCGGCTGGGCTCGTGTCGCCGCGAGCGCCAGCGAGCGGCTGCCGCAAAGAGAAAACGCACGGTGGGCGCGGTATCTCACTGGCTTCCGGCGGCGAGGCGGCCGACTGCAGCCTGCTCCGGCCCGGTCCCGGAGACCTGTCGCTGCTTGTCCGGCAACGCCAGCATCAGGGCGAGGGAGGACCAGCCGGTCGCCACACTGGAAATCCACTGGTGCGGGCCGTGGGGGAAGATGTCCTCGATGGCCACTTGAATGGGTGACGCGCGGGTTTTCACCCGCCAGGTCCCGTCAGCCAGTTGGTGCTTGAGCAGATACTTCGCCGCTCGCTGATACGCGTCGTCGTCCGGAACGATTCCCCCCGCCTGATGCAAGGAATACAGGACCAGCCCGGTAGCGTACGCATCGCTTTCCAGCGTGGCCAACTGGGCCCAGCCACCGTCTGCGCGCTGCGCGGCGCGCAGGTCGCGGGCGAAGGTTGCAATTTCCGCGTTCGGCCGGCCCGCCCAATAGAGCCCCAGAATCTGCATGGCGCGGTCCTCCGCCGAATCGCCCTCAAAACCACCGAGCCATCGCGCCGCGGCGGCGATCCTGGCTTCCATACGCGGCTTCATCGTGGGCGGTGCGTAGAGCCGCAGCGCCCGAATCGCCAGGGCCGTCGACGTCACATCGCCGGCGTCCGTTGGTGCGCGCGAGGTCTTCGAGATCCAGCGCCCATCGCTAAATTGGTGGCGCGCGAGGGAGTACGCGAAATGGTCCGTGAATGGCCCCGCCGGAACGCGCGACGCCTCGAGTCCAATCAGCAGCCAGGAGGGAATGTTGGGCACGGCCTGGGGTTGTTCGAGGCAGAGCTCGCGGGCTTTCTGGTTCGCCTGCATCGTCGCCTGCAGTTGTTCTTCTGCCACCGGCCCGGGATAATCCAGTCCCTTGGCCAACGCCATCGCGCCGACCACCGCCGGAAGGCTCTGCTGATGGCAGGTGAAACACCGGTTTGTCGTGGCATCTGTCAATCGTGCGCCACTCCTCATCAACACCGCTACCCCTGCTTCCGCGGCCTGCCGGAACACCGTGGCATCCGGGTGCTCGATCTGTTCCGGCGTCCACCGCGCTGGAAGCTTCCCCGGCCCGGCCTCCGCTGCATCGTCGCGGGCTCCCGCCGCCTCCAGCGCCGACACGATTCGCGTCCGCCCGCGTTGGCGGGCGATGCTGAGCGCCGTTTCCCCGGAGGAGGCCCGGGCGTCCACGTCGGCGCCCCGCTCCAACAGCCACTGGACGATCGTCGCATCGTTGCGCTCATTGTACGCCGCATACATCAACGGCGTCAAACCGGTGTCCTTGCGGGAACTTTGTATCCGATTCCCACGGACATTGGTGTCGGCCCGATGATCCAGGAGCAGGCGCACGACCTCCTGGCGGTGGGTGAAGGCGGCATGGCTCACGGCGTTCCCGTTGGCCGTCTGCACGTTCACGTCCGCGCCCCGGGCCAGCAGCATCCTGACGATTTCGAGATGCCCGCATTGCGCGGCAACCATCAGCGCCGTGTTTCCCCCACTCGATGCTTGGATCGCCGCTTTCGAGTTCGGGTCGGCGCCATGGTCCAGCAGAACGCGCAGGACCTCGACGTCGCCGGCCGCCGCGGCGGCTTTCAGCGCGTCATTCCTCGCGTTGTTCAACGGGTGCACCTCCGCGCCCCGGCTGAGCAATTCGCGCACCACGGGCGCCGTGCCGAATTCGAAGCATGCGATGATCAGCGCCGTATTACCGGCCTTCGTGACACGGTTCACCTCCGCGCCCCGCGCGATCAGGAGCTGGACCTTCTCCACGTCGCTGACGGCCTTCATCAAGGCCGTCATCCCGGCGGCATTGGTCGCGTTGACGTCCGCTCCCCGGTCGAGGAAGGCCGCGACCTGCGTCGCGTCCAGATAGAAGGCGGCCTGCATCAACGGCGTGTTGCCGCTTGCGTCGCGGACGCCGAGGTCCGGTGCATCCTTGAGCCAGGCCGTCAGCTCCGCCGGGTCGCCGCGACGGATCAGCGCGAAGACGGGGTGCGCTGTTTCCGGGACCAAATCCGCGGGAGCCTCCGGTTTCTTTCCCGGCCCGGCGTTGGTCTTCGCCGACAGCACCACGCCGGTCGGCCAGTTCGCGCCCTGGTCAATCCAGGCGCGGACCAACGCGATCTCGCTGGCGGACAATTTTGAATACCGCTCCCGTTTTTCCAGTGGCGGCATCTCCATTTCCTCGACCAGGTCGGCCGAAAACCGGACGAGGGAGCTGGCCGCGCTGTGGCCGGGCACGACCGCGGCCTCGTTGCCGTCGCCGCCCTTGAGCAGGGCGTCGCGGCTCTCCACGCGGAATTTGGCCTTCGCCTTTTCGCCGCTGTGACACGGCAGGCAGGACCTTTCCAGCAGCGGCTGAATTTCCCTCGCAAAGACGATCGGCCGCTGCACCGGTTCCGGCAGTTTCCCCGTGTCCCGCTCGGCGCCCAGCAGACGAAAGGAGATTGCTCCGAAAAGAGCGCTTTTGATTACCATGGAGCAAATGCCCCGCATTCCGGCGAGTGGGTTTTTCATGAATTATCCTAGTACCGCAAAAGCAGGAACCGCTAATCTGCGCTAATTTCAGGGGTATCGCTGAGGGGAGAGCCGCGGAAGTGTAACGGGACGAGACTCTATATTGGCGCCCATTTGGCGAGGGCAAAGGCGCGTGCCGTCAATCGGTGGGGGCATCGCCAAGTTTGCCGTTCTTCACCGCGCCGTAACCGGTGCGGTCAGGTAGGTTGACCGCCATTCCATCACTGTGCTGCAACCGTCATTCGGCAGATCCGCCGTCACTTGGCGGTCGCGATCATGGTCTTGGGCTGCGGCTGGGTGGCCGGCAGATCCCTTCGGGATTGTGGTGTCACGTTCGAATCTTCGAAGGTGAACAATTGCCGGGCGCGGACCGCGACCGCTTCGCCGTTTTTCACCGCGGGCTTGAATTTCCATTGTTTGATCGCGGCCAGCACCGGTGCTTCGAGCAGCGTGTCGTTGGACCGGTGAACCGTCACCTGATCGACGCGACCGTCGGCGGTGATGGTGAAGGCGACTTCG
Source organism: Opitutia bacterium (assembly GCA_947474365.1). Lineage (GTDB taxonomy): Bacteria > Verrucomicrobiota > Verrucomicrobiia > Opitutales > Opitutaceae > ER46. Next base: position 18,421 of record CANJIU010000120.1, on the reverse strand, counting down.
ATGGTTCCGGAGGCGCCGAAGTTCAGCACCGGCCTCGGGCGGACGGGTTGGACGGTGGAGATCACCGTCGGTGCGCGATCGGCCATGGAGGTGGATTCTGCCCACCCGGAGGTGGCGGTGAGGGACAACAGAGCGAGCGCGAGGAGTTGGGAGCGGGACAGGTGATTCATGATCGTGATGGGCGGTTATTTTCAAAATCCGCTCAACCGAGAGCGGCGTTACATCCCTCAGCGCGAAATCACGTCCTTGAAAATGTCATCAAACGAAGAAAAATTTTCCGCGCGGCGCAAAATCCGCTCAGAACAGCGGCGCGTTGTTCTTCGGGTCGGCGAGCAGCGCCTCGAAGCGTGGGTCGCCGCGCAAGAGGGCGAAGTTGGGGGCGTGCTTCATCTCATGGATGTTCAACAGGCTGCCCGGGACTAACAGCAGTCGCTCGATTTCGGCGATGGCGCGTTCCTTGTCGCCGATCCAGGCGCACAGGACGGCGAACCGCATGCTGCGTTGTGCGCCGGTCCAGGCATCCGCGGATTCGGGGCGCAACCGGACCGCCGCGGTCGCGTGGCGCAGGGCTTCCTCCCGGTTTCCTCTTAAGGCCTCGACCCAGGAGAGGACCATCATCAAGGAGTCGTTTTCCGGTTGCTGCTGTAGTCGCGCCCGCAGCTCATCCGGTTTCGGCAGTTTTGCTTGGGCGCTCGCGCGATCTCCGCGGGCAAGGTAAACAAACATCGCATCCGGTTCCGCGCCGGAGTTCGGGTACGCCTGATCCAACCGAACGAATTCATCCAGATTTCCGATGGTGAAAGCCCATCGCTTTCGCAGCCAGATTCCGGTCTCTGAACCGGCCTGTTCCTCGGTCACGGCGCGCAGGAATTCCTCCGCTTCCCGGACCTGCCGGCCCGCGTGGAAGGCCCGCCGGGCCAGGTCGAAATTCCGCTCCCACTCTTCCGGGTGGGCGCGCAACCATCGGAGTTCCTCCTCGTCGGCCTCGCGGTAGCGACGTCCGAATTCGAGGGCTTCAATGAGTCGGTCGGGACGCTTCTCAGGCTCGCCGTCGAGTGCGAGCGCGAGGGATCGGCGTTTGGCGGCGATCGCCTCGGGCCAGCGGCCCATCCGCCGATAGCAGCCGGCGATGCCGGACTGCCATCCGGCGTTTTCGGGATTGTTGGGCTGGAGGCGCGCGAGACTCTCGTAGTGTTCCAGCGCCTTCGTCCAGTCGCGGGTGGTGTAGGCGAACCGTGCCTGGGCCAAAACGGCCGTCACGGAATTTGGAGCGAGACGGACGACCATCTCCGTCGCCTTGCGGGCCTTGTCGAGCCGCTCCGGCGTATGGTTCCAATTCCCCAGATAGTATGAACCGTGGACTCGGGCCAATTCCGACCAGGCCGAAGCAAAGGCGGGGTCCTCATCGATCGCCTTTCGAAATAGAGCTTCGGCGCTCGTGTGTCGGTCGATTCCGGCGTTGCCGCGATCGAGTTTTGTCAGGGTGTCGAAAACGGCCCGCCCTTCAAGATAGAGGTCGTAGGCCGCGGGGCTGTCGGTGAGTTTTTGCGCGAGCAGTAGCTTCTCCTCCGGCGAGAGCACGGTCTGGAGCTCCGCGGCAATTGCGGTGGCGAGGTCGGCCTGCAGCGAAAAAATATCGCGGAGTTCCCGGTCGAATACCTTGTCCCAGTGGGCAGTGTCCGTGCGCGCGTCGACGAGTCGGGCGTTGAGGTGCACGTGGGTGCCCTCGCGGCGGACGCTGCCCTCGAGGACGTAGGCGACGCCGAGTTCCGCACCGATGGCCTTCATGCCTTTCGCCGTGCCGCGATACGGCTCCACCGAGGTGCGCGGGCGGACGATGAGTTCGCGGATGTTGAAGAGATGGCTGAGAAGATCGTCGTGCAGGCCGTCGGCGAACGAAACGTTCTGCGGGTCGGGGCTTTGGTTTCGGAATGGCAGGACAGCGAGTGATTTTTCGGAAATGAGCCGGGCCAGCGGCGGCGTGGTCGTCGCGCTGTTTGCGGTGGTACGCGGGTCGGAGACGGCGCGGGAGACCACCGTACTCACGATGGCCGTGCCGGCCACCAGCGCGGCGGCGGACAAGGCGAGCCGGTGGCGGCGCAGAAATTTGCCGACGACGTAGGCGGCGGCCGGGGGGCGGGCAATGATGGGTTTGAAATCGAGGTGGCGTTGCACGTCCGCCGCAAACGCCCCCGCGCTCTCGTAGCGGCGCGTGCGATCCTTCTCAAGGGCCTTCATCACGATCCAATCGAGGTCGCCCTTGAGTTGCGTCGAGATTTGGGCGGGCGTGGCGCCCCGCCGCCGGGCGATCGTGGCGCGCTCGGCTGCGTCGAGGGTGCTGAAGCGCGTCGACGGTCGCGCCGGCTCGACCTCGCGGATGATGCGCCGGACCTCGTCAAATCCCCCCTCCGGCAAGAGTCGAGGATCGAGCACTGGCCGGCCGCTGAGCAGCTCGTAGAGGAGGAGGCCGAGCGAATAGACATCGCTGCGCGCGTCGATTTCGCCGCCGCCCAGCCCCGCCTGTTCGGGACTCATGAAGGCCGGCGTCCCCACGAAAAATCCCGGCGCGGTGAACGCCGTCGAATCGATGAGGCGGCCTTGGGTGGCCTTCGCGATGCCGAAGTCGATCACCTTCAGCACGGGGCTGCCGTCGTGCGAGGTGACGAGCAGGTTCGACGGCTTGATGTCACGATGGACGATGCCCTTTTCGTGGGCGTGTTGGATCGCCAAGCAAACTTGGATGAAAAGGTGGAGGCGGCGGTCGTTGCGGAGACTGGCGCTGTCGCAAAAACGCGTGATCGGGTTGCCTGGCACCAGCTCCATCACGAAAAACGGCCGGCCGATGTCCGTCGCGCCGGCATCGAAGATTTTTGCGATGTTGGGGTGGTCCATCCGCGCGATGGCCTGGCGCTCGGCCTCGAAACGCGCGATGACCGCCTTGGTGTCCATCCCGAGCTTGATGACCTTGAGTGCGACGCGCCGCCGCACCGGCTCCGCCTGCTCCGCCATCCAAACGACGCCGCAGCCTCCTTCGCCGATGATTTCGAGCAGTTGGTAGCGGCCGATCCGGTCGCCAGGCTTTTCTTCGGCCGCCGGAGTCCTCCGGGTGATCAACGCTCCCGGGAAGGCGCGTTCCGCCTCAGCGTAGCCGGCGAGCAGGTCCTCGATGCGCGCGCGCAGCGCCGGATCGCCCGTGCACGCCTGATCGAGGCTGGCAGCCCGATCCGCGGGCGGCAGATCGCAGACGGCGTCAAAGATATCGGCTTCTCGACTCAAGTGGGTGGGGGAATCCGGCGTTCAACCTCAAAACTGCAGCAGGATGAACCGCTAATCTGCGTTGATAAACGCTAATGAAGAACTTCGAGCCGGATCCAAATGGATCGGTGACTCGGCCACGGGAAAATTCTTCCTGATGGATTAGCGTGAATGAGTGAAGATTAGCGGTTAACCAACGGGCACTTTCGGGTTCAATCACTCCTCAACGCGAAATCGCGCCCCCGAAAATGTCATGCCGGAGCAATTTTCCCGAAAAAATTCTTATTTTCCCCGCAGCCGGAGAACTTCCTGGCCCAACCAGGCCCGGGCGTAGCGGATGTCGCGGTTGGCGGTGCTCAGCGAAATGTCGAGCAGAGCGGCGATTTCCTCCAGGCTAAGGCCGACAAAGTACCATTGCTTGACCATCTCGGCCTTGCGCGCGTCGTGCGCCGTGAGGGCGTCCAAGGCTTCGTGCAGCAGGATGAGGTCGGCATCGCCCATTTCCGGGGCGGCGACGTCGAAGCCGGTGGCGTTGACACTCACCTTTTCCAAATCCCCGCCGTGACGCTCCGCCTGCCGCCGGCGGGCGCTGTCGATCAGAATGCGCCGCATCGCCTCGGCCGCGGCGGAAAAGAACTGCGCGCGGCTCTTCCACGGCGGCTGTGCCGAGCCGCCGAGCCGGAGCCACGCCTCGTGGACGAGCGCGGTCGGTTGGAGGGTGTGGCCGGGCGACTCGCGGGCCATCTTGGCCGCGGCGAGCTTGCGCAGCTCGGCGTAGACGAGGGGAAGAATTTGATCGGCGGCGGACGCGTCGCCAGCGTCGGCGCGCTGGAGGAGCAGGGTAAAATCGCCTGTGGCCGGTGCGGGGTGGGGCGGAGGGGCGTCGCTCATGGTACAGAGGTGGAAAATTGCGCCGCATCCAAATCGGCGGCGTCGGACCCTCGGGAGAAATCAGGTGGCAAGTTTCAACCCACACGCTGCGAACGGCCGAAAATCGGCGGCATTGCGGGTGGCGAGTTCCGCGCCAGCAACCAGGGCGGTCGCGGCGATCAGACAGTCGAACTTCAGCCGGCGCACCCGGCCGGTGCGGTTGAAGAGATCGGCTGCACGCTCGGCGTGGGCCTCCTCGAAATCCACGCAGCCGGCGGTCAGGAAGAGGCGGGCGGTGGCAATCTGCGCCGGCACGACCGGGCCGTTGAGAAATTCGCACCAACTGATGGTCGAGCAGGCGAGGGCTTCCCCGCCATGCAGCCACTTTTCGATGGCGCGGGCCTCGGGGCTCGCGCGGTTGACGCCGGCGATCAAGAAATTGGCGTCCAGGTGGATCACGACGGGGTGCGCTCGCCAAACTTCCGCTGATCGGCCCGCAGTTCCTTCAGGTACGCCTCGGACTTTCGCCCGTAGTCGGGCACCCCGTCGGTGATGTCCCACGCGCGGCGCAGGGCCGCGAGCGCCTTTTCGTTGGCCGCCTTGGGTGTGGGCGGGACCAAGTCGGCCACTTTTTCGCCCCGGTAGGTGAGTTCGAGGCGTTCGCCCCGACGGAGAGATTTCACAACCCCTTCGAAATCGTTGCGCAGGTCGACGGCGGAAATCGTTCTCATGAGTTGATGTTGATGTTCAACTTTAGGTTCAGGTCAAGGGAGCAGAATGCACCGATGATGCCCGCCGGCCATGTCCTCAGTATGAAAGGGTCTGCTGGTCGCGAACGATTCGGTGTCCTATCTGATCGCATCCTTCGATCCGCCGGGTCGCGCAAACCAACCACCGCGCCCCGGCACGGAGAAATGTCGCCATGAACGCAGCATTCTCGTCCCGCTGAAATCGGCGGAAACCGCTCAAAACAGCGGCGCGCTGTTCTTCGGGGTGGCGAGCAGTGCCGCCCAGCGCGGGTCGCCGCGCTGGGCAGAGAACCACGGGGCGTGGCGCATGACATGGACGGTAGTACTGCCCGTCCGCGGGTTTGTACGCAGAGTCCGGAGCAACCGCGCATGGGTTTCGAGCGCGCGGGTTCTGTCCCCGTCCACGCGTAGACGAAGGCCAGATTTTCCTCCACCTGTGGACCCACGCCGTGCTCGTGCTCGGTGAGCACCAGCTTCACGGCCCGATGCACCCCGCGCAGCGCCACTTCCGGCTGCCCCGGCACCGCCTCGACGCACGCGAAATCGCACAACAAATTGACGTTCGTCTCGTCGAGCGGCAGCCGGGCCCGCAGATTGGCCAGTGCGTGCACCAGCACCGCTTGCGCATCGGCGCTGACCTTCGCCAACTCTCCGCCATGCCGGACAGCAATCCGGCGTCGGGCTTTTCGATTGGTATGCTCCGCATCGCCTCGGGGCGGCGAAAAACTGCGCGCGGCTCTTCGACTGCGACTGCGCCGAGCCGCCGAGCCCGAGCCACGCCTCGTGGACGAGCGCGGTCGGCTGGAGCGTGTGATCGGAAGTCTCGCGGGCCATCTTCGCCGCGGCGAGTTTGCGGCGTTCGCCGTACACGAGAGGAAGAATTTGATCCGCGGCGGAGGCGTCGCCGGCATCGGCGCGCTGCAGGAGAAGCGTGAGATCGCCCGGCGCAGCCGGTGCATTTGGCGGAGGGGCTTCGCTCATGGTGCGGGCGGAGACGCTCGGCGTTTGCCCGGCCGAAGGCGAGCCGGCGTTGGTTCCAGGATGGGCCGGCGCGCTTCGGATTTGCGCCGTGCGGTCCGGGTTGCACACTCCCGGCCCCATGATCCTCTCCGTCGGCTGCACGCTGGGCTACCAAATCGCCACGCCCCAGGCCGCCTTCACCTTCAACATTCTCGCCAACTCCGACCACCAGCAGCGGTTGATTTCGGAAACGCTCGCCTGTGCGCCCGACGTGGTGCGAGAAATCGTGGAAAACGGCAAAGGCGGACGCGCGCTGCGCTGCGAAGCTCCAGTGGGTGCGTTCGAATTGAAGTACGCGGCTCGGGTCGAGGTGAAGCGCCCGCCGTTGCCGGCGACGGTCAAGGCCGACCATCCGGCCCGGTTGCCTCTCAGCATCCTCACCTACACGTTGCCAAGCCGTTATTGTGAGAGTGACCGTTTCACCGAGATCGCGTGGGAAATTTTTGGCGGGACGGAGGATCGCGCCGAGCAGGTGCGGGCGATCTGTCGGTGGATCGATCAGAAACTGGCCTATGTCCCTGGTTCGACGGACTCGCGGAGTTCGGCCTGGGATGTGTGGATTTCGCGAAAGGGCGTGTGTCGCGACTACACTCACCTGGCGATCGCCTTCTGTCGCGCGCTGAGCATTCCGGCCCGTTACGTCGGAGGCTATGCCGCCGGCCTGCAGCCGATGGATTTTCACGCGTGCTTCGAGGTTTACCTCGACGGTGAGTGGCGGCTTTTCGATCCGACGGACGACATTCCGCCCGAGCACATCGCGATCATTTCACGGGGACGCGACGCCACCAGCGCCGCATTGACGACGATCTTCGGCCGGATCACGGCAGCGCCGATCAAGGTGACGTGCGAGGTCGTGCGAGAAGGGTGATCGCGCGGACCCTTCGGCGGGGACGGAGCGAATTCAGAACACGTCCTCGTAGACCTCGGCGAGCGTCAGGCTCTGTTTGACCGAGTGAAATTCCACGAGGGAGTCGGCCGCGGTGAAGACCTCGCCCTGCCAGCCGGTGGCCCGGCGGAAGATCGTGAGTTCGCGGCGATCCTGGGCGACGAGGACGTATTCCTCAAGTGTCGGTGCCTGCCGGTAGTGGGTGTGTTTTTCGCGGCGATCGATGGCTTCGGTCGACGGAGAGAGCACTTCGACCACGAGGGTCGGCGAACGGAGGAAATATTTCTCGATGCTCTCGGGATGGCAGGAAACGACGACGTCGGGATAGTAGAAGAACTCGTCGCGGGCGACCTCAAGGCGGACCTTAAAATCGTTGATGAAGACCTGACAGGGGCCGCCGCGAAGTTTGGTTCGAAGGTGGGAGAAGATATTGCCCGCGATCCGGTTGTGCGCCACGCTCCCGCCGCTCATCGCATGAATCTCCCCGGCGATGTATTCGTGCCGCACTCCGCTCGAATCCTCAAACGCGAGGTAATCGGCAACGGACACGGGCAGGACGCGGGCGGCTTCCATGGTGGCGAGCGTAGCGGTCACGGCCTCGGGATCAAGGGCGCTTCCGTGGCCGGCCGCGGCGTCACTCCGCCGGTGTGATGCGAGAGATCTTCGTCGGCAGCAGGACGTAGAGCGCGCCGTCCGGGCCGCCAATCACGTGGCGGATGCGGCCGAGATCGCGGAACAGCATTTCGTCCCCGCCCAGCTTGTCCCCCTTGATCTCCAGACGTACGAGTTGCTCGCCGACGAGCGACGCGACGAATAGATTGTTTTTCCATTTCGGAAAAAGGTCTCCGGCATAGAAGTTGGCGCCGCAGGGCGCGATCGACGGCACCCAGTATTTGACGGGTTGCTCCATACCCTCCTTCGCCGTGAGGCCTTCGCCGATGGGCGTGCCCGGATAGTCCATGCCCCAGCTGATCACGGGCCAGCCGTAGTTTTTGCCGGGGAGCACGAGGTTCACCTCGTCGCCGCCGCGGGGACCGTGTTCGATATCGTAGAGATCTCCCGTGGCGGAGTTGTACGCGAGGCCCTGCGGATTGCGGTGACCGTAGCTCCAGATGGTGGGAAGCGCCTTGGGGTCTTTGCGGAAGGGATTGTCAGCGGGCACGCGGCCGTCGTCGTGGATCCGGTGCACCTTGCCCATCGGCACGGTGAGGTCCTGCGCGTTGGTCCCGGTGCCCCGCTCGCCGATCGTGAAGAAAAGATAACCCGCCTTGTCGAATGCGATGCGTCCGCCGAAGTGCACCCCGGCGGCCTTCGGATAAAGCTCGAGCGGCGCCTGATAGACGGTCTCGACATCGGCGAAGGTGTTTTCCTTCTCCTTGATCTTGCCGCGGACGATCCGCGTGAGGCTCACGGGCTGGCCGTCGCGTTTCTGGAGATCGCTGTAGGCGAGATAGAGCCAGCCGTTCTTTGCGTAGTCGGGATGGGGCACGACATCGTAGAAGCCCGCCTGGCCTCCGGTGTCGGCGAGTGGCGCGCCGATGAGAGGGCGGGCCGCGAGCTTGCCGTTGTCGATCAGGTAGAGGTAGCCCTTCTTTTCGGTGACGACGGCCTTGTTGCCGGGGAGAAACGTGAGGCCCCAGGGCTCGACGAGATTGCTGACCCAGGGGTGCACCTCAAAATTGTGAAGCTTGCTCTTGGCGACGAGATCGTCGGGACGCTTGTCGATCTTGGTGTCGCCGCGGCGGAAGGCGAATTGCTGCTCGCGGATGTAGACCACCATCGCGCGGATTTCCTTGTCGGTCATGGTGGCCGACCAGGGTGGCATTTCCTTTTCCGGGTAGCCGGTGCGGATGCTCTTGGCGATGCTCTCGTCGTCGCCGCCGTGCAGCCACTCGTCATCGAGCAGCGAGGGCACCTTGTTCTGGGCCGGCGTCAGGCCGCCCTCGAGTTTCTTGCCGTGGCAGTTTGAACAGTTCGCGGCGTAGAACTCATTCACCTTGCCGGTGGCACGGATGTTCTGGCCGAACGAGGAACAGAGCGGCGCGAAGGCGGCCGCGAGAAGCAGGAGGCGGATGGGGCGCATGGAAGCCGACCAGCAAAAGAGCGGACGCGCCGGGTGCAACAGCGCAAATCAGGCACGGACCGAGGGTGAGTCCTCCCGCACCTTGCCCAGTAGCCAGCCGCCGCCGGCGAACAACAGCAGCAGCGAGAGGATCGACGTGCGCGTGTCGGTGAGCAGCGCGGTCACACCCATCAGGGTCGGGCCGATCACCGCGGCGAACTTGCCGAGCATGTTGTAGAACCCGAAGTACTCCCCGCCTTTTTCCGCCGGGATCAGCCGGGCGAAATAGGAGCGGCTGAGGGACTGGACGCCGCCCTGGACCAGACCAATCACCACGGCCATGATGAAAAACTCCCGCTGCGAATCCATCCGCGTCGCGAATACACACACGCCCGCGTAGACTGCGATGCCGATCATGATGCCGCGTTTGGCACCGAACTTCTCGCCGACCCGGCCGAACGCGATCGCCGCGGGAAACGCGACGAATTGCGTCACGATCAGGGCCATCAGCATGCCGCCGGAGTCGAGCCCGATCGCCTTCCCGAAATCGACCGCCATCTTGATCACGGTGTTCACCCCGTCGATGTAGAGCACGTAGCCGCCGAGAAAAAACAGGAGGCGGCGGTCGTGGCGGATGTCCTTAAACGTCGTGATAAATTGCCGGAAGCCGCGGGTGAGCACCGAACCGTCGCCAACCGGGGCGACAGCCGGAGTTTCCCGCACCCACAGCATCGCGGGAATCGTGAATACGAGCCACCAGGCTGCGGTGATCCAGAAGCCCATGCTCACCGCCTCCACCGGACCGGCAAAACCGAACTTCGCTGGATCCTTGACCGACATCGCGCAGAAAACGAAGAGCCCGCCGCTCCCGATGTAGCCCATCGCATAACCCAGCGCGGACACGCGGTCGTAGTTCTTAGGCTCCGCCACATCGGTGATCAGCGCATCGGAAAACATGTTGTTGCCGGAAAAGCCGAGCGCGGCGATCGCGTACAGCGCGGCGGCGAGGAAGTAGTGCCCCTTGGCGGCGAGGGGCAGCATCGCGGTGGCGACGCAGCCGAGGAGGGTGAACGTGAGGAGAAATTTCTTCTTCCCGTTCCCCTGGTCCGCGATTGAGCCGAGGAGCGGCGCCATCAGGGCGATGAGGGCGCTGGAAATCGTGTTCGCATACCCGAGGTACGACGTGCTGCGCTCGGGTGTCATCCCGGGCACGTCGCACCAGTAGTCTTTGAAAAAGATCGGGAAGAACGCCGTCATCACGACGATCGCGAAGGCGGAGTTGGCCCAGTCGATGAAGGCCCAGGCCCAGGTGGCGCGGCGTTTTTCGGTCATGCTGGTGGGGAAAGGGGAGGGCGCCACCCTGGGATCAAGGAGGGAGGGTGTCGAGCTGCGACCAAATGTGTTGGGCCTCTTCGGCCCGTGCCGCTCACGGCACGTCGTAGATTTCGACCAGGGCAACTCCGGTCGTGGGCGTGGTGCCGCTCACGGTGACGGTATAGGCACCGGGCGGAAGCCGGACGAGGACCGCCGCATCCAGACTGTTCGCCGGCAGGGCAAACGCGCCGCAGGCCGCAAACGCCGCGCTCAGTTCGGAGGTGCCGCCCCAATTGTCGTTTGCGGCAACGGGGAGCTCCTTTCCGAGCGGGGTGACGACGATTTTGGGATCGGCCAGGACACCGGTGACGCCGAAGGGTGAGAGTCCCGGACCGACGGCCCGGATGAGAACCTGCAGAGGGCCGCTGCCGCCGATTACAAAACCGGGAACCAAGGCGTTGGCACCGAGACCGACCAAGCCTCGCGTGGAGACGTTGGCGATCTGCACGGGTGAATTCACGGGATCCGCGTCGTAAATTTCGGCGAGGGCGATACCCGTCTCCGCGGCAGAACCTGCTGTGATGCGCACGGTGTAGGCGTTTGAAACGGAGGTGTTGAGCGTGCTGAGAACGGCGGCGTCCTTGGAACCGGGGTCGAGGGGGAACGCACCGACAGCACTGCTGGCGTTGAGCAGCGGAGCACTGTCCGACAGCCAGTCGTCATTGACGAGGAGGGGAGATCCGCCCACGGGGGTGAGTTCGAAGCGAGGGTTGGGCAGCGCGCCCCCCAGGCCGAAGCGAAGAAGGCTGGGACCGACGCCACGGAGCACGACCTGTTTGGAACCCGAACCGCGCAGCACGAAGCCGGGCGTGAGGGCGCCACCGGCTTCGATGAAGCCCCGGGTTGCCACGTTGATCAGCCGACCGGAGTTGCCGGCGGTATCGGCGGTGAGGATCGCCTCAGACGATTCGACCGAGCTCCCCTGGCTTGTGACGACCACGCTGTAAAACCCGTTGTCGGACGCTACGGGTTGGGTGAGGCGATAGTACGACTGGGTGGCGCCGGCGATGGGGACGCCGTCCTTTTTCCATTGAAACGTCGGATCCGCGCCGGTTACCGACACCGTCAGCGTGGCGCCTGATCCGGCCGCGGCGTGCTGCGGTTGCGGAGAAGCCAGAATGGCCAGCGGGAGAGAGTCGGGCACGGCCTTGCGGACCGTGTGGCTGCCGTTGTCGGTGAAGAAGAGGCTGCCGGCGGAATTGATTGCGATGTTCCACGGACTGTTGAGGTGCGCGGCGCTGCCGACTCCATCGAGGTGTCCCTGCACGGTACGGGTGCCGGCAAGAATCGTGACTTTGCCGTCCGCAGAAATCTTTCGAATCATATGGCCGGTGACGTCGGTGACAAAGGCGTTGCCGGCATTGTCGGTGGCGACGCCGACGACATCGCCGATCGTGCCGACGGGAACGACGGTGGTCACGACGCCGGCGGGCGAGATGCGGCGCAGGGTGGTCCGATCCGCGACAAAGAGCGTGCCGTCGCGATCGACGGCAATGCCCCAGGGGGCGTTGAAACGCGCCGCGGCTCCCGTCCCGTCCGTGGTTCCGCGGCTGCCCGCCGAACCGGCGAGCGTGCTGACGATGCCCTGGGGCGAGATTTTGCGGATTGTGAAGTTGTCACTGTCGGCGACGTAAACGGTGGAGTCAGCGTCGACCGCGACGCCGCGTGGCGCCCTGAACTGGGCCGTGGCGACGGGACCGTCGGCGGCCCCGGGCGTCGCGGCCCCGGCAAAATTACTGACGACTCCCGCGCGCGTCACACGGGCGATCCGACGGTCCGCGTCGGCCACGTAGAGATTGCCAACCGAATCTAGGGCGAGTCCCCAGCCGGCGATGCCGGTGAGAATGCCGAGAAACTCCGAACCCGTCGAGTGGTTCAGTTCGCGGATGTAGTTATTGCCACCGTCCATGACGAAAACCGTGCCATCGGTGTTGACGGCGATGCCAAGGGGTCGGTTCAGCGAGAGGTAGGGTGGGCCGCCGAGGTTGGGAGTGCCGGCGATGGTTGAGACGGTGTAGGCTGGCTCGGGCGGGGTTCCCAGCGTGAGCCGGGCGGGAGCGCTGAGCTCGGTGCCGAGGTCGTTGCTGACTGAGACGGTGTAGGCGCCGGCGTGGGCAGCCTGGACCGACGTTAGCTTGAGCGAAGGGGTGGTCGCCCCCTTTACGTCGACCCCGTCGAGCTTCCATTGATAAAAGAGATTTTCTCCCGACGCGGCGACCGAAAGGCCGGCGCTGGCACCAGGAGTGATGAAGAGCGATGTTGGTGCGGTGAGGATCCTGGGCAGGGGAGAACTGAATCGCGCGATGCCGTTGCGCTCGACGCCGTTGACGGAGCTGAAAGCGCCGCCAACAACGACCTGTCCGGTGCCGGTCGTGGCAACGGCGTAAACGCCGACGGGAGATGTGCCGAGCGAGCCGCCGAGATCGACGATGAAGGTGTTGTCCAGCGACGCGTCGGCATTGTAGCGCGCAATGCGGGAGCGGCGGACTGGGCCGACTTCGGTGAAGAGCCCGCCGATTACGATCCGGCCGTCGGGCTGAAGTGCGATGCTTCGCACGGTGCCATTGGTCGGTGGCGGAATCACGGGATCGAGCGAACCGTCGGCGTTGAACCGCGCGATATAGGGACGTTGCTGACCGGAAATTCGGGTGAAGTTGCCTCCCACGTAGAACCGGCCGTCCGGCTGAACCGCAATCGCATAAACCTCCGCACTGAAGGTCGGGGAGAACGAGCTGTCGCGCAACCCATTCGGGAAAAGCAGTGACATCCCGGGGCTGGACTGGCCATTGACAGTGGTGAAGTTGCCGCCGATCAGGATTTTTCCGTCCGGGGTGAGGGCCACCGTTTCCGTGGTGAGGACCTTACCGTTGAGCGTGCCGGCCAGGGTCGGGGAAAACGTGGTGTCGAGGGAGCCATCGGAATTGAGCCGGCCAACCGAGGAACGTGGACCTCCGGCGAGTTGGGTGAAGAGTCCGGTGACGACGACCTTGCCGTCGGTTTGCAGCGCGAAGTCGCGCACGCGGCCGTTGGCCCCTTGGGTAAAGGTGGCGTCGACCGAGCCGTCGGGATTCAAGCGTGCTAGGAAGGCTCGGGGTCGGAGCGGTGACGTGCCGATGCTCTGAAAATCTCCACCGACGAGGATTTTTCCGTCGGATTGCACACGCAGCGCATAGACGGCGCTGTTGGGCCGCGGTTGGAACGAATCGTCGAGGGTGCCGTCGGCGTTAAAACGCGCCAGATAGGAGTGGCCGGTACCGCCGACGGTCGTAAAGATGCCGCCGATCAGGGTCTTTCGGTCGGGCTGGACGGCGACCGCGAAGACCTCGGCATTCGTGCCGGCGCGGAGCGCGCTGTCGAGCGATTGACCGCGGCTCACCAACGGCGAGATCCCGATGACCAGAGCAACGACGGAGAGGAGCAATCCGGCCGGCGTCGCGCCTAGTTTGAATCGCGGGGAAAAAACTCCAAGGATGCGGGCAAAGTTTTGGCGCATGGGGGTGGGTGACCGGCAGTATTGGGTTACTGTTGGCGGCGGACAAGGCGACGATCTACCCAAATTCGGGTATGTCGCGGGGATTGCGTCCGGGTTGGCTTTAGCGTCAGCCCGCGGCGAGGGGGGGCTCCTGTAGCACGCGCTGCAATTCGCGGTGGTTCACCTTGCCGGTGCCGAGCTTTGGAATCTCGCGCACGACTCGCAGTTCGCGGGGCGACCAGAGGTTGGGCAGTCCACGTGACGTGATCGCGGCGCGCAGTTCGACGAGTGTCAGGCGCGGTTCGTTGGTCACGACGATGAGCCGCTCGCCTTTGTCCTCGTCGGGCTGGGCAACGACGGCGACCTGGCAGCGCAGTCCGAATCGGGCGAACGCACCCGCGAAGGCGTCCTCGACCGCAGTGAGGCTCACCATTTCGCCGCTGATCTTGGCGAAGCGCTTCAGCCGGCCCTGCAGTCGCACGAAGCCGGCAGAGTCGATCGTGGCGATGTCGCCGGTGTCGTACCAGCCGCCGAGCGCCTGAAACGCGGCGTTCGCGTCGGGGTTGAGATAGCCCTTCATCACGTTGGGTCCGCGCACGAACAGGCGGCCGCCCTCGCTCACGCCCTCGACCGGATCGAGCCGTGCCTCGATGCCGGGCACCAGCCGGCCGGTGGTCCCGTGTCGGGGTTGGAGCGGAGTGTTGACCGAGACGACCGGGCTGCACTCGGTTGCACCGTAGCCCTCGAGGATGCGCACGCCGAAGCGCTGCATCCACGCGGTGGCGGTGGCCTCCTGCACCTTCTCCGCCGCGGCGAACAGGTAGCGCAACGAGCGAAAATCGTACGTGTGGGCGCGGCGGGCGTAGAGGTTGAGAAAGGTGTTGGTGGAAAGCAGGACCGTGGTGTTCTGCAGATACGTCACCATCGGAATGATGCGGTAGTGCAGCGGCGATGGATAGAGGAAGACCGGGAAGGCGCGCACCAGCGGGATGAGCAGCCCGGCGGTGAGCCCGAAGCTGTGAAACATCGGCAAGGCGTTGAAAAGGCGGTCGTGATCCTGCAGATCGCAGATCGCGAGCGTCTGGCGGACATTGGCGAGCAGGTTGGTATGGGTGAGCTCGACGCCCTTGGGCACGCCTTCGGAGCCACTCGTGAAAAGAACGACCGCGGTGTCGTTGGGATCGCCCACCGGTGTAGGAGGAAGTCGGATCAGGCGGGCCGCGGCGGCCAGTTTTTCTCCCGGCGAGATGCTCTTCCGGACGTCTTCGAGGAAGATGAGTTCGACGCCACCCTGCGTGAGGGGTTCGAGTTTCAACTTCGCCTTCTCGATGAAGGTCCGCGACGTGATGACGTGCGTGAGGCCCGCCAGCCGGGCGCACACCAGCATGATGTTCGCCCCGGTGGTGTAGTTGAGCAGCGCCGGAATTTTTCCGAGCGACCACAGGCTGAGGAGCGTGACGGGCATCGCGTTGACGTTGGGCAGCAGCACTCCGACGCGGGTGGCGGTGGGTGGCAGCAGGGCCTGCCACTTTCTGGCGAGCAATGCGCTGCCCAGCAGCAGCCGGCGGTAGCTCAGGCGCGCGGTGATGTCCTGCAGCACGACGCAGCCCGGCCGGAGTCGCGCCGCGGCCACGATCGCCTCGGGTACCGTGCGCGGGCCGAACTCCATCTCGATGCGGAATTGTTGTTCGACCATGCGGTCGCGCAACCAGTCGCCGAGACGGTCACGGGCCTCCGCGGTGGTGGCCGCTTGAATCTGCGGTGGCGTGAGCACGTCGCTGAAGTGCACCGAGACGCGCGGGAAGAGTTTCTTGTCGTCCCGGTTGCGCGAGAATGGCAGCCGATGCGCCCCGCGGAGATAGGCTGTGATGATTTTTGCGCCAGTTTTGTGGAGCAGAAAGCCGGTGCCGTCGAAGAGCTTCATGAGCGTGCCGGTTTCAGAAATCCGCCCCTCCGGAAACAAGACGAGCCGCCCGCCTTTTTGCAGAAATTCCGCCATGTGTTTGACCGCGTACGGCGAGGCCGGGTCGATCGGAAACGTGCGGCGGTTCGTCATGATCCAGCGGTGCAGCGGAGAGACCTGCGCGGTGGTTGACGAGGTCACGAAACGCCAGTCACCCTCAAGGCAGACGCCGAGAAAGAGCCAGTCGATCCAGGAGACGTGATTCGGCAGCAGCAACACTGGACCGCGCGTGCCGAGCACAGACTCGTGGTGGGCCTCAAAGCGAAACAACAGACGCAAGAGCAAGCGAAGGATCTTTAGCATGGGAGGTTGGATAGGTGGACGGCTCCGGCCCGGAGCGATTCAAGCGGATGCGCCCGGGTGTCAGGGCAGG
Source organism: Opitutia bacterium (assembly GCA_947474365.1). Lineage (GTDB taxonomy): Bacteria > Verrucomicrobiota > Verrucomicrobiia > Opitutales > Opitutaceae > ER46. The sequence goes on along the minus strand of CANJIU010000120.1, from coordinate 2,397 downwards.
GTGCGGGTGGCGAACCGGCAAGCGATAGCCGAATGACGGTGATGGAGTGCCGGGTGCAGAGAGGTGGTTTGGGACGACGCGTGCACCCCAGAGCGGAATTCATCCGGCAAAGGGATCAGGCCTGGTGTATTTTCCGAAAAGAGTCGTCGGTTTTCGGTGATTGCCGCGACCTGGTGCCGCCGAATTTTTCGGTGACGAGTTTTCCTGTGGTTTGCGTACCTTCCGAAGATTTCGGCTTCCCGGCTTTCTGATCCGTTTCGTCCGGAAAGCCCGCATGGCTGGGTGAATGAATGCGACCACCTCTTTCCCCACCCCACGTCTGGTGAGCAATCGCCTTATCTCTGTTCTCGCCGTCCTGGTTGCGATTGCCTCTCTCTCCTTCCTTTCTCCGCTGGCTTTCGCCTCCGCCGGAGCTTCTGTACCGCAGCCGGTAAAGCCCAAGTTCACGCAACAGCCGGCGAGTGTGACCATCGAGGAAGGCAGGCCGGCCACGTTTACCGCTGCCGCAACCGGGTATCCTGTTCCCAGCTTCCAATGGTTCAGGAATGGAGTGGCCATCAACGGTGCGACGACGGATAAGCTTATGCTGGCGCAGGTGAAGAGCAGCGATTCGGGCACTTACACGGTGACCGCTTGGAATTCATCGGAAACGATCACGTCGAACCCCGCCACACTCATTGTTTTCAGCGCAAACCTGCCTCTGATCACCGGACAACCGGCCAGCGTGGCGACAGCCGAGGGTGAGACAGTTGCGTTTGAAATCACCGCGTCATCATCCTCAGAACTCGGATTTCGCTGGCGCAAGAACGGAGTCTTTATCGCTGGGGCCACGACATCCCGGCTCGTGCTCGAATCCGTCAGTGCGGCAGGCGCTGGAGACTACGACGCGGTCGTTTCGAATCTCAGCGGCTCGGTGATTTCCCGCGCCGCAAAACTCACGGTGTTGTCGGCAGGAAGTGTCGGGCTCTCGTCGTCGGCTACGGAAATCATCTGGCATCCGGCCAACGCGACGGCGGCGGTGGGCGGAGACGCCAGCCTCACGGTGGATGCGATTGGAAGCGGCCTCACGTATCAATGGAAGAAGAACGGCCGTCCGGTGGCAGGCGCTACGCAGGCCATGCTGTCCATCCCTCGCGCGACAGCCGGCGACATGGGTTTCTACTCCGTGGTGGTCAGCGGCACTGATGCCGCGATCGAGTCGAAAATCGCGATCGTGAACGTCACGTCCGGTGTCACCAGCCGGCTCGGCAACCTTTCCACGCGCGGTTTCGTGCCGGCCGATGGCGCACTGACGGTGGGCTTCACTTTGCGCGGGGCGGGTAACAAACAGGTGCTGGCCCGCGCCGTCGGACCCACGCTGGCCCGTTTTGGACTGGAGGGTTCACTGGGCGACCCGCAGCTTCAGATTATCCGCGCCGGTGCGACAGCGGCGCTGATCAGCAATGACGATTGGTGCACGACCAATGGAGTGACCGGATTTCTCCTCACCAGCAATGCGGTGGGTGCGTTTGCGCTCGACGCCGGTTCCAAGGACGCCGCGCTGCTGACTTCGCTCAACGCGTCGTCAGGTTCGAGCTATACCGCTCGCATCACGGCCCGAGACACCCGGAGTTCCGGTATCGTGCTCGCGGAAATTTACGACGGCGATCCCGCCGGTACCGCCGGGCGCCTCGCGGCGATCTCCACGCTCGCCTTTGCCGGCAGCGGCGCCCGCACGCTGGTGCCCGGCTTCACAATCGATGGGACGGCGCCGAAGCGCCTGCTGATTCGTGCGGTTGGTCCCGGATTGGAGTCCTTCGGCGTGGCCGGCACGCTCGCCAGTCCGAAGCTCGCCATCATCCCAGCCGGCATGACGCTGGCGGTTGCAACCAATGACGGATGGCGGGGAGACGCCGCCCTCGCCAACGCCTTTGCCGCCGCGGGTGCCTTCCCGCTGGATCGTGACAGCAAGGACGCGGCCCTGATTGTCACCCTGCCACCCGGCGGTTACACGGTGAGTGTCTCGGGGGTCGGCGACAGCACTGGGAATACGCTCTTTGAGATCTACGACCTTGATCCGTGAGAGGCGAAGGCGAAGACCGGCGACCCGATTTCTCCGTTTCAAGGGAAGGTTCTTTTAATCTCCACCCATCAACCAAGTCCTACCCGGACGGGGCGATGTAAAAATTACAGTCGAATGATCCGTTTCTTCCGCCTAGTACGCACGGTGAATTGGAGCACTCCCATCCCCGATGACCCCTTCCCAGCGCCTAGCAGCCTGTCGGACTTAGGAAGTCCGATCTGGGGCAAACGAATGTTGGCCGAACGGAACCGACAGGCTGCTAAATGAAAATGCCTGGGGCATTTTCGCGGATCGTGTGCCGGTCTGTTCGAAATATATTTGTAATAAGATGACAT
>CANJIU010000119.1 GCA_947474365.1 Opitutia bacterium | reverse complement strand
TGCCGCCGAAGGGTGGATTGGCGACGATGATGTGGAAGCGGTCCTTCTCCTGCACGTCGGCGAGGTTCTCGGCGAGCGTGTTGGTGTGGATGATATTGGGCGCCTCGATGCCGTGCAGGATCATGTTCATGATCGCGATGACGTAGGCGAGCTTGTCCTTTTCTTTGCCGTAGAGGGTACGCTCTTGCAGGAACCGATCTTGCGCGGTGGTGCGCTTTGGGTTGGAGGTTTTGAGGTAGTCGAAGGATTCGCAGAGGAAGCCCGCCGAGCCGATGGCGGGGTCGCAGATGGTCTCGCCGAGCTGCGGGGCGGTGACGGCGACGATGGCGCGAATGAGCGGGCGCGGGGTGTAGTAGGAACCGCCGTCGCGTCCGGCGTTCCCCATGTTTTTGATCTTCTCCTCGTAGAGATAACTCAGCTCGTGCTTCTCAGTCTGCGAGCGGAAGCGCAGCCCGTCGATGGCTTCGATGATCTCACGCAGATTGTAGCCGCTATTGATCTCGTTCTTGGTCTCGCTGAAAATTTCGCCGATTTTGTATTCGATCGTGTTTGGCCCGGTGGCCCGTTGCTTGAAGCCTTTCAGATAGGGGCAGAGCTTGAGATTGACGAAGTCGCGGAGGTCGTCGCCGGTCAGGGCGGCGTTGTGGTCGATCTGGCCGTCCTTGCCCTTGGGCGTCGCCCAGCTTTCCCAGCGGTAGGGTTTATCGAGGATGTGGGTGTATTTCTTGCCGTCGAGGGCGGCCTCGGTGGCCTTGTCGTGCTCGAGGGCGTCGAGGTATTTCAGGAAGAGCAGCCACGAGGATTGCTCGGTGTATTTCAGGACGCCGCCACCTTCCCGGCGGAGAACGTCGTCGATGTTTTTGAAGGCCTGTTCGAACATGGTGGCGGAGGAGTGAGGCGGCGGCGCGGATGGCATCGGGCGGAAGCCCGCAGGTGGCGCGCGGCACGAGTAAGAAACAAACGGCAACGAATGGGAAGGATGATGGTCTCCTCGGCCTCACCGTTCCAACCAGACGTCCTTGTAGTTGTGAAACCCGAGCGGGGAATTCTTCCAGCCGCGCACGGAGGAGGCGACGAGCGTCGTGCGCGAGCCCCAGTAGATGGGCGCAATCGGCATCTGCGCCATGAGAAAGCTCTCCGCCTGCTGCAACGCGGCGAGCCGGGCCGTGGGCGTGGCCGCGTCTGCCGCCGCCGCGACGAGGGCATCGTAGGCGGGGTCCGCGAAGCCCGTGCCGTTGACGCCGTTGCCGGTCGTGAAAATGGAGAGATAGGTGAGCGGGTCGGGGTACTCCGCGATCCAGCGGCCGCGCGCGATCGTGTAGGCGAGCGTGTCGAACGTATCGAGCAGCACCTTGAATTCCTTCTGGGTAATCGTCACCTCGACCCCGAGATCGCGGCGCCACATCTGCTGCACCGCCTCGGCGATCCGCTGGTTGATCTCAGAGGAAATCGTCGTGAGCTCAATCGGCGGCAGCCCTTTGCCGCCGGGGTAACCGGCGTCGGCCAGGAGTTTTTTGGCGGCGGCGAGATCGTACGGCACCGCGACGGGCGGGGTGTAGCCGGCGAGGCCCGGCGGGGTGAGCGACGTCGCGACTGACTGCCCGCCGCGGAGCACGTTCTTCACGATCGCGTCGCGATCGATTGCGAGTGCGAACGCCCGGCGCAGACGAACGTCGGAGAAGAGCGGATGCTTCGTGTTGAAGCGGAAAAAATAGCTCTCGAAATACGGCTCCACCCGCAGCAGCGCAGGTGCGTCCTTGCGGTACGCGTCGACCTTGCTGAGCGGCACGTCCCACGTCGTATGCAGTTGGCCGGCGCGGAAGGCGAGTTCCTGCGCCTGTGTGGATTCGCTGGGATAGAAATACAGCTCGTTGAGCCGGACCTTCGTGGCGTCCCAGTAATGCGGATTCTTTTCCATCGCCACGTGCTGGTGGTCCTTCCACTCGCGCAGGCGGAACGGCCCGTTGGTGACGAGCGGACTTGTGCGCGTCCACTTCGCGGTGCGGTCGTCGAAGCGCGCGCCGCCGCGCTCGACGGAGGCCGCGTGCACGGGAAAGCAGACATTGGTGCGCAGGACGGAAAGGAAGTGCGGGGTCGGGTGCTCGAGCGTGATTTCGAGCGTCCGATCGTCGGCGAGGCGGAAGCCCACCTGCGCGAAGTCCACGAGTTTTCCGCGCGCGAACGCCTCCGCGTTTTTCACCGGATAGAGCGCGTCCTTGTATTCAGAGCCGAGCGCGGGCGTGAGCGCTCGTCGGAACGAAAAGAGGAAGTCGTGCGCGGTGAGCGGATCGCCGTTGGACCACTTCGCGCCGGGATGAAGATGGAACGTGTAGACGAGGCCGTCGGCGGAAATCGCCCAACGCTCCGCGGCGCCGGGACGCGGTTGAAACGTCTCTTCGTCGAGCGTGACGAGGCCTTCGAAGAGCGCGCAGAGCACGTTGTGGTCAACACTGCCCCCGGCGAGATGCGGATCGAGCGACTGGATCTCGGCGCCGTTGCCGACGTGGAGGACGCCGGTGCGGTCGCCCCGGGCGGTGGTCGTCTCGCGTTTCGCGCAGGCGGACAATGCCACGGCGACCGAGATCAAGCCGGCAGAGACGAAGATTTGAAACGGACGAGAGGACACGGAACGGAGCGTTGCAGCGCTCGTGCCCGGTGCGCAACGTGGACGAGCATGAAAATTTACCCCACGCACGGTCTCACTTTTTTCATCTCGTTCTTCGTGGCGGCCGTTGCCACCTCCGCCCGCGCTGCCGACGGGTGGCGCGAACTTTTCAACGGCAAGGACCTCGCCGGCTGGAAGGCGAACGTTTATCCGGATTCGTGGGCCGTGGTCGACGGCACGATTCGCGCGCACGCCACGAAGGAGAGCTCGCATCTCTTCTACGTGGGTGACGGCAAGGCGGACTTCGTGCGGTACAAGAATTTTGAGCTCGAGGTCGTGGCGCGCGGCGAGCCCGAGGCCAACAGCGGTGTTTTCATCCACACGGATCTCGTGGCCAACGGACCGGCCCAGCGGCTCGCCCATGGTTACGAGATCCAGCTCAACAGCACCGTGAAGGAGAAGCGCAAGACCGGCAGTCTTTATGCCGTCGTTGACCTCGACAAGTCGCCGGTCGACGAGACGAAGTGGTTCACGGTGAAAATCACGGTGAAGGACCGCCGCATCGTGGTTCAGATCAACGGCCAGACCACGGTCGACTACACGGAGCCGGAAAACGTCGTGCGCCCGCCCGAGCGCAAGGGCCGCAAGCTCAACCCGCTGGGCGGCGCAATCGCACTGCAAGGCCACGACCCGACGAGCGTGTTTTATTTCAAGAGCGTGCGGGTGCGAATGCTCGACTGAGCTGGAGCGATTCAGCTGCGAGCGTAGAGCCGAGAGCTGAGCAACCATGCAGAAGGAAACCACGAATGGACACGAATAGACACGGATACAGAGGCGAGAACGGGTCCGGGCTGGAAATCTGAAACGCCCCCGAACGGTGAGCATCAAGGATCTGGGCGTGCAGGGACAGCATGCTCTGAACACCCGTGTTCATTTGTGCTGCGATCGGTCCGGCTCGCGCAGATTTGCGACGATTTCGGAAATCTTGAAATCGGGCATCGGGAATCTAAAATCTTTCAATGCCAGGTCGGGAGACACGGCTGGTTTCTTAACCACGGATAAGCCCGAATTCAGAGGAGAAAACCTACAATCCATTGGCCGCAAAAAAGCGCAAGAGGCACAAGAAAAGGCGGGATTGATTTTGCGCGTTCGGCGCCTTTTTGCGGCTAAATCTGCCCAGGCGTATCGAGGGGGGATCCGCAGTCTTTGTACTGCTGTGCCTCTTTGCGGCAAAATGCCTTGGCTGGCGGATCCTTCGGTTGCGGTTGCCGCGTTGTGTCCATTCGTGGTTCCTATGAATTGATCGGGCTCAGCTGAGCTTTCGACAGGCATGGACACCGCCGAGAGCCGAATCATCCGCTCCGGCCCCGATGCTGCGCCCGAAATTCGCGCGGGCTGAGGCCGCATACCCTCCGGAACATCGCGCTCAGATACTCGATGTGTTCAAATCCCGCTGCCGTCGCGATCTCTCCGACCGGCAGACTCGTGCTGACCAACAATTCCTTCACGTGCTCAATCCGCAGCTTTCTCAAGTGGGCATGAGGGGTCGTGCCCAGCGCCGCTTTGAATCGCCGCTCAAGGGCCGTCCTTGCCATCGGTACCGCCCGCAGCACATCACCCACGTTCGCCCCGCCCGCCGCGTGCTGTCGCATGAAGCGCACCGCCCCCGCGATCTTCGCATCAGCCACCGCCGCCATATCGGTCGATTGCCGGCTGGCCACGCCCAGCGGTGCGATCTCATGCAACGTCACGGCCAGCCGTCTGCCCGCCATCGCCTTCGCCAGCAACCCCGCCGCCACATAGCCGGCGCGCCGCGCGTCCGGAATCACGCTGGAGAGCGGCGGATCGCAGAGGTCGCACAACAGTTCGTCGTTGTGCACGCCGATGACCGCGACCTCCTCCGGCACCGCTAACCCCGCCAGCCGGCAAGCCGCCAGCACCTGCTGCCCGCGCGGATCGATCGCCGCCAGCACCCCCACCGGCCGCGCCAGGCCTTTCAACCACGCCGCCATCGCCCCGATCTCCTCGTCGACCGGTCCCGGCGGCGGAGCGAAACGCACGCACGTCCCCCCGGCTGCGCGAACGGCCGCCGCAAACGACTCGCCGCGCCGGCGCGACCAATTCGCGCCGCGATATCCGCAGTAGGCGAACCGCTTCAGACCACGATTAACGAGGTGCGTCGCCGCCAGGCGCGCCGCCCCTTCCGCATCGGTCGCCACGCGCGGAAATACCAGGCGCGGCAGCGCCGCGCTCACATCGATCACCGGCAGTCCCGTCGCCCGTAACACGCGGGCGATCTTCGCGTTCTCGACCCGTGCGACCACCCCGTCGCCATCCCACCCTCGCAGCCACGCTGGCGCCGCCGCTCCGCGTCCCTGCTCGGTCAGCCGAATCGACCACGGCCCGTGCTCCCGCACCCACGATCGCACGCCGTGCAGCAGCTCGCGCGCGTAGCTGTTCGAGGTTTCCACCAGCAGGGCAACTTTTGGCGCCGGCTTCATCGTGCCCATCCCGGAGGGGATCGTCCCCACTGGCGACGCAATTTCTCAGGTTTTATGTGGATTAACTCATACCCATCGGGGCACCAGTCTGCTACCTTCGAGGCAACCCCATGAGCACGCATTTCCATATCGCCGTCCTGGAGGGCGATGGTATCGGCCCGGAAGTGGTCGCCGAGGGCGTCAAGGTCCTGCGCACCGTCGCCGCGCGTCTGGCCGGAGTCGCGTTCGCATTCACCGCCTACTCGGTCGGCGCCGGCGAGTATCGGCGCCACGGCGATCCGCTGCCGGCCGCCACCTTGGAATCACTCCGCGGGGCCGATGCGATCCTGCTCGGCGCGATGGGCCTGCCCGACGTCCGGTGGCCCAATGGCGTTGAGATGACGCCGCAGATCGACCTGCGCGAAAAACTTGATCTCTATTCCGGCGTCCGGCCGATTCGGCTCTACGATGAGGCGCACTCGCCGCTGCGTGGTTACAGTGCCAACGGGACGGGCCGGCACATCGACTTCGTCATCGTGCGCGAAAACTGCGAGGGCCTCTTCTCCGAGCGGCTCACCCCGCGCCCGGCCGGCCGCGATTTCGAGAGCGACACGCTGAAGATCACGCGCCGCGGCGCTGAGCGCATCTGCCGTGAGGCGTTCAAGCTCGCGCGCCGGCGCCGGAAGCATTGCACGCTGGTGGACAAGGCGAATGTGCTCCCCTCGATGGCGTATTTCCGGCGCATCTTCGACGAGGTCGCCCGCGATTATCCCGACGTGACGACCGACCGCGTCTATGTGGATGCGATGGCGCTCTATCTCGTGCAGCGGCCCGACTCCTTCGACGTCATGGTCACCGAAAACATGTTCGGCGACATCCTCTCCGATCTCGGCGCCGGCCTCATCGGCGGCATGGGCCTGGCGCCCTCGGCCGACATCGGAGACGACCACGCCGTCTTCCAGCCCTCGCACGGCACCGCGCCGACCATCGCCGGCCGCGGCATCGCCAACCCCATCGCGACGATTCTCTCCGTCGCGATGTTACTCGAGTGGCTCGACCACCCCGAAACGGTGCGGGGCGCGCGCCTGATTGAGCGAGCCGTCGAAAATGTGCTCGCCGATCCCGCGAACCGCACCGCTGATCTCGGCGGCGTGGTTTCGACCGCCGGGATGGGCAACCTCGTCTGCCAGGCCCTCTCATGAAAACCCTGTCCAGCCTCGCGCTTCTCCTCGCCACGGTGCTCGCCGTCCATTCCGCCGAGCCGCCGTGGCGCCCGCTCTTCAACGGCCGCGATCTCACCGGTTGGAGAATTGTCGGCTCCTCGCCGAAGGCCTATGCCGCCATTGAAAACGGCGAGATGGTCGGCCACATGGTCCGCGGCACGCCGGAACACACGTTCTTCTGCACCGAGGAGAAATTCGGAGACTTCATCCTCGAGGTCGACTCGTTTCAGTCCGGCGGCTTCAACACGGGCATCCTCTTTCGCTGCGTCGAAACGCCCGCCAACGCCTCCGTGCGCCTCCACGGTTACCAGGTGAAAATTGATCCCTCGCCAACGCGCCGCTGGACGGGCGGCATCTTCGATGACTACGGGAAAAACTGGCTCTGGCTTTACACGCTGGAGCACGACGAGCGCGCCCGCACCGCCTATCAGTTCAACAAGTGGGTCCGCATCCGGATCGAAGCGATCGGCGGCACGCTCAAGGTCTGGGTCGACGGCATCCCGACCACGCATCTCGTCCACGACAAATACACTCGCGGCACCATCGCCTTTAAAATCCACTCCTTCGGGGCCACCGGCGATCCAGAGCAGGAGAAAAATCTCATCCATTTCAAAAACGTCCGCATCATCACCGAGAATCCCGCCCGCTTTGCGCAACCGATGGATCTCCCGATCCGCGAAGCGGACCCGACGCAGAAGATCCTCCCCAAACCCTGATCGGCGATGTTCCCCGCGCCTGATCGACCTCATGCTTCTGCCTACACGCGACCGGGCCCTGGTCCAAATCACATGAAACGTATTCGAGAGATTCCGCAGTTTCGGTTTTCTGCCGCGGCGCGCCTTTCGGCCTTGCTGGTCGCGTTCTCGGTTTCGGCGGCGGCTGCGAGCCTTCAGCTGGCGAACGACGCGGCCACGGGCGGGCCGGGGCAGTTCGCGGTGGAGGAGATTCGTCGCGAGGCCGGAGCGCGCGGCATGACTCTTGGCGAAGGCGCCGACGCGACGCGCGTTGCCCTCACGGTTGAAAAAGCGGTCAACGCCGCTGCGCAGGGTTACCGCATTCGCGTGCAGCGCGAGGGCGGTCGCCGCATCATCACGGTGCGCGGGTCCGATGCTGCGGGAGCCATGTATGGTGGACTGGAGATCGCAGAGGCGATTCGCACCGGCACGCTCGACTCGCTGAAGGACTCCGACCACCGGCCGCACATCGCGCAGCGCGGGATTAAATTCAACATCCCGCTGGATCTTCGCACGCCCAGCTACACCGACTGCTCCGACGCCGCGCAGGCCAATATCCCGGAGATGTGGCAGCGCGAGTTCTGGATATCGTTCCTCGATGCGATGGCGCGTCACCGCTACAACGTGCTTTCGCTTTGGAGCCTTCATCCCTTCCCCTCGCTGGTGAAAGTGCCGGAGTTTCCGGACGTCGCGCTGAATGATGTCTGGCGCACCCGCGCCAAGCTCGACGATACCTTCAGCATGGCGGGCAACGACATGGTTCGTCCCGCCATGCTCGCCGATCACGAGGTGGTGAAGCGCATCACCATCGACGAGAAAATCGAGTTCTGGCGCTGGGTCATGCGACAGGCCGCCGACCGTGGCATCCGGGTCTATTTCTTCACGTGGAATGTCTTCACCTGGGGCGCGGAGGGAAAGCACGGCATCACGAACGATCTGGGCAATGGAATCACGAAAAAATATTTCCGCGCGAGTGTGCGGGAAATGGTGAAGACCTATCCGTTGCTCGCCGGTATGGGAATCACCGCGGGCGAGGGCATGCCGCAGTCCATGGATTCCAAAGCCAAGGAAGCCTGGCTGTGGGACACCTACGGCGAGGGAGTGCGCGATGCGTTGAAGGATGATCCTCGGCGCGAGTTTGGCCTGATCCACCGTTTCCATTGGACGGCGCAAAGCGAGATCCTCGACGCCTTCAAAGCCTATCCGGGGACGTTCGAGTTCAGCTTCAAATATTCGGTGGCGCACATGTATTCGATTACCAAACCGACCTTCATCCAGCCGCTGCTGGAGAACCTCGCGCCCGGCCGGAAGACCTGGCTCACGGTGCGGAACGACGACCTCTATACCTTCCGCTTTGGCGACCCCGCCTACGCCCGCGAATATATTTTGAACATGCCCCCGGCGGACAAGATGGCCGGATTTTACATGGGACCGGACGGCTACGTGTGGGGCCGCGACTTCCTCGAGCGGCACCCCGAACCCGGCCCGCGCCCGCTGGTGATGGAGAAGCAATGGTATTCGTTCATGCTCTGGGGCAGGCTGTCCTACGATCCCTCGCTGCCGGACTCGCACTTTGAGCGGATCCTCGCCGCGCGGCACCCCAAGGCCTCTTCACCGCATCTCTTCGGTGCCCTCCAGGGCGCGGCGCAGGTGATGCCGCTGATCACGCGCTTTTTTTGGGGAGACATCGATCTGAAGTGGTTTCCCGAGGCGTGTCTGAGCCATCCGAAGAGCAAGGGCTTCTATACGGTGCGCCATTTCATGGAAGGCATCTCGATGCCGGGCGCGGGCGTGCTGTGCATTCGCGACTGGCGCGCGCGACTTGCGGCCCGCAAGCCGATGGAGCAAGCCACCCCGCTTGAGATCGCCGCCGCCCTCGACGGCTCGGCTACGGAAACTCTCGCCGCACTTGACGCGCTCCGCGAGGCAGCGAAGCAAGATTCCGAACTCCGGAAAACCGTGAACGACTGCGAGGCGCTGGCCTGGCTCGGCCGCTACTATGCGTCCAAGATTCGCGGTGCGTGTGCGCTGGCGCTGTTTGACGGGAACGGCGACGCGCTCGAACACGAGGCGGCGCTGCGCCACCTCGGCGAGGCCCTGATCCACTGGAAGCGCTACGCCGCCGTGCGTGACGCTTCCTACGTCCCGGCACTCTACAACCGGCTGGGCTACGTCAACGTGACTGCGTTGACGGAAAAGGTAGCCACCGATCTCGACATCGCCCGCACCTGGAAACCCGGCACCCTCAAGGACGACGGCAAACGCGGCGGCACCGAAAAAGGATTCCGTAAGTGAAATTTTTTCCAACTCGCGACTCAACCCTCTCTCAAAACCGAAAAATCATGTCATCCAAACCTCGTACCCTCCTCGCCGCCTTTGCCGGCTGGCTCGCGGCGTCCACCGCCGCCGACGCTCAGGTCGTCACCACGCCATTGAAAGACGAGACCGTCCAGTTGTCGCCGTTTGAAGTAACGGCGGACAAGGACAATGGCTACCGGGCGAACGGCACGCTCGCCGGCACGCGCCTGCGGACGGAACTGAAGGACGTGGCCGCCTCCGTCTCTGTCGTCACCAAGGATTTCATGAACGACATCGGCGCCACCAACCTCGCCGAACTTCTCGTTTATACGACCGGCACGGAGGTCTCCGGCCTCGGGGGCAACATGTCGAGCTTTGACGTCAGCGCCGGCGGCGTGGATCCCGAACAGGTGAACCGCCAACCCGCGTCGATCGTTCGCATCCGAGCCATCGGCTCGGGCACGAGCGGCTCCGATCAGGCGCGCGACTTTTTCACCACCGAAATTCCTTCGGATGGCTACAACATTGATCGGGTCGAAATCAATCGCGGTCCCAACGCCATGCTGTTCGGGCTCGGGTCGCCCTCCGGTGTCGTCAACGCCTCGCTCATCAAGGCCAATACGCAGCGCAACGCGACTTCGCTCGAGTTCAAGTATGGGCGCTTCGGCACGAGCCGCGCGTCGCTGGACCACAATCAGGTGCTGCTCAAGAACAAGCTCGCCCTCCGTTTTGCCACGCTCACGGGCGACCAGAAATTCATGCAGAAGCCGGCCTTTGACCGGAACGAGCGTTACTACGGCACCGCCACCTACAAGCCGTTTGCCACCACCACCATCAAGGTTAATACGGAGTATGGTCGTCGCGTCTCCGATAAACCGGAAAACTGGCTCCCGAATAGTCTCGTCGGCAACTGGATTCAAATGGGGAAGCCGGCCTACGACCCGACGACTTCGCGCCTGACGTTCTTGGGCACGCCGCCGGCTGTCAGCTCGATCATTTTCCCGGGTGCGTTGACCAATGGTGCCTTCAATGGCGGGCGTAACGGCACCCTGACGAGCACGCTGACCGACGCGATCTACGTCGTAAACGAGAATCCCAATGTGCGTTCCCTGGGTATCACCGGCTACAAGGAACGGGGTGTCATCGGCTACGAGTTTAACAATGCGCGGTTGCATCCGAATTTCCTCACGACACCGAATGCGACGGATCCGCTGGTGAGTGACGCCATGGTGGGCATCGGCAGTCCGCAGGATTTTATCCGACGTTTGATGACGGGCCTGACCGGCGCGCCCAACAGCACCAATTGGACGCCCGCCAATATGACTTACAACTTCTGGAAAACTCCGCGGTATGTTGATACCGCCGTTTACGACTATTTCACCCAATTGATCGAAGGGCCCAACAAGCAGGAGCGTTCTCGGTGGAAGACCTATAATGCCACGATTGAACAACGCATCGGCTCACGTGCGGGTGTGGAGTTCGCCGTCGACTGGCAGTATATGGATGCGGCGTTCAATAACCCGAGCAATTATACCATCAACGTCGACATCAACACCAAGTTGCTTGACGGCACGACGAATCCGAATTTCGCCCGTCCCTTCTACAGCGCCGTCGGTTGGGCCGCGTCCGAGACGCGCGACCGCAAAGGCGCACGGGCCACCGCCTACTACGATCTGGATCTTCGGCCTTACGCCAAAGGATGGTTCGCCAAGTTCCTTGGGCGGCATGTTTTCACCGGGAACATCAGTTCGGCGGAATTCTTCATCCAATCCTTCGGAGGTCGCCCTCTTTACAGCGGGACCGACTACCTGGATTCCGAACAGGCCAGCAATGCCGGCACAACGGCTGTCGTCAACCGGGCCTTCTCGGCGGATAAGCGTGCGATTTGGCCGCTTAACTATTTGGGGCCCTCCTTGGTCGCATCGGTGGACGGGCGAAACGCCGGCATTCAGAACGTGCGCGTCAACACCAGCGCCAACACTTCTAATTCCATTCTCACCCGCTATTATCAATCGCCGGTCATCAATTCGCAGGCTCCGGCCCAATGGCAGGACAAGGCGTTTAACACGTATCATAATGCCAGTGACTGGGACTTCCAAGACGGCAACGGACAATATACGATTAGCCGTCGGAGCAGTAAGTCGCTTTCCAAGGTATTGATCGCGAACAGCCGCCTGCTGGACGACAATCTGATCACGACGCTCGGCTGGCGCAGCGATGATTTCAAGGCCTACGATGCCGGGGCACCCAATCGAGATCTGAACAGCAATGTTGCGATGACCGATTATAAGAATTGGCCCCTCCTGCAGGCTGTCCATACGAAGGTCAACACGTTCAATTACGGGTTGGTTGGGCACGTCCCGAAATTTATCACCCAGAAACTGCCAGACGGGGTCGAGGCTTCTCTCACCTACAACAAATCCGACAATAGCTCGCCCACGAGCCCGCGGACCGGTCTGGACGGCCAGGTGATTGCGGCGCCCACGGGCAAAACCAAAGAGTTCGGCGGCAGACTGGCCCTTTTCCAGGGCAAGCTTGAAGTGCGCGTCATTAATTTCGAGACCACCGCCGCCAACTCGACCAATAGCAACCTGCGCAACCCGCAGAATGCCATCCAACGTCAAGTCAACGCGACCTACCAAAACATTGCCGCGGGCAACGCGAACCGCATCAACACCGATCCGCAACCTTACAACAACGGCTTGCCGAACACCCCGGGCGCGGTCGCGGCCCAGAAGGCGTGGAACGACTTTTTCGCGGCCCCGTTTGGGCAGCAGTTCCTCAATACGTTCCTCTATAAGAACGTCGGCACGAGCACGCAGACCCACGATGATCGGGTGGACACGGTGGTGTCGACTTCTGACGTTGTCGCCAAGGGTTGGGACTACGAAGTGACCTACAACCCGACCAAGAATTGGCGGATTTCCGCGAACGCGTCACAATCGGTCGCGATCCGGAGCAACACCGGCGCGGCGCTCAATGAGTTCGGCGATCAAATGACCGTCCTGATGCAAGGACCGGCCGGTAGTATTCCCAATGGCGGAAACTCGACCACCGCGCTCCGGGACATCGTGGCGCAGCAGGTGGTCGATATTAAGAAGGAGCTGGCACTCGACGGCAGCCCCTCCCCGGAAGCACGCAAGTGGCGTTACAATTTCGTCTCGAACTACACGATTACCGAAGGCCGACTGAAAGACGTGAAGATCGGCGGCGCCATCCGCTGGCAGGACAAGGTCGCGATCGGCTACCCGGTCATAAACGTGCCGGTGGGCACCGTAACCTTCAATCCACTTAACGACGTGAAGCATCCGTATTACGGACCGACCGAGACCAATTACGATGCCTGGATTGGTTACTCGCGCCGACTGCCGCACGAAATCAAATGGTCGTTGCAGCTCAACGTGCGCAATCTAGGGGTGAACCGGAAACTCATTCCGGTGGCTGCCCAACCTGACGGCAGCGTCGCCGTCAACCGCATCGCCGAGCCGATGACGTGGACGCTGAGCAGCCGGTTCGAGTTCTGAGGTGACAGCATGCGACACACCCCTTTCGAAAACCCGATCTTCTGAAGTTCGGCTTCTCGATCAACCCACCCGCACACAACGACCTGATGTTATGATCCACCCCGATCCAAAACCAGTAACCACGCCCCGTTCTTGTTTTCAAATCCGTCCGTGGCTGGCACTCTGCGGCCTGTCCGTGATGTCGCTTGTTGCACAATCCACCGCTCCAATCCCCGCTGGCACCGGGGTTGTGACGAAGGAGTCGACCGTGGTGCTTTCTCCGTTTGAAGTCAGTGCCGAAGCTGACACGGGCTACAAGGCGAGTGGCACGCTGGCCGGCACGCGTCTGCGCACGGAACTCCGCGATGTCGCCGCCTCGATTACGGTGGTCACCAAGGAGTTCATGCAAGACATCGGGGCCAATAACCTGGACGAGCTGCTCACCTACACGCTCGGAACCGAGGTCTCCGGACTGACCGGCAATTTCAGCAATCCCGGGCAGGATGCCAATTTCACGGATCTCTTCGGCCAGATCCGCAGCCCGCAGACTTCCAATCGTGTTCGCGGCGTGGGCGGCGCCGACCAGACTCGCGACTATTTTATCTCAAGCATCCCGCTCGACGGCTACAACACGGACCGCGTGGAGATAAATCGCGGGCCGAACGCCATGCTTTTCGGTCTGGGCAGCGCGGCTGGCATCATCAACAACGGCCTGATCAGGGCGATGCCCAACAAGAATAAGACCAAGGTGGAAACGCAATATGGCGAGTATGGCACCTACCGCCTCACGCTCGATCATAATCAGGTGCTGCTCAAGGATCGCCTGGCCCTGCGGGTTGCGACCGTCTTCGGCGAAAAAAAATACCGGATTGAGCCCAACTACCTCCGCGATGAACGCATTTTTCTCACGGCGACGGCGCGTCCCTGGAAGACGGGAACACTCCGGGTCAGCACGGAATACGCGAAACAGTTTTCGAACAAGGCCTATAACAGCCCGCCCACTGATTCGTTTTCCTGGTGGTGGGCGCTCGGCAAGCCGGTCTACGATCCGACGACGGGCATCGGGCGCTATCTCGGTACCGAGCCGACCAATGTCGCCCTGCGGTCCTTCAATGCCACCGGCGGCGTCACCGGCAGCTTGCTCAGTTCGCTGACCAGGCAGCCAATGCTCGTCTTGGAGAACCCGAATGTGGCCAAGTTGGGCATCACCGGGATCGATCCGTCCGTTCAAGCGATCGAAGGGTCGAACAATAACGTGCGCCTCAACGCCGCCGGAACCGCCCTTGCCAATGATAGCATGCGCATTCTCGGCAGTCCGAAAGCCTACCTGCAGGCCCTGAATCAGGCCGCCAACCCCGCGCTGACCAATTTTTGGAAGGATACGAAACTGACCGATCCGTCGATCTTCGATTTCTATCACGAATCGCTGGAAGGACCGAACAAGCGCGAATTTGCCTTCTGGAAAACGTACGATGCCAGCTTCGAGCAACGCCTCGGTGCCCACGCCGGGTTTGAAATCGCCCTCAACAAGCAGTTCTTGGATAATGCCTACGTCGAGCCCAACCAGTTTCGGAATCACATGATAACGGTCGACATCAATACCAAGCTGCCCAATGGCCTGCCCAACCCCAATCTAGGCCGGCCGGTGGTTTACGGCGCGGAAGGCTTCCATTCCCAAGGTGCCACCGATCGCCAAGCTGTGCGCGCCACGGCGTATTACGAACTCGATCTTACCCGTGTCCGGATCAACTGGCTGGGAAAGCTCCTCGGCCGCCACGTCTTCACGGGGTCTTACACCGACCAGAAACGATGGAGCGAAAGCTTCGGTGGCCGCCCTTACCAGCTGGGGCTTGATTATTGGCGGTCGGAATCGGCGAACGAGACGAGGTCCATCGTGCTAAATGACAACAACCGGCTCATGTCCCGGTTGTCCTACCTCGGGCCGAGCGTGACCAGCGCCAGCGGCCCGCGAAACAACGGGCTCCAAGGCATCCGCGTCAACAATGGCATCGACGGTGCATCGTCGGTCAACGTGCTCTATTATCAAATGCCGCCCGCCACTCCCGTCGCCCTCGCACCCTGGCAGACCCGCACGTTCAGCATCGTTCCGACCGAAAAATACAACCTGAGAAATACGGCAACGGGGCCCTCCCGCAACGGCGATGATATCAAATCCTCGGTCGTTGTCGCCAACAGCTACTGGTGGGACAAGACGCTCGTCAGCACGCTGGGGTGGCGCAAGGACGCCTACCAGACCTTCGACGCCGGGACATCCCTCACCGATCCCGCGACCGGTCTCAAAATCATCGATCCCAACCTGTGGAAATGGACCGCGCCGACCCTGGACGACTCCAAAGGGTCCTTCAATTACGGCTTCGTGTTGCACCAGCCGCCGTTCCTGCGGGGCAAGCTGCCGCTCGGCGCGGATGTCTCGCTCACCTATAACAAATCGGATAATTTCCGGCCCAGCGCGCAACGCTACGACCAGTTTAACGGAAAAATCGCCCCTCCCACCGGCAAGACCAAAGAGTGGGGCGCGCTGATTTCGCTCTTCAACAACAAGCTCGAACTGCGCGCCGTAAAATACGAGACCGCGGCGGCATTGGCCTCGGCGGGCGCCTTTACCGAGCTCCAAAACCAAGTCGTGCGGCGCCTCGATTCACAAATCGAGAATAATTCAAGCAGCACCTATCTCGCCGTAACTCCGCCGGCGGCCTTGGCGGCTTGGAACCAGTTTCAGCAAGGCCCGGTCGCCAAGCAGCTCTTCACGACGTTTAATTTTCTCTTCAATCCCGGCCCCAACAACACCACCATTGTCGATCATGACGACAAGGTGGGCACCGTGGTGAGCACCACGGACGTCCTGGCGACCGGCTACGAATTCGACGTCACCTATAATCCCACCTCGCAGTGGCGCATCGCGTTCAACGCCGCGCGCCAACAGACGGTCAGCGGCAACTCCGGGGCGAGCTTTAAGAAATTGATTGATCTGCTCGATCCCGTCTGGGGTGGCACCGCCGCCGCACTCCCGGATGGAGCCACGTCCACGACCAACCTCGGACAGACCTGGGCGACCGTTAAGGCAAACGCGGAGAAAAACATCGCGACCGACGGATCGCCGTCGCCCGAGTTGCGCCGCTGGCGCTTCAATGTTGTTTCCAACTACTCCTTCAATCAGGGACGGCTGAAGGGCTGGCGCATCGGCGGCGCCTATCGGTGGCAGGACAAGGCGGCCATTGGCTACCCGGTAAAGCTCTTCGCGGACGGTTCCGGCATCTACGACGTGAAGCGGCCTTTCTACGGCCCGAGCGAAAGCAACGTGGATGGCTGGATCGGCTACAGCCGTAAGCTAACTGAAAAGATCCGTTGGAGCGCGCAGTTGAACGTGCGGAACATCGGCGTGGGCAACCGGCTCATCCCCGTGAGCGCGCAGCCTGACGGCACCTACGACACGATGCGCATCGCCGAACCGCAGACGTGGCTGCTGACAAACTCATTTGATTTCTAGTCCGGAATTTCGGGCCAACGTGACGCACTCGTCGCGTTTCACTCGTAGGCCGCGGCGCGGCGCGGGGCGTCGCGGCCGCGATTGTCGGAGGGCGTCGCGCAACGGGAAATCGCGTTGAATAAAATCGATGGCGGCAGTCCAGCCTTTCCTCCCAGGTCCCTGCCGAGTTTCTGGTCATTCAGCCGCCGTCGATGCCCGCGGTAAAAGTCATCCTCCCTTGGTCTCCCAATCCGAAGAAGGAACTCATCAACCCGTGACGCTGCTGGATCGTGGAGGCGCGATCCAAAAGTTTGGAGATACGGGGCGGTGCATTTCTGACATATTTAGACTATGAATACAGCAAGAGCGATGGATGTGATCAAGGGGGGCGGATCCACCCCGTTCCGATGGCCGCTCCGCGTGGGTTTTGCCGCCTACCTCGGACTGGCCGCGGCACTGAGGCCGGCGAGCGCCGCAGAACAGGTGGCAGAGATTGCCCTCCTGCCCGGCGAAAAATGGTGGGGTGGTCAGGTGGTCTACAGTCCCGACATGCCGTATGACGCCTCCGCCAAAGTGAAGCGCACGCTGCACGCCACGGACCGTTGGGGTGCTTCGAATCAGGCACAGCCGCTCTTCGTGTCGAACCATGGCCGCTTTGTCTGGAACGAGGGGGCCTTTGGCTACGAGTTTGCCGGCGGCATACTGAAACTCTCGCACGCCGCCCAGCCGTTCGAGATCGGGTCCGCCGGCAAAACGCTCCGCGACGTGTGTCGCGAGACGTCGCGCCGTTTCTTCGCGCCGAGCGGCCAGATGCCGGCGGCGGAATTATTCACCGTGCCACAATACAATACGTGGATCGAACTCGGCTACGACCAGCGGGAGGAACGCATCCTGAAATACGCGCGCGACCTAATCGCGGCCGGCTATCCGCCGGGCGTGCTGATGATCGACGACAACTGGCAGGAGGACTACGGCGACTGGGAGTTCTCCGGCCAACGCTTCAAAAATCCCAAGGGTATGATGCGCGAACTGCACGCGCTCGGCTTCAAGGTCATGGTCTGGGTGTGTCCGTTCGTCAGTGCCGACGCGGCCACGGGCCGGGCGCTGTTGGGCGACGGCTGCCTGTTGCGCGATCCGGTGGACAACAAGGAAACCCTCTGGGTCGGCCGGGAAGTGGCCAATGACGCCGCGATGATCCGGTGGTGGAACGGCACCAGTGCCGTGTTGGATTTCAGCAACCCGAAGGCCCGGGCCTGGTTTCGCGGCCGGCTGCAGCACCTGGTGGACGACTACGGTGTGGACGGCTTCAAGTTCGATGCGGGCGACAGCCTGTTTTATCTTCCCACTGTGCCGGGCCGCCCGGTGGCCTCGTTCGCGCCACGGACGCCGGAGGAACACTGCATGGATTTTGCGCGTGTCGGGCTAGATTTTCCGTTCAACGAATACCGCGCCTGCTGGCGGATGGCGGGCCAGCCGATCGCCCAACGGCTGCGCGACAAGGACCACAGCTGGGGGGCGTTGCGGGAACTAATCCCGGGCATCATCACGCAGGGAATCGAAGGATACGCTTTCAGCTGTCCCGATATGATCGGCGGCGGCGAAGCGCGCAGTTTCAGCGATGCGGCGAAATTCGATCCCGAAATCGTCGTGCGCTCCGCGCAGGTCCACGCGCTCATGCCCATGATGCAATTTTCGGTGGCACCGTGGCGGGTGCTCAGCGCGGAACTCGCGGGCCACTGCCTCGCGGCCGCCCAGCTCCACGCCAAGTTCGGCCCTGCCATTCTCGCGCTCGCGCGGCAGTCGGCCAAGACCGGCGAACCCATCGTCCGGCCGCTTGAGTGGGCCTGGCCCCACCAGGGTTTTGCGACGATCAAAGATCAGTTCATGCTTGGCGACGAGTTGCTAGTAGCGCCCGTCGTGACCAAGGGCGCCCGCGCCCGCACCGTGGTGTTTCCGCCGGGCCGTTGGCAAGGTGATGACGGCTCGACGGTCGAAGGTCCAACTCAACGCGAGATCGAGGTGCCGCTCAGCCGACTGCCCTACTTTCAACTTCATGCGGCCCTTGGCGACACGCGACAAAGATGAGTTTTCAGCACCGGTCGACTGCCCCGCGATGGTGCGGACCAAGCGTGGACCCCGCGCCGTCGAGACCTCCAACTCCCAAGTGATGCACTCGGCCGGCTGATCAACCATGCCATGACTCCCACCGACCGTCACTCCCGGCAGAAACGTGAAATCGCCACGTCCTTCCTCAAGGGCCTCGACCTGCTCACGCTGCTCGCCCGCAACCCCTCGGGCCTGACCGTGCCCGAAATTCGTCAGCGCCTGAAGTTCCCGCGCACCTCCGTGCTCCGCATGCTCGGGACGCTGGAGCAGTTCGGCCTGATCGCTCACCAGGAAAATGTCTGGAGCACGACCGAGCGGTTTCACGAGTGGTGCGACCGCGACATGTATCGGGAGATCAAGGAACGCCACCACCGTGCGCTCCACGCCATCGCCGGCGAGATCGACGAGCTCGTCGAACTTGGCCTCGGCGAGGGCCGCGGCGTGCGCTACATCGACTGGGTGCAGGCCGCCCATCCCATCACCATTGATCCGCTCAAGAGCGCGCTCTACCCCATGCACCGCACCGCGACCGGAAAACTTCTGCTCTCGCAGCGGCCCGATCTGTGCGCCGGCCTGACCGACCGGCGGTTGCTGGCCGAGATCGACGAGGCGCGCCGCACCGGCATCGCGTGGAATCGCCGCGAATCCGATCCCAACATCACCGCTGTTGCCACGTGGACAGGGAAGCCCTCGGCGGTGACACCGGTGATCTGCGTAAAGTGGCCGTTCTTCCGCTTCACCGAGGCAAAGGCCCGCCAGGCGCTCGCGTCGATCCACCGGCACCTCGGCTCGGTTTAGCCGTTCCCGGTCTGCGGCGGACGTGAAAAAATCTGTCCGCAATACGGACAGCGGCGATTCGACTTTTGACCGCGCCGCCGTGGACCGCACGCTTGGGGCACCACCCCAATGAATGCCCCCTCTTTCCTCCCCTCGGTTCTGCGCGCAACCTTTGTGATCGCGCTCGGGGCGTTCGCCGCCGCTGCTGCCTCCGCCCAGTCCGTCGCCACCGGCACCGTCGAGGGCCGTGTGCTCAACGTGCGCAACGGCGAATACCTCGAGCGCGCCCGTGTCACGGTCGAGGGCACCGGCCTGGAAACCTTCACCGACTCGAGCGGGCAATACCGTCTCACCAACGTCCCCGCCGGCGCGGCGCGCGTGCGCGTGTTTTTCACGGGGCTCGATGTGCAGACGGAAGCGGTGGTCATCACCAGCGGCGCCACGGCGCAGCTCGACTTCAACCTCGAGGCTGGCGGGCGCCGGACCGGGGCCGGGCCGGCGGGCGACGTCGTGAAGCTCGGCGAGTTCGTCGTCGCCACGTCGAAGGAAATGGACGGCGCCGCGATCGCGATCAACGAGCAGCGCTTCGCCCCGAGCATGAAAAACGTCGTCTCCGCCGAAGAGTTCGGCGCGATCACCGATGGTAATGTGGGCGAGTTCTTCAAATACCTTCCGGGAATGAACATCAACGTCGCCGGCGGCGAGGCGCGCCAGTTCTCGATGAACGGTGTTCCCGCCGGCAACGTGCCGATCTCCGTCGGCGGCTTCGATCTCGCCGGAGCGTCCGGCTCGAGCACCGCGCGCAATGTCCTGCTCGATCAAATTTCGCTCAATAACATCTCCCGCATCGAGGTGCTCCACACGCCCACGCCCGAGTCGCCCGGCATGGCGTTGGCCGGCTCGGTCAACATGGTTCCGCGCAGCGCGTTCGAGCGCTCGCGGCCCGTCTTCAACTACAGCGCCTACCTGCTGATGCGGGACAACCACCGCGACCTCACGAAGTCGCCGGGCCCGCTGAACAAAAATGCCTACAAGACCTATCCCGGCTGGGAAATGTCCTATGTCGTGCCCGTGAACAAGAGCTTCGGGTTCACCGTGTCCGCCGGCAACAGCACGCAATACACGCCGCTCGATGCCATGCAGACCACGTGGCGCGGCGTGGGCTCCGCCACGAGCGCGCCCACGATCGTCAACGGCGTGATCACCAATCCCGGCAATTTTCCCGACACCACGCCCGACCGGCCCTACCTCACCGACTACTCCGTGCGCGACGGCGGCAAGATCAGCCGCCGCTCCTCGGCCGGTTTAACGCTGGACTACAAGCTCACCCGCAACGACACGGTGTCGCTCGCGTTTCAATATGCGTTTTCCGACAAGCGGCGCAGCAACCGCACCCTGCACTTTCAGATCAACCAGGTGCGCCCCGGCGATTTCACCCCGACATCCACCCGCAGCGCGCCGGGTCAGGCCGAGATCCGCATGGAAAACGATGCCGACGGTAAAGTCGGCACCACCTGGATGCCCACGGTCGTCTGGCGGCACGACGGCCCGGTGTGGAAATCCGAGGTCGGCGCCGGCTACTCGCACTCGACGAATGTCTTCAGCGACATCGACAAGGGTTTCTTCACCACCCCCCTCGCCCGGCGCACGGGCGTGACCGTGGCGTTCGACGATATTTTTTATCTGCGTCCGCGCCGCATCACCGTGACCGCTCCCAACGGCGCACCGATCGATCCCGGCATGCTCGACAACTACTCGCTTGCCACCGGCAGCAGCAACCAGCGCCCGTCCTCCGACCTGAAGCGTAGCGCCTACGCCAATCTGCGCCGCGATTTGGTGGTGCGCGACGTGCCCGTCACCCTCAAGGCCGGCCTCGATGTCCGCGAACAAGTCCGCGACCTCCGGGGCAGTGCGCCGTCGTTCACTTTTGTCGGGGCCGACCGGCGCGCCACCACCACGCCCGCCGATCCGCTCGGCAGCGACGACCGGGCCGGCGTGGCCCTGGACGTCTTCAACTCGCAGAACATCGCGCCCTTCGGCTTCGGCCGGATTCAGTGGCTCGACAGCACCCGCTACTATTCCCTCTACCAGTCGAACCCGGAGTATTTCACGGTCGATTCAAACAACAGTTATCGCCAGCTGGTGAACAAATCGCAGCGCGCCGCCGAGGTGATTTCGTCCGGCTACTTCCGCGGCGACGCGGCGTTTTTCGACCGGCGGCTGAAGCTCGTCGGCGGCGTTCGCGCCGAGCAGACCAATGTCTCGGGCGAGGGCCCGCTCACCGATCCGACACGCGCCTACCAGCGCGACGCCAGCGGCCGCATCCTGCGCAACGCCGCCGGCGCTCCGCTCCTCATCGTGCCGACCAACGCCGGCCTGGCCTACTCGCAGCTCACCTTCATTGATCGCGGCCAGCGCGCCGAGAAGGAATACCTGCGCCTTTTTCCGAGTCTGAACGCGAGCTACAACCTCCGCGAAAACCTAATCCTCCGCTCCGCCTTCTACACCTCGGTGGGCCGGCCCAACTTCAACCAATACGCCGGCGCTCTCACGCTGCCCGACACCGAAAACACGCCCAACGCCAGCAACGCCAACAGCCGGATCGGCGTGAACAACGCCGCCATCAAAGCGTGGAGCGCCAAGACGACCAAGGTGCGGCTCGAGTATTACTTCGAGCGCGTCGGCAATATCTCGGTCGGGGCGTTCCGCCGCGATTTTGAGAATTTCTTCGGCAACGTCACCTTCCCCGCGACGCCGGAGTTTCTCGCGCTCTACGATCTCGATCCCGCCACCTACGGTGCCTACCCGGTGGCCACGCAGCACAATATCCAGAGCACCG
Organism: Opitutia bacterium; assembly: GCA_947474365.1. GTDB lineage: Bacteria > Verrucomicrobiota > Verrucomicrobiia > Opitutales > Opitutaceae > ER46. The sequence goes on along the minus strand of CANJIU010000119.1, from coordinate 6,664 downwards.
TGCGGATGACCGGCCTCGACTTCGAATACAAGCAGGCGCTCACCTTTCTTCCGCACTGGGCGCGCGGTGTGCAGGTCTTCGCCAATGCGAGCGCCCTCCGCGCGCAGGGTGACGGCGCCGCGAACTTCGACGGCTTCACCCCGCGCACCTACAACTGGGGCGTGAGCCTCTCCCGCCCGAAATACACGCTCCGTGCCAATTGGAACTACCGGGGTCGCCAGCGCGGCTCCGAGGTCACCGGCCGCAGCATCGAGCCCGGCACCTACAATTGGAACGCCAAGCAGCTCTACGTGGACCTTCAGGCCGATTACACCTTCACCCGGAAGCTGGCCCTGTTCGCGGCCATCCGGAATTTCGGCGATTCCGCCCCGACCGACAACAAAATCTTCGGCCCCAACACGCCGATCCACGCGACTTTCCGCAGCCGCGAGGAAGTCGGCGCCCTGGTTACCTTCGGCATCAAAGGCACCTTCTGACGCCCGGCATCGTCGCAAGTGAGATTTTTCCCGCCCCTTAAACCCGAACCTCCGATCCAAACCATGACACCTCAATCCCGCACACTGCTCGCCGCCTTCGCCAGCTGGCTCGCGGCTACGGCCGTCATTGTAGCTCAAACCACCCCCGCACCCGCGCCTGCTTCCGCACACTCGAAAGACGAGACGATCCAGCTATCGCCGTTCGAAGTCGCGGCGGAAAAAGACGACGGCTACAGGGCGACCAGCACGCTCGCCGGCACACGCCTCCGCACCGAGCTCCGCGATGTCGCCGGTTCGATTTCGGTAATTACCAAGGATTTCATGAACGACATTGCGGCGAACAACCTCGAGGATCTTCTCACCTACACTGCCGGAACTGAGGTCGATGGACTGGCCGGTAATTTCAGCGCATCCGGCTTCAATTCCGGTGGCTTCCAGGAGTTCACCAATGCGATGCGCGGCACCCAGAGCAACACGCGCGTCCGCGGTCTCGGCGCCGCTGACCAGACCCGCGACTACTTCATCACCGATGCGCCGATGGATGGTTACAACGTCGACCGCGTGGAGGTGAACCGCGGGCCAAACGCCATGCTTTTCGGACTGGGCCGACCGGGCGGCATCGTCAACAGCGGCCTGATCCAGGCCCAGCCCAACCGCACCAAAACGAAAGTTGAAACCCAGTTCGACCAGGAATCTTCCCGGCGCTTTGTGCTCGACCACAATTATGTGCTGAAAAGGGACGTCTTCGCATTGCGTTTCGCGACGCTCCTGTCGGATCAGCGCTATCAAATCGAGCCGGCCTACCTTCGCAACGAGCGCTATTTCCTCACCGGCACCGTGCGTCCGTGGAAAGGAGCCCAGTTCCGCGCCAGCACCGAAATGGCGAAACAGACCTCCAACAAACCCCACACCTCTCCGCCCATGGACTCGCTTTCGTGGTGGTTTGCCATGGGCAAGCCCGTTTACAACCCGACCACGGGGCTCGGCTCCTACCTCGGCACTCCCTCGACGAACCCCGCCCTGCAGCCGTTCAATCCCCTCACCGGCGCCAGCAGTGCCCAGATCAGCCTAACCAACCGCCCGGGAAATCTGCACAGCGGCATCAGCAACAACTCATCCCTGAACATTATCGCGGAGGACCCCAACTCTTCGCGGCTGGGCGTTACCGGGCTGAATCCAGCCATCATTGCCCTGGAGTTGGGCAACACCCGCGGGCGACTGACTCCCACGGGAGCTTATGCGAACGACGGCATGCGCAAATTGGGCAATCCGCAGGATTACATGCGGCAAGCAAACGCGGATAAGCCCCTCCTGTATGACTTCTGGCAGGACCAGCGCATCCTCGATTCGCAGATCTTCGATTTTTACCATCAAACGCTCGACGGTCCCAACAAGCGGGAATGGGCCTTCTGGGATGCCCACAACGTCAGCTTCACCCAGGACCTCGGCCGCAATGCCGGCATCGAATTCGCCTACGACTGGCAGAAAATGAAGAACGGTTACGTCCAGCCGCTCCAGTTCCGGCAGACTACCCTGACCATCGATATCAATACTCATCTGATGAACGGCCTGCCCAATCCAAATTTGGGCCGTCCGATGGTGAATACCGCCCTGGGCTTCCAGAGCTCTGCCACGACCGAGCGCGAGGCCTTCCGTGCGACGGCCTATTACAAACTCGATTTTGCCAAGGACTCGACCCACTGGCTGGCCAAATTGCTGGGCCGCCACGTTTTCACCGGCTCCGGCACCCGCCAGGAACGGGACAACACCGGCTACAGCTCACGACTCGACACCGTGGGTAACGACTACCAAGCGGCGAAACTCATCAACTCCCCGAGCGATCTTCCCACCGACAATCCCAACCGGGTTTTCAACTCCGGCAGCAGCGAGCGCACCATCGTCCGTCTCTCCTACCTCGGGCCCAGCCTGAAGAATGCTTCTTCGCTCGCCGGCTACTCCGCCCAAGGGGTGACGGCCCTCCAGAATATCGACGGAGCCAAAAGCGTGACCGCGCTCTACTACGAACGGCCGCCCAATGTCACCACCCCTCTTCCGCGTCCCCTCGGCGATTGGAGGACCGGCACTTTCAGCGTCGTGCCCCAAGGCAAGTATGATTACTCCAACGTGACCACCAGCGGCCAGCGGCAATTCGAGCAAGTCGACTCGCTGGCCTTGGTGGCCAACAGCTACTGGTGGGACCATACCCTCGTGAGCACCCTCGGCTGGCGCCGGGATGAGTATACGAGCCAGCGATACATCGGCCCGCCGATCGGCCCCGATGGCCTCAGACTGGTCAGCCAACCGGCGATCCTCGGTGCGCCCGTCCCCTTCGAAGCCACCAAATTCAACTATGGCCTCGTGCTCCATACGCCGCCGTCCCTGCGGCGCAAGCTGCCCTTCGGCGCCGATGTCTCCCTTGCCTACAACAAGTCGGACAACTCTTCGCCGACCGCCCAGCGCTACGACATTTACGATCGACCGATCGACCCCGTCGGCGGCGAGACCAAGGAGTGGAGCGCCTTCGTCGGCCTCTTCGATGGCAAGCTGCAGCTGCGGGCGACAAAATACTCGACGACCTCGGCCCGGTCCAACGCCCAGTTCACTGAAATCCAAAACACGATTGTGCGGCGCCTCGAGAACATGGCCGAGGTCGTCCGCAATACAGCCTACCGTGACGAGGTGACAGCGAAAGGTTTCGGGGCGGAGCTGGCGGCTTGGGACGCGTGGGAGAAGTCACCGCCTGCCCAAACCCTCTTCAAGACCTACCGGTTCGTCGTCCCCTCCGGTCCCAACACCGCCAGCAACGCCAACATCACGACCCAGGAACGCATTGGTGAAGTGGTTGCCGTCCAGGACACCGTCGCGGAGGGCATCGAAGTGGACCTGACCTACAATCCGACCTCGCAATGGCGAATCTCCCTCAACGTGGGACAGCAGAAAACGGTCAACGACAACACGGGCACGGCAACCGGTCAGATGATGGGCGAACTCAAACCGGTTTGGGGCGGAACAGCGGGGCGTCTGCCGCTCGGAATCGGCACGACCAACGACCTCGGTTCGGATTACAATGGGATCAACGTCAACGTCCTGAAACAACAGCTGCTCGACGGCGGCCCCGCGCTGGAGCAACGGCGCTGGCGCTTCAACGGCGTCACGAACTACACGTTCAAGGGTGGCAGGCTCGACAACGTGCGCGTCGGCGGCGCCTACCGCTGGCAGGATAAAGCGGCCATCGGTTTCCCTATCATCCTGGGGCCGGACCGCGTCACCGGCATCATTGACGTGAAGAATCCCTACCTCGGCGAGGCCGAGAGCAACGTCGACCTCTGGGTTGGCTACAGGCGCAAGGTCTTCGGCGACAGGGTCAGTTGGAACGTGCAGTTGAACGTGAAAAACGTCGGCCGAGGCAACCAGCTCATCCCGGTGAGCGCCCAGCCGGATGGCACGATTGCCAGCGCACGCATCTCCACCCCGCAAACATGGACGCTCACGAACACCTTCGAGTTCTGATCCAGTCACTCCAGCGCGAAGGAGTGATCACCTGCGCAGGGAAAGACTCTGAACGGAAGAGGGTCCTTTTGCCTGATCAAGATGGCGGCGACTCACAAGAGCGCCGCCATTTTTATCTTCCATGAAAAAGAATAGGCTCATTCCGATCGGTCTGACCGTGCTGGCGTTGACGTTGGCCGGGCGGGCGTGTGGCGCAGTGGCCTACACGCGCGACGGGGGCCCGATGGACTTCGGCGCGGCGGAGCTAGAAGCGGCCCTTCGGGTGCGCGCAGCGCGAACACGCGTCGAGTTGTCGGTCGCAGGGGGCGGCGCGCCCGAGAGCTTCCGCGTGCGGGTGAGCGGGGAGGGCGCGGCGCGCGAGATCCGAATCGAGGGTGCGGATGCGGCCGGCGCCATGTATGGCGCGATGGAGGTGGCGGAGACGATCCGGCTCGGCGGTCTGGCGGTCGTGCAAGACCTGGAAAAGACGCCGCACCTGCGCGTGCGCGGCATGAAGTTCAACGCGCCCCTCGACGTGCGGACGCCGAGTTATTCCGACCCTTCGGACGCGGCGCAGCAGAACATCGCGACGATGTGGGACGCGTCGTTCTGGCGGGAGCTGATCGACCGTCTGGCCCGCGACCGGTTCAACTTCGTCACGCTGTGGAACCTGCATCCGTTTCCCTCGCTCGTGCGGGTGCCGGAATATCCGGACGTGGCACTGGCGGACGTGCAGCGATCGACGGTGGCGTGGAAGGAGCACTACCCGCTGCAGGCCATGGGCCTCGACGCACCGGAAATCCTCGGGAATACCGAAACGCTCCGCCGCATGACGATCGACGACAAGATCGCATTCTGGCGCGAGGTGCTGCGCTACGGGAAGTCGCGCCACGTGCGCTTCGCGGTCGTGACCTGGAATGTCTTCACCAACGGTATCGATCCCGCGCGCGGGCTGCCGCCGGATTGGAAAAACGCCGCGACGGCCGCTTACTTCCGGCGGAGCGTCGCTGCGCTGCTGCGGACGTATCCGGATTTGGCGGGTGTGGGCGTGACCGCGGGCGAGAACATGGTGGGCGCAACCGCTCCTGAGAAGGAAGCGTGGCTGGCCAAGACCTACGGGCAGGGCGTGCTCGATGTCCTGGCGGAACAGCCGGAGCGGCGCGTGCTGTTTGTCCACCGCCAGCACGAAGCCGGCGCGGCGGAGATCGCGCGGCACTTCGGCCAGCTGCAAGACCACCCGCGGGTTGATTTCATTTATAGCTTCAAATACGCGGAGGCACACGCGCTGGCGGTAACACAGCCGCGGTTTCACGAAAAATATCTCACGGACTTGGGCGGGAGGGACACGATGTGGACCCTGCGCAACGACGACGTGTATTACTTCCGCTGGCACGCGCCGGATTTCGTGCGCGACTTCGTGCGCGGATTGCCCGTTGGGCCAAGCCGAGGGTTTTACTACGGCTCGGACGGACACGTGTGGGGGCGGGATATCCTCGACGCCAACCGCACCGACGACGCGCCGCGACCGCTCGAACTGGAGAAACATGCGTGGCATTGGCGCCTGTGGGGGCGCCTCGGCTACGATCCGGGGCTCGACAACACCCGGCTGACGGCGCTGCTCCAGGAGCGGTTTCCGGCGGCGGATGCTCGCGTGCTCTTTGCGGCGTGGCAGGATGCCTCGCTCGTGCCGACGACCGTGACCGCGTTCCACTGGGGTCCCCTCGACTTCCACTGGTATGTCGAGGCCTGCCAAGGCCGGTCCGAGCAGGCGCAGACGCCCACGGGCTTCCACGACGTGAACCGCTTCATCTCGCTGCGGCCGCATCCGGCTTCGGGCATGATTTCGATTCCGGATTTCGTGAAGAATCCCGACAAAGCTGGCACCACGCCTCCGCAAGTCGCCGCGCGGCTCGACGCCCTCGCCGCGAGCGCGCTGGCCGGCGCCGACCGCATGCAGGGCGCCGCCGGCTCGGACGCGGAACTGCGCGCAACGCTCGAGGACATCCGTGCGCTGGCATATTTGGGCAAATACTATGCGCACAAGATCCGCGCTGCGCTTGCTCTCGCGCAACAGCGTGCCGCCCACGACACCGCGCGACAGAAAGTTCTCGCGGAGGAACTCAATCGCGCGGCCCAGGCGTGGCGGCTCTATGGCGCGACGGCCGTGACGCAGTATCGCAATCCCCTCTGGACGAATCGCGTCGGACACGTCGATTGGCGCAACACCTTTTACAGCGTGCTCTACGACCTGACGATCGTCGGCGCGACTCCGGCGATCCCGGCCATTGCGCCGACCCCCGGAGGCACCGTGCTCGAGGCGGAGGACGCGGTCGCCGGCGATCCGGAACAGCCGCTGCGCACCGAGGCGGCCGGTTACACGGGCCGGGGTTACCTCGAGTTTTCCCACACGCTCGATCCACGCCGGGTCGTGTGGAACTACGAAGCGCCAGCGGACGGCCGATATGCCCTTGAGTTTCGCTACGCGATCCGGCGCGGGTTGGTCACGGAGTCCGACCTGACTGTGAACGGTACCGCCACGCCGCTCTTGCTGTGGCCGACCGGCGGCGCCGCGTCGTGGGCGTGGGACCGCAAGATCGTGACCCTCCGCCGCGGCTCCAACCGGATCGAACTGCGCCCCGGCGCGGTTGTGAATCTCGACCACCTCAACGTCCTGCCGTGGGGGCCGTGATTCCCCACGA
>CANJIU010000118.1 GCA_947474365.1 Opitutia bacterium | reverse complement strand
GGCAGGCTCCAAGCAGCCTGCCCGTTGCCTCCTTCATCCTCTGCTGCACCCACCTTACACCTCGGCTCCCCAACACACGTAGTTCGATCAGCGCTGGCTTCAGTTTACCCGGGTCAGGATCTCTATGGGTCTTTCTGGGCGATTGGAAAAGCTCCCTTGCCAGCGGAGGGGGCAGTTGCAAACGTCTCCAGTTCGCATGAGCAACGCCGTCAAAATCTATGACACCACCCTGCGCGATGGCACGCAGGGGGAAGGGATCAGCTTCTCAGTCACGGACAAACTCCTGATTGCGGAGCGTCTCGATCACTTCGGCGTCGACTACATTGAAGGCGGATTCCCGGGATCAAATCCGCGCGACATCACGTTCTTCCAGGAGGCGAAAAAGCTGAAGCTGAAGCATGCGCGGCTGGCGGCGTTTGGCTCGACGCGACGGGCCGGGGCCAAGGCCGACGACGACCTGCAGTTGAAGACGTTGATCGACAGCGGCATGCCGGTGCTCACGATCGTCGGCAAGACGTGGACCTTGCACGTGACGGAAATTCTTCGCACCACGCTGGAGGAGAACCTCGCGATGATCGAGGACTCCACGCGTTACCTCGTGTCGCAGGGGCGCGAGGTGATCTACGATGCGGAACATTTCTTCGACGGCTTCAAATCGGATCCCGATTATGCTCTGCGCACGCTGGAGGCCGCGCTGCGCGGCGGGGCGGCCAACCTTTCCCTCTGCGATACCAACGGCGGAACTTTGGTGGACGAATTCAAGGACATCGTCGCGCGTGCCGTGAAGGAATTCGGGGGCGACAAGGTCGGGGTGCATTGCCACAACGACAGCGGACTGGGTGTGGCGCTTTCTCTGGCGGGTGTCGCGGCGGGTGCGACGCTGGTGCAGGGGACGGCAAACGGCTACGGCGAACGTGTCGGCAACGCGAACATCACCACCGTGCTGCCGAATTTGTTCTTGAAAATGGGGCGCACCGCCAACTGCGCGCGCAATCTGTCCCAGCTGCGCGACCTTTCGCTGTTTTTCGACGAGCTGGCCAACCTGCGGCCCGATCCCAAGGCACCGTTTGTGGGGCAGTCGGCCTTCGCCCACAAAGGAGGACTCCACGCCAACGCTGCGCAAAAGGTCGCGCGCAGTTACGAGCACATCGATCCCTCGCTCGTGGGCAACCGCACCCGCGTGCTGGTTTCCGACATGGCCGGCCGCTCCAGCCTGGCCCTCAAGGCCCGCGAGCTGGGCATCGAGTTTGACGAGAAGCGTCCGGAGATGAAGGGGCTGATCGAGGAGCTGAAGGAGCGCGAGTTCCGCGGCTACGAATACGAGGCGGCCGATGCGTCCTTCCGCCTGCTTGTCGCGAAGCACCTCGGGCAGACCCAGACGTTTTTCACGGTGGAGAACTACCGTGTCATCATCGAGCGCCACGGCAACGAACTGTGGGCCGAAGCGACGGTGAAGCTCAAGGTGAACGGTGAATCCGTGCATACGGTGGCCGAAGACACGGGACCGATCGGCGCGCTGGATCGAGCGCTGCGGCTCGCGTTGGACAAGACTTACCCGCAGTTGCGCGACATGAAACTGCGCGACTACAAGGTGCGCATCCTTGAGGGCAACAGCGGCGCCGGCTCCCGCACGCGGGTGCTGATCGAAAGTGGCGACGGCAAACGAATCTGGGGCACCGTCGGTGTCAGCGACAACATCATCGACGCCAGCTGGGAAGCCCTGCGCGAGTCGGTGGAGTTCAAGCTGTCGCAGGCGTGATCAACGGGCGCGCCGCCCACGCTCATTGGACTACGCCGCCCGCGTTGCCATCCCCTCGGCTAGCGAACGCAAAAACGCATCCGTGCCGGCGAAAGCGGCCAGCGCGGCAACGGCCGCGTCAGTGTTTTTCGCCGCCATGCGCCGTGACTCCGCGATCCCATGCAGTTTCACGTAAGTTGTCTTTCCCGTCTTCGCATCTTTGCCGGCGGTCTTGCCCAGCGTCGCGCTGTCGGCCGTGGCGTCGAGAATGTCGTCGATGATCTGAAACGCCAGTCCGAGGTGCCGTCCGGCCGTGCGCAGTGCAGCGAGCTGAGTTTCTGTCGCCCCGCCGACCAGGCCCCCCATCACCAGCGATGCCTCGATCATCGCGGCGGTCTTGTTCAGATGGATGAACTCTAGCTCACTGGGGGTGGCATCGGATTTTTTTTCCGCCAGGAGATCCTCCATTTGGCCGCCGATCAGTCGCCGGCTGCCGGCGGCGTCGGCCAGTTCGCGGACGAGTGCCGCGGCGAGCTGGCCGGAATAGTTTTCCGCCAGGATGGCAAACGCGTGCGTCAGCAGTGCGTCGCCCGCGAGTAGCGCGGTCGCTTCGTCAAAGGCCTTGTGCGCCGTTGGACGACCCCGCCTCAGGTCGTCGTTGTCCATGCACGGCAGGTCGTCGTGGATCAGCGAATAGGTGTGGATGCACTCTATCGCAACGGCGGCGGGCAGGGCGGAGTCATCCAACGTTCCGAATAGCTCGGCCGCGGCCAGCGTCAGTACGGGACGGAGTCGTTTGCCGCCGGCTTCGAGGCTGTACCGCATCGCGGTGTGCAGACGGACCGGCCGGGTGTCGGGCCGCGGCACATGACGATCGATGCCGCGTTCGACGCGTGTGGTGTGACGTTTCAGTTCCGCCTTGAAGTCCATGGGTGGGGAGTCGAGTACCGCTCGCTTCCGGTCGGTCATCAAAGGAAAAACGCGGGCAGGAAGGGAGTTTTCACTCCGCTCTCGCCAATCCGCAATTGCCCTTCCATAACCGCGCACGAATCCCGATATGCCGACTTACGAGTATGCCTGCCAAAAATGTGGTCACGAATTCGAGCAGTTCCAGTCGATGCGCGACGAACCGCTCAAGAAGTGCCCGAAATGCAAGAAACAGTCGCTGAAGCGCCTCGTTGGCGGTGGAGCGGGACTGATTTTTAAAGGCACGGGATTCTACATCACCGACTACAAGAAAAAGACCGGCGGCCCGAAGGAGGGCGGCGGCGAGTCTAAGGCCGGTGAATCAAAATCGACCGGTGACAGCAAACCGGCCGCCGCTCCGGCGGCGACGGGAAGCGGGTCCAAGTCGTCCGGTGAAGCGGCGAAGAAATAATTTTTCCCATGAGCAAAAAAATCGATCGCGCCGTCCATGGTCCCGGCTGGGGTGAAGTGATTCTCGGTGCCTCGCTCAGCGTCCTGCTGGGAGTGGTGCTCGGAGCTGTCTTGTTGGTGCTTCGCCCGGTCATCGTCGCGAAGGACACACCCAAGGAAAAGGATTTCGACCCCAAGGCGGTCTACTTCATCGAGGGTTCGCACGACACCGCGAAGGCGAAACAGGCGCCCGCCAAGCGCAAGACGTTCGCCGAGGGGCGGTCGGTCGTCGTCACCGAGGATGAACTCAACTCGCTGCTCGCGCCCGCGCCCGCGGGGGCCCCCAAGCCAGGCGAAAAGGCGAAGGCGCCGGACAAGAAGGGCGAGGGCAAGGCCAAGGAGGCCGAGAAGGCGGCGCCACCTCCTGCGCCGCCGGCCGACGGTTTCTTTGCCGTGGGCACCCCCAATATCCGGATTCGCGACAATGCGATGACGGTCGGTGTGCCGGTCACAATCGGCTTGATCGACCAGAAGGTCATGGTGCAGGCGCGCGGCGGCTTTGTGAAAAAGGGCGACACATTCTCCTTTGTGCCGGAATCCCTTTACCTCGGTGCGTGCCCAGTGCATCGGCTGCCCTTTGTTTCGGGTTTCGTGCAGAGCAAGTTTCTCGCGGCGCAGTCCATTCCTGAGGACATCGCCGCGGCCTGGCCGAAACTGACCGCCGTCGCCGTCGAAGGCAGCAATCTGAAGCTGACGATGCCGTGACGCGGGCCGCAAGGCCGCTGGTCCGGAGCGTGATGCTCGCGGCCGTGCTGGCGGTGTCCGCAACTTGCGGAGAACTGCGAGCCGCCAGCAATCCAGTTCCGGTCAGCGTGCAGTCTGCACCCGGCCGGTTCGAGGTCTCGGCACTGGATGCGTCGGTGGCCCATGCGGTCGTCGCGGCGAGTGAGGAGGCGTGGCGTTTCCTGGCGGTGCCGCTGGGGTTGCCGGAGGCGTTTTCCACGCCGATATTTGTCCGGGTCGTGCCAATGGCAGCGGATGGGACCATGGAATCGTTTCAGGCCTTGGTCGAGCCGGGTGGAATTGTTTCACTGCGTTTGTCCATCGCCAGCCGAGTCGGGCCGATGGCGCGCCGGGCCTTGGTGCAGGCGCTGCTCTTTCGACTCGGAGTCGCGCGCTATGGCGCCAGCGAGCAGATTAATGCGCCCCTCTGGCTTGAGCACGCGTGCGTTGGCTGGTGGCGGACCCACCTCGACGGTGCCCAGCTGGACGCGTTGAAATACGAGTCGCGGTCGGGCCGCCCACCGCCGCTGGAAGAATTGCTCGCGTGGGCCCCGGGCGACGAGGAACCGAAGGCGTACGCCAACGCGGCCGTCTGGTTGCTGACATTTCTGCAGGCGGAGTCGGGCCGTGCGAAAGAGTGGCCGGCTTTTCTGCAGCGTCTGCTTGGCGGTGAAGAACCCTTGGCGGCCCTCGCGGCGTGTTTTCCGGAGCGGTTCGCCACGGCTGCCGAGCGCGAATTGTGGTGGCAGACCGGTTACCATCATGTGCGCCGGGTGCGGACGCTGCCGATGCTTGAACCCCGGGAGGCGCGGGAACAACTCGGCGCGCTGGTGCGTTTTGTCTTTGCGGGATCCGCGGAGGACACCGACGTCGTGGTGCCGCTGCGGCAGGTGCTGAATCACGCGAACGATCCCGTCGTTGCGGCCGATCTCGCCCGTCGGGCCATGGATCTCGCGCGGTTGATTCCGGCGCTACATCCGTTCTACCGCAACGCCGGGCTGACCCTGGCCGAGGTCCTGCGTGACGGCGTGAAACTCCCGATGCGACGGGAGGAGTTGTGCGCGGCGTTTGAGCAGGACTGGAATACGGCGGTGGACATCGAGGTGGCGACAACCGCGGCGCTCGACGCGCTGGAAAACCAGGGGACACGCCGATGACCGGGCCGCAACGGGCTTGCTAACGCCTCCGCCACATCGCGAAGCTCGCCCACGTGTCGAAAAACCTCAAAAACATCGGCATCGTCTCCTTGCTGACGATCGTCTCGCGCTGCCTCGGGCTTGCGCGCGATTTGCTCAGCGCGGGGATTTTCGGCGCGACCGTTGCGATGGACGCTTTTGTCACGGCGTTCAGCCTGCCCAACCTCTTCCGGCGTCTCCTGGGTGAGGGCGCGCTGACAGCCGCCTTCGTGCCCGCCCTGCAGGAGGAATTGCACGAGAACGGTCGGACGGGCGCGTTTGCCCTGCTGAGCAAGGTCGGTACGTGGCTGGCGGTCGTGACCGGGATATGTGTCGCGGTTGGGATGTTGGTGTTCTCCCAATCACGGCTGATCGCTGGTCACGAGTCGAAGTGGTACCTCGCGGCGGATCTCACGGTTTTTCTATTCCCTTATCTGGCCTGCGTCTGCCTCGCGGCGGCCTTTAGCGCCGCGCTCAACGTGCTCGGCCGGTTCACCGAGCCGGCCCTGTCACCGATTTGGCTGAACCTCACCATGATTGCCTCGCTCGGTGTCGCTGCGGCGACGATTGATCGAGATGAACTGCGTGCGATGCATTGGTTGTGCGCCGGGGTGCTCGCGGGTGGAGTGCTGCAGATGGGCGTGCCGGCGCTTGTTCTCGTGCGGGAAGGCTGGCGGCCGCGCTGCGATTTTGCCCTTTCGCCGCGCGTGCGCGCGATCGCGGCCCTGATGGCGCCCGGCCTGATCGGCACCGCGATCTATCAGGTGAACATCTACGTTTCGCGCCTGCTCGCTTTTTCCGTCAGCGAGTCGTCGGCGACCCTGTTGTTTTACGCGAACCGTCTGATGGAACTGCCCATCGGGGTCTTCGCCATCGCCGTCGCGACCGTCGTCTACCCGCTGATCGCGCGTCACGCCGTCGAGCGAAATTTCGTCGCGATGGCTGCGGACTATCACAAGGGCCTGCGGCTGATTCTGGTGATCAATGTGCCGGCGGCCGCCGGGCTGGCGTTGTTGAGCGAACCGATTGTGCGATTCCTCTTTCAGCACGGAAAATTCACGCCGGCGATGACGCAAACCATGGCGCCACTGCTGATGTTGTTCGCCCTCGGGATGCCTTTCTTCTCGGTCGTGAGTCTGACGACCCGCGCGTTTTACGCGATCAAGGATACGTCGACTCCGGTGTGGATGGCGGGCGCCAGCTTTGTGGTGAATCTCGGTCTGAGCCTGCTGCTGATGGGACCGCTTGACGCGCGCGGTCTCGTCCTGGCGAGCACCGTTTCGGTGATCGTGCAGACGGTCATGTTGCAACGCGCGCTCGGCGCCCGGCTGCCGGGGATGCAGTTTGGCGATCTGTGGAGCAGTCTGGCGAAAGTCGGTGGCGCGACACTCGCGATGGTCCTCTTCGTGGCGGCGGTGTGGTATGGGCTCCTCCGAGCAGGCCGCAACGGTGGCATCGCGGATGCCGTGGCCATTTTCGGACTGATTCCATTGGGCATTGCCGTCTATGGCGGCGTGCTTTGGCGGTTGCGGATTGATGGACTGGAGGACCTCGCCGCTGTTGTGGACAAGCTGCGGGCCCGGTTCGGCGGGGCGCCTGGTGCACGATGAAGATCAAGCCGGATTGGTTTCTGATCGGCATGGTGTTCGCGACGTTTCTGGCGTGGGCCTTTCCAATGCCCGGCTCTTCCGGAGGCTGGATGCATCCGGAGATCGCGACGAAGGCTGGCGTGGCGCTGATTTTCTTTTTGCATGGGCTCACGCTTTCGTTCGCGGCGCTGCGCGCCGGTGCGCTGAACTGGCGTTTGCATGCTCTCGTGCAGGGATTCACGTTTCTCGTGTTTCCCCTGCTCGGACTCGCGCTCAACGCCCTCCTTGGCGCCCGCGTCTCGCCTGACCTTGCGCTCGGGCTGTTTTTTCTCTGTGCGCTGCCGTCAACCGTGTCGTCATCCGTGGCGATGACCGCGGCCGCGCACGGCAACGTCGCGGGGGCGGTCTTCAATGCCACGCTTTCCAGCCTGATTGGCATTGTCGTCACTCCATTCTGGATCGCGTGGGTGATGAAGACATCCGGCGGCGCTCAGCCCATCGGGCCGGTGATCATCGACCTCTTGCGCTGGCTGGTGCTGCCACTCGCCGTCGGACAGGCGCTGCGACCATTGCTCGGCGCGATCGCGCAGCGACACAAATCCCGTATTTCGCTGGTGGATCGGCTGACCATACTCCTTCTCGTCTACACGTCGTTCTGCGAATCATTTCAACAGGGTGTCTGGTCGTCGCACGGCGCCGGTCAGGTCATCCTGATCTCGGTCGTGTGTGCGGTGCTGTTTGTCGGAGTGATGGTGCTGACGTCGTCGTCAGCTCGGGCCATGGGCTTTGGACGCGAAGACCGAATCGTCGCGATCTTCTGCGGTTCCAAGAAGACCCTCGCCTCGGGAGTGCCGATGGCGAAGTTGATTTTTGGGGTGCATCCGGGAATGGGGCTCATTCTCCTTCCGATCATGATCTATCATCCGCTGCAATTGATCGTTTGCGGCGTGCTCGCCCAGCGGTGGGGAAAACGCGAGGAATTGTCATGAGCGAACCCGAGGCCAACGCGATCGAGGTCCGGCACAATTTCGGAATGAACCGTTTCGAGGCCACGGTGGACGAAAAATTGTCCGTCGTGGATTACGTGCGCCACGACCGGGAAATCGTCATGACCCACACCTTCGTCCCGCTGGAGTTGCGCGGTCGCGGGATTGCGGAAAAATTGGTACAGGCGGCGCTGGACTTCGCGGCGACGGAGCGACTCAAGGTCGTGCCGGCGTGCTCCTATGTCGGGCGATTCATCACGCTTCATCCGGAGTATCGCCCCTTGCTCGATTGACGGTGGAGTTGCCAAATCGCGGACCGAGGGTTCTTTCGGGAACTCACATGCCCCATCTCTTCGATCCGCTCACCATCAAGTCTGTCACGCTGCGAAACCGGATCGGAGTTTCCCCGATGTGCATGTACTCATCGGACGATGGGTTGATGAACGACTGGCATCTGGTCCATCTCGGAGCCCGGGCGTCAGGTGGCGCCGGTCTGGTCATCGCCGAAGCAACAGCGGTTTCGCCCGAAGGCCGAATCACGCCGGGCGATGCGGGAATCTGGGATGACCGGCATGTCGAAGCGATCTCGCGCATCACTCGTTTCATCAAATCCCAGGGTGCGGTGCCCGGCATCCAGTTGGCTCACGCGGGACGCAAGGCAGGGGCGGCGCGGCCGTGGGAGGGCGGGGCGCATCTCAGCGATGCTGCCGGCGGGTGGACGCCGGTCGGGCCGAGTGCGATCGCGTTTGGCGGTGATCTGATCAAAACGCCGCATGAACTCTCGGTCGACGAGATCGCCGCGTTGCAACGCAAGTTTGTGGAGGCCGCCAAGCGGGCGCGGGCCGCCGGTGTCGAGTGGCTCGAATTACACGGGGCGCACGGTTATCTCGGGCATGAGTTTCTTTCCCCAATCTCCAATCAGCGCACCGATCGCTACGGCGGCAGTTTTGAAAACAGGATCCGCTTCCTCCTCGAACTCCTGCAGGCCGTCCGGGCGGCATGGCCGGAGAATCTGCCGCTCGCGGTGCGGCTGTCGTGTACGGATTGGATCGAAGGCGGATGGACGATCGAGGAGAGCATCGAGCTCGCGCGGCGGTTGAAAACCGAGGGCGTCGATCTCGTCGACTGCAGTTCTGGGGGAACGTCGGCTTCTGCCAAGGTTCCCGTCGGTGCGGGGTATCAGGCGCCGTTCGCCGAGCGCATCCGTCGCGAGGCGGGAATCGCGACCGCCGCGGTTGGGATGATCACGGACCCGATGCAGGCCGACCAAATCATTCGCAACGGTCAGGCCGATCTCGTGCTGCTGGCCCGCGAGCTTCTGCGTGATCCCAACTGGCCTCTCCGCGCAGCGAGGGCGTTGCAGGTGAAGCCATTGCCCGTGCCGCCGGTGCAATACGCCCGCGCCTGGTGACTTGCGCCCGGCGGTTCGCCCGCAACACTCGTTTTCCCACTTCCCATTATGCCCGCAACTCTGCCCGCCCCCCATCTCGTCGAGGCGCTCAACTGGCGCTATGCCACCAAAAAATTTGATCCGTCCCGCAAGATTTCCGAGGGCGACTGGCACGCGCTGGAGCAGTCGCTCGTGCTTGCGCCGTCCTCGATCGGGTTGCAGCCGTGGAAGTTTTTCGTGGTGACTGACTCCGCCGTAAAAGCGCAGCTGGGCGCAGCGTCCTACCGACAGGCGCAGCCCGCGGATTGCTCGCATTTGGTTGCTTTCGCGGTACGTCGGAACATCGATGCCGAGCACGTCGACCGGCACATCGCGCGGATGGTCGAAGTCCTCGGCGTGATGCCGGACTCGCTCGTGAAATTTCGCGCCATGACGATGCGCAATCTCGACAGGGCCCGGACCGACGGAACGCTCGACACGTGGCAGGAACACCAGATCTACATCGCGCTCGGCCAATTCATGGCCAGTGCAGCCGTGCTCGGCATCGACACCTGCCCGATGGAGGGGATTGAGCCGGCCAAGTACGACGAGATTCTTGGCCTCGCCGGCTCCGACTACGGCACCGTCGTGGCCTGCGCCGCCGGGTATCGGCTGTCGGATGACAAATACGCTTCTGCCAAGAAGGTCCGGTTCAAGCCGGAGGATGTCATCGTACGGATTTGAGCCGGCAGTTCTGCCGATGATCGATTTCAGCGGAACACCCGCGCACGATCGTCGGGAGTGAGCACGCGCCATTTCCCGGGCGGCAAATCATCGAGCGGGAAATCTCCAATCCTCATTCGGATTAAGCGCAACGTTGGGTGTCCGACGGCGGCGGTCATCCGTCGCACCTGACGGTTTTTCCCCTCGACCAGTTCCAGCGCAAGCCAGGTGTCGGGCACGTTTTTCCGAAAGCGAACCGGCGGATCGCGCGGCGGGAGTTTCGGCGTCGGTTCCAGCCGCCGTACGTGGGCAGGTCGCGTGCGGTAGTCGCCGAGATCGATTCCACCGCGAGCGAGCCGTGCCAACGCGTCGTCCGAGGGCACGCGCTCCACCTGCGCCCAGTATTCACGGCGATGGGCATGCTTCGGGTCGAGGAGGCGGGTGTTGAGACCGGATTCGTCACTCAGCAGCAGCAGTCCCTCCGAATCGGCATCGAGCCGGCCAAGCGCATAAACGTCCTGCGGCAGCCCGAAGTCCGCCAGAGTGCGCCAGCGTGAGCCGGGCTCCGGCGTGAACTGGGACAACACGCCGTAGGGTTTGTGAAATGCGAGGAGTATGCCATCAATTGGAAGCGCGGGCGGCCCGCTCGCAATCTTACATTCGATGCGGGCGGGTCGCCGGCGTTCCCCATCTACATTATGCGTGCCGTTCAACTTTTAGCCGTGAATCAACTTGCCGTCGTCGACGTGCCGGAACCGTCGCCCGTCGCCGGCGAAGTCGTCGTGGCGTTGCGGGCTGCGGCGCTGAATCATCGCGATGTCTGGATCAAGGCTGGACAGTACGCGGGGCTGAAATGGCCGTGCATTCCGGGCTCCGATGGCGCGGGCGTCGTCGTGGCGCTCGGGGGAGGGGTTGATTCGTCGTGGTTGGGACGCTCGGTCGTGATCAACCCGAGCTTCAATTGGGGCGATCGGCAGCACTCCCAAGGTTCAGACTTCTCGATCCTCGGCCTGCCGCGTGCGGGCACGCTGGCGGAAAAGATAGCCGTGCCGGTCGCGCAGTTGGCGGAAAAGCCGGTGCATCTTAATTGGGAGGAAGCGGCGGCCTTACCTTTGGCTGGGCTCACGGCTTACCGCGCGCTGTTTTCCCGCGCCAAGCTTCTACGTGGAGAACGGGTGCTCGTGAGCGGAATTGGCGGTGGAGTCGCGTTGTTTGCCCTGCAGTTTGCGCTCGCCGCCGGTGCCGAGGTGTGGGTGACGTCAGGTTCGTCGGACAAAATTGCCCGCGCCGGGCTGCTCGGCGCGAAAGGCGGTTTCAATTATCGCGACGAGGCCTGGGCGGCGACCGCCGTCAAAAGTCCGGGCCAATGCGATGTCGTGGTGGACAGTGCCGGCGGTGACGGCTTCGGAAAGCTGATCGACGTCACCGCCTCGGGTGGGCGAATCGTGTTCTATGGTGCCACCAACGGCGACGCGCCCCTGCCGGTGCGAAAGATATTTTGGCGGCAGATTTCGCTGCTGGGAACGACGATGGGTTCGCCCGCGGACTGGGCCGCGATGACGGCGTTCGTCGTCGCGCATCAGGTGCGTCCGGTTGTCAGCGACGTGTTTCCGCTCGCGCGGGCCGGCGAGGCGTTTGCGCTGATGGAGCGCGCCGGGCAATTTGGGAAAATTGTCCTCTCGCTGACCTGACGACGATTCGGGCTTGGCGCGGGCGGCCGGGATGGGAAACTCACGGTTTTCCACTATGACCGACAACTCCAAGTTTTTCGCGTGCATCATGGCGGGTGGCAGCGGCGAGCGTTTCTGGCCGATGAGCCGGGCGCAGACGCCAAAGCACCTCTTGAAACTCCTCTCCGATCGCACCTTGGTCGAGGAAACCGTGCGTCGTCTCGGCACGGCCGTGCCGAAGGAGAATATCTTCGTTCTCACCAATACCGTGCAGTTGCCCGGTACCCGCGCGGCCCTCGAGGGTTTGGTGCCGGCCGAACAAATCGTGGCGGAGCCGGCGAAGCGCGACACGGCGCCGGCCGCCGCGTTGGCCACGGCGCTGGTGCGCGCACGAGGCGGGGAAGGGGCCGCACTCGCGTTGCTGCCGGCGGATGCCTTCATCGCCGACGCGGCGATGTGTGCGCAACAGATGCACGCCGCACTCGCGCGGGCGGCCGAGTCTGGTGCCATCCTCACGATTGCGATCAAGCCGGACCACGCGGCGACCGGCTTCGGCTATTTGGAAATGGGGGAGGAGCGTGCGCGGGGCGCCTCGGGTGTCGTGCGCGCCGTGAAGCGCTTCGTGGAAAAACCCGACGCGGCGACGGCGCAGGGTTATGTCGACTGCGGGCAATACGCCTGGAACGCCGGGATGTTTTTCTGGCGCGTCGGCACGTTTTTGGATGAGGCGGACCGCAATGCGCCCGAACTCGCCGCGTTTGTTCGCGGCTTTCCGGCGACAAACGCCGCAGGATATTTGGCGGAGAAGTTTCCGGCGCTGCCGAAAATTTCCGTCGACTACGCCATCATGGAAAAGGCGCGCTCGGTGGAGACACTGCTGGCGCAGTTCGATTGGGATGACGTTGGCCTCTGGACTGCGCTGCCCAAGCACTTGAAGACCGACGCGGCTGGCAACGCGACGCGTGGCCCGGTGGTCGTGAGTGGTTCGTCCAATAACATCGTGCTCAGCAACGGTCGCACGATCGCCCTCTGCGGCGTGAAGGACCTCGTGGTGGTGGAAACCGCCGACGCGGTCCTCGTTTGTCACCGCGACGCGGTGCAAAACATCAAGCAGATCGTGCAGCAGCTCCCGAAGGAGCTGCTGTGATGGAACTTTGTCGCCGGGCTCGCTGACCCTGAAGGTAAATCACCGGGGTGGACGACCCCGGTGACATGGCTGGGATTACTGCTTCGCCGACTTCGACATCTTCTGGCGGAGGCCGTTGTTCAGGATCCGCTTGCGCAGACGCAGGTTCTTCGGCGTGACCTCGACGAACTCATCGGCCGCGATGTATTCGATTGCGCGCTCAAGCGAGAGTTTGGTCGCGGGCGTGAGCCCGGTGGCGACACCTTCGCCCTGTGAGCGGAAGTTGGTGAGCTTCTTTTCGCGAACGGCGTTGCAGGCGATGTCCTCGTTGCGCGGATTTTCGCCGACAATCATGCCCTCGTAGACCTGTTCGCCGGGGCTCACGAAGAGTTTGCCGCGTTCCTGAACCATCACGAGCGCGTAGGCGGTGGTCTCGCCGGCTTCGGTCGCGATGAGGGTGCCGGAAATTCGGGTCAGGACTTCGCCGGCGTAAGGGCCGTATTCCTTGAACAAATGGCTGAGCACGCCGCGGCCGCTGGTGGCGTTGACGACGTCGATTTCCATGCCGATGAGACCACGGGTCGTAATCGTGGCCTCGATCATCGTGGAGTGCGGGTGCTTCTCCATGTTGGTGAGCAGTCCCTTGCGGTTGGCGAGGTTCTGCATGATCGCGCCGACACATTCATCGGGCACTTCGATCCATACGGTCTCGTAGGGCTCCATGCGTTTGCCGTCGACGACCTTCTCGATGACGGTTGGGCGGGAGACCAGCAATTCGAAGCCCTCGCGGCGCATCGTCTCGACGAGCACGGCGACCTGCATGGCGCCGCGGGCCTTCACGTTGAAGATGCCGGCCTTGTCGCTGTCTTCGATCTTGATCGAGACGTTGGTCTTCAGCTCGCGCATCAGCCGTTCGCGCAGCTGACGGGAGGTGACGAGCTTGCCTTCCTGGCCGACGAGCGGTCCGTCGTTGACGCAGAACTGCATCTCCAGGGTCGGCGGATCGATCTGGGTGAAGGGCAGGGCATGACCGGCCTCGTTGGCCGTGAGGGTGTCACCGATGTCGATGTCCTCAAACCCGGAGAGGCCGACGATGTTGCCGGCGACCGCGGAATCCGTTTCGCGTGTGCCGAGGCCGGTGAACTCGAACACCTTGGTAATCTTGGTGCGGACGCGTTTGCCGTCCTCATGGCGCACGATGAAGACCGTATCGCCGACCTTGGCGGTGCCGCCAAGGATCTTGCCGACCGCAATTCGACCGACGTAGTCGCTCCAATCGATGTTGGAAACGAGCATGTGGAAGGGCTCGTTCGGCTTGGCGAAAGGCGGCGGGACATGATCGAGGATCGTCTGGAAGAGGGGTGACATGTCCTTCTTCTCCTCGCCGAGGTGGTACATCATGTACCCGTCGCGGCCGGAGCCGTAGACGACCGGCGCGTCGAACTGCTCTTCGGTGGCGTTGAGTTCCATGAGGAGCTCAAGCACCTTGTCGTACATCTTGGCGGGTTCGGCGTTCTCGCGGTCGATCTTGTTGATGACGATCACGACCTTGAGTCCGTGATGGAGGGCCTTGCGCAGCACAAAGCGGGTTTGCGCCTGGGGCCCGTCATACGCGTCGATGACGAGGAGCACGCCGTCGACCATGCGGAGGGCGCGCTCGACCTCGCCGCCAAAGTCGGCGTGACCGGGGGTGTCGACGATGTTGACGATCTTGTCCTTCCAGTGGACGGACGTGTTCTTCGCCTTAATCGTGATGCCCTTCTCCTTCTCGAGGTCCATGGAGTCCATGGCGCGTTCTTCCACGCGTTCATTGGCGCGGAAAACGCCGCCCTCCTTGAGGAGCTTGTCGACGAGGGTGGTTTTCCCGTGGTCAACGTGGGCGATAATGGCGATATTACGGATGCTCTGGTTCATTGGCGGACGCGGTCGGATGTTGGAAAAAGAGTCCCAACGTGCGCGCCGCGCCCAGTGAAAGCAAGGCAAGGTTTTCGCGGAGCGAAATCCTAAAGTTGAAATCTTTGCACTCCGAGACGCAGGCCGGTGGGTCAGAGCGTGCGCAGGAAGGCGATGAGTGCCGCGCGCTCGGTTGCATCCAGATCGAGGCCAAATTCGTGGCCTTTGACCGGCCTCGTCGTGGTGCCCAGCGGCCCTTTCCAACCCGTTGGGACGTAATTATCGTCCAACCGCCGCGGATCGAACCAGTCTTCCAGCGTGGCGCAGGAGCCGTTGTGCTCGAAGAAACCCCGGTACCACACCCCCCGTAGCGAGGGTACTTTATAGAGCCCCGTGCCCCGGCGGGTCTGCAGCGCCAGGGCGGAATCCGTTTCCACCTGACGCTTCATGATGTCGGCGCGGGCGGGATGCCGCTCGGGGACGGTGTAGCCGGGAGCGACGGCGAGCTTGTTGTTGGTGTAGCCCTGCTTGGGGTCATGGCACCGACTGCATTCCTGCTCCTGGAAAATCGCTTTTCCCCGCTGGGCGAGCTCGGTGAGGGGATTCGGATTCGGTGGCGGACGGAGATTCTTCAAGTAGAGCACGAGTGCATAGAGTTGCTCGTCGCTGTAGCGAAAACGGGTCTTGGGATCGGGGCGGCCTTTCCCGGCGTCGTCTGAATCAGGGATAAATCCCGAGAATGTGGAGAGCAGGTCGGCGCCCTGGTTGAGCGCCGCGTAGCGCATGAGATCTCCGAGACCGCGGTTGCGTTGCAGCCCCGTGTGGTCGAGGTAACGCCGCTCTGTCACCCCGATCAGATCAGGAATCTGCACCGGGCTATAGGCGCCTGAGCCGTGCCGCGCGAGCACGCCCGGTGGGATTGAATCGTGAAACGCCGCGATCTGGTCCGACGATAGGGAGTCGACCACGGAGATGATGGGTTGGTTGAGCCAGGGAGCGGCAAACAGGAGCCGCTGCAGGGAACGCATCTCGGCGGCGGGTGCGGTGCGAATCGCGCAAGCGAATTGTCGATCGAACGGCAAATTACCCTGCGCTCCCTTGATGATATTACCGTCGGGCATGACCCGGGTGTGGCACTCAGCGCAGGAGAGCGTTCCGAGCTCGATTTTACCCTTTTCCCGCACGACGTAACGGTAAAAAGGCACCTCGCCATTCGCAGTGACACGATATGGCAGCGTCCGCATTTCCGTCGCCCGGCTCTCGCGAGCCGCGGGTGTCATTTCCTGAAAACCGAGCGGCGAGTCAAAGACGAGTTCCCCGGCGCGGACCCAATCGGCTTCGCTTTCGAGCTTTGGGCGCGCCTCCTGCTCGCCCCAAAGCACGACGGGTTCCACGGATTTTAGTCCTTCAAAATACCCGGCAGGCTCACGGTCCGGATGGTAGACGGGGTAACTGGCGTAGATCGGCCGAACTTTTTGCGCGTAATAATACTCCGGAGAAACGTGTTCCGGAGGGACGCCCGATGCGGCAAGCGGCAGTTCGAGATCCCGCAGGGCTTCCGCATCCCAGACACGCGGAATCTGCGGACGAAACGTCTCGGCCGAATGCAATGCCGCTTCGCCCGGGCTGAGCACCAGCCCGGCGACGACAACCGCGGCCGTCCTGGCGAACCTGCGCGGCCAAGCGTCCGATGATACGAAGACCGACACGATTGGTCAGGGAACGAACTTCCGCTCCTTCATCCAATAAAGGAGTTGATCTCCCCACGGTGGCGCCGGCTTGCCGGGAGAGCCAAAGCCGAGACCGTGGGCACCCTTTTCGTAGATGTGCAACGAGACCGGCACGCCGGCCCGCCGCATGGCGGCGGCGAACATCAGGCTGTTTTCCACCGGTACGGCCTTGTCCTCGACGGTGTGCCAGAGAAAGCAGGGCGGAGTCTCCTTGGTCACCTGCAGTTCATTGGAAAGCGCCTCTACGAGTTCGGCGGGTGGGTTTTCGCCAAGGAGGTTCTTCCGGGAACCGGCGTGGGCGAATTCTCCGAACGAAATCACCGCATAGCAGAGGATGCCGAGGTCGGGTCGCGAGGACTCGGCGTCGATTGGGTCGGCGGAATCCAGGGTGGGGCCGTGTGGCTTGGCGGGATCAAAATGGGTGACCAGCGTGGAGGCGAGGTGCCCACCGGCCGAGGAGCCGATGACGCCAATGCGGGCGGGATCGAGGCCGTCGCGCTTGGCGAAGGCGCGCACCATGCGCAGTGCGCGCGCGGCGTCGTTCAGCATCGTGGGGTGGCGATAGCCGTTGGAACCGAGCCGGTATTTCAGCACGTAGGCGGTTACGCCGTGGGCGGCGAACCATTCGGCATAGCCCGTTCCCTCGTGTTCTGCGAGGCCCCCGTAACCGCCGCCTGGCAGGATGAGCATCGTGGCGCCGTTGCGCACTTCCGCCTTGGCCGGATAGGGCGTGAGGGTCGGAATGTCCTTGGGCGTCTGACCTCGAGCCCCGGGGGCATCGCCCTCGTAGAGCCGAATGGGTCCGAGAATTTGGGCGTAGGGGACCGGCGCGGGGGCCGCCGCCTTCGTTTTCACCGCGGAATCGGCGGCGGGAAGTGTCGTGACGGCGAGAGTGGCGAGACCAAGAAAGCAGAGGTAGGGGCGGGTCATGATTTTCTCCCTGCACTCCACCGCTTCGCGTTAGCGGCTACAAGTCCAAGGTTTTGCGGCTGCGCGAAAATCGCGGAATACAAAAAAGCCCCGGAGGTTTTGAGGCCTCCGAGGCTAATTTGTGGGAGTGGGCGTTCGTCACGCGCTCTTTCCCGGTGGCACACGCTTGGACGCGCTCGCTTTCGCGGGCGGTGTGCTTCCCGACGCCACTCTCCGCGGCATGCGGATGTTTCGGTCTCATGGCGGGACCGTCCTGACCGTTGCCGGTCGGGATCTTTTGAGTGAGGCCTCTTCGCCCGGTTCGGACGCTCCCTGCCGGGAGCGGCGCGCCGGACGTGGTGCTGACACGCCTGCAATTTTCATTGTCTCGCGTCGGCACCCTTACCACGGGGACGGCACCGGCTTTTGGCCGATCGTTGGCCCCGCGTTACGGGTCTGACCTCTTAACTCTCAGGTTGCTTTCGCTCTTGCAGTGGGGTGATCACGTTTTGCGTGACCGCCCCGTTTGAGGAGTTACGCGGACTTTGCCTAGGTCCGCTCGCTCCCCGCCCTCGCGGCTCCCTTGCGTACCCTGCTCGTGCGGCGAGCCGGGCCTTCTGGCGGGGTCGTTCCGCCGGGAATCGCGATTGCGTTCTGGTCTGCGCAGTAGCAACCAAAACCCTCTGGGGTAACTGCGTCGGCGCACGGGTCGAAACGCCCCGTGGGCCTGACTCGGCTCAGTACGGTTTCTCATCGCGCCTTGCCGCTCAGTTCCTGATTCGTGTGTGAACTGACCGGACACGACTCCGGCCAGAGGAACTGGTGATATCTGCCTCACATCACGCTTTCGCGCTCTGGAGGGGAAGGCGGAACCAGCTTCCGCCAGCCATTCCCCGGTCACCCGGGATTATCCCAGCCGTGCTCGCGTCGACTTATTTCAGGCCGCCGCGCTGCGACTGTTCTATCAAGGAACGAGGGAAAACGTGCGCGTTTCCCTCGGAAAATGAAGCCTTTGTTCTGAACAACTTTTTCACCGGCATGGACGGTGAATAACTTGGGGATAATCTGGCTCACCGGTTATTCACAGGTTTTGGCTTCGCCAAAACCCAGATTAGGCTTTGCTCCGGCCAACTCTCTCATGGCTCCGCGCGAACTGCCCATCTATGAACTTGAATCCGCCGTCGTGGCTTCGCTGCGCGCGCAGGGGCGGCTGATCGTGCAGGCGCCGACCGGCTCCGGTAAATCCACCCAGATTCCGCAGATGCTGTGGAAACACGGTTTGCTCGGCGAACGTGGCGAGGTCGTCGTGCTCCAGCCGCGCCGGCTCGCCGCCCGCATGCTCGCCAAACGCGTCGCGGAGGAGGCGGGCACCCGTCTCGGCGAGGGCGTCGGTTACCAAATTCGCCTGGAGTCGCGCGTGAGCGAGCGCACCCGCATCCGGTTTGTCACCGAGGGGATTCTCCTCCGGCAGATGTCGTTCGACGCCACGCTGCGCGGCATCAGCGCCATCGTCTTCGACGAATTTCACGAGCGGCATCTGTACGGCGACATCTCGCTCGCGCGCGCCGTGCAGATTCAGCAGACGACCCGACCGGATCTCAAAATCATCGTCATGTCGGCGACGCTCGATGCGGGGGCGCTCAAGACCTACCTCGCGCCCTGCGATGTTCTCGTTTCGCAGGGCCGCAGTTTCCCCGTGCGGATCGAGTACCTGCCGAAGACCGTCAACTTTGAGCACGAGCCCGTCTGGGACGTCGCGGCGCAGGAATGCGAGCGGATCGCCGGCGAGTCGGTGGGCGACATGCTCGTCTTCATGCCCGGTGCTTACGAAATCAACCGCACTGTCCAAGCGATCCAGGGCCGGCGCGCCCTGCGGGAGTTTATCGTGTTTCCCCTCCACGGTGAGTTGCCGCCCGAACAGCAGGACCGGGCGGTGGAGCGCTATGAGGCGCGCAAGATCATCGTGTCGACCAATGTCGCGGAGACGTCGCTCACGATCGACGGCGTGACGGCGGTGATCGACGGCGGGCTGGCGCGGGTGGCGCGTTTCGATCCGCACCGCGGAATCAACACGCTGCTGGTGGAAAAGATTTCCGCCGCGAGCGCGGACCAGCGCGCCGGCCGGGCGGGCCGCACCGCGCCAGGCGTGGCCGTGCGTCTGTGGACCGAGCGCGAGCACGGGCAGCGCGCGCCGCAGGAGCTGCCCGAGGTGAAACGCCTCGATTTGTCGGAGGTCGTCCTCACGCTGAAGGCGAGCGGCATCGACGATGTTTTCAGTTTTCCGTGGCTGGAAAAACCCGAACTGCGCGCGCTGGAACGGGCGGAAATGCTGCTGGCGGATTTGGGAGCGATTGGATCTTCATCTGGGGACGCGACGCCCCCGTCGCGTTCGGTTGGCGACGCGGACGTCGCCGCTCCAGCCCAGCACTTCTCGATCACCGACATTGGTCGAAAAATGCTCCGCTTCCCCGTGCATCCGCGTTACGCGCGGATGTTTCTCGCGGCGCAGGAGCGCGGCTGCGTCCGATCGGTGGCGTTGATGGCGGCGCTCACGCAGGGCCGGAATTTCCTGCTGCGCGGCGTCGACAAACGCACCGAGGAAGCCCGCGAGGAAATCCTGGGCGAGGAGCACGAGAGTGATTTTTTCCTGCTGATGCGGGCCTGGCGCTACGCGGACAAGGCGGGGTTCTCACTCGATGCCTGTCGGCGACTGGGCATCCATGCGCAGGGCGCACGACAGGTCGGACCGCTGTTCGAGCAATTTCTGGAGATCGCCGCGAAGGAGGGACTCGACGTCGCGGAGCAACGGGTGGACAGCGCGGCGGTGCGCAAGTGCGTGCTCGCCGGTTTCTCCGATCAACTCGCGCGGCGGCTCGACGCCGGCACCCTGCGCTGCGAACTGGTGCACCAGCGACGCGGAGTGCTGGCGCGGGAAAGCGCGATTCAGAAATCGACGCTGCTGGTCGCGGCGGAAATCAGCGAGATCGGCCGCGGCGACGGTGAGGTCAACACGCTGCTCACGCTCGCTACGGCGATCGACGAGGCGTGGCTGAAGGAAATTTTTCCCGACGACTACCGCGAGGTCCGCGGGGTGGGTTATGACGAGCAGGCCCGCCGCGTGATGTCGCGGCGCGAACGGCGGTTTCGCGATCTGGTGCTCGAGGCGAAGTCCAGCAGCGAGGACGCCCCGCTCGACGCGGCGGCGGCGCTGCTGAGCAAGGAGGTGCTTGCGGGCCGGATCAAACTCGAGGCGTGGGACGACACCGTGGAGCAGTGGATCACGCGGGTGAACCGGCTCGCGGAATGGTTTCCGGAGCTCGAGGTGAACCCGATTACCGACGCGGACCGCGCCACCCTCGTCGAGCAGATTTGTTATGGCGAACTCGGTTACCGCGGCATCAAGGACAAGCCGGTCATGCCGGTGCTGCGCGACTGGCTGACGGCGGAGCAACTCGCGGTGATCGACGACTACTTGCCCGAGCGGCTCACGATGGGCAACGGCCGGCGTTCGCGGCTCACCTACAACAAGGATGGCCCGCCGGTGTTGAGCGCGCGCATCCAGGAACTCTATGGCATCAATGGCAAATTCGCCGTGGGGCACGGGCGCGTCCCGGTGAAATTCGAGATCCTCGCCCCGAATCAAAGGCCGATTCAGGTGACCGATGATCTCACGGCCTTCTGGCGCGATATGTATCCGAAGGTGAAGGCCGAACTCTCGCGGCGCTACCCGCGGCACGAGTGGCGGTGACGGCCGGGCGCGGCCCTTCAGTGAAAATCATGCGACGCCAGCGCCGGCAGGGCGGCGGCGACGAGCGGCTCGATTTTTTCCGCCTTCACGTGGATCACCCCGTGGAGATTTTGCAGTTTCCCCGTAATGCGCAGTGCGGGCTCCTGGGTGATGCCGAGGCGCTGCGACTCGAAGAGCTGCGGCATCACGATCGCGTTGGCGATGCCGGTCTCGTCTTCGAGGCTGATGAAAACGAAACCCTTTGCCGTGCCCGGCCGCTGCCGGCAGATCACTGAGCCCGCGATCGTCACGCGCTCGCCGTCCTTGCCGAGCGGCAGGTCCGCCGCTCGCCAGACATCGGGGAGGCTGTCGCGGATGAGCGCCATCGGATGCACGCCGGTCGTAAGATCGAGGCCGGCGAAGTCGGCGCGCAGACGTTCGGGGAGCGTCATCGTGGCGAGCGGGGAGGCGAATACAGGCGGGCCGCCGACGCTCCCGGGATTCTCATTGCCGGCGAAGTGCCGCAATAACGCCTCGTCTTCCGACCACGCGGCCTCGACCTGCCAGAGCGCGGCCCGGCGATGCGGGGCCAGCGCGTTCAGCGCGCCCACCGCCGCGAGCGCGCGCCGCTCGGCGGGATTAAAATCGGTGCGGCGCAGAAAATCATCGAGCGACGCAAATCCTCGCTCGCTCCGCGCCGCAAGCATGGCCCGCGCTGCCGCCTCCCGCAGCCCCTTCACATAGAGCAGCCCGATCCGGATTGTATCGTCGGACTCGACCGTGCACACCCAGTCCGAGGCGGCGACACACACGGGTTTCGCCTTCAGGCCGTGGCGGCGTCCGTCCTGCAGTAGGGTGGCCGGCGAGTAGAAGCCCATCGGCTGGTTGTTCAGCAGGCTGGCGGTGAACTCGGCCGGCCGGTGCACCTTCAGCCACGTGCTCGCGTACGCCAGCAGGGCGAAGCTCAACGCGTGCGACTCCGGAAAACCGTAGGCGGCAAACGACAGGGCGGACTCGCTGATTTTTTTGACGACGGCCTCGTTGCGCCTGGTCTTGCGCAACGCCGTGACCAGCTTGGCCAACGCCCGCTGCAACCGGCCGTCGTTTTTCACAAAGCCCATCGAGCGGCGCAATTCCTCCGCCTCGCCGCCGGTGAAGTCCGCCAGCTTCATCGCAAGTTCCAGCATCTGTTCCTGAAAGAGAATCACACCGAGCGTGCGGCGCAGGATCGGCGCGACGATGTCGTCGACGCTCGCATCGATGTAGGAGACGGGCTCGAGGCCGTTGCGGCGGCGGACGAGCGGGTGGGCGAGGTTGCCGACGATCGGACCCGGACGAACGATCGCCACCTGCATCGCGACATCGTAAAAGCACGCGGGCCGCATCCGCGGGAGCGACGCCATCTGCGCCCGGCTCTCGATCTGAAACACACCGACGGTGTCCGCCCGCTGCATCGCGGCGTAGGTCGCGGGGTCGTCCGGTGGAATCGTGTAGAGTTCGAGCGGACGGCCGCGCGCGGTGCAGAGCGCAAACGTGTCCTGCAGCGCGGCCATCATGCCGAGCCCGAGGAAATCCACCTTCACGATGCCGAGATCCTCGCAGTCGGTTTTGTCCCATTGGACGATGACGCGGCCGGGCATGGTGGCATTTTCGAGCGGCACGACGCGGTCGAGCTGTCGCTGGCAGATGACCATGCCGCCGCTGTGCTGGCCGAGGTGGCGCGGCAGCCCGTGAATCTGCCGGTAGAGCCGGACCATGGCCGCGGCGCGCGGATGTCGGGCGGCGATGCCGGCCATCGCGAGTTGCTCCTGCAGCTCGAGCGTCTCGGGAAAGTCGCCGTTGGCGTAGAGCCCGGAAAACCGGTCGAGTGCGTCGTCGCCGAAGCCGAGGACCTTGCCGATCTCGCGCACCGCGCTGCGGCCGCGATAGGTGATCACGTTGGCCGTCATGGCCGCGCCGCGCGGTGCGTAGGCCTCGTAGACCCGCTGGATGACCCTCTCCCTCTGATCGCCGCTCGGCAAATCGAGATCGATGTCGGGCCACGAGGGATGGCCGTCACGACCGACGCGGCCCTCGCTCAGGAAGCGTTCAAAGAGCAATTCATGATGAATCGGATCCACCGCGGTGATGCCGAGCACGTAGCAGACGACGCTGTTGGCGGCGCTGCCGCGGCCCTGGACGAGGATGCCGTGCTCACGGCAGAATTGGCAGATGTCCCAGACGATCAGAAAATATCCGCAGAACCCGAGCTTGGTGATCAGCGCGAGTTCCTTCTCAATTTGTGCGGTGACGCGGGCGTTGGGTGTGCCGTAGCGGCGGATGGCCCCGGCGTGCGTGACTCTGCGGAGGAAGTCGGGCATCGGTTCGCCGCGCGGCGTCGCGTAGTCGGGAAACTGATATCCGAGATCGCGCAACGTGAAATCGAGCCGCGCCTCGAGCCGGACGGTGTTGGCGAGCGCATCGGGCCGGTCGCGAAACAAGTGAGCCATGTCGCGGGCGGACTTGAGGTGGCGTTCAGCGTTGGACGAGAGACGGCGGCCGGCGGCATCGAGCGTGGTGTGCAGGCGCAGGCACGTGAACGCATCGGCGGTCGCGCGCTGATCCGGGCTGGCGTAATTCACGCCGCCGGTGGCGAGCAGGGGCTGGCGGTGCGCGGCGGCGAGATCGACGAGGAAGGTGATTTCGCGTTCCTCGCCGCGCAGGCGGTGGCGCTGGAGTTCGACGAAGAGGCGGGCGTGGTCGGGGTCGGACGTGCGGCCGAAGACAGCGCTGAGTTTTTCCAGCGCAGTGGCGGCGGCGGACGCGCCCGCGGTGCGCCATGCGCGGCGGACGGGGCCTTCTTCGTCGCCGGTGAGCGCGATGAGTCCTTCGGAGTAACGCGCGAGTTCGGTCCACGTCGCGAAACACGGGCGCTTGCGATCGCGGGGATCGACCTGGGGCGGCAGATCGGAGGGAACGATGCCGAGGGCACGGGGCGTGAGCTTCGCCTCGGTGATCAGCTGGCACAGGTTCTGGTAACCGGTGCGGTTGGTCGCGAGCAACGGAACGATGCTGCCGTCCTCCATTGTGATCTCGGCGCCGACGCGGGGCCGCAGGCCGCCCTCGCGCGCGGCTTCGAAGAAACGCGGCGCGCCGCACACGCCGTCGCGATCGAGCAGCGCCACGGCTGGAAGTTGTAGTTCCAGCGCGCGGGCGGCGAGCGCCTCGGGATCGGAGGCGCCGCGCAAAAAGCTGAAGGCGCTGCGCGCATGAAGTTCGAGGTAGCTCATCGGTCGCACCGTGCCGCGTTAATCGTACTCCCCCTCGACGAGCCACGTTTCGCCGATCAGCAGGAGGCGGTAAAGGCCGCCGTTGACGAGGGCGATGTCCCATTCGGTCCGCGCCCACGCGCGATCGCTCTGCCACCAGTCGCCGCTGCTGCGCCACGGGCCGCGGATCGCGGCGATGTCACCCTGGAATTGTGGGGTGAAAATATAGGTCGGTTTTTGGCCGGGTGCGGCAAATTCGAGGGTGGCCGGGAGGGGCGGACGAAAACGCCGCAGCGGCAGGCCGTACGGCGGATGGACCGGAGGATCCGCCGCCGGTGGAATGACCGCGGCCGGTGGCGTGAGCGTCACGGCGTCAGGGCGGTGCGTCGTTGCGGATTGGGGCGTGCCGAGGCGATCGGCGCCGACGAGCGCGGCGACGCGGGCGAGGGTCTCCGCAAAACCGTGGGGATCACGCAGGCCGGTGTCGAAGAGGCCCTGCTGGCGGACGAGCGGTCGGGTGGGGGTGAGGGTAATTTCGAGCGCGGCAATCGACGCCGCGGTGCGGAGCGACTCCAGATGCGTGTGCAGGGCGCGAAACAGCGTTTCCGGATCAGCGGTTGGTTCGGGCAGCCGGAAGTTTCGCGTGTACCGCGTGTCGTCTTCGAGCCGAAGCGTCAGATCGATCTCGGCGGCGACGTGCTGGGTGGCGCGCAACTCGAGCGTCAGTCGGTCGAGGAAGCGGCGGATGAGAAAGAGCAGCGGTTCGAGTGACGCGATTTCCTCTTCAAACTCCATTGCGGCGCGGAAGTTTTGGGTGGGGGCGACGAGATGAAGCGGTCGCGGATCGCCGCCCGCCGCGCGATTCCAGAGGGCGAGACCTTCGGCGCCGAACCGTCGGACGATATCGTCGCGGGGCAGCGCGGTGAGATCGCCGAGGGTGCGGAGGCCCCATTGGGTGAACACCGTGGTGAGTTCGGTCGAGGGATCGGCGACAGCGAGCGGGAGTGGGGCGAGAAACGTCTCCTCGTCGGTCACGGCGAGGACGTGATCGCGGGCCGTGAAGTAGGGGGCGGAAGCCTCGGCGAGGAGGTCCGCCGGTGGAGGCGTCCCGGCAAGCTCCCATAGTTCCCCCGGTGATGGAGCGGTGGCGGGATTTGCCGTGATTGCCCGCGCCGCATACAGGGCGAGCAATGGCGTGCGGGCGATGCCCGCGGTGGCAGGCAGGCCGAGTTGCTGCAGCTGGGCGACCGCTGCGGCGGCGAGCGGCTCGGGCCGGGTACTGCCACCCTTGAGATCACTGGTGCAGACGCCGGGAGCGGTGTCCTCGATCGCGGGTGAGAGCGTGAAGCCGACGGCGAGCAGTGCGGCGCGGGCCTCGGCTTCGGCGGCGGCGTTGGGCGAGCGGATGACGAGGGCAGGGCAGCGGGCGACGGCCTGTGGAGCCGTCATGCCGGATTCGATGCCGGCGGCGCGGGCCCGGGAATTGGCGGCGAGAACGAGGGACTTTTTTCCTGTGCCGGTGAAGAGGGCCGCGGGGTGTCCTGCCGAGTCAGGCTCGGTGCGGAGCACGGCGTGCAGGGCGAAGTCGGCGATGTGGAGGACGGCGAACACGTGGCGGAGACGAGGGGACGGGGAGACGCGGAGGCTGTGAGTTTTCAGTCGACTGCCGCGTCTGGCCGTGCGCGCCGTCATGATTACAGGATTCTGCGATTTGGAATTAATTCCTGGGGGCGCGACGCCCTCATCGTGCTTGTCCGCCTCTGGAGGATTTCGCTCGCAAACCGCGACGGGGGCGTCGCGGCCCCAGAAGAGCGTGTGCCCGGAGAAATCATTGAGGCGGCGAAATGATCGGGCTGGTCCGCCCGGCCAAATTCGCCCTGAAATTTTCCCAACTTCCAGAGGAGGTTGTCATCTAATGGATGACAAACCGTTCGGCTGTTTTCCGCAGGGGACATCACGAGTAATGTCAGCTGGCGGCCGCGGAGTGGAGCCGCTGCCGTTGCAACGCGGGGGCGAGTTCCGCGATGAGGGTGGTGCGATCGCGTTCGAGGGCGGCGATGTCGTGGACGGCGCCGAGTTCGAAACGCACCTGTGCACTCGGTACGGTCGCGCGCGGGGTCGCGACGACCAGCGTGAGATCCGCGGGCTCTACGGCGCGCTGCAGACGATACCATTGCTGGGAGGGGATCCGCCGCAAATCGACGGAGGACGCGCCGCGGAGATCGAGGACGACGAGACCGAGATTGGCATCGCGGGTGAGGAGATCGGCGGCGTGGAGCGCGGCCGTAGCGCCGGCGCAGCGCACCCATACGAGGTGGGCGAGCAGATCGCCGGCAAACGACGCCGGGTCGAACGCGTCGGTGCTGTCGATCAGCGCCACGCGAGTGCGGGTGGCGCGCGTGGCGTTGAGCAATTGGCCGAGCAGCAGCTGGCCGCCGCAACTGGGGCCGGAGCAGACGATTTCGGTGATCGCGCCCAGCGGCAGTCCGCCGGTGGCGTGATCGAGGGCCGGGATCCCGGTGGGCAGCAGCCGGCCCGTCGTGCGAGGCGCGACAGGAAAGCGCTGGGCGAGGAGATGCCGGAGCGCCTCAATTCGTGCGGGGGCGGCAGTCATGAGCGGAAGTCAGGAGGGCGGAGGCCGGAAGTCAGAGTTCAGAGGTCAGCGATCGAACTTCAGAGGTCCGGATGAGTTCGAAGGACGCGGGCTCCATCGGGCAGTGAGCCGGCGGGCGAGTTGGTCAACCAACCGATGGCAGAACTGATTTGTTCTCCAGGTTCGGACCTTCGATTCTACACTACGGACTCATGCAGTTTGAAGCCGCCAATCGACTTGACGCGTCTGTGGTCGCAACCCACCGGAGGTGGGCAAATCTAAAGGATCGGCCAAGGCATTTAACCGCAGATTACGCGAATGGCGCGGATGGTCGGAGATTCTCACGCCTTTATCCGAGGTATCTGCGCAATCTGTGGTCAACTATTCCGTGGCTTGAAGTGGTTCGACCCAATTGCTCCGACTGATCCGGACGGTGAATTCAGCCTCCGAAATCTTCGCCCGTGCGGGGATTTTCCCGGAGTGGCTCCCAAAGGCGGAAAATGGAATGACGGCGAAACACGCTGACGATGCCAAAGGCATGCAGGTCGCGCAGGAGCAGACGGCGATTGGAGGGCTGGGGAGAGCGGAAGAGGAATTTCATGAAGAGGAGGAGAAGAGCGGCGGAGCCGCAGGATGATTGATGGTTTGTATTCGGAGGATGGAGCGCACGGAGTGCCGTACTGAGGTTGCGGAGGTTTTCTCCGCTGGACCGCAGATGACAGAGGGACGTCCGATGCTCCCGGACGGGAGGACTGACTAATTCGACTTGGTCCGCAGCAACCCGACCATGACACCCTGGATGATGAGCTCGGTCGCAGGGAGGAGGTCGGGATAGCGGGGATTTTCGGCGCGGAGGAAAGGCTGACCGCGCTGCAGCAGAAAACGTTTCAAGGTCGACTCGCCGTCGATCAGCGCCGCCACGATATCGCGCGGGCGCGGTTCGCGGGGGGTGAGGAAGACGGTGTCGCCGTCGAGAATGCTCGCGTCGACCATCGAGTCGCCGCGGACCCGGAGCGCGAAGAGCTTGGTGTTGGGCCGGACGCCGAGCGAGACGGTGTCGACCGAGATGTAGCTGTCGGGCTCCTGTTGTTCGGCCTCGACGGGGAGGCCGGCGGGGATGGTCCCATAGAGAGGAATTTCGGCGAGGGCGCCGCGGCGCGGATGCGATTGCGGCAGGAGGCCGCGGGCTTTGCCGTCGAGCCGGCGCAGGGCACCCTTGGCGGTTAGCGCGTCGACGTGACGCTGGATGCCAAATGGGCTCGCGAGCCCGAAGTGTGCTTGGATCTCGCGGAGCGACGGTGATACGCCGTGCTGGCGGTGGTGCGCATGGATAAAATCGAGGACCTGCTGTTGTCGATCCGTGAGGGGCTCACTCATAGTGTTCAGGTGAACACATTTTGGCCGGAATGCAATGCTGTTGATCGAAGAAAAATCAAATGACTTCGACGCGGAGACGGGAACACGATTCTGGCAAGCGATGCGGCGTTGTCGCATTTCGCCGGAATTATGAACGAAAAACCAATCCGGCCTCTCCCAGGGTTTCAGGCGTGCCTTCGTAGGGGCCCGCATTGCTAACATTTAAGTGTTTGAAAGAGCTCGCGCAGTGCGGCGTGGTGCCGGGCTTGGTTGCGCGCGATGAGCGACGGGCCACTGAACTGCGGGAGGTTCTGCGACACGGGAAAACCACGCTTGACTCGCATCTCGCGCAACCTACGTTCCGCTCCCTTTCCCAATTTAGGGGTGGTAGCTCAGTTGGTTAGAGCGTCTGCCTGTCACGCAGAAGGTCGCGGGTTCGAGTCCCGTCCATCCCGCCAAATTTCTCCTCTGAGGAGGGGTTTGGGAAGCTAGGTTGCCAGTTGTCGTGGCAACCTAAGCATGAATCGAACAGAGTTTGCCGTCAGCCGGTTTGAGAATCGGAATGGTTCCCCATCGTGGCGAGTGGCCGGATGGCTCCATGGCCTTCGCATCAGAAAGAATTTTAAGACCCAGGAAGAAGCGGCGGCGGAAAAGGCAGCGCTTGAGATCAAGGCTGCGCAATTTGCCTCGGGCATCCGGTCTACGGCCACGTTTCTGACCGACGACCAGCTACGGGAGGCTGAAGCTGCGTTTCGTCGGATGAAAGCGGCTCCCCGGTCGCTTAACTTCTATCTCGAGTATGCGCTGACCAACTTTCGGGAGCCCGAGCATGAAAAACCGGTCGCTGACGCCGTGAGGGAGTATCTCGCGGCCAAAAAGCTAGAAAACGAGCGCACGCTTCTCTCCCCGCGCCAGCTCCGGTCCATCGAGAACGAGCTGGGCATCTTCCTTCGCCACTTTCCCAAGGGCACGGTCTCGCAGTTTACCCCTGCACGTCTCATGACCTACCTTGAGCGGGGGAAGCCCGGCCTCAAAACCTACAACAACCGCCGGGGTCTCATCTCCACCTTCTTCAAATT
>CANJIU010000117.1 GCA_947474365.1 Opitutia bacterium | reverse complement strand
TTTTCCGCTGCGCACCAACGGTGCCAGCCATCTCATCATCCGTTTCCTCCGCGTGCGGCCCGGCGCCGAATCCGGCAAGGCCGTCGACGGCATCGAGATTCGCAACGGCCACGACATCATCCTCGACCATTGCTCCGTCAGCTGGTCGATCGATGAGGCCGTCAACACCTGGCATGGCGCGAAAAACGTCACCGTGCAGTGGTGCCTCGTCGCCGAGCCGCTCAACCGCAGCGTCCACGAAAAGGGCGCGCACGGCTACGGTGCCTCGTGGGGCGGCGAAAACACCAGCTATCACCACAATCTCTTCGCGCACTGCACGGCCCGCACTCCGAGCGTCGCCGGCCAGGATCGCGAACGCACGATCCTCATGGATCACCGGTGCTCCGTGATTTTCAACTGGGAGCACCGCTCCTGCGACGGCAAGCCTGAGACCATCAACGTCGTGAACAACTACTACAAACCCGGCCCGGCCACGCGCGCCGACGTGCGCCGTCGGCTCGTGCGCATCGACGATACCCAGGCCAAATACGGCTACGATTCGCTCTGGTTCAGCGAGGGCCACGCGCTCGATGGCGACGCCGAGATTTCCGCTGACAACTGGCGCGGCGGCGTCGAGTTCGAGGGCCGCACGTCCGAGGCGCTCAACCGGCGCCGCACGCCGTTCGCCGTCGCCTCGGTGACGACCCAGCCTGCCGCCGAGGCGTATGCACTCGTACTCCGCGACGTTGGCGCGACCCGCCCGCACCGCGATCCGCTCGACGCCCGCATCGTGCGCGAAGTCCAGTCGGGCAGGCCCACCTTCGGCAACGGCATCGTCGACTCACCGCAACAGGTCGGCGGCTGGCCCGTGTTGCGATCCGCACCCGCTCCACTCGACACCGACGGCGACGGCCTGCCCGACGACTGGGAACGCGCCCACGGTCTCGATCCGAAAAATTCCGCCGACCGCAACGGCCGCCAACTCGACGCCGCGTTCACGAATCTCGAGGTCTACCTCAATTCCCTCTAACTAGCCGCGTCGACCATTCCATGCTCACTGCCATGGCTGCTTCCTCACCTTCGACCGCTCCCGACGGCGATGCCCCGCCGCTTGGCCTCATCGGCCTCGGCCTGCTCGGTGTAGTCCTCGGCGAGCGACTCATCGCCGGCGGATTCCGGGCGCTGGGCTGCGATCTCGACTCCGTTCGCCGCGATTCCTTCCAGCGCCTTGGCGGCCAGCTCGCCGGCACCGACGAGATTCTGCGGGGATGCGATCGCGTGCTGCTGAGTCTTCCGACTCACTCGGAAGTCGCGGCTTTGATCTGTGCGCATACGGCGTCGCTGCGTCCGGGGACCATATTCTTGGGCACCACTACTGGCGATCCGGACACCACCGAGACTTTGGCCACAGATCTCTCGTCGCGCGGCATCACCTACCTCGACGCCACCATCTCCGGCAGCAGTGCACAGGTACGCGCGGGCAGCGCGGTCGTGATGGTCGGCGGTGAGCGCACGGCATTCGACGCGTGCGCCGATATTCTCTCCAAGCTCGGCTGCCAGGCTTTTCATACCGGCCCCGCCGGCTCGGGAGCGAAGATGAAACTCGCCACCAACATCGTGCTCGGCCTCAATCGCGCCGCGCTCGCCGAGGGCCTCGCCTTCGCCCGCGGCGTCGGCCTCGACGCCGCGCAGGCCCTCGCCATCATGCGCGCCGGCCCGGCCTACTCGCGCATGATGGACGGCAAGGGCGACAAGATGCTCAAGGGCGACTTCACCCCCGAGGCACGCCTTTCGCAGCACTCGAAGGACGTGTACATCATCCTCGAACAGGGCCGCGCGGCCGGTCTGCCGATGACGCTCAGCGCCGCCCACCGCGAGAGTCTTGAGGCCGCCGAAGCCGCCGGCCTCGGCGCCCTCGACAACAGCGCCCTCATCCGCGTGCTCGATGGCACAGCCCACGTGACCACGTTCAAGTCCGCGCCGTGAGCCGCACCGCCGCACCCCTTTCCCGCGGCGCCCGCTACGCCGTGCTCGCCGCCGCCTTCGGCGCGCTGCTCTTCGACGGCTTCGAGTTGGGGCTCATGCCGCTCGCTTCGCTCTCGGTCTCGCAGAGCCTGCTCGGCCCGGCCTACACCGCGACGCTCGGCGGCGACTGGTTTGCCCACTTCACAGCCGCGCTCATGTTCGGCGCCGCGCTCGGTGGCATCTTCCTCGGCGCACTCGGCGATCGCATCGGGCGCACGCGCGCGATGGGGGTGAGCATTCTGTTTTATTCGATTTTCGCGGGCCTCGGCGCGTGGGTGCAGACGCAGGAGCAGATGCTTGTGCTGCGTTTCGTCATCGGCCTCGGCGTCGGCGGCGTTTGGCCCAACGCCGTCGCGCTCGTCGCCGAAGTCTGGCCCGAAAAGGCCCGGCCCGTCGTCGCCGGCCTGATGGGCGCCGCCATCTACACCGGCATTCTGCTCCTGTCGCAAGTCGCGCAGCTGCGATCGGTCACGCCCGACGCGTGGCGCTGGCTTTTCCAACTCGCCGCCGCGTCGGCGACGCTCGGTCTCGCGACGCTTTTCTTCCTGCCGGAATCGCCGGCGTGGCTCGCGTCTCGGGCCGGGGCCGCGACCGCCGTGAAAAACCCCGCCGTGCCCCTCCGCGAACTTTTTCGTCCGCCACTGCTGCGCATCACACTCGTCGGCATCCTGCCTGGCTCAATGCCGCTCATCGGCGCGTGGGCCGCGAGCAAGTGGATGATTCCGTGGGCCGACAAAATCGGCGGCGCCGTGCAGGCGAACTACAAGGCGCTCACGCAGGGCTGGTGGGCCTTCGGCGCGATTCTCGGCAGCCTCGCCGGCGCGCAGATCGCCGCGCTGCTCGGCCGGCGGCTTTCGTATTTCCTCATCAGCATCGGCTCGCTTGCGCTCACGGTGGCGATGCTTCAGTGGACCGCCCCGCTGCGCCCGACGTTTTTTCCCATCGTGTTTGCGCAGGGATTTGTGGCGACGCTCTTCTTCGGCTGGCTGCCGCTCTACCTGCCCGAACTGTTCCCCACCCACGTGCGCGCGACGGGCAGCGGCATTTCCTACAACGTCGGCCGCTTCGTCACCGCCGGCGGTGTGCTCGCCGCGGGCGCCGTCTTCACGGCGCTCGGTGGCCGTTACCCAGCCGTGGGCGCCGCCGCCGCCTGCATTTACGGCCTCGGAATTATCGCCATCTGGTTCGCCCCCGAAACCAGCAGGCAACCGCTCACGAACTGAACAAACATGCACTCCGCATCTCTGATTTTTTTGCGTTCCCTGTGCTTTTTGTGGCCAGCGGCCTTGACCGTTTCCTCCGCCGCCACGCCGCGCCCGCCCAACATCGTCTACATCATGGCCGACGACCTCGGCTACGGTGACATCGGGCCGTTCGGCCAGAAAAGGATCCGCACACCCAACCTCGACCGCCTAGCGGCCGAGGGCACGTGCTTCGATCAGTTTTACGCCGGCGGCTCCGTGTGCTCGCCCACGCGCTGCGTCCTGATGACCGGCTTGCACACCGGCCACGCCCCGATCCGCGGCAACCACGGCCGCGCGGGCGTTCAGCGCGTGCCGCTGCCGGCCGCGACCGTCACCGTCGCGGAGGTGCTCAAATCCGCCGGCTACGCCACGGCCATCGCCGGCAAGTGGGGCCTCGGCGAGCCCGGCAACGAGGGCATCCCCAACCGGCAGGGGTTCGACCAGTGGTTCGGCTACCTCAACAACGACCTCGCCGAATTTTACTTCCCGGAGAAGATCTGGAAAAACGAAAGTGAAATCACGCTCCCGGGAAACCTCGGCGGCCAGCGCGGCCAGTATTCCAACGATCTCATGACGGAGGAGATCCTTGCGTTCATGGACGCGCAGCGCGCGAAGCCGTTCTTCGTCTATCTCGCGTACACGATCCCGCACAGCCTGCTCGAGGTGCCCGACGACTCGCTTGCGGAGTACGCCGGAAAATTCGAGGAACCGCCCGCGACCGGCAAGGGCGGGAAAAATAGCGTCACCCAGCCGCGCGCCACCTTCGCCGCGATGGTCACGCGCCTCGACCGCGAAGTCGGCCGCGTGCTCGCGCGCCTCGAGGCGCTCGGGCTCAAGGACAACACCGTCGTCTTTTTCTGCTCCGACAACGGCGCGCCCGCGCGCGACGGGCTGGCCGATTTCTTCGGCAGCACTGGAAAATTCCGCGGCTACAAGGGCACCCTCTACGAGGGTGGCGTGCACACCCCGATGATTGTCCGCTGGCCCGGAAAAATCGCCGCCGGCCGCCGCAGCGACGTGTCGTGGGGCGGCTGGGATCTTCTGCCGACCGCTGCCGCCCTCGCGGGCGCCACGCCTCCCGCCGGCCTCGATGGCATCGACGTGATGCCCCTGCTCCGCGGCCTCGCCCCGGCGCGCGATCGCGTCTTCTATTGGGAACATCACGAGAAGGGTTTCGCGCAGGCCGTGCGCGTCGGCCACCGGAAGGCCATCCGCACTGCCCCCGACGTTGCAATCGAAGTCTACGATCTCCGCGCCGATCCGGGCGAGTCGCGCGACCTCGCCGCGTCGCAGCGCGACTTTGTCGCGCGGGCGGCGGAACTCTTCCGCACCGAACGCACCGAGAGCGAGCACTGGCCGCTTTCGGCCGATGCCATTCCGAAGAAAAAGAAGAAAATTTGAAGCCCATGAGCACCATCGCACGACCACTCACCATTCTTTCACTGGGCTTGGTTCACGCGGCGCTGCTCGGCGCCGAACCGGCGCCAGCTGTCACATTCACGCGCCAGGCCGACCGCGTGCGCATCGCGATCGGTGGCCGCCACTTTTCCGATTACGTCCACGCCGGCTGGCCCAAGCCCTGCCTCTACCCGATCCTCGACGCCGACGGCACGAGCTACACGCGCGACCATCCGTTCAAGCAGAACCCGGTCGAAGTGCCCGACCACGACTGGCACCGCGGCGTCTGGTTCGCCTACGGCGCCGTCAACGGCCACGATCTCTGGCGCGAACTACCCGACAAAAAACCGGCCGCATCGTGCTCGACGCGATTCTCGAGACCCGCGCTGGCCCGACGGGCGTGCTGCGCCTCCGCCAGCAATGGCAAACCCACGACGGCCGGACGCTGCTCACTGACGAAACCACGCTCCGCATCACCCGCACCGCCACCGCGTCACTACTAGACTACGATGTCACCCTCCGCGCCACCCATGGCGCCGTCGCGCTCGGCGACACCGAGGAGGGATCGATGGCCGTGCGCATCAACGAGGCGATCCGCGTCACTCACGGCAAGGGGCAAGGACAAGCGCACCGGCACTGGCAACCTCGTCAACGCCGCCAACGACCGCGATATTGCCGTCTGGGGCAAACGCGCCGTGTGGTGCGACGCCTCCGGCCCGCTCGCCGACGGCCGCGTGATCGGCATCGCCCTGCTCGAGCATCCGCAAAACTTCCGCCATCCCACGTGGTGGCATGCGCGCGATTACGGGCGACTCTCCGCGAACCCCTTCGGCCAACACGATTTCGAGAAACTCAAGTACCAGCCTACCGCCGGCGACCACCTCATCCCCGCCGGTGGCTCACTCACGTTGCGCTATCGCCTGGTCTTTCATCGCGGCGACACCGCGGCCGCGGATATTCCCGCCGGCTTCCGCGCCTACGCCGCGGAAATGTAATCGCATACTCTCCCCGAAATTTCCCCGCTCATGCACTCACCCACCCGTCGTCGTTTTCTCCGCCAAACTGCCGTCGCTGGCGCTTAGCGTTTCCGTTTGTGAGCCGGACCTTTGCCGCCGACAGCCCCAACTCCGCCATCCGCCTCGCCGTGATCGGCCTCGGCGGCAAGCGCAAGAGCCACGTCAAAAACGTCCTCGCCACCACCGGCGCGCAACTCACCGCGTTGTGCGACGTCGATCCCGAGAGACTCGCCGCGCAGGTGCAGGTCGCCAAGGAAGCGGGCCTCGCGCCGTTCACCGCCACCGATCCGCGAAAGATTCTCGAGCGCGACGATGTCGA
Organism: Opitutia bacterium; assembly: GCA_947474365.1. Lineage (GTDB taxonomy): Bacteria > Verrucomicrobiota > Verrucomicrobiia > Opitutales > Opitutaceae > ER46. Next base: position 23,388 of record CANJIU010000117.1, on the reverse strand, counting down.
CGCCGTCATCATCGCTACGCCCAACCACTGGCACGCCACACTCGCGATCTGGGCCTGCCGCGCCGGCAAGGATGTTTACGTCGAGAAACCCATGTCGCACGACATCTGGGAAGGCGCCCAACTCGCCACCATCGCGCGCCAGACCAGCCGCATCGTCCAGGCCGGCACCCAGTACCGCTCCGACGAGGGCCTGCGCGCCGCTGCCGCGTGGATCAAGGAAGGCCACATCGGCAAAGCCACCTCTGCGCACATCGTGTGGTATGAATACCGCCCGTCCATCGGTCGCGCCGAGCCCTACCGCCCAACCAATCTCGACTACGATCTCTACTGCGGCCCGGCCCCCGCCGATCCGCTGACGCGCCCAAAGCTCCATTACGACTGGCACTGGGTCTGGTCCACCGGCGACGGCGATCTCGGCAACAGCGGCGTCCACCCGATCGACGCGTGCCGCATGCTCGCCGGCCTCACGGGCCTGCCCCGCCGCGCCCTCGGTCTCGGCGGACGCTTCGGCGTCGACGACGCCGGCCAGACACCCAACACGCAGCTCACGCTCCTCGACTACCCCGGCCTTCCCATGCTCGTCGAGAACCGCAATCTCCCTGCCAAGAGCAGCCAGAAGGCGATGGATCAATTCCGCGGCATTCGCGAAGGAGTCACGCTCGATTGCGAAGGCGGTTCGTTCGTCGGACTCAAAGGCGGCGGCTGGATCTACGATCGCGAAGGCAAGCGCGTCCGCCAGTTCCCCGGCGGGGGCGGCGGCAGGCACCTCGCCAATTTCCTCGCCGCGATTCGCACGCGCCAAACGGAGGATCTCAATGGCCCCATCCTCCAAGGCCACTACTCCTCGGCGCTATGCCATGTCTGCAACCTCTCGTGGCGACTCGGCCGATCTGCAGCGCTGCAAGCGTGCCGCGACGCGGCGCGAAACCACCCCGGTGCGGCCGACGCCGCGGAACAACTGGTGCGCCACCTTGCCGCCAACGAAATCGAGGTCGTCAAGACGCGTTTCACCCTTGGTCCGTGGCTCGAACTCGACCCAGTCAGCGCCGGCATCACGGCGGTCAGCGGCAACGATTCCGATCTGCTCGCCCGCGCCCGTCAGCCTACTCGGGGTATCCATCGCGCGTCGTACGGCTTCCACCCGGCGGGCTGAAGCCACCGAGCGCGTCCCTCCACCTGCAGTCCCAATCATCTCGTAGGGTCAAAAAACTCAAGCGGCCTCGCGGTGATAGAGTTTCAGGAGACCGCTATGGCGCTTGCGGGGTCGATTCTTGCCGGATGAACGTCCGATTTGGTCTGCAGTTGCGGGGAGCCGCCGCTCGGGTGGGGGCGTACAAAATAGGTGCGTCTCGGGAACACGTGGCTCGGTGGAAACGTCGATCAACGTTGCGGAAGGCAGATTGTTCGACGCCACCCCAAATCTGCCCCGTCCAGAAAACGGTCGGTTTAGGAACTGGCCAAGTTGTCACAAACGTTTCGGAGTTCAGCCATCGAGTCGCGCGGGAAGCGGGACACGGCGGCGAGGTTGAGGTCGCTCACTCGCGACGGATACCTGGCGAACCAGTCGTGGTGTTTGGCGGTGATCACCAGATAGCGCATGCCGGCGGCATGCATCTGGCGAACCCAACCTTCGGCGTCGAACCTCTCAGGGAAAAACGATCGCGCGACCTCGTCGCGATAGACGGCGAGGGGATCGGGATGACGCGCATGATGTGTTCGGCGTAGATCCAGCCCCGCTGGCCGTGAAACTCGTTGCCGAGCGCGGAGTAGACTCCCCAGTGGACGAAACAGCCGAAGCGCGCCTCCTTGTGCCAGGCGACGCGGGCGTCGCGCTCCGGGTCGGGCTCGTCAAGGGATCACAAGTCCGCGCCCGCGGCGCCCAGCACTGAGAAAGCGCCCAGGGCGGCGAGGCCGATTGCGCGAGTTTTCATTGGCCGCGAGCTCGTCGCTGCCCAAGCGGCGTCAAAAGCTGCCTTTCACCCCCAGGTTGCACATGGCGCCAAAGGCCGACTCCTGCCGGAGCCGAGCGTACCACGGTGTGTTCGTGGCGTAGGATTCAATGATCCGAGACGCATTCGTGAGATTGCGTGCGGCGAAAAACACCGCGAGCCGGTGCGTCAACCGGAATTCAGTGCTCACATCCAGTTGCAGCCAGGGGGCGTAGTACCGGAACGTGCCGGGCGGGACGAAGGCCCCCGTGACCTCCAAGTCGCGCAGCCGACCCGTGTAGTTCCAGTTGAGTTTGGCGCTCAGCCGCCGACCGTTGAACATCACTCCCCAGTTGATGGTGCGGCGGGCAAAGCCCGTAAAGTCCGCCGTCGCCTCACCCGAAACGTTGACTTCCGTGCCGTTAAGAAAGAGCGCGAGCGGCCGCAGCCGCGGATGCAGGGCTTCGAGGGACTGCCGTACGGTGTACTCCACCCCAGTCACACGTGCCCGGCCGACGTTGGTTTGGGAGATCACCTCGTAGTCGAGATAACTTTCATCCAGCCCGTGATTGGCCAGTATCTCCGGGGTGGCCGGCAGCCGCACTTGGCCGAAGAAGTCGGCGATGTCCTTGCGGAAAAGTCCCACGGAGAACAGGCCGGTCTTGCTGGGATAAAACTCGAGCGAGAGATCAAAGTTGTCCGCGGTCCACGGGCGCAGCCCGGTGTTGTTCACCGAAATGGTGCGCACGGCCGCGGTGGGACTTGTCACGGTCGTGCCGGGAATAATCTGGCCGAAGTTGGGCCGGCCGAGTGTGCGCGCCCAACCGGCACGCGCGATCAGGTTTTCCTGCAGATTGTAGGTCGCGTTGAGGCTGGGATACGGGTCGCCGTAGCTGCGGACGGCGTGGGCTCCGCGGTCGGCATATTGCAGGCGCGCGAGATCGATGGCGCCGCCGGGCTTGGCCAGCGGGGCTCCATTGGGCCCGCGAACGAGGTTGCCTTTGGCGTCCTGCTGAAAAGTCGCCCGCAAATCGTTGAGGACGCCGTAGCCGTCGTCTTTCGTGTGCTCAAACCGTACTCCGCCCACGAGCCACAGCCTGTTTTCGAGCAACCGCACATCGGCGCGGAGAAAGGCGGCAGAGACCGTCTCCGTGATCTTGCGTGAGGCATTGGCCGCCGCGGAGATCGCCGTCAGTTCGTTGAGCAGGAAGTACTCGGGGTGCTGGCGGTACAGTGCACCGAGTTTTTCGTTGCTGGGCCAGACAACAGCAGGCAGCCCCCACGGCACCGCCTGGCGGGAAAATCCGGTGGCCACGAGATCGTAACGGCTGGTGAAGTCGTCGGCCGTATTCGCCACGCGGTCCGGGCCGACAAACGTGTAGCTGAGCTGCGTGGAACGGATATCTCGGTCGTCGCGGCTCACGCTGGCACCCGCGCGCAACGAGATCGGAACGGCAGCCTGAAAATCACGGCGGGCGTTGATCCGCGCGCTGGCGATGGCCGAGGGCGAGTTTGACTGCGTTGAAACCGCGGTGGCGAGTTGGGAGTTGCCCACATCCTGCGCTTCGACGGGCCCGCCCGCCGCCGTGGTGGCGACGAAGCGCCGCGGACGCAGGGGGGTGATATCGAGGAACGAGACGGTTACGTTGCGGATTACGGCAGACGTGCTGCCAAAGACGCCCCGGTCGAGGTCGCGGCGGCGGAATTCGGCGCGGCCGTAGGAGATTGCGGCATCGAGATGCCAGGCCTCTCCCCGGTGATTCCACGCGAGTCCAGAGTCGATGCGGGACCCCCAAGCCTGACCAGAGGTGGTGTTGAACGAGACCGTGCCCACTCCTGGCCGACCCTGGGTGAAGTCCGGTCCCCACGCCACCGGATTGGCGCCCACGTTCCAGACCTGATCGATTTGGTCGTTCAACGCGTTGGAGCCGGAGCGGGTCAACGTCAGGCGCAACGAATCGCGGGCGGCGAATTTCCAATCCAGGCTGGCACCCAGCGACCAACGTTCCTGCATCGCCGGATTCGTCGGAATCCGAAAGGAGATCAGAGCGGGATTCGTCGCCGTGCCGGCGGCGTTGTTGGTATTGGTGGGCGACCAGGTGGGGAGGAGGTTGGGCGTCGGCAGGTAGCGCGAGGTGTACAGACCGCTGACGGTGTATCCGAAACGCTTCGACACCGGGGCCACGTAGGAAAAGTCGGCATTCGGGCGGATGCGCCAGCCCGAGGTGTGAGCGTTTGGGCCGGCCTGCCAGCCCCAGTCCGGAGCGAGGCTGTTGATGCCCGCATACACCCGGTATTTGAACTGGGGTCGGGCTTGTTCGAACGCGCTCTTGGTGACTACATTTACGGCTCCGCCGAGAGAATTGGCCGATTGATCGGGAGTGGGAGTCTTCGTGACCTCCACCCGGGCGATGTCGTTCATCAGCAGGCCCTCGGGATTGAACGTGCGGTCGGCGCCCGGGGAGACTGAGGGATTCCCGTCGATGGTGAAGGGCGTGTTTTCTGCGGGGACGCCCCGCACCGAGACCGCGTTGGGAACATTGCCAGAATAGGTGACGGTGACTCCTGGAAGAAACTTGAGGAACACGCCAAAATTGCCGTCGGCGACATCACCGAATTCATCGCCGGCAACGACGCTCTTGATGTTGGGGGCATACCGCTGCTCGTTGATCGCGATCGCCTGCGCGTTGTATTCGCGATTGGCCTGCACCGTGAACTCATCCATGCTCACGACCTCGCCCGGGGCCGCAGCACGCCTCAACTCAAAATCACGGCGAGCCAACCCGCCGGCCGGAACCGCCAGGGTGACCACCTGGGATTCCAATCCCGTATAGACAATGCGGACACGCACGTCGCCGGCGGGCACGCCGGAGAGGCGGTACTGGCCCGTCACGTCCGTAAGAACCTGCAACGCGGAACCCTCAACAGACACGCGGGCGTTCGCGAGGTAACGACCTTCGGCGGAATGGAGGACTCGACCCTCGACGGAGCCTAACGCAGGGCCCCCCGCCTCACTGGCGTGCATCGGCCCGATGAGTGCGGCGAGGACCGCAAGTAGCCAGCATGCGGCATGAAGTCCGCCGGGACAGACTTTGGGACCTAACCGGGCCAGAGGGAAAAGGGCAAACGGTTTTGAGATCATGGGATTGGGGGCCGACGACCCGCCGACAGGCGAATCTCGCAACTCAAAGTCACTCCCCGGCAATGTCCGCAACAATCGGAAATGCCGCCGTGTGGCCCGATCGGTTCCGCGGCTGGAACGTTCCGAAGGCGGCCAGGGAGAGGCCGGAGATGGATGGCAAGAATCGACCGAACAACGGCCTCATGGCACGCCGCCGAACCAGTCGAGATGCTTCGGATCCACGCCGAGACCGGTGCTGCCCTTCAGCGGGGCGACATTCACCTTGGGCAAAAAACGCGCGTGCTCTCGAATCACGGCGCGCTGATCCTCGCGAGCGGCCAGATTGCGCCACTCGTTTGGGTCGTTGCGATGGTCGTAGAGTTCCTCCGATCCGTCGGCGTAGCGGAGGTAGCGATAATCGCGCGAGCGTACGGCGTGGTTGTTCACGAAAAAATGGTCAATGTCGGATCCCGTGGTGCCTTGGCATCGCGGAGTTGCGGGCGAAGCGATCGACCCTCGAGTCGTTCTTACGCGGGGAAGCCGCAGAGTTCGATCAGGGTGGGATAAACGTCGATTAAACCAGCCGGCTCCGCGCATCGACCGCCAGCCGGGATCCCCGGAGCGCGGATCAGCAGCGGAACATGGGTGTCCCGCTCCCAGAGCGAGCGTTTGCCCCACCGGGATTTCTCGCCGAGGGAAAGGCCGTTGTCGTCGCAGAGCACGACAATCGTATTGCGCACGTGCGCACTGGCCTCGAGGGCGTCGAGCACGCGGCCGATCTTCCCATCGACAAAAGTCAGGCACGCCAGACAGGCTTGAATCGCCTGTCGCCACTGCCCGCTTTCCTCAAAATAGGAGTGTCGCGGCGAGGTACTCGCGTAGGTAAGCGCCTGCGCAAACGGGCCAAGGCCATCGCGGTCGTTAGCCAGATGTGGCGGCAACTGCACCTTCGGCTCCTCCGGCTGCTGGTCCCACCACGTAGCCGGCGCATACATCGGCGCGTGCGGCCGGAAGAAACCGACGGCGAGAAAGAATGGCTTCGCCGCCGGTTCGCGCAGTCGCTCCACGGCCCAGTTGGCCATGGTGCGATCCACGGTGTCTTCGTCCCTCGCCGGAAAGCGGCCCCAGTCCCACAGCGCCCCTCCCTGGAGTCTTGGTGAATTTCGTCCCGTCGGGCGGGAACAGCCCCCAGTCACCGCGGGGACCATATTCCTGAAATGTATTGGTAGCGGAACTACTATGAAAAACCTTGCCGACACCAATGGTCCGATAGCCGCGGACCGCGAAGTATTCCGCCAACGTCGGCACAGCGGCAGAGTCGCGGAGCGAGGGGCAGCGCCGGAAATCCATTGGGCCCATCGAATACATGCCGGTGGTCGAAGGCAGTGTCCCGGTCATGAAGCTGATCCGCGAGGGGTGGCAAATTGGCGCCTGGCAGTGGGCGTTGGTAAACACGGTGCCCTGGCGCGCGAGCCGATCGAGATTGGGTGTCTTCGCCTGCGGATGGCCGCCAAGAGCCCCCACCCAGTCGTTCAGGTCGTCGACAATGATGAAGAGAATGTTGGGCGTGGTCGGGGCGACCGTGGCGCGGTCGGCCGACCATACCGGCGCAATGGCCACACCAGCGAGCGCGATGGCGAGGTCCAGCGGTTTCATGGCTCGCGGTCGGTGGGTTTGCGGATGTCGAGCAGCTTCATGCGATCGGCGCCCTTCGCGACCGCATCGCGATACTCGGCCGGCGGAAGCGTCTTCACCCAAGCTAGCACCGCGGGATTGAGCTGCGCCACGACCACCGGGTTTTGCGCGGCGACGTTCCTCGTCTCGGCGGGGTCCTGCTTGAGATCGTATAGTTCCACGGCGCCGCCGGCGTAGTCCGTGTAGAACTTCCATGATTCATCCCGCACGGCGAGCGGTGGCGGCAGGTAGTCGCGATTGCCGACCACTTCAAAAAACCACTCCCAGAAGAGCGGACGCTTGCGGTGGACGACGGCTCCGCGCAGCGCAGCGCTCAAATCCTCGCCATCAAGTTCGCGATCGGCGTGGTGAATCCCCGCGAGCGCCGCCACGGTGGGCAGAAAATCTATCCCGGAAAGGAGCGTCTCCCGGTCCACCCGTCCGGCGGGAATATGGCCCGGCCAGCGCGCGATGAATGGCACGCGCGTTCCACCTTCATAGATGCTGCGTTTCCGGCCGCGAAACGGGCCCGGCGAGCCCATTCCGGCATTGGCGGCGTTGCCGATGTAGAAATCCTCCGGACCGTTGTCGCTCGAAAAGATTACCAGCGTGCGATCGTCGAGGCCCAGTTCCTGCAAGGCCTGCAGCAACCGTCCGACTTGGTGGTCCACCTCAGTCACCGCCGCGAGGTACATCCGCATCTGCTCCGCCAGTTGCGGCGCCGACTTCATGTAGTCCCTCATCCACCGCGCAAAAGCCGGATCCTCGGGTTTGGGCGCCAGGTCCTTGTAAGGTTCCCGCTGCGCGGGAGTGAGCCGCAGGGGGGCGTGCGGCAGCGGGGACCAAAGATTCAGGTAAAACGGTTGCTGCCGGTGCGACCGGATGAAGTCGAGGCCGGCGTCGAACGTGTACTGCGTCAAGCGGCTCTGGGGATCCTCCGGTGCCTTGGCTTGCGCCCCCGGGTCGTTGTCATGATAGCGGCCGAGCGTCTCGCCCGGGCCGCTCTGCACCGCGGACACGTCGAAGCCATACGCTTCAGGCTTGGGCGACGCCCCATACTTACCAAGGTGCCACTTGCCGAAGTGCGCGGTCGCATATCCGGCCTGCTTGAAGACATCGGCCACGGTGGTGATATCGGGGTCGAGCCAGTCTGCCACCTGGCGACGCTTGTTCACTTCCAGCGAGCTGGTAATATGATGGAAACCCAACCGCGCCGGGTACCGTCCGGTCATAAAGGCAGCGCGGCTCGGCGAGCACACGGTGCTGTTGACATAGAAGTTGCTGACCACCGTGCCCCCGGCGGCGAGCCGATCGATCTGTGGCGTCCGCACGTAGGGGTGGCCCGCATAGCCCAAGTCGCCCCAGCCGAGATCATCGGCCAGGATGAAAATGACATTCGGGCGATCGGCGGCGCGCAGCGGAGACGCGACCAACGCGCCAAGGACCCAGGCCGCCACAGAGAGTGTTTGATATGAAGGGAACATGGAGGGATTCGAGGTTTCAGGATCTTGCGCCAGGGTTTCAGTCACCGAGCCGCTTCAGATCGAAGCGGGCAAATTCCATCGTGGATCGTGTCTTCGCATCCATCGTCCAGCCGAACCAGTCGACGGACGAAAGACCGCCATCGGGACTCTGCAATTTTTCCAAATCGAAAATCGTCCTTCCCTCGTGCATGACGCGAGCGGACCAGACGGCGTTGGTCAGATCGATTTCGATTCGCGCGTCGACCCAGACATTGGCCGGAAGAGGGTGCGGCGCGGTAATCCCGGGCACTCGCAGCGCGCCCCCCTCGAGGCGGAAACGCACGGCGGCCTTGTTAACGAATGCGGACAAGACATCCAGGGTGCCCGCGGTCGTGGCTCCAGCACGGAAGCGCAATGTAAGTTCAAGGCGGCCGCGGCGCATCGCCCGCGCAATCCCCAGCTGGCCGGCGTAATCGGGGGGATCGTTGCCGGATGAGATGACGCGAATCACGCGGTCCTCGGTCGGATCCTTCACAAGCTCAACATCGCCGCGAATTTTCAACGGCGGCGGCGGAATGCTGCCAATCGGCACATCGCCCAAGTCCCAGATGTACCCCGGGCTGTCGTGATAGATCGCCGCGAGCGCGCCGTGCGTGTCGGTCTGCCCGGGAAGGAACGCGCGCAGACGGAGCGTTGCGGCCGCGCGAAACCCCGTAGGCGCGAACACCGGGCTCTGCTCCGTCGGTTCGGAGTGATCCAGGGTGTAGCGCAGGACGGCGCTGGGATCGCTCGCGGTTGCGACCACGCGAACCGGAGCATCGCCGTGGATCACGCTGGCCGCGGGCACGATCGTCGATCGCAACCGGCCGTAGAAGCGCTCCCGCCATCCCTCTTGCGGACCAGTCTCGTCGACGTGCAGCCCCGTAAGCCCGCGGGCCTTCATCGGAGAATTGTCGGCAAAGCGATAGTCTCCGTTCACCGGATCGCGGAACCGCGGATCGGAGGCAATCCCGTGGGGATCCTTCCCCCGGGCGCGTAACTGAGCGAGTGCCTCGCGAGCCTGCCCCGGAAAACGCGGGGTCCAGTAGAGATTGCCGTCCATCGCCAGGTCTTCGAGCGTGGCAGCCGCGGCACCCCCTTCACGATTTTCGACAAACCAGACCGGCGGTGCCTCGTCCCCGGCGGGTTGCTCATGAACGAAGACATTGTTCGAAAGCGAGGCGCCGCGACTGGGGCCGCGCTGAATCAGCACGTAGGAGTGAACGATCTTCTCGCTGCGCCGCAGATTCACGAGGATGTTTCCGTCGAAGGCGTTGACGTGCTTCAACGTGAGCCCGCCGCAGGCGACATTGACGATCAGGTTGCCCACCACCCGGGTGTCGCTCTGCAGATCGTCAGTGCGGATAGCGTAGCTGGCGGTCGGGCTGAGTGTGTCGTGGACGTAGTTCTCGCGCACGATATTGCCTGGACCGTTGCCGGCCACGTAGATGGCGTTGCCGTCGCCTTGTTTCAGCATGTAGGCAAACACATCGTTGCGCTCGATCAGGTTGTCGCGGCTGTGGAGGAACGGGAGAATCCGCTCCTGCAGAAACGTGTCCCCTCGCTTCGCGTCCCGGGTCATCTCACGGTAGGCGGCGTCGAATTCGGCCTGGGTCTCCTCGCGCCGGATGGTGCGGGCGCGTTCGCGGCTGTCGCCGCGGCGCCAGTCGTTGGGCCAAGCCCCGCTCAGCACGATGCCCATGTACGGGACGTCGTGCACGAGGTTGTGGTGCACGCGGTTGGCGGCGCTCTGGAAGATCATGATCGCTGGGCTCACGCGATAGTCTTCGCCGATGTGGCTGAGCGCGTTATGTGCGATTTCATTGTGGGCGCTGACGTGCTTCGTGCCAGGGCCGTAACCGGCAATGACAATCCCCCCGCCTCCGAGGCGCGTGAAGCGGTTGCCGATTACCCGGAGATCCTGCGCGAAGAGATCGAGTCGGAGACCGGTCGCACCGCTGTCAACAAATTCACAGTCCTCCACCACACAGTCCGCCGCGCCGCGGAAGCGCAGCATGGCGTTGGGGGCGTCGTGCAATTCAAAGTCGTGCTGGAGACCCGCGGTGCGGTCATGCCAGAGGTAGCGGTTCGACTCGGTGAAGACGAGGTGACGAAACTCCAGCCCGCGCACGGGCGTGTCAGTCCCAAAGGGCTGGATGTCCCCCTCCACGCGGATGAGTTCGACCGTCGCGGCCGCGCGGATCTCCTGCAAGTCGCGGGGCGAGCGCGGCCAGAGGTAGAGTCGCCGCTGCGTGCTGTCGCTGACCCACTTCCCCGGCGAGTCCAGGAACGCGAGGCTGTTTTCAAACCAGCAGGTTTCCGGCAAGCCGCCCGTATAGGGAATAAGCTGAAAACTGCCGGGAAGCTGGGTGCGGACGACCGAACGGGCATCGTCCAGGGAGTCGAGCTCCAGTTTGTTCATCATGAACTGGCGGCCCGGAACGATGGCCAGTTCGACATCACGGAAATTGCTCCAGGGTCGGACGAGACCGTGCTTGAAGCTGAACTGCTGGCGAGGATCCCATTTCCACGAAAAATCGGCTGGCTTTCCGAAGATTTGCACCTGGCCGGAACGGGCCCGGGGCAGCCGGCCATCCGGCCCAAAAAGTGCGAAGACCTTGCCCGGGACCGGAAGTGGCAGAGGTGCCACCCAGACCTGTCCGACCGCGGCCGCGGGCAACTCAGGATGGGGCGCTTCGATTCGTTTCCAGCCGGTAACCGGAACCGAGCCGCGCAAGATGGCGGGCTGCGGCCCGTCGGAACAAATGATGAGGCGTCCCGGGACTGGCGGCGTATCGGCCAACCCGAAGACCACCGGCTCGGTCAGGAGGTGAGTACCGGGACGCAGCCGAATCTCGATCCAACCCTGTCGCTGTGCCGTGGGCAGCGAACGGACGTGGTCCCGGGCTGCCGCCAGTGTCGTGAACCTGCCCTCCGCGGCCTGGGCTGGCTCGGCCGCTGGGTCCACGAAGAAGCGAATTGAGAGAGCCGCGCTGACCGCCGCCGCAACCTGCCGGGCGAGAAGCCCGTACCCTTCGGAAATGAAATGGAGGTCGCGCGGCACCCAGAGGGATGCAGCCTGCGGGGTGATAGCCGCGTTGAGATCGTTGATCGCGATCCCTTCCTCGATCATGATCGCCTGCGCTGCTTGGTTGTAAGCGTCGATATCAGCGAAGCGACGATTGGGGCGCAGATTCCCGCCCAGCGGAATCGGAGTGCTGGAGGCCCAAATCAGACGGGCTCCGGTGCGCTTGAGGCGGGCTACGATTCGGCGCAGGTTTTGCGCGTAGAGGTCCACCGAGGCGTGGCGGATGCCCTCCGGCGGAAGTTTGGCGTCATGGATGCCAAAATTGAAATGGATCACATCCCATTTACCCTCGCCGAGCCAGCGATCGAGGTTTTGCAGCCCATAGCCGCTGGAACTGGAATTGCCGGGCACACGATGGACGTTGGCCTCGCCTCGCAGCAGTTCCTGCACGGGAAGGGTGTAGCCAATGGAAATGGAGTCGCCGATCAGCAACACCCGGGGGAGTCCGGCATGATCGGAAATCGGCTGGAGCGCGCGGTCTTGCGTGGGCTGTGCTTTGGCGGTCTCTGCCGCGGCGGCCGCGAGGCAGGTGGCAACCAGCGTGATCAGCGGAAACAGCCATCGAAGCGCCCTGGTGTGGAGAGCGATTCCAGCCGGCTGATCCGCACCTAGCCGCGTCCAGAAACAGGCGGGCAGTATCAGGGGAGATGGGGCACTGCGGCAGGTTGACTTCATGCGGGGGACTCATCCTGGTCCGCGTTTGCTGCGAGTGTCGTGGCGGGAATTTTCGGGATCAGCGCCAATACGGCCAGCCCGAGAAGTGTGATCGCGACGAAGTACGGCGCGTAGCCCAATCTTTCCTGCAGATAGCCGCTCGCGGCCCCTGGCAGCGTCCAACCGAGGTTGGTGATCCCCCCGACCAACGCGAACAAGGTCGCGCGGGCCGGGCCACGGGCAACCAGGATCTGGATGTAGATGAAGGGGGCGAAACCCAGCGAGTAGCCCAAGGCTTCCAACGCAATGAAGCTCTGGGCCACGACCGGGATTTCCAGCCCGAACAGGCTCACCGACCATGCATTGGGTTGCACGGCCAGATAGACGAACAGGAGGTGCGGCAGGTTCATGATCAGCACACCGGGGATCAGGGTGCGGGCCAGCCCGAACCGCTCCACCGAAACGCCGCCGACCAACCCGCCGATCACCAGCACCAGGAACGCGACCACGCCGTTCATGAACCCGACTTGTTGGAGGCTCAGGCCCAAGCCACCCTGCGCGGGAGGATCGAGCAGAAAGGGCACTTTCATGGCCGCGAGCAGCGATTCGCCGATGCGATAAACCGCCAAATAGACGAACACCCAGTACATGCCGGGCTGCCGCACGAATCCCAGGAAGACGTCGCGGTACCAGGCGAGCGCATTGGGCACGGGACGACGGTCAGGCTGGTCGGCGGAGGGACGCGGAAAGGCTAAGAAATTCCACAAGGCAAGAAGCAGGAGGACGAGCGCATGCACCAAGAAGACAGCGCCCCAGCCGCGGCGTGGGCCGCCAAGATGCTGCGCCAGAGAGCCGGCCAGCATCACGTAAACGCCCTGCGCGATTGAATTGCCCACGCGGAAAGCCTGCACCTTGAGCGACGCAAAAAACGCCTCTCGGTCCGCGGGCATGGCCACCAGGAAGAAACCGTCCGTCGAAAGATCCAGAAAGGCACCGAGCAAAGCGGCGCCACCGAAGCAGGCCAGGACCCACGACACCGGAGTGCCGCACCACGCCAGAACGCCGGACGTGAGCGAAATCGCCACCTGCCCCAGCTGGCAAACCAACGACCAGGATCTTCTCGACCCGTGGCGGTCCACAAATGCCCCGAACAAGAAACGAAGCGCGACCGGCAGATAGAAGAGCGCCGCCAACCCGACGATCGAATTGGGTGCACCAACACTCTTCAGGAAGACTCCAGGCAGAATGCTCACGTAGGCAAACGTGAGCGCCTGAAGCAGCCCCATCGAGGGAACGAAGGCCCACGGGCTCGCTGCTCGGCCATCGTCGTTCTTGGTCATCAGTACGGTGCGTTTACCGCGCGCGGCGCTTCTCGCGGAGTTTCATCGGCTACTTCGATGAGGGCGCGAACTGCTGCGCCATCGACCTCTCCCAGCCTGACGCCACGCGCATGCGCGAGACCGACTGCCGTGCCGGCGGCCTGCCCCAGGTTCATGCAGGTGGGCATCACTCGAAAGCTGCCGGCAGCCTCGTGGGTGGCGCTGATGCACCGCCCGGCGGCGATTAGGTTCGGAACGTCTTGGGGAATGAGACAGCGCAGAGGGATACCGTAACAAAAGTCCTGCCTGAGATCGAAGTCGCTGCCGTTGTCATCGGGGTGATGAATGTCGATCGGATACGAGCATAGCACGACGCTGTCATAGGGTCGGCGGGATTCCAGTACGTCAGCTTCGGTAAGAGTCGCCCGACCCACGATGCGCCGGGTTTCGCGCACGCCAACTTGCGGCCCCGTCTGCACCAGTCGGGCCCGGGCAAAGCCCGGAACATAGCGGACGAAGAACGCCGCCAGTTCCCATGCCTGTCGGCGCCCCTCGATTTCGGCGACGCTCAGATCGTCGGCGTCGCAGGCATTGCGTCCGAGGATGCGCGTGCCGTTGATCGTGACCCGGGAGGGGTCCCATGGCATCGACCAGAACATTGAAACATGCTGCCGAGGGATCTGCCATTCGCCCCGCGTGCGCGCTTCCGCGATCTCCGCGGCCAGGCAGTCGCTGGCGAAGACGTAGCGGCCGTGGAGCAGCGGACGCATCCGCCGCCCAAACTCTTCCGGATCCACCCCGCCCAGTTGGAGCACCATGGTGAGCGGCTGCGTCTTCCCATCCGACTTGCGCCCCTGCGTGGTGCTCGCGCCCGCTTGGGTCGCGACCTCCGCGTCACCGGTCGCATCCACGAGATAACGGGCACGCAGGGTGGCCAAGCCGTTCCGTTGCAGAACCTGCAACACCCATTCGTCACCTTCGCGGTCGAGCTGCACGAGGGCGGTATGAAACGCGAGGTTGACGCCGACCGTCGCGAGGCGCGACTCGAGTGTCCTCTTGACTGCCTCAGGCTCGAAGATGTCGACGTTGCCGGCCTCGGCCGGGTAGGTCGCGCCCGTTTGAGCGAGTTCGGCGACCAAGGTGCGGTAGAAGGAGAGCGCCAGATTCTCTTTGCCGTGATGGTAATTGATGAAGGCGCTGAGACCGGCGGCGGTGCCCATGCCCCCGAGAAAGCCATGGCGCTCGATCAACAAGGTCACACAGCCAGCGCCGGCAGCAGCGGCGGCAGCGGCACAGCCTGCTGAGCCACCGCCGACCACGATGCAGTCATAGGACCGGCAATTGACGGAAGCGCTCATGCGAAACCAATCTCACGAGGTCCCGAGCCGGCGGGCGATTCGACGCACGGCTTCTTCCAGTTCCTTGGGATCGCGCAGGATCAGTTCTTCCTTCTTGAAGAGAATGGCGACGGCGAAGCGCGGCGTGCGTCCGGCCTCTGGAATGGCGGCGGAAACGGAGAGATGATGGAGCGAGCTTTCCTCGCGGTTCCAGGCGACGCCCGTCTGGCGGGCTCCTTGGAGTTCCATGAGAAAGCGGGCGGGATCGGTGTTGGTATGAGGGGTGAGCTTTTCCGCCGAACGCGACGGTACATACTCCGCCCACTCGGTCTGGGGATGGCAGGCCACGAGCACCTTGCCGGCAGAGGACGCATAGACGGGGGCACGGCCGCCGAGCGCGAAACTGTCGCCGAGGCTGCCGGACGCGGCGACAACGTAGGTGAAGCCGCCGCACAACGTGGAGACGTACAGGCTGGCGCGAAGACGGGCGGCCTCCGTACGCAGCACTTTTGAAAAACGCCCGATTGGCCCGAAATGAACCGTGAGTTCGTGCACCAGCCCGAACACCCGCGAACTGAGGCTGTAGCGGCGGGTCCCGAGATCTTTATGCACCATCTCAAGTTCCACGAGAGCGTGCAGCAGTCGGAAAGTCGTCGATTTGGGCAGCGAGAGGCGGTTGGCCACCTCCGAGATTCCGAGCGAACGGGGCTCGTGCAGCAGGCAGTTCATCACGTCTAGCGCGTAGCGCAGCAAACGCGTGCGGGGATCAGTCGGACGGCGGGGATTGCGGGGTGGGTTCATCGTGACGCGTCGCAGATTGCCGCGTCTGGTCGTTGGTGGCAAAACCTCTCCACCCAGTGCGGGGGGAACGGAAAGTGAGCCGACAAGCGAGACCATGGCGCGATACAGTTTCGTGGTCGGCAGCGGGTCAACGTCCGGGCCGGCGGCAGCGCGCTTCGGTTTCCATCCATGGAACGAAGGACGGCGTCAGGGACCTGCCCTCCTTGCCAACCGCACCGGTGGCGCGCGATTGTCGTCGACCATGAAGCCGTCCGCCTCGGCGCCGCGTCCCGTCTTTCACCTGGTGGCCAACAGCCACCTGGACCCGGTCTGGCTGTGGGACCGCCGGGAGGGCCTGAACGAAGCACTCTCGACGGTGCGCACCGTGCTCGATCTCATGCGGGAGAAGCCTGAGCTGCGCTACATCCGCGGGGAAACGCTCGTCTACGAGCAGGTGCTGCAGCACGCCCCCCGGGACTTTGCCGAGATCCGGCGGCTCGTCCGAAGCGGGCGATGGGATCCCGTCGGGGGAACCTATCTTCAGCCCGACATGAACCTGCCGGCGGCAGAAACGCTCGCCCGCCACTTTACGACCGGCCAGGAATTCTTTCTGCGCCACTTTGGGCGGCGCGCCTGGGCGGGTTGGTCTGCGGATTGTTTCGGGCACACGCCTTTTCTGCCCGCCATCCTGCGGGCGCATGGCCTGCGAGCTTATGCCTTCGGTCGTCCGAAAATCGCGGGGCAGGAACGCCTGTTTTGGTGGGAAAGCCCCGACGGCGCGCGGGTGTTGGCCACAACCTATGCCGCCGGCTGGTACGGATGTGAACGGGATGAGATGCCGGCGCGCATGGATGGGTACCTGGCGGCGGTCGTCCACTCCCCCGTAAAGCATCTCTTCGTTCCTTTCGGATTGGGAAACCACGGCGGGGGACCAACCCGGCGGCACCTCGCCGACATCGTGGCCTGGCAACGGGCGCACCCGAAGATCGAGGTGCGATTCTCGACCCTTCACGGGTACTTTGCGGCCGTCGAAGCAGTACTGGCTAAAACGGGCGTGCGGTTGCCGGTTGTCCGCGGGGAGCTGGGTTTCTGTTTGCGTGGCACGTATGCGACTGCGCTGCGGGTAAAGTCGGCCTATCGACGGGCGGAGGCGGCAGTGATTCGTGACTCCAAGCTCGTGACGATGCTCCCGCGGTCGCAGCGGCACAGCTTTGCGATCAGGCTGGAGGGGCTTTGGCGCGGCGTGATGTTCAACTCGTTTCACGACATCCTGCCTGGCACCTGCATCGAAGGGGCTATGGACGAACAGCGTGATGAACTGGGCGCAGTGCTTCACGGCTGCCGCGAACTTGAGCGGGAAGCGACGATCGCGCTCGGCCGGAAAATTTGGGTCAGGCCGCAGCCGGTTCCATTCGATCGTCCGACTGCCGCGAGATTCCTCGTGGTGAATCCGCAATCGCGCGCTTTTCGCGGTTTGGTGGAATTGGCCGGGATGCTCGACTACCGACCAATCTGGGCGTACGCGAACCATCCGGAACAGGTTCCGCTGGAACTCCGCGATCAGCGCGGACGGCTCTGCGCCTTTCAGGAGTTGGAACCGGGCCATCACTTCATGCGGCATCTTCCCTGGCGTAAGCGCGTCGTGTTTGAGGTGAACCTGCCGCCACGAAGTTCGCGGGCCTTCACGCTAGGTTGGGTGGAGGGAGCTCGCCGCACGCCGCTGCGCGGAGGCATGTCGGGCGCGGCAGGAAATGGAACGATTTTCAACGGCGGGTTGCGCATCGTGGCAAAGCGTGGCGCGGCGGGCCTGCGGATCACGACACCCAATGGTCCGTTGCTCTCTGGCGACGGCCTGTCGGCCCTGCTGGTCGAGGACCCGTACGGGCCCTGGGGTGGGCATTACGAGGAACCGGCCTCACTGGAATTGCTCAAGGTGCGCGAGCACTGGAAGGTCGTCGACCATCACATCGTCGAGCGAGGACCCTTGCGCGCGGCCCTGTGGTGTCGGCTGGCCGGCAGGCGATCGCATCTGGATCTCACCGTCCACCTGGGACGGGATGACACCTTCGTCGCGGCTGAGGCACGACTCCTGTTCCTCGAGGAGCGGGCTCGCCTGAAGCTTCGATTGCCGGGCTGCAGCCAGGCGGACTTCTCCGTCCCAGGCGGCGTAGTGCGTCGAGGACCTCAAGGAGAAGTTCCGGGGGGACGATGGCTGTGCACGCTTGATGCACGCGGTCGTGAGCGATTCATTTTCGCGACAGATGCCCTGTACAATTTCAGCTTAAGTAAAGGCGCACTATATACGACAGTGGCCCGATCGTCCCGCTACACAATGGACGTCGAGGAAAAGGACGCCCGGCTTCCTCCGGGCGAGCCTGTGATCGACCGGGGGGAGTTTCGATTTCGTTTCCTCCTCGGAACTCCCGGACGGCTGAGTCGGGAGGCCGCGGTGCTTTTCGAGGAACCGCCATTGCTCGCGACATTACCCTCGCTTGAAGAACGTGCGTCCCCTCGGAAACGCCGTACCTCCGAGCGGTGAAGTCGCACCGGGTCGCATCAAAATAGTGGCAATCGGACATTCCGCCGAGGTGTTCGCGTATCTTGATCGGACCGGAGAAACTGCCAATCCGGTCGGTTGCCACCAAGAATATCTGATGCCGTGGAGCGCTGAATGCGGGAAGACTGTTTCTGAAACCGTACCTTTTCTGCACAACCCCCTCGTCGGGAGATTTGATCAACAACTTGCGCGGTCAACGAGGTGACGCAAAACACTGATCTTGGATTCGTGCCGAATAGGGTTGGTATTGGGACGCGCCACTTTGGCGCACGGGAGGCCGCGAAAAACCAACTCCCTACTCCCTCGCATCGTCAGTTCATTGCACCGGCACGAGGCGGACGCGTCGCAGGCGCACTTCGCTCCAGGTTTTGCCCTGGGACTTGAGTTCGAGGTTGTGCTCCGCCGCTGCTCCGAGCGAGACGGAGCCAAGGGCGACGAACCGGTACTCATCGAACCCGCCCGTGGGGGCTATTTTCGCCACCGACTTCGCGCTGTCACATGCGACCCCGAGCGCAGCCTCGCCGACGGCGGCCACCTCGGCTTCGAGCCGGTATTTGCCTGCGGCGCCGGAGAACTCCCAAGTCAGCGCCGTCCCCACCCGGTCCCAGGCTCCCACGTGCACGGCGGAGCCGGAGCCCATCAGTCTCGTGTTGGCGCCATACGCGTTGACGATGGCGGCGAGGTTCGCGGGCAAATCAATCACACCTGCCGGGTTCGGTCCCGGCAGCGGTTGGTCGACGATCGGAACAGTGTCGAACCCAAGCTTGATGACACTGGCAACTGGATCGGGCGCAGGACCGGACAATGTCACGACGACGTCGCCGCCTTGCACCACCGTGGGCAGCGAGTCCAGCCCGCCGAGTAACGAGGCGCGCCGCACCTTTGATTTCAGGCCGGGCACAATCAGGCGCCCATCTTCGGGCCAGTCGAACACGTGCAGATAAAGCGACTTTCCCTTCGTGGTGCTGCGGCCCCAGGGCAGACGGCGAAACAGGCTCGCGGTCGTGCCGTAGATTGCCTCGCCATTCAGCTTCACCCAACGGCCGGATTCGCGGAGGCGCTCCACGCTGGGCGCGGGGATTTCTCCCTCGGCAGTTGGCCCGACATTGAGCAGGAAGTTTCCACCCTTGCTGGCGATGTCGATCAGCTTGCGCGTGATGTCGGCCGCCGGCTTCCATTCGTGATCGTGCGCCTTGTAGCCCCAGGTCTCGTTCATCGTCATGCAGACTTCGAACAGGCGATCCTTGAAACCGGTCGCGGGAATGAACTGCTCCGGGGTCTCGGTGTCGCCGGAGTACGGGTTGAGTTCGCGTGGATTCAGCAGCCGGTTGTTGGTGACCAACTGCGGCTGCATCTTGAGCAGTTCCGCCAAGCGGACTGAACGCTCCGGCGTCATGCCGACCGGGGTATCCCACCAGAGGACGGAGATCGGTCCGTAGTTCGTCAGCAATTCGCGCACCTGCGGGATCGCAACCTTGTCGAGATAGTCGTCGAAGCTGCCGGCCTGCGCCGGGTCCCAGTGGCCGATGGCAGGATCGCCGCCGGCCCACGGAGCGCTGCCGCGACCCCAAGCCGCGCCTCCCGCGTGGTGCCAGTCCTGGGCATGTGAGTAATAGAACCCCAGTTTGATGCCATGGCGTGCACATGCCTCCGCCAGTTCCTTCAGCGGGTCGCGTCTAAACGGCGTCGCATCCACGATATTGAACGGTGAAGCCGCGCTCTTGAACATGGCGAAGCCATCGTGGTGCTTCGTGGTGATGACGATGTACTTCATCCCGGCCTCCGCCGCCAGGCGCACCCACGCGTCGGCGTCGAACTTCACCGGGTTGAACTGCCGGGCGTACTGGGCGTACTCCGCCACCGGGATTTTCGCGTTGTGCATGATCCACTCGCCGAGCCCGTTTCCCTCGGTCGGGCTGCGATCAACCTTTCTCCCCTGATAGGATCCCGCCGGCACAGCGTAGAGGCCCCAGTGGATGAAGAGACCGTAACGCGCATCTCGGAACCATTCGGTGCGTGCGTCCCGCGCCTGGCGATGTTCCAACGGCAGCGCGGTGGCGCGTTCGGCGGTCGCCGCCGGGCCGGCCAGGGAGGACACCGGAACAACGGCGAGCATCGGAGCATCTGTTCCTCCGTTGGGCCGGATGGTATATCCGACATAGAGTTTCCCCTGGTACTCGTCCGCTCCGGGGTACATGAGGCCGGTCTTTTCCCGCCGATCGAGCGCCAGCACCCGGGTGAAAGTGGACCCACCTGGCTCGCCCACGGCGATCGTCAACGGATTGCGGGCGGTCCCGGTATTGGACGTTGTGGTACAAATCAGATAAGGATGTCCCGTGCTCAGGCGACCCGCGTAAGGCTTGCTCGTCGTCATGGGAAGGTTGCTCGGCTGGGACGGGGTCCAAGTGCGGCCCCAGTCGTGGCTGACGGCAACCAAGGCCAGCGCCTCTTCACCGTACCGCGCGATGTTGATCAGCCGATCACCGTCTCGGAGCAGTGCCGATTCGCCCCACATCTTTCCGGGCGCACGGGGAATGATGACGGGATCCCACCGCGTAAAGTCAGTGCCGTGACTGATGGCGACTGCGGCCGCCGTTCCCTGCCCCACCCGCAAACAGGACATGATCCAGTTTCCGTTGGGTAGCTTCATTGGTTTCTGCAGGGGCCACAAACCGTCGCCGCATACCCGCCCGCGCGATTGCCACTTGCCGGAACTTTCCTCCAGCACGTAAGCCCGGATGTGCAAGTCCCGCAGCTTGCCTGAAAACGCGGCATTAAAGGTCCACAGCTCCCCTTCATGCGAATGGAATACTCCGTGGCTTACGGCACCATCGCTCTCACCTTTTGCAATTATCTCCACCGGGCCCCAGGTAGCACCTCCATCCCGACTTGTAAGATAGACCGCAGACTCCCCGGGAGAGTTTTCCCCCTGAGTCGCGAAATTCACGTTCGAGCCAAACGACGCAAACAGCACACCCTTGTGCCACGCCACATCGACACCCTTGATCCACCCGTTCGGCAGGCTGGATCCAGGGCCGGAAGGCTTGATCGGATGAATCACGACGCCTTCTGCCGCTCGAATGTCGGCGGACTTCGGGACCTCGCCGCCGGTCCAAAGCGCAAAGGGCTCGGCTGCGCCCGCACTGGCCACGATGATGGAACTCAGGAGTAGTGCTGTCGTTTTCATTTCAAGGTATGACCTCCACTTTGACTCTCTTCAAATGCAACTCGGTTGATGGCCCCGCCGGCGTGAAACGGATGGTATTCAGCCGATGATATCCATCGCTGTAGCCCGCGGATAGCCCCCGTTCTGTAACACCTGCAATCGTCAGGTCGAAGGTGCCGGCCGCGAGGTCCGCGGTGATTGCGACTTCCTGCCAGGTGTCCGGCTGAAGCCGGAGATTCGACAGCAGGCGCTTACCGCGTCCCGCGGCTACCGTTGCTCGCTGCACCATGCTCACAGCTCCGTCGGGGCTGAATTCTAGGCCGAAGGCGAGGTGCGTCCACGATCCGGCCCGGAAATCCACCCCTTCGATTACAATTTTCGAGCGATTGCCAGTGGGAATGCGGACGCTGACCTCAGTCCGTACAACACTGTGGTGAGTATCTCCGTAATCGGAATCACCGAGTACAATCCAAGCTGAGCCACCCGGCGGCGTCGCTTCGAATTTCGGTGGGCCCCACTGCCCGTGGGTGCCGCTGCCGCCGCCCAGCGAAGGCGGAATCACTTCGGGCTCCGATCTGTTGTCCGAGGTCTTAGCCGAAATATCCCGGCGTGGCTGCGGATGGACGGAAGCGACCCTTAGATAGCGCCCGGGCCGCGGCGAAGTTTCACTCTCTTCAACGAGCACCTGCACCCGATTCGGAGCATCTTCCCGGATTTCCCAGCCGCTGCGGGCGCTTTGCGCGAGTGCTTCGAGATCGTGAGCGATCTCGTCTCCAAAAGCCCGCACCCGCTCGGTCTCCCGGACAGCCGGGTCGAGATCTTCGGCCGTGGGGAGACGCCCTGCTGGTACCCCCAAAAAATCGTCCTCGATGACAATGAAACGCCTTCGCTCCGGATTCTTCGCCGGGATGAACGCCGGCAGTTTCTCGCCTCGATACGCCGGCAACACAGGTTCGCGGGGCACAAACTGTAAACTGTAGAGGTCAGCGTCGCTCAGCACGAACCTGACTCGCACGGGATGACCCTGCAGTGAACTCAAGTCCGCGTCGCGACGGTCCCAACGGACCACATGGCGGGTGCTGTCGCAGACAATCGGCGGGCAGTCGCTTAACGCATAGCCTGAGATGGCCCGTCCCTCCACATCCTGGATTTCAACTTGAATACTCCCTGCCGCCGATGTTTCGGCGTTGAGCGCAAGACTGCCGCCTTCGAACAGCAGCGGCTTCGTGATCAACTCACCGCCGCGCATGGAAGCATGAGCGGAGACGAAACCATCCAGGCGCAGCGTATGCCGGCGGAAACTGATGTGCCCACCGGTGCGTGTTCCCTCGGCTGCGAACAGGGACATCTCCTTTGATTCGCCGTCTTCTGTCGTGGTCTCAATCAAGCCGGGCATCACCGAATTGTCCCCGTAAAGCCAATTCCTACCTGGACGGATAAACGCTTCGGCGTGCCGCCGAAAACTCACGCCGTCGCGGCTCGACATCAACACCGTGTCGGTCGTGGCGGTGCCGCCACGCACAATCGGCCCTGAACCAGCCAGTTGGCGGCGCGACTCGAAATCCCCCAACGTCAGCAGCGCCGGTGTCCAACCGCGGTCCAGGTACCGCAGGGGAAATCCAACCAGCACGTGCGGAGCTCGGTAGTAAGGTTGAACCGCATTGGAATAGAGTTGATCGCGCGGTGCGTCGGCGGCGTACCGCAGATTCTCACCCTTGGGAAAAGCCAATGGATCGGCCGAGGACGTGGTGGCGATATCCCGCACACCATCGGCGCCCAAGCGGTAATAGATGCGGTAGGTCCCGGCGGCGGCATCGTAGAACATGACGTTTTGCGAATCGAGGAAGCCGGGGACCAGCGGGTCGTCGCTCAGTAATGAAAAGCGAATCCCGTCGGGCGATCCGAGGAGGTAGACTCCCGGCCGAGAAATCACTCCGCGATCCTGCCCGCGCAGGGAAACATGCCAGCCGCCGAAGTCGCGAATGAGCATCTTATATCGCGCCTCAGCTGGGCACTCCGGATTTCGGTCGAGAAAGACCGTGGAGTGGTAGGGTATGAAGTTGTGGCGGGGAAAAGACTCAGGAGTGAGCAGGATGTTGTTCTCCCTCGAACCGTAAGTGTCTGACTTGGACGTGAAGACGCCGCGGCCGCGGGCTGATATGCTCGTGGGCGATGAAACCCGCGACATTGCCTCCAGCCACGGCCTCGACAATCACTGCGCCGCCATCTCCGACGGCAGCCACAAACGCTAACGGTCGGTGG
>CANJIU010000116.1 GCA_947474365.1 Opitutia bacterium | reverse complement strand
GAGAAAGGCGCGAAGAAGCACAGTCGCAAGAGCACCCGCAGTTTTCAGGAGCATCTCGAAGCCCACAGTGCCGCCCGCGCCTTCGCGCTGATCACGGCGGATAACCCCACCGCCTGGCTTCCAAATTAGAAAAAATCAGCCGTATCCGCTTGGTGGCGAACGTGATTCGGCCTTGCTGGCGTTCACGGGGGGCGGTAGGCAAGGTAAAATGGATGCACTCGAAACAGTTTCGGCGGCGGGCGCGGTGCTGGCGATGATCGTGCGCGGCTCAATCAATGCGCCTGGAATCTCGTTTTTTACGCCGAACGATTACAGCCAGCAACTCGCCTACATGCAGCATCCGACGGGGAAACAGATCGCGGCGCACGATCACAAGCCGGTGCAGCGGGCTGTGACGCGCACGCTGGAAGTGCTCTTCGTGCGCAAAGGCAAATTGCGCGTCGATTTCTACGACGAGGGACGGCGCTACGTCGAAAGCCGCGTGCTCGCCGGAGGAGACGTGATTTTGCTCGTGTCGGGCGGTCACGGTTTCGAAGTGCTCGAACCCGTGGAGATGTTCGAGGTGAAGCAGGGACCTTACGCGGGAGACGAGGACAAGACGCGCATCGCCGCCGTCGCGCCGGCCGCGGTGCGGATTACAGGAGGGACGCGATGATTCCCGTCAGCGAGCCGCTGCTGAACGGAAACGAAAAGCGTTACCTGGCGGAGTGCATCGACTCGGGTTGGATTTCGTCGGAAGGGCCGTTCGTCGCGAAGTTCGAGGCGGCGTTCGCGGCGCGGACCGGACGCGCATCCGGCGTCGCGGTCTGCAACGGCACGGCGGCGCTCGAGGCGGCACTTTACGGCCTCGGCGTGGAGGAAGGTGACGAGGTGATCATCCCTGCTTTCACGATCATCTCATGTGCCATCGCCGTGCTGCGGCTCGGGGCGCGGCCCGTGCTCGTCGAGATCGATCCGGAGAATTGGTGCATGGACGCGGGACTGGTCGAGGCGCGGATCACGCCGCGGACGAAAGTCGTGATGCCGGTGCATATTTTCGGGCACGCGGTGGACATGGATCCGTTGCTGCGGCTGCGGGAACGCTATGGATTCAAGATTCTCGAAGACGCCGCGGAGGCGCATGGCGCGGAGTATTTCAGCCAACACCTTGGTGGCTGTTGGGTGAAATGCGGGGCGATAGGCGATGCGACGGCGACGAGTTTTTACGCCAACAAAATCGTGACGACCGGCGAAGGCGGCATGGTGTTGGCGGATGATCCGGCGGTGGCGGCGCGCGCGCGCGCCTATCGCAATTTGTGTTTCCGGCCGGAGCGCCGTTTTTACCACACCGAAATCGGTTACAATTTTCGCATGACCAATCTGCAGGCGGCGGTGGGGCTCGCGCAGGTGGAGCGGCTCGACGAGTTCTTGGCGATCAAACGGCGGATCGCGGTCGTCTACGAAGCGGCACTGCGCAACGTGGCCGGGGTGCGTTTCATGTCGGTTCGGCCGTGGGCGCGGTCGGTCTATTGGGTCTACGCGGTCGAACTTGATCCGGCACTGGGGCTCGACGCGGCGACGGTGATGGAGCGCCTGAAGATTCGTGGGGTGGCGACGCGGCCGTTCTTTCTCGGGCTGCACGAACAACCCGCGTTGCACGAGCGTGGCTTGTTTGCCGGCGAGTGCTATCCGCACACGGAGAAGGCGTATCGTTACGGGTTTTATCTGCCGAGCGGAACGACGCTCACCGCGGAGCTCGTTGCGCAGGTGGTCGCGGCGTTGCGGGAGGCTTTGGCATGAGCGCACCGAGTTTCGTTCACTACGCGCGTTATTACGACCTGCTGAATCGCGGCAAAGACTACGCCGCAGAGGCCGGCTTCGTCGACGGGCGGTTGCGGCGGTCCGGGCTCGCGCCGGGGACCTTGCTCGATATCGGCTGTGGGACGGGGGCACACGCGCGGGAGTTTGCGGCGCTCGGATGGAAGGTTACGGGGGTGGATTTGTCGGCGGACATGATTGCGCTGGCGCAGTCAAAGACGGCGACCGCTTCGGGGATCGGATATGCGACGGGTGCGGCGGCAGAGTTTCAGTTGGAGTGCCGATTTGCGGCGGTGGTGTCGCTGTTCCATGTGGTCTCGTATCAGGCCGCGGACGGCGAGGTGGGGCGGATGTTCGCCAACGTACGCCGGCATCTCGGTGCCGGGGGCCTTTTCGTCTTCGATTTTTGGCATGGGCCGGGGGTGTTGGCCGACCCGCCGGCGGAGCGCGTGCGGCGCGCAGAAGATGGGCGCATTCGGGTGACGAGAATCGCGAAACCGGTGCACCGGGCCGACGAATGCCGAGTCGACGTGAACTACGAAGTGGGGATCGAGGACCTGGTGACCGGGACAGCCGAGCGAATTGAAGAGTTTCACCGTCTGCGGTATTTTTTCCTGCCGGAACTCGCGGCGCTTCTCGCGCAGGCAGGATTCGTCATCGAAGGAACACAAGCGGGA
This sequence comes from Opitutia bacterium, assembly GCA_947474365.1. Taxonomy (GTDB): domain Bacteria; phylum Verrucomicrobiota; class Verrucomicrobiia; order Opitutales; family Opitutaceae; genus ER46. The sequence continues at coordinate 26,959 of CANJIU010000116.1, read as the reverse complement.
CTTTCCGACGAGGTGCTGACCGCACAGGCCTGGTATGGGCTCGTGGTGGCGAGGGCGGTGTGAGGAGACGACATGCGACGCTATCGAATTGGGATATTCGGACGAGGTACGGCGACGTCGGACGGCGGGGCGGATGTTTTTTTGCGGGCGTTGAACTCGCGGTATGCGACGCTCGGAGCGAATGACGCCGTGGAGATCGTGCCGGTGCACTGGAGCGCCTGGTCTCACCGGCGCCGGCCGTTGCGCTATTTGTGGTGCCGGGTCGTGCGTGGGTTTGGCGGTGAGCTGCCGCTTGTCGATTTGCGACCCGTGTGTCGGAGTCTCCGGCTGGACATGGCGTATTTCGCCGCGCCGGCGTTTGCACGGATCGATCTGCCGTATATTTTCACGCTCTGGGACATCGGGCATCGGACGATTCCCGAGTTTCCCGAGATGCGCTCGGGGCGTGACCCGTGGACGCACCGCGAGGCGCTTTGCCGCACGATGCTTGGGCAGGCAAGTTTCGTGGTGACGGGCAACCAGACCGGTGCGATGGAAGCGCGCGAGATGTTTGGATTGAGCGCCGACAAGGTCGTCGCGATACCTTTTCCGAATCCGGATTTTTCGGAGGTGGTGGAGGCCGTTCCGGCGTGGCTGCCGCCCGGATCATTCGTCCTCTATCCGGCCCAGTTCTGGCCGCACAAGAACCACTATACGCTGTTACGTGCGCTTGCCTCGCTTTCTGCCCGGGGCCAGCCGGTGCCCGCACTGGTTTGCGTCGGTTCGGACAAGGGCAACCTTGCCTATCTCCGGTCCTGCGCCCAAGCGCTCGGTGTGGCGGAAAAGGTGCTGTTCCCCGGTTTTGTCAGTCGGGGGGAACTCAAGGCCCTCTATCGGCGGGCGACCGCCCTTGTCTACCCTTCACTGCTCGGCCCGAACAATTTGCCGCCCCAAGAAGCGGCCGTGCTTGGGTGCCCGATGCTCCTGAGCGATTTGCCCGGGCACCGGGAACAGCTTCAGGACGGTGCCGTCTTCGTTAACCCGACTGATGCGGTGGCCTGGGGAGAAGCGCTGGCCCGGGTGACTTCTGACGAAACTCTCCGCGTCGGGCTAATCAGACGCGCGGAGCGTGCGGTCAGCCCATATACCGCGGAGGCTTATATCACCCGGGTCGGTGAACTCGTCTCTCGTATGGTCGAAAGCCGGCGGCTCTGGGAAATGTAGCCCGGTTCCATGGGCCGACGAGCGGGAGGCGTGGGTTAGCCCGCGGGTGGGGATGACGCGGGCCATGTCGACGTGAAGCGGGACCGGCGCAATCTCCGGGTCGCCAGGGTGCGATCATGGGCATCAGGCAAGTCCGCGAACTGCTTTTTTTCGCAGATAACGCACCACGGACAGCGCGTCCCACAGCCAGCACCGCGGCGCGGGGAAATGGCGGTGCCGCACGATGGTTTCCTCGCGGTAGCCGTGCCAGTCGCCCCGGTCGCTGATGCCTCCCACCCCGCAGGTCGCGATGCGCAGCGGAATTGGTTTGAAGCGCACGTGGCTCTTCCAGAGGCGCACGTTGAAGTCGTAATCCGCCATCACACGCAGCGCGGGGTCGAACGCGCCATTCTCCTCGAAGAGGGTGCGCCGGTAGAACGTCGCTTGGTGATGCACGAAATTGCGCGCGAGCGGGTTCACCTTGTGGCGGAGACGGTAGGTGCGACCGTCGTCAAACGCCGCCTCGCCGACCACGACACCCGCCTCGGACTTCTTCATCCAGCCCATCGTCTCGCTCAGCACCATGTCGCCCGCGAGCCGATCATCCGTCCCGAGAAACAACACCCAGTCGCCGCGCGCGAGCGCGACTCCCCGGTTCATCGCATCATAGACGCCGCCGTCCGGACCCGAGACGAAGCTGTCGAGCTGCGCGCGTTTCGTCTCCAGCCATTCGCGCGCACCGTCCGCCGATCCGCCGTCGACTACAATCAGTTCCGGTCGCACGTGGCGTTGTTTCCAGACGCTTTCCAGCGACCCATGCAGCCGCGTTCCGGGGTTTTTGCAGGCGACGATGACACTGATGGCCGGCACGGCTGACATTGCGTTGCGGAGCAGCATCACCCAGCGTCCGCGCGTGTCCATGCCGGAGTTGCCGCTGCTCTCAATCGTCATCGTCGCGTACCAGTCGCGCGACGAGATCGGCCCATGTCTGGCCTCTTTACCGCAGGTCCTCGCCGGCCGCGAGGTGGAGGTGATCGTGTTGGACAATTCACCCGGCGATGGTGCGGGCGAGATCGTAAGACGGGATTTTTCCTGGGTGACCTATGTTGCGACGGAGCGGAACCTCGGGTTCGGGCGGGCCAACAATCTTGGGTACGCCCGGTCGCGCGGGGAGTTCATCCTTTTTCTCAATCCTGACACGGTGTGCAACTCCACGGCCCTGTCGCATTGCGTCGCGCGACTCGGGGCGGATCCGGAGATTGGCCTGATTTCGCCGAAACTGGTGAGGGCGGACGGAACGATGGACCTGGCGTGCCGACGGAGCATTCCGACGCTATGGGATGGATTTTGCCGGGCGGTAGGCCTTGCGGGCGCCTTTCCCCAAAACGCGTGGTTCGCGGGCTACAATCTCACGTATCTTCCGGAAAACGAGACCTACGACGTCGGCGCGATCAACGGGGCGTTCATGCTCGGGGCGCGCTGGCTGTTCGCCGAGGAGGTGGCGACGGGCGGCGCGGTGTTTGACGAGACGTTTTTCATGTATGGTGACGATCTGGATCTGTGCATCCGCGTCCTCGGGGCGGGATTTCGGATCGTGTACGACGGGCGCGTTCAGATCACCCACCTGAAGGGCGTCAGCGTGGCCAAGGACTACGATGCGATGGCGCGGGCGATTTTCGACGCGAACCGCGCGGTCTTTCTAAAGCACTTCAATCCACGCAACCGCCTGATCGTGCGGTGGAAATACGCCCTGGCCTTCGGGGGTTGGAAATGGGTCGCGCTGTTGCGGGCGCGGTTGCGTGGCCGCCGGCAGGTGCGGCCCCTATGAGCGTGCCGGAAACGTCCCGCCGCGCCAGCCGTCTTGCCGGGTGGTGGGCTCCGGCCGCGGTGTTCCTCCTCGTGGGCGGCGCGCAACTCTGGCTGGTCGCGCGGGCGGGCACCGACATCCCATTTCAGGATCAATGGGACGCCGAGGGCCGATTGCTGTATCCGGCCTGGATTGACGGAACATTGCGGGCAACGGATTTGTTGCGGGCGCACAATGAGCACCGGATTGTCTGGACGCACCTGCTGAACCTCGCGCTCTTTTCCCTCAACGGCCAGTGGGACCCACTCGTGCAACTCGTGGTGGGGGCGGGACTGCGGGCGGCGGTCGCGGCGGGGTTGGTCTGGACGATCGCTGGGAAGGTGGGTGCCGGCGGGCGCGTGGTTGTGGCGGCCGGGGTGACACTCGCGTTTCTGCCGCACCTGGCGTGGCACAACGCGCTTTGGGGTTTCCAGTCACAGGTCTATTTCGTGCTGCTGTTTTCGATCGCCGCGCTTGCGCTTCTCGGCGGAGCAGAGCGCAAGCGGGGAGGGCTGGTCTTCGGGATGCTCGCCGGCGGTGCGGCGCTGCTCGCGATGGGCGCGGGGGCCTTCGTGCCGGCGGTCCTGCTGGGACTGGCGGTCCTGCGCGCGGTCGAACGCCGGGCAATCGAGGCCGCGTGGTGGCGCGACGTGTGGCCGGCGATGGCGTTGCTGGCGGTGGCGTTCGCGCTGCGGGCCGATGTCCCGGAGCACGCGGCGCTCCACGCGGCGACCTTGGGGGAATTTTTCAACGCCCTGGGCCGCTCGCTGGCGTGGCCTCACTCCGGGCAACCGTTGGCGGCGGTTGCCCTCAATCTGCCGCTCGCCTGGGTGGTGGCGGCGCGGCTCGCGCGACGGCGATCGGCAGTGCCGGGCGAGGACATTGTCCTGTTGCTCGGAGGTTGGGCGGCGCTCGGGGCGGTCGCGGGTGCCTGGGCCCGCGGCGGTGGCGGAGAATTTGTCGCGGGCGTGCCGTCCCGCTATGCGGATTTTCTGGTGCTGCTCCCGCTGGCCAACACCTGGTGTGCGGTCGTGCTCGTCTGCGAGGCGGCGGCGCTGGCGCGCCGCCGGTGGCGCGGGGCCGCGGTGGCGTGGGTCGCTTTTTTGCTCGTTGGCTGGGCCGGCCTGACGGCGGAGACGATGCGCGGCGTCGTCCTGCCGCGGGCACGGGATCGTGAGGCACCGGTGCGGTTGACCCGGACGTATCAGGAGACAGGTGACGCGACGGTGTTTGCCGGCCGGCCCCGGTTGCTCGTGCCTCATTCGAACGCCGGTTCAGTCCGGATTGTGCTCGACGATCCCCGGATGCGGGGGGCGCTGCCGCCGTCGTTGCAGCCGGAGCAGCCGATGGGGCCGTTGTCGCGGGCCGCGCGGTGGGTGCTCGGCCGGTAACTGGCGCGGATCTTAATAGGCGTTCTTCCAGCGCACAAAGGTCAGCAGCATGATCTGGACGTCGAGCCAGACGCTCCAGTGCTCGATGTAGTAGATGTCGTGCTGCACGCGCGCCGCGAGGTCGCTGTCGCCGCGCAGGCCGTTGATTTGCGCCCAGCCGGTCATGCCGGGTTTGACGAGGTGACGCGGCAGGTAGTGCGGGATTTCGGCGGAGAGCCGGTCGACGTGAAGCGGGCGCTCGGGTCGCGGCCCGACGAGACTCATTTCGCCGCGCAGCACGTTCCAGAATTGCGGCAATTCGTCCAGATTCCAGCGTCGCATCAATGCGCCGATGCGCAGCAGGCGCGGGTCGTCCCGTGGAGTGCTCTGACGAGCGGCGTCGGTCGCCGCTGCGTCCGGCGCCATGCTGCGCAACTTCCAGACCGCAAACGGCCGATGGCCTGCGCCGACGCGGATCTGGCGGAAAAACACCGGACCGTCCGGGGACTCGCGTTTGATTAGGGCGGCGAGCACGGTGACGAGGGGGATTGAGAGCAGGAGCCCGACGATGGCGCCCACGACGTCGAGCGTGCGTTTCAGGCCGCGGTTGAAAAGCCGGTGAATCGCCAGTTCCTCGACCCCGAGGACGGGCACGCGACCGATCGTCTGAAGATGGAGCCCGCTCAGGAAGATGTCGAATGCACCCGGGACAATCTTCCACTCGATATACGCCCGTTCGCACGTCTCGACGATCCGCTGAATCTCGGCGCGCGGCAGATCGAGGCGGGTGATGATGAGCACGTCGATCGCCTCGCGCTCGAGGATCGCATCGAGTTCGGCCGCGCGGCCCAAACCCCGCACGGCCCCGGAGGAAGTGTCACGTATTAAGTGACACTTTTCCTCACCTTCCCTCTGGGCTTCAGAAAGAGTGTCACTTAATACGTGACACTGGGCGTCAAAGGGGGTCGTGGTGTCGTGGGCGAGCGAGACGAGGCCGATGAGTTGGAAGGGGTGGGAGGGGTCATGGGTGATTTCCTCGGCGAGGGCGCGGCCATGGTCGTTCCAGCCGAGGAGCGCGGCGCGGCGCCGGAGTTTTTGGACGAGGGAGCTGCGGGTGATGGCCGCATAGACAAGGGCGCGCCAAACGTAGAGCAGCAGGACGACGGTCAGGAAGGCGAGGACGACAAAGAGGCGCGAGATCGGTGGCTCAAACTTGAGCACGAGTGACGTTCCCAGGTAGGTGACGAACCAGAAGGCGGCGCCCTTGAGAATCGCGTTCAGGTTTTGATAGCGCCGCAGCAAGAGGCGCGTGTCGTAGAGCCCGAATTGCGCGAACGCGCCGATGAGTAGCGCGACGCCGACCAGCAGCAGCGGCAAATAACGTGGATAGGTGGCGTCGGGGACGTCGATTCCGAGGTGCGCGAGCGGCGAGGCATACCGCAGCCAATAGCCGAAGGAGAGCCCGGCGAACGTGACCAGCGTGTCTCCGGCAAGGAGCGCCAGCGGCACGATCGTGTCACGAAGCGGTTGGGCGGCGCGGGGCATGGACTACGGTTTGGGCGAATCGGGCTGGCCGAGCAACTCCAGCAACAGGGGCGAGGGCAGCCAACCCTTGGAGGGGGGAGTCGGGGCTCCGTGGGGAAGATCGGACTCCCGTACATCGAAGAGATCCACCGGCGCCGGCAGGTCCAGGTTGCGCATCAGGACCGGATAGCCCGTACGGGTGCGCCGATAGGAGCGGCCCGGACCTTCGGGCACGCGGCCGAGCTGATCGGCACGGAGCGCGGGGACTCCGGCGGACGAAGGGGAAACGCGGGCGAGGTAACGGGCAAACCAGGCGGCGCTCGCGTCGCGCGTCGCGGCAATCGCGGGTTCCCGCCACCAGGGAGATGAAAGAAACGATGGGTCGTTGAGGCACTCGAGGGCAAACGCGCGGGCGGCTGCCTCCGATCGGCCCTGGTTCAACTCCGCCAGGCCGAGGCCGAAGTAGACGCCACCTTTGTCGGGGACGAGGTGTGCGGCGTGGCGGAAGTGGCGCGCCGCAGCGGGCGGATCACCCACGACAAGGAGCCAGCCGAGATTGAAGTGCGCGATCTCCTGGTCGGGATTCAGGGCGAGCGATTCCCGGAGGAGTGTGATCGCCTGTTCCGCGTTGGCCGGATCGCGTGCGAGATCCAGGGCGCGAAGATTGAGCAGGGGCGCCGGGTCGCGCCGTCCGCCGATCGCAATCGCGAGTCCGACAAGGAGCACGACCGCGCCGAGGGTCCACCGCGGCGCCAGGCGTTTTTTTCCATTTGATGGATGACAAGCGGATGCGAGTCGCGCGGTGAGGATCGCGCTGATCAGGCCGAACACCGGGACGTCGAGCTGCCAGTCCGTCAGGGCGAAGGCGGCATAGCCGAGGAGGGTGAGGGCGGCGATCGGATCGTGACGCCGGTCGCGGAACACGAGGAGGACAACGCCGAGGAGAGCAGCCATCCCGGCGAGGCCAAGTTCGGCCCAGACGTGGATCGGCGTCGAATGGAGTTGCAGGACGTTGTCGACCCCGCCGGCGAGGCCGCCACGGAAACGTGGATACACCAGCGGCGTCGTGCCGGGACCCCAGCCAGTCAGCGGGTGTTCGGCGCCCATGCGGATCCCGGCGGTGAACATGGCGGACCGCTGGACGTCGCTCGCGGCCACCAGTTCGACATCGGTGCCCCGGGTGAAACTCGCCCTCGTGCGGGGATTGGCGAGGATGAAAGCGCCGCCCGCAAGCGCGACCAGGAGGGTGAGTTGCCATTTTTTCCGCGTGGATAACGGAGCGGTCCAAAGGCCGGCCGCGGCAACAACCGCGAGGCCCACGAATCCGCCGCGGCTGCCGCTGGTGAACAGCATCACGAGCGCCAGTCCCGCGGTGGCGGCGGCGGTGAGGCGCCAAGGACCGTGTCGGCGAATCGCTTCTGTGACTGCCAGCGGCAGAATGAGGACGGCGAGCCCCGCCGTGTAATTGGCATGCCCGAGCGGGAACGCGTTGCGTCCGGCGAGCGCGCGCACCGGACCGAATTCGGCAACCCGGCCCAGCCACAGTCCGACGCTGACCGCGGCGGTGAGCGCGAATCCGATCAGAAAAACGTTTTGCAATCGCTCGCGTCGACCTTCAGCTGCGGCCGGATTCCCCTGCAGTCCGTCGAAGGCCAGAAAGAACCACGCGACGGCGGAGAGCAGGGGAGCGCTGCCCAGGAGGCTGGCGGGGCGATAGGGGCTCGCCAGCGCCGAGACCAGAACGGACGCGAACCAAAGGCCGGCAATCGCGACCCAAGAGCGGGGCGGCAGCGAGAGGGGCGTTCTGGGGTCGAATGCCCTGAGCACGAGCGCGATGGCCGGCGAGATCAATGCGACTGCATGCACGAGCGTCCAGGGCCACGCGAACATTCGTGTCGCTCCGGGACTGGCCAAGGTGATGACGGCCACGCAGGCCGCTCCGACGGCACACAGGCCGACCACGGGCGTCGTGGCGGGAGAGGCGGTACGCGTCATCGGTGTGGCGATGAGAGCGGCGACCGGTCGGGGCGGCAAGCCCGAGCCGATCCGACCACGGGCCTGACCGTCGCGCTGGTCTGAAGCGTCGCGCGGTCTTGACGGTGTCGCGCGGGGACGGGCAGGCTCGGCGGATGTCCATGCCGCCGCTGCCGGAAAAAAAGAAACTGCCAGTCGCCCAACTCGCGATCGGTGGCGTGCTGCTGGCGGTCGCGGGAATCGTGGTCTTGCGGACGGTGGGGATCGCGCAGTTGGTCGCGTGGATCGACGCGTTTATCGCGCTCATCCGCGACCTGGGCCCGTGGATCTTTTTTACGGCGATGGCCTTGCTGCCCGCGGCGGGTGCGCCCCTGATGGGGTTCAATCTGGTCGCGGGTGAGGCGTTCGCCGCGCGGATGACGATGCCGGGGGTGATCGTCACCGTGGCGCTGATGATCGCGCTCAATCTCGCGCTGACGTACTGGCTGGCGCGTTACGCGCTGCGGCCCCTGTTGCGGCGGCTGGTCGAGCGCTACGGCTATTCGGTGCCGCGCACGACGCCGGACAATGCCCTGATGGTGGCGCTGCTGGTCCGGCTCACCCCGGGACCGCCGTTTTTTTTCCAAAGCTACCTGCTCGGCCTGGCGGAGGTTCCGTTTCGGCTCTACATGATTGTATCGTGGCTGGCGGTGCTGCCGCTCGCGCTTTCCGCGGTCGTGCTCGGAAAGGCGGCACGCGAGGGGCATTTTGGGAAAATCTTCACGGTAATCGGCGTGATGCTGCTGGCGGTGGTGGCGGTGCAGGTCGTGCGGAAAAAATTGGTGAAACGTGAAAGCTGAACCGGCGGCGGCCGACGGCCCGCGGGCCGAAAGTGTCAGCGATTTCACGCGGCGCGTGAAACTGCTGCTCGAATCGGGCATCGGCCCGACGTGGGTGCGCGGCGAGGTGTCCAACCTGCGCGCGCAGGCGAGCGGGCATGTGTATTTTTCCCTCAAGGACGCGGGTGCCCAGGTCAGCGCGGTGCTGTTTCGGGGCGACGCGCTGCGGCAGACGGTGAAGCTGCGGGACGGGCTGCAGGTGGTGGTCTACGGGGAGGTGAGCGTGTACGAGGCGCGCGGGCAGTATCAGTTGATCGTGCGGATCGTGGTCGACGACGGGGTGGGGCGGCTGCAGCGGGAATTCGAGGCGCTGAAGGCCCGGCTCGCGGCGGAGGGGCTCTTTGCGCCGGAGGGCCGGCTCGCGATCCCGACGATGCCGCGCACCGTGGGCTTCATCACGTCGCCGACGGGAGCCGCAGTGCAGGATTTTGCCCGCATCCTGATGCGGCGGAAGTGGCGGGGCCGGGTCGTGGTGCTGCCGGCGAAGGTGCAGGGCGAAGGCGCGGCGGCCGAAATGGTGGCGATGCTGCGTTGGGCGGAGGAATTGGAAATTTTCGATCTGCTCGTGATTGGCCGCGGTGGCGGCAGTCTGGAGGACCTGTGGGCATTCAACGAGGAGCCGCTGGTCCGAGCGGTGGCGGCCTGCCGTCTGCCGATTATTTCGGCGGTGGGGCACGAGATCGATTTCACCCTGTGCGATTTTGCCGCCGACCTGCGGGCGGAAACACCGAGCGCGGCGGCGGAGCTGATTACGAGTCACTTTGTGAACGGGGTCGAACGCGTGCGACAGGCGGATGAGGCCATGGCGGTGCTGGTCGATTCCGGCTGGCAGCGCGCGGTGGCCGAACTCGACCACGCGCGTTCGCGGCTGCGGTTGCTGGCGCCGTCGGCGCAGGTGGAGCGGGGCTACCTGCGCGTCGACGATTTGGCGAACCGGCTCGGATCGGCGTTGCGGCACTCGGCGCAGCTGCGGCGCCAGCAACTGGGGGAAATCCGCGCCGCGCTGGCCCGCCACTCTCCACAACATCGGGTCGAGGCGGAATCGCACCGCTTGCTCGCCCTCTGGAAACGGTTGCAGGCGGCGAGCCCGGCCTCGGTGCTCAATCGCGGTTTTGTGATCATGCGCGACGAGTCGGGCGAACCGGTGATGCGGCGCTCCCGCGTCCAACCCGGCCAGCGACTCGCGGCGCAATTTGGGGACGGCACGGCGAACGTGCGCGCCGAATAATCCGGCGCCGCGGGCGCGTGCATCGCGCGATCCGTCCACTTTGCGCTTGGCAGTGATGAGGGCTTAATAATTATCAGCCGCCTAAACCTCTGCTCGGCGGCAGCTCCGCCGAAAACCCTGTTAACTATGAGAATTGACCCACCTACCCTCCGTCGCGCCCTGGGCGCGGCGTTTGCCCTCGCCGCCGGCGGGGTGCACGCCCAATCCAACGCCCCCGCTTCCGGGGACGATGTCGTCAAGCTGTCCGAGTTCCAGGTCAGCACGTCGGCCGACAAGGGCTATCGCGCCGCCAACTCCGTCTCCGCCACGCGGATCGACACGCCGATCAAGGACCTGCCCTTCGCGATCAGTGCGTACACGCAACAGTTCATCACGGATATCGGCGCGCGCGATCTCTTTGATGTGGTGCAGTACGCGCCGAGCGTCACGAGCGCCGGCAAAGAGTTCAACGCCGGCAACTCCGTATACACCATCCGCGGCTTCGATCAGGCGCCGCAGCACAACGGCTTTGTAGGCGAGGGGTATGTCGATACCGTGAGCGTGGACCGCGTCGAGGTCGTCAAGGGACCTTCGTCCGTCCTCTACGGACAGGTCGCGCCGGGCGGTACGGTCAACTACATCACGAAGCGGCCCGGCACCAAGGCCTCCACGACGGTAGGGGCGCAGATTGGCACGCAGGACTTCTGGCGCACGACGCTTGACTTGAATCAACCGCTCCTGGGCAAGAGCCTCTTGTTTCGCCTGAATGGTGCGTGGGAAAATGGTTTTGAATATACCAATCCCGGGAAACAGCGCACCACCGTGATGGCTCCGGTCGTCACCTGGCGGATCAGCGACCGGGTTTCGCTGACGGTCGACTACAATTGGTTTTCCCGGCGGGAGGCGCCCCCCTCGGCGCAGCTCAAGCCCAACATCGAAATCGTGGCCCTGCCGGGCGCGAACGGACTGCTTCCCACTTCCGCGGTGCTCGTGAAACCGGACAACAGCGACGCCGGCTTCCTCAGCTACTATCCGTTGCCGCGGGATTTCAGCTATCTGTCGAAGAACGACAACCGCGCGTCCGATTTCGAGTCGGTCAACGCGGATCTCAATGTGAAGGTCACCGACTCGTGGACCACGCGGGTCAACTTCAACTGGAACAAGCGCGCCGTGAAACAAAAGCTCACCGGCTTCGGCAACGTCTTCGTCACCGTGCCCACGAGCTACTATCCCGCGGGAACGACGCTGCCGATTTCCAACGCCAACTACCTGCTCGCGGCCCAGGCCTATGCGAACGACATGCTCAACAACCCGGGCCTGGCAGCGCAGGCACCCCAGGCGCAGCTGCCGCGCCGCAAACGGCTGCAGGAGCAATACGATCGCCAGAAGACGTCGCAGGTCGATCTCGTCGGCAACCTCAAGTTCGGCGACGTGAAACTGAAGCCGCTCTTTGGTGCCTATTACAGCGAGTCAGTCGGTTTGGGACGTCAGCGCCAGAGCGGCGCCGCCGCCTTCCCGCATTTCCCGGTCTGGGATATCAAGAATCCGACGACCTGGGACTACAACACGGACTTCGAGCCGGCGTCCCTTCCCTTCTCGTCCAATAACCAGAGTGTGCGTCGCAACTCCGCCGCCTATGCTGTGATGAACGGAAGCTTCCTCGGCGACCGGTTGAGCGCCGTGGCGGGACTCCGCTACAACAAGGCCTCTGGTTCGACGGACAATTATTTCAACCCCGCCGCGAGTCTGTCCAAGGTGTCCAACAACAAGACCACGCCGCAAGTCGGTCTCGGTTGGAAGGCGACGAACGACGTCATGTTCTACGCCACCTACAGCCAGTCGTTTGTCCTCAACGCCTCGGCGCTCACCCAGGCGAGCGTGCCGATCGGGCCGGCGAGTCCGACGACTTCGGTTGGTTATGAGGCGGGCATCAAGACCGACCTCCTCAATGGCCGCGTGTCCTCCACGATCGCGGTTTATCAAATCGACCAGAAAGACCGCATCCTCGGGTTCAACTCGTTCGACGCTGCGGGCCGGACCGTGACCAATTCGCTCCAAGGCACGCTCGACCGGAGCAATGGCATCGAGGCGGAGGTCACGTGGTCGCCCGCCGACAACTGGCAGGTCTATGTCAGCGGAGCGATCGACGACATCCGCACGATCAAGGTGCCGCGGGGTGAAGAGGTTCTGCTCGGCGCCCATCCGGAGGCGTCGGTGAAGGCGCTGGCGAACCTCTGGACGCGTTACACGTTCAAGGACGGTCCGATCAAAGGCGTTTGGGTGGGGGCCGGTTTCAATCGGACGGGCAAGAAGGCGCAGCGCATGCAGAATCCCAAGCTCTTTCTCCCGGCGGAGACGCTCTGGAATTCCGCGGTCGGCTACGACTGGAAGTGGGAGAACCGCCCGGTCAGCGCCACGATCAACTGGATGAACATGGGCGACATCGAGTACTTCCCGGCCAACCAGCAGCGCGGCATGCCCGGCCGGGCCGTGTTCTCGCTGACGATGAAATACTGAGGACGTTTGATTTTTTCAGGCAAAGCCCGCCGGCAACGGCGGGCTTTTTGTTTTTCGTCACACTGGAATATTCGCGCATCCCGGCTACTCTGACTCACTCCGATGCATTCCCCGAAGCCCGTCTCCTCCGCCGTCGAAAAATCCGCCTGCGGCCTTCCGTCACAGGTCGTGATCGATCTCGCGAAAACCACGGTCCAGCGCACTGACGCGGAGTGGCGCGCGTTGCTGACCCCGCTGCAGTTTCGCGTCGCGCGCGAGCAGGGGACCGAGCGGCCGTTTCAAAACGAGTTTTGGGATCACCACGCGGACGGCGTGTATTTTTCGGTGTGCAGCGAGACGCCTTTGTTCGACAGCCGCGACAAGTTTGAGAGCGGCACGGGTTGGCCGAGTTTCACGAAGCCGATCGAGCCGGCCTTCGTGGGCGAGCATGTCGATGTGAGCTACGGCATGCGGCGCGTCGAGGTGCATTGCGCGGTCGACGGCGCGCACCTCGGTCATGTTTTCCCCGACGGCCCGCGCGCGCACGGCGGGTTGCGCTACTGCATCAACAGCGCGTCGCTGCGCTTTATGCCGCGGGCGGAGTACGAGGCGTGGGTGGGGAAGAAGTAGGGCGGGTCTGTGACCCGCCCTCGGATTGGGGATGCGCGCGAAATCGTGCGACGCGGAAAAGAAAAGGGCGGGTCGGAGACCGCGCCCTACCGGGTCCAGGGATGTTCCTGCCAGCTGGCGGCGAGGCCGGCCTTCACGGGATTGTTGCGGATATAGGCGATCGTGCTTTCCCACTCGTGGTCATCGCGAACCCAGCGGTCAAACCACTCTGTTTGCCAGACAGGACCGCGGCCGCCGATCGCATCGCGAATTCGTTTCCCGGTGCGGCCTTTGACGCGCTTCATGATTTCACCGAGCGGGCGTGAACACCCGGTGGAGGGGGCAATCAGTGCGTGCCAATGGTTGGGCATGATCGCAAAGTGCGGCACCTCAACCTCCCACTCGTGTAGTGCGTGGAGTTCTTCTTTGACCGCCGTCGCGGCGCTGGGATTGCGCAGAACGCACTCGCCGGCACCTGCATCCAGGTATTTTTCCATGAGGCGAAAGTACTGGCGTTGGAGTGCGGCGAATGCTTCGGACTTCGCCGTAACGTCGTCCAACGTGCGGTGCACTTCCTGCAGTCTCGCCACGACCTCGCGGGGCAGGCTGTCGGCAAGACGGACGGTGACGAAGTAGCGGCCGCCCTCGACTTCCCAGTGCGGCAGTTTGCCACGCCGGAAACGAGTGGTGCGCACAAGGTGCATCGGAAAATCCGGAAAAAGTAGGGCGGGTCTGTGACCCGCCCTCGGATTGGGGATGCGCGCGAAACCGTGCGACGCGGAAAAGAAAAGGGCGGGTCGGAGACCGCGCCCTACTTTTCACATCTTCGGAAACTTCGTCCACTTCGCCCCGGCCTTGCCGCTCTTCACGGCGGTTTCGATGAACGCCATGCCGGCGAGGCCGTCGTCAATCGTCGGGAAATCGTAGCCTTCCTTCGGCGCCTTGCGGCCCTCGATGGCATCGGCGATGGCGGTGGCGGCGCTGCGGTAGACGTTGGCGAACGCTTCGATGAAGCCCTCCGGATGGGCGAACGGCGTGCGGATCGCCACCTTCGCGGCCTCGCTGTGATAGCCGTTGCCGCGGCGGTGGATCTGCTGGGGCGCGTCGGCCTTTTTCCAGATGAGCTCGTTGGGATTTTCCTGAAACCACTGCAGCGAGCCCTTGGTGCCCCAGACGCGAATGTTGATGTTGTTCTCGTCGCCGCTCGAAACCTGTGAGGCAAACAGGATGCCCTTCACGCCCTGCGTCCAGCGCACGAGGCAGTTGCCATCATCGTCGAGGAGCCGTCCCGGAATGAAGGTCGACAGTTCGGCGCAGATTTCCTCCACCTCAAGGCCGGTGATATAGCGGGCGAGGTTGTGCGCGTGCGTGCCGATGTCGCCCATGCAGTTCGAGACACCGGAGACATTCGGGTCCATGCGCCAGTTGGCGATCTTGCTGATCGTGCCGGCCTCGAGCGCGGTGATCGCGTAGCCCTGCGGATACTCGACCACGACCTTCATGAGCTTGCCGAGTTTGCCGGTGCGGATCCAGTCGCGGGCCTCCTTCACCATCGGGTAGCCGGTGTAATTGTGCGTCAGGGCGAAGACCTTGCCCGACTTGCGCACGACTTCGCGCAGCTTCAGTCCTTCCTTGAAGGTGAAGCAGAGGGGCTTGTCGCACAGGACATGGAAGCCGGCCTCAAGGAACGTCTTCGCAACGGCGGCGTGGGTGTTGTTGCGCGTGACGATCGACACGAAGTCGATGCGCTGGTCGGCGGGGAGGGCGGCCTCGGCCTTGGCCATGTCCTGGTAGGTTGCGTAAACGCGCGCCGGATCGAGGAAGAGATCGGCGCCGGACGCCTTCGATTTTTCCGGGTCGGCCGAGAAACAGCCGGCGACGAGATCGATTTCACCATCGAGGCGGGCGGCCATGCGGTGGACGGAGCCGATGAAGGCGCCGCGGCCGCCGCCGACCATGCCCATGCGGAGCTTGCGGTTGAGTTTCATAGGGTAGAAGTAGAGGGTAGTGGGTAGCGAGTAGTGAGTAGCAGGAGCAGCGAGTCAGGTATGCTCGCTGCTCACGATTCGATGCTCGCTACTTTTTGTTCAGAGCGCCACGGGCTTGCCGGTGGTCGCGGACTTGTACGCGCCGTCGATGATCTTCATCAGCGCGAGGGCCTCGTTCGGCGTGTTGAGCGGCTTCTCGGTGCCCTCGATCGCGCGGATGAAATTCACCGCGGAACGCACGCGGCCCATTGTCTCGTCGGCGGACACGATGATGTCGCGGTTCACATGGCGCCCGTTTTCAAGCGTGTAGAGCTGGCAGGCGTCGATCGCGGTGTTGTCGAGGCCGTCGGTGCCAAAGAGCCGGCGCACGAGTCCGCCGGCCTTGGTGCCCTGGAACGTCACGGAGACTTCCTCGCGCTGGTTCATCTCGGCCCACGAAACCGCGAGCGACATGGACTGGCCGGTCTTGAACGTGACGAAGCCGTGCGCCGCCGCCTCAACGTCGGTCACGCCCTTGGCCACGTCGGGGATGCCCCACGGACCCTTGAAGGCCTTGTTGTCGATGTTGTCGCGGTAAGTGCGGGCGAGGATGTGCGCGGGCTCGGGATAGCCCATGAAGTGGAGGCCGAGGTCGACCATGTGCAGGAGGTCGATCAACGGGCCGCCGCCGGAGAGTGCCTTGGTGGTGAACCAGCCGCCGAACCCGGGGATGCCGGCGCGGCGGATCCATTTCGCCTGGCAGGTGTTGATCGTGCCAACGGTGCCGTCCGAGATGTAGTCCATCATCGCGTAGCTCTCGGGGCGGGCGCGATTGTTGAAATTAAACATCAGCGTCTTCTTCGCTTTGGCGGCGGCAGTCTGCATTTGCGCCATTTCCTTCGCGCTGATCGCGGGCGGCTTTTCGCAGAACACGTGCTTGCCGGCCGCGAGGGCCTGGAGCGCGAGCGGGGCATGGAATTTGTTCGGGACGATGACCGAAACGGCGTCGAGTTCGGGCAGGGTGCGCAGCATTTCAGCGACGTCATCGAAGACGCGGCCGATGCCATGCTTGGCGGCGGCGCGTTCGGCGGCGGGCTTGCTGACGTCGGCGAGGGCGATGATTTCGGCGCCGGCCTGGCGGAAACCGGTGGCGTGATAGGCGGCCATGCCGCCGGCGCCGATGATGGCGATCTTGGTGCTCATTTTGGAGAAAAGTAGCGAGGAGTGAGTAGCGAGGAGTGAGTAGCGGGTGGCGAGTAGGACGGAGTGGCGAAAGCGGGAAGTAGGTGCGGGCGCTAATGCCCGCTACTCACTACCCGCTACTCGCTACTTCCGATCACTTCCGATCAAACTGCGCGTCGAAGACGATCGCGCTGGACGGGAAATCGGCCTTGCGGACGAAGGCGGCGGCCTCGGTGGCGCCGTGGATGCGGTCCATCCGGCTGTCCTCCCACTCGACGGAGAGGGGGCCGCGGTAGCCGACGTCGTTCAACGCGACGATGATTTCCTCGAAGTTGATGTCACCGTGGCCGAGCGAGCGGAAATCCCAGTGGCGGCGCGCGTCGCCGAAGCTCACATGGCCGCCGAACACGCCCACCGTGCCGTCACCGTGGCCCCACCACACATCCTTCATGTGGCAGTGGTAGATGCGGCTGCCGAAGGTGCGGATGAACTTCACGTAGTCGACGCCCTGGTAGCCGAGGTGGGACGGGTCGTAGTTGAAGCCGAAACGTTTGTGGCCCTTGACCGCTTCGATCGCGCGCTGCGCGCTGGCGATGTCGAAGGCGATTTCGGTCGGGTGCACCTCGAGGGCGAAATTGACGTTGGACTTCTCGAAGGCGTCGAGGATGGGGCCGAAACGCTTGCCGAAGTCGGCGAAGCCGGCGTCCCAGTAAGCCTGCGACGTCGGTGGGAACGCATAGATCGAGTGCCAGATCGAGGAACCGGTGAAGCCGTTGACGACAGCAGGGAAATCATCGTTGGAGCCGCGGCCGGGCTTGGCGTCGAAGAACGCACGGGCGGCCTTGGCGGCGAGGGCCAGCTTCTTGGCGGCGCGCTTGCGCACGCCCTCGGGATCGCCGTCGCCCCAGACGTCGGGCGGGAGGATGGCCTGGTGGCGTGCGTCGATGTTGTCGCACACGGCCTGGCCGACGAGGTGGCTGGAGATGGCGTAGCAGGTGAGGCCGTGGTCCTTGAGCTGCGCCCATTTTTCGTGGACGTACTTCTTGCTGGTGGCGGCGGCATCGACGTCGAAGTGGTCGCCCCAACAGGCGAGTTCGACGCCATCATAGCCCATCTTTTTTACGAGCGGGGCGAGTTTTTCGAGCGGGAGATCGGCCCATTGGCCGGTGAACAGGGTGCAGGGGCGCGGCATAGTTTAATGGAGTGAAGAATGAGGGACTAAGCGAAGTAGCCGTTGCGGCGAGAAAAAATCCGTGTTTGTCGCGAATCCCCGGCCGATTCTTAGTGGTCGGATGTTGCTGTTGCGCTGCCTCTCCAGTCTGGGCTGCCCTGGATTTTCGCTCGATGAGACGCTCGCGCTTGCGGCGGCGCACCGGATTCCGGCGGTGGAATTGCGGACGCTCGGGGACACGGTCGATTTGGTGGCATATCTGACGGCGACGTTTGGTACGCCGGCGAAACTCGCGGCCCACCTAAAACTCGCGACGGTCCGCGTCGTTGCCCTCAACGCCTCGCTGCACCTCGTTGGTGCCACGGCCGCCGAGCGCGAGCAGTTGGTTTCCTTCGTGCCTTGGGCTGACGCCCTTGGGGTGCGTTGGCTGCGGGTGTTTGACGGGGGCAAGACTGCCAGCGCCATCGAAATTGCCGAGGCGGCGGAAACGATGCGGTGGTGGCGGGAGCTTCGTCGGCAACATGGCTGGCGCGCCGATATCATGGTGGAGACGCATGACTCGCTCTTCACGACGGCGGCGATTGGGCGGTTTCTCGCCGCGGTGCCGGATGCGGCGATCCTCTGGGACGCGCATCATACGTGGCGAAAGGGCGGCGAGGACCCGGTGGCCACCTGGCGGGCGATCCACGCCAGCGTCGAGCATGTGCACGTGAAGGACAGCATCGGCGTGCCGAGCGCGCGCCATCCGTTCACCTATGTGCTGCCGGGCGACGGAGGATTTCCCATCACGCCGCTCTTGGCGGTGCTGCGGAAGGATGGTTTTGCCGGACCGGTAAGTCTTGAATGGGAAAAAATGTGGCATCCGTACCTGCCGCCGCTCGATGACGCGCTGCGGGTCGCGGCGGAGCGTGGGTGGTGGTAAGCGGCGGAGCCGTGAGCGGGAGGATGAGTTACCGAGAGAGCGAAATACCGGGCCAGGTGTTGGGTGATTGACGGACAGATCGTGTTCGTCCCTCCTTCACTCTGTCTTCGCCTCCCTTCGTCTCATTCGCCCCATGACCCCGTCCGAGCTCGCCGCATTCCTCAAGGCCCGTGTCCGCACGGTGCGCGACTGGCCGAAGCCGAAGGTCAACTTTCGCGACGTGACGACGCTCCTGGGTGATCCGGACGCGTTTCGCGCCATCGTTCGCGCGCTGGCGGCGGAAGCCCAGCGCGTGCAGGCCAATCGGATCGCCGCGGTGGACGCGCGCGGTTTCATCCTCGGCGGCGCGGTGGCCTATGAGACGCACACGCCGTTCGTCCTGGTGCGGAAGAAGGGCAAGCTGCCCTACAAGACGATCGCGGCCGACTACGCGCTCGAATACGGTTCGGCGACAATTGAGATCCACGCCGATTCCTGCCTGCCGGGCGACCGCGTGCTGGTCGTGGATGATCTGATTGCGACCGGCGGCACGTTGCTCGCCGCGGTAAAGCTCTTTCGCTCGCTGGGCGCCGAGGTCGCCGGTGTGGCGGCAGTCATCGACCTGCCGGAACTCGGCGGCTCGGACAAGTTGCGCCAAGCAGGTCTGGCCGTGCACACCCTCTGCGAATTTTCCGAAACGGAATGAGGAACGGATCCGGAGGGAAAAACGTTTTGCGATCTCCCGCGAGCTTTGCGGGCATCCACCCATGAGTCTCACGATTTGGACCAACGCGCTTTTTTCCGAATCCGACATGCGGCTGCTCGCGGAGGGCACGCGCGGACACCGGTTGGTGTTTTCGCCAACCGCCTCACCGGCGGTCTTGGTCGCGGGTCCCAACGATCCGCTGCTCTCCGGGGCGGACGTCGCGTTCGGCCAACCCGATCCCGCCCAGAGCCTCGCGACGCGTGGACTTCGCTGGGTGGAAGTGACAACGGCCGGCTACACCCGCTACGACACGCCGGAATTTCGCGAGGGCTTTCGCGAACGCGGGGCAGCGTTTTCCAATGTCTCCGAGGTGTTCGCAGACCCTTGTGCGCAACACGTCCTGGCGATGATGCTCGCGCTGGGACGGCGACTGTTGCCTTCGCATCGCGACCAACTGACCGATCGAAATTGGGCCTACATCGAGCGACGCTACGAGTCGCGCCTGCTCACGGGGCAGACCGTGCTGATGCTCGGCTTCGGCGCGATTGGCCGGCGGTTGGCCGAGTTGCTCGCGCCGTTTGGGATGACGCTGATCGCGGTGCGGCGACAGACGCGGAGCGAACGCGGGGTACGCATCATCCCGGAGGAGGCCGTCAGCAGCGCGCTCGCGGAGGCCGACCACGTGGTGAACATCCTGCCCGACAACGCCAGTACGCGAAATTACGTCAACGCGCGCCGGATCGCCTGCTTCAAGCCCGGTGCTCGTTTCTACAATGTGGGCCGCGGCTCCACCGTCGACGATCGTGCCTTGATCGAGGCGCTGCGTTCGGGGCGGATCGCCGAGGCCTACCTCGATGTCTTCGAACCGGAGCCGCTCGCGAAAGACCACCCTTATTGGACGTTGCCGAACTGCCATGTCACGCCCCACACCGCGGGCGGGCGCCACGATCAGGACACGGCGATCGTGAAGCATTTCCTGCGCAACCTCCGGGCCTTCGAACGGGGCGAGCCGATGGTGGACCGGGTGGTGTGAGCGGGTTCGGTTCAGCTGATAGCTCAGGGCGAAGAGCTCAGGGCCGGATCTCCAGAGCAGGGCATTCATGACTTCGTATCCGAAAAAAACCTTCTCGAAATGGGAATAATTCCGGCCTCTGCGGCGTCTGACCCCCGACACGAACGAAGGCACTCCGCCTCTTGTCGCGTGTTTCCCAATCCCAACCATTGATTCCATGACAAAATCCACCCGTCTCATGATTACGGCCGCCGCTCTGGCCGGCCTCTATTCCGGTTCGCTCGCCGCCCGCGGGTTCGCCGCCGAAAGCGCCAAACCCGGCACGGCGGACACCGCCAAGAAGGATGCCGGCAAGCACGAATGCAAAGGCAAGAACGCCTGCAAGGGCCAGGGCGGCTGCGGCGCCGGCGACAATGGCTGCAAGGGCAAGAATTCCTGCAAGGGCAAGGGCGGCTGCAACACGATGGGGCAGAAGACCGAGAAGAAGGAGAAGAACTGATTCCGTCGTGTGATGGAGGTGGGGCGGGTCTTTGACCCGCCCACTTTATGCCCGCCAACCGCTTCAACGCCTTCACCGATTACGGCATCGGCATCGGCCTGCGGGTGCCGCATTACGCGCACATCCTGGAAAAGAAACCGGTCGTCGACTGGTTTGAGATTATCTCGGAGAATTTTCTGGTCGACGGTGGGCGGCCGCTCGAGGTGCTCGACCGAATTCTCGAGCAGTATCGCGTGGTGCAGCACGGGGTGTCGCTTTACTTTGGGTCGGCGGACAAGCCGGACCGCACGCACCTGAAAAAACTCAAGGCGCTCGTAAAACGCACGAAGACGCCGTGGCTTTCCGATCACCTTTGCTGGGGCAGTGTCGATGGCACCTACACGCACGATCTCCTGCCCATGCCGTATACGTTCTCGGCTGCACGGCGCACCGCGGAAAAGATCCGGCAGGTCCGTGATTACCTCGAGGTTCCGATCTGTGTCGAAAACGTGTCGAGCTACGCGGAATTCCACGTCAGCGAAATGACGGAGTGGGAATTCCTCTCCGAGGTCGTCGAGCGCGCCAACTGCGGAATTCTGCTCGATGTGAACAATATCTATGTGTCCGCGCAAAACCACGGCTTCGATCCGTACGCTTATCTTAACAGCGTGCCGGCGGACCGCGTGGGGCAGATCCACGTCGCGGGCCATACGAAGTTCGAGAAATACATTCTGGATACGCACGATCACCCCGTGCTCGATCCGGTGTGGAAACTCTACGCCCACGCCATCCGTCGCTGTGGCGTGACGGCGACGCTGCTGGAATGGGACGACAGGATTCCTTCCTTTGCCGAGGTGCACGACGAGGCGCTCAAGGCGAACGCGTTCCTCGGCGCGAGGTCATCCGCCGCAGGGCGGGTCGCAGACCCGCCCCACCGCAAACCCCGGCCGGCCAACTCCGCGTGACCGTGCCCACTCGCCCACGCCTGCACGCGCCGAAACGCCTCCGTACGGACGCGGATCTGCGCGCGCTCCAGCGGCTGATGATGGGCGCGATGCTGCAGCCGCTCACGGCTGACGACGACCTGGCTTCGCGATTGCGCGATGGGCGCGCGATGGCGGACGTCGCCGCCGAGTTCATCAAGCCCAACGACCGGCTCACGTCTTTCGAGCGCCTCCAAATTTACACGCGCTGCTACTGGTTTCGGCTGATCGATTGTGTTTACGACGATTGCCCGGGATTGCGGGCATTGCTCGGCGAGGAAAAATTTTCAACGCTCGTCCGCGCCTTTCTCGCCACCTATCCCTCGCGTTCGTTCACCCTTCGCAACCTGTGCTCGCGATTGCCGCAGTTCATCCTTGAGGAGCGTCGGCTCACGGCGCCGCGAACAGCGCTGGCGCATGCGGTGGTTCGGTTTGAGTGGGCGCAGACGGTTGCGTTCGATGGCGAGGCGCGGCCATTGTTGACGCCGGACGATCTCGCGGCGAAGCCGCCGGGGAAATTGACGCTCGCGTTGCAGCCCTACGTCACGTTGCTCGCGCTCGACTGGCCGATCGATGACTACGTGATCGCGGTGAAGAAACGCGAGGCGCGCCGCGGTGAGGCGAGCAACGTGGTCGGGAAGGCGCCGCCTGCGGTTGCGGGTTCGCGCGTGCCGCGACCGCGCCGCCGCCGGGTGTTCATCGTGGTGCATCGCCACGACAACCGGATTTATTATAAGCGGTTGGAACGATCCGCTTTCGCGGTGCTGGAGGCGCTTGCCGCAGGCCGCACCCTGGCGCAGGCGGTCGCTGCGGCCGGTTCGAGGGCGACGCCAGAGCAGGTCAGCGAATGGTTTGCCACGTGGATGGAACTGGGTTGGTTTTGCCGGTGGCAGGGACGACGCTCGGAGCGACGTCACCACCGGAAATAATTTCGCCCCCCGATGCTCCCACGGTCATGAATCTTCCCTCAGCCTACCGCAAATTCGACGGCGTGCTCGCCACCGCAGGCGAGCTTCTGCAGCCCGTGTTGCTTCTCATGCTCCGCGGGTGGTGGGGCTGGGAATTCTTCGTCGCCGGCAAGGGCAAGTTCCTGCATCTGGACAAGGCCACGGCGTTTTTTGCCAAGCTCGACATCCCGTTTCCACAGCTCAGCACGATCCTCGCCGGCTCGGTCGAGTGCGTCGGCGGGCTGCTGCTCATCCTCGGCCTCGGCTCGCGCATCGTGTGCGTGCCGTTGATTTTCACGATGGGCGTCGCCTACGCGACTGCGCACAAGGAGGAGCTCGGGGCGGTCTTCAGCGATCCGGAAAAATTCACCGGCGCGTCGCCGTTCCTGTTCCTGCTCACGGCGGTGATCGTGTTCGCGTTCGGCCCGGGCAAGCTCTCGCTCGACGCACTGCTGTTCAAGAAGGCGGCGAAGTGAGAGAAGGAGCTGGGGATTCATTCTGGCTCCTCCCTTCCCTGTCATCGCCTTCGATGGTCTCTCGGTCGCTTTGAACTCGATTCGGTCGGTGTTTTCGCGCACAAGGCGGGCGTGAACCGGGTCCTTCGGCAACTCCTCCTGGCGATTGGCTTGGGTGTGGCGTGCGCGTCGGTTGCCCAGGCGCAGACGGTCTGGACGCTCACCGGAGATTTTTCGACGACGAGCAATCCCACCGGCGTTTGGAGTTACGGTTCGGCGACGACGGCGGGAGGAGCGTTTACGGTCTATCCGAGCTTCACTTCCAGTAACGGGATCAGCACGTGGACGACCCCGAGTTCCTATCCCTCGATCAATTTCAACCCGGCGTCGTCATCGTTGCAGGTGGGCACGGTGTTGTGGCCCGCGAATTCGATGATCCAGCATCCCGGGCCCAACGGTGAACTCGCCGTGGCTCGGTGGACGGCGCCGTTCGCCGGCAATTTTTCGCTCTCGGCAACCTTTGCCAGTGGCGACGTTTTCGGTGCGACCACCAACGTCTTCGTCCTGCGCAATGGGGTCGCTCTGGGCAGCGGCAACGTGGATGCGAGCAACAGTTATACGTTTTCCGTCGGGTCGCTCGCGCTGGGCTCGGGCGACTTCATCGACTTCCTGGTCGGCTTCGGCACGAATGGAAGCTACGGCTTCGACAGTACGGTCACGTCCGCGACCATCTCGGCATTGGCCGTGCCCGAGCCGTCGACGTGGGTGCTGATCGGCTGCGGCCTTTTCGCGGTGGCGTTGAGCCGTTCGCGGCTCAGGTGCGCACGACTTTGGTGCCGGCCATCAGGTCGTGCAGGCACCGCTGGTCGGCGCGGAAGATGAAGCAGTAATCTACGACGAGGAACAGAAATCCGAGGGGGAAGGCGACGTTGAGCATCATGATGATCATCACGGGCAGGAAAAAACGCAGCAGCACGCCGCGCACGAAGCCCGCGGGCTGACCGTCGCTGACGCACACGACGCGTCCGCCGAGCATCAGCTTCCCGAGGTTTTGGCCGCGGAGAGCGATGAGAATCGCCTGGAGACACATCGCGCTCAAGAGACCGGCCCAGACCCACATCACGCCTTCGGCCAGGGCGCTGAGGTCGAGGTCTTCGAGGTGTGGCATCCCGCCCTTCGCCAGGTCGGGATTTTGTTCGAGCAGCTTTCGTCCCATGGCGATCGAGCCGGGGACCATGCTGGTGAAGTAGTAAAACGCGTTGATCAGGGCGGCGCCGGTGCGCGCCTCACGGCTGGCCAGTTCGGGCTCCAGCGCGGCTGGTTCCGACTCGGGGACGGCGTCAGGAACCAATCCTGGTTCCACCGTCGGTCGCGGCAGTGCGGGTGGCACCGTGCCGGGTGCGGCGAAGTCAGCGTAGTCGCCGAGGCGCCGCCATTCGTCGGAGCCGACTTCCTTCGCCTTGGTGTCAAGGTTGGCGCGACCCGCACCCAGCCAGGTGCGCACCTGAGCTGTGGTCGCGGGACCGTATTCCTTCCCGTCGCCTCCGATGATGATATACATGTGGCCACTGCATACGGTGACACGGGAGGCGTCAATGGCCGCGGACGGCGGAAACAGCAGGTGGAGGCGGCACTCCGAGCCGCCCCCACTTTGGAGATTACGGCAGTTCGTAAACCTCGACGAGCGTGACGCCCGTGGTGCCACCGGTGACCTGGACGGTGTAACCGCCGGGACTGAGGGTGGAGACGAGGACGGCGTCACGGGAGCCGTTGGGGAGAGCGAAGGCGCCGACGGATTGCTGGGCGGCGAGGGTGGAGGCGTCCCAGTTGTCGTTTTCGCCGATCTTGGCCGCGCCGTTGTAGAGTTCGAGTTTCGGATCGGCCATCGTGCCGGTGACATTGAACGCGGCGAGGCCCGGGCCGACGGCGCGAATGACGAGGCGCTGGGTGCCCGTGCCGGACACGTTGAAGCCGACGATGAGGGTGTCGGCACCGGTGCCGCCAAAGGTGCGGGCGCTCAGATTGGTGAAGCGGGTGGTGTTGGCGGTGACGCTGGCCGCGGCGGCGGTGTCGTAGAGTTCGATCAACGCGTTGCCCGTGGCGCCGGCCTTGCCGGTGAGTTGCACGGTGTAGCCGCCCGAACCGAGGCCCGAGCCGAAGAGGGCGGAATCGCGCGATCCGACCGGCAGGGCAAACGCACCGACTGCGGCGCTGGTGGCGGCGACGTTGGCGTCGCTGCCCCAATCGTCATTCGTGGCGACGGTGGTGGTGCCGCTGAGCACGGTGAGAACGGGATCCGCGAGCACGCCCGTGACGCCGAACGTCGCCAGCGTGGGACCGACGCCGCGCACGAGGACGGACTTGGCGGAGGCGATGGAGCTGCCACCGACGGTGATGCCGACGATGAGGGTCTCACTGCCGCTGCCGGCGCGGGCGCGGACGCTGAGGTTGCTCAGGAACGCGACGCCCGGAGCGGGGGCGTTGACGGTGAGGGTGGCGGGATTGCTGGTGGCAGTGCCGCCGTCATTGGTGAGACGCACGCTATAGTTGCCGGCGTTGGCCGCGGCGACCGAGGCAATGGTGTAGCTCGCGTTGGTGGCGCCGGCGATGGCGAGGTTGTTGAACAACCATTGATAGGTCAGGCCGGTGCCGGTGCCCGTGACGGTGAAGGTTACGCTGCCCCCGGGTGAGGCCGCCTGGGAAGCGGGATGCGTCGCAACGATGGGAGCTGCAGTTCCACCACCACCGCCGCCACCGCCACTGGTGCCCCCGGTGACTGGCGCGGTGAAAAGCTGCGTGCCGCTGTTGGCGGCGACGAAGAGGTTGTTGCCGTAAAGCACCACGCGGTTTTCGACGAAATCGCCACCGCCGAAAGCATTGGGCGTCCACGTTGAAAGGGCGCCTGAGCTGACGAGGACCTGCGGAGCAAACGTGTTTCCGGTGATGACACCACCGTAGGCGACGGTAGCGTTACCGCCCGTCGGGTCGGCAGTGGCGGTCAGGCTTTTCGAACCGTTGCCGATAAAGCCGGTTGGCAATGTGATCGTTCCGGCCGGCACCCAGATCGTGCCGTCGGGACTGGCGAGCAGCCGGGCCGTCGGGGCGGTGAAGCTGTCTCGAACGACGACAAGAAATTTCCCGTCAACAAACGAAATGGTCTGGATCGAGCTGCCGGCAGGGGTCCCTGGCAGGATGGCGCGCGACCAGTTCGTCGCGCCCGTCGAGCCATTGGTGAGGTAGAGCCCGCCGCCGTTGCCCCAGGCGAGGAAGATATTGAGTGTTGGGTTGGCCACGATGGCGAGCATGTCCGTCGATCCGTTGCCGATCGCGACCCGCGTCCACGTCGTGCCGTCGGTGCTCGTGACGGCGTTTTGGCCGCCGTTTTGTGAGCCGACTGCCACCCAACGCGTGCCCGAGCTGGCGACGCCGCCCAGCGATCCCACCCCGGTGGCGCGTGCGGTCCACGTGACGCCGTCCGGGCTGGTAAGGATGTTCTGGGTGTTGCCGGAGTCGGAGCCATTGCGCTCGCACGCGACGGCGAAGAGTCCGCCGCCGAAGCCGATGCCGCGGCCAACGGGATTGGTCGGAAGCGTGTTGGACGTCCACGCGATGCCGTCCGAGCTGACGGCCGCCTGGGTCTGAAACACGGTTGTGGAGCCCGCGGCATAGCCATAGGCGAGAACGACGAATTTACCGGCGCCATAGGCTCCGGTTTCGTATTGGAGGCCGGAGGCGACTCCGGTGGTGCGTTGCGTCCACGTGAGGGACTGCGCTGACAGGGAGGCGGTCGCGAGTGCGCCGCTGAGGAGGAGCGATTTGAGATATTTCATGCAGCAGACTATAATTAACATTTTAGATGCCACGTGTCATTACGCGGGTCTGCGTACGGCACGAAAAAGGCGCCGGCACGAGCCGGCGCCTGATCTCGCGAGTAAATTCTCTCCCGCCTGCGGTTAGGGCAGTTCGTAAACCTCGACGAGCGTGACGCCCGTGGTGCCACCGGTGACCTGGACGGTGTAACCGCCGGGACTGAGGGTGGAGACGAGGACGGCGTCACGGGAGCCGTTGGGG
>CANJIU010000115.1 GCA_947474365.1 Opitutia bacterium | reverse complement strand
TCGAGTGCTTGTGGAAGGGATACGCCATCTTGAGCACCATGGTGCAGATCATGCAGCGATATCATGACTCCAACCCGAAACCCCGCCGCCCCATGCGTCGCGGCAAATCTGTGGGCCATGCGCAGGGCTAACCGGGAAGCCAACCGGGAACTATGAACTCGCCACCGATGGGGACGATTTTCCAGTGTGACGGCGCTTCCTATCCCACGATTCAGACCCGCCATGCCCGAATCCGCAGCCAAAGCCGTCTTCCTGAGCTACGCGTCGCAAGACGTGGTGGCGGCGCTGCGCATGTGCGCGGCGCTGCGGGCGGCGGGCGTCGAGGTGTGGTTTGATCAGGATGCGCTGGTGGGCGGGGATGTGTGGGATGGAAAGATCCGTGGGCAGATCGCGTCGTGCGCGTTGTTCATCCCGGTGATCTCGGCGGCCACGCAGGAGCGGTTGGAGGGATACTTTCGGATCGAGTGGAAACTCGCTGCTGAACGGACGCACGCGATGGCCGCAGCGCGGCCGTTCCTGCTGCCGGTCGTGATCGACGCGACCCGTGACGCCGAGGCGCATGTTCCGACGGAGTTCCGCACCGTGCAGTGGACGAAGCTGCCCGGCGGGGAAACTTCGCCGGCGTTTGTGGCTCGCGTGCAAAGGCTGCTCGGCGGGCAAAGTGGCACGGGCATCTTGCCCGTGATTTCCGGACACGGGCAGGATGCCCGGACCACGCCTGAGGTGGGCCGCCGCGTCCCGACGGCGGCATGGGTAGTCGGCTTGATCGCACTCGCGGCGGGTGGCTTCGTCTGGTGGAAATCATCGAGTCCGGCGCCGACAGTCGCGCCGAATGCGGGGGCAGGCACGCACCCGCTCCCCTCGGGGAAAATCCCCGTGCTTGCGCCTGTCGTCAGTGACAAATCCGTCGCCGTGCTGCCGTTCACCAACCTCAGCGGTGACAAGGAGCAGGAATATTTTTCCGACGGACTCACCGAGGAGGTGCTCGGCGCGCTGCGGCGGGAGCGCGACCTGATCGTGCCGGGCAACACCTCGTGTTTTTCGTTCAAGGGCAAAATCGTCGCCGCGGCGGAAATCGCCCGGACGCTCAATGTCTCCCGCCTCGTCGAGGGCAGCGTGCAGCGCGTCGGCAGCCGCGTGCGCATCCGCGTGACGCTCGCGCGGCCCGCCGACAACTCCAGCGAGGAGCTCGGCACGTTCACGGAGGAACTCACCGACATCTTCGCGCTGCAGGAGAAGGTTGCCCGTGCCGTCGTCGCGAAACTCACCCGCCGCACCACCACGGCGCCGGTGGCCGTGCTCACGAAAAATCCCGCGGCCTACGACGCCTATCTGCGCGGCCGGGCCCTCCAGACGCGGGGAATCGCCTCGGTTCCCGCAGCCATCAAGCAGCTCGAGCAGGCCGTGGCGCTCGATCCGGATTTCGCGCAGGCTTGGGCGTCACTTGCGGAGGCGAAGTTCTTCCGCTACGCTCTGAATGCCGACCGCAGCCCGGAACTGGCTGCCGAAACCCGCCGCCTGATCGACCGGGCGCTGGAGGTTCATCCAAACCTTCCCGAAGCCCTTATCGTTCGGGCTAGCTGGGAGCGGCACGTCAATTCGGACTATGCGGCGGCGCAGCGCGATCTCGCCCGCGCGGAAGCATTGCAGCCGGCCACGGCGGAATTGCGCAATTTTCAGGCCAACTTGGCGCGCGACCTTGGGCAGTGGGACGAGGCGTTTCGTTTCTCGCGCGAGATGGTGCGGCTCGATCCCAACAACGCGATGTTCAACAGGGGCCATGCGGCGCTGATTTTCTGGCACAAAGGGGAGTATGCCGAGGCGGATCGGATGCTCGCCCGGGTAGAGGCGCTCCAAGGAAATTATTCAGCCGATCGGGTCAATCTGCGCCTGATCTGGCGGGGACCAGCGGCCGCGCTGAGGCTGTTGGATCGCGTGGCGGCCGATTCGACGGATGGAAAGCTGCTGCGCATCGATTTGTTGCTGGCCCTGAATCGCCCGCAGGAGGCTCGCGCACTCGCCGCCGAAAAGGAGAGCGATCTGGTCGCCGTTCCGACTGACCTCATGGGTTCGTTACCCTTGGTCGGCCCCACTCTCAACCGATTGCTCGCCTTCGGACGCGACGAGGCGGCCCGCCGCCTGGCGGAAGAGATCAGCGCCAGAACCTCGAAGGAACTCGCACGGGGCAATCGCGCGGCGGTGCCGCTACTCCTCTTCATCCGGGCTGAAATCGTCCTGGGGCATCGCGACGTGGCGATTGCCGCGCTGGAGCAATGGCGGCGGGAAATTCAGCTGATGCAAAACAACTATCAGCGGCGATATGTAGGGTCTTACGTGGCGAATCTCTACGCGTTGCTCGGCAAAGCGGACGAAGCGACTACGTTGCTGAGTGAGTTTATGGCGGGCGGCCTCCAGCATCACTACAGCCTCCGCTACGACCCCGATTTTGCCCTGATTCGCAGCGACCCGCGCTTTCAGGAATTGATGCGGCAGCAGGACGCGTGGGCCAAGGCGCAGCCGGACCCGGTGGACCTATGAGCGACGCCAGCAAAGCCGTCTTCCTGAGCTACGCGTCGCAAGACGTGGCGGCGGCGCTGCGCCTCTGCACGGCGCTGCGGGCAGCCGGCGTCGAGGTGTGGTTCGACCAGGATGCGCTGGTTGGTGGCGATGCTTGGGATGGAAAGATTCGCGGGCAGATCGGTTCGTGCGCGCTGTTCATCCCGGTGATCTCGGCGGCCACCCAGGAGCGGCTGGAAGGCTATTTCCGGTTGGAATGGAAACTGGCGGCCAATCGTTCGCACACGATGGCGGAGGAGAAAACGTTTCTGCTCCCCGTCGTGATCGATGCGACTCGCGATGCCGAGGGGAAAGTTCCGGCCGAGTTCCGCGCCGTGCAGTGGACGAAACTCCCCGGTGGCGAGGCATCGGCGGCGTTTGTCGCTCGCGTGCAAAAACTCCTGGCTGACCCGGCGGCAGCGGCGGTGGCGCCGCCGGTCGCGCCGCCACCGAGCGTCTTTGCGCCGGCAAAAACGTCTCATCGGCTGGGCTGGGCCACCGCGGCCGTGGTTGCGGCCCTGCTGGCGATGATCGCCTACATCGCGACGCGACCGGCGAAGGACGCCAGCTCAGCGCCCGACAGCGCGGGGCCCATGGACAAATCCATCGCCGTCCTGCCGTTCAGCAACATGAGCGATGATGAGGCGGCCAGCGCGTTCTTTTCCGACGGCGTGCAAGAGGACATCCTGACGAATCTGGCGAACATCCGGGAATTTCGCGTCATTCCCCGAACCTCGGTGGAGCAGTATCGCGGCACCAAGAAGAAGCTTTCGCAGATCGCACAGGAGTTGCGCGTGACCTACATTCTCGAAGGCAGTGTCCGCCGCGCGGGCGAGCAGGTCCGGGTGACCGGTCAGCTCATCAACGGGCGCACGGAAGAAAACGTCTGGAGGAAAGCCTACGACAAGACCCTCACGAATGTTTTGTCGATTCAGGCAGAACTGGCCACCGACATCGCCCAAGCCCTGAAGACGGCGCTTTCGCCGGAGGAAAAGATACTCGTCGAGCGCCGTCCGACCGCGAGCACGGCAGCCTACGAGCAATTCCTCAAAGCTCGCGAAGTTCGCCGCGGCTTTGGCCCTGCGGTTCCAAACGCGCAGGCGATGGAGCCTTTTCTCCTCGAGGCTGTGCGGCTCGATCCCAACTACGCGGCCGCCTACGTCGAGCTGGTTTATGTCTACACCATCGATGCCAATGCGGCGGCTCGGTTGGCGAAACTGCCCAAGGCCCAGGCCGCCGTCGACCATGCCCGGCGACTCGCGCCCGATTCGCCGGAAGTGATTCTTGCGCTCGGCGATTTCTATCTCGGCTCAGGGGACGTGGGGCGGGCCATCGAGCAATTCGAGCGCTTCGGCCGCCTGCGCCCGAAGGATCCCGACTACCTTGCCCGCCTCGCGGAAACCTACCAACGACATGGAACAGGCATGGAATTGAAGACGTGGGAAATTCGGAAGCAGATTGAAGACGTCGATCCGGGAAATATCGCCAACCTTTACCGCCTGGTGAATCTGCTCGCCGACAGCCGGCGCTATGCCGAATCGATTGCGGTTCAGCGGGGAATCTGGACGCGGCTGCCGGACAAATTGGAGGCACGGCACTACCTCGGGGAACTGACTTACTATCTGGATGGTTCGCCGCAACTCCAGGAGCAGTTCTGGTCCGAAATCAAACCCGATGCATGGGCACAGGGAATCAATTGGCGACGACGCTGGCTGCAGATGCAGGGTAAGCTGGATGAAGCGGTGCGCTTCGATCGCACCCATCCGGTGGCAGGGGACGCCCAGACGATCGACATGGCGATCGTTCATGGCGCCCGAGGGGACGTGGCGGCCGCCCGCGTCCAGCTCGGCGACCTGCCGGACAGACTGCGCGGTCAGACTGCGGCGGTAGGGCCGGCGGAGAACAACCCGAATCCGTGGGTCCAACTCGGGACCATCGAAGGCGTGTTCGGCAACCGGGCGGAGGCGCTCCGTTGTGCCAAGCGCGCGGACCAGTTGTCGTCAACCACCCGAGTCCCCACGAGGAACATGGCGCGACTCTACGCCTGGGCTGGCGACAAGGACGCTGCGCTCGCCGAACTCGGGCAAATCCTCGTCACCAAGAATAGCGGAGCCTCCGGAACCAACAACGTCCACGCGTTGCGGCGCCATCCCAACTTCTTCCCCCTGCAAGGCGACCCGCGGTTTGAGGCGCTGCTCAACGACCCGAAGAACAACGCGCCGCTGTTTTGAGCGAGCTGGTGGCGGGCATCGCGACCTGCGCCAAACTGGCCGTTCCTAAAGGCACCGTATTCGGCACAAAACTACGCTCAACGATTTGCGCGACGTTCACTCCCTCGTAAAGCGTTGATCTGATCTTCCGTGGGTCGGCTTGTGCCAAATACGTACGGTGTCTGGAACGGGCTTCCCGCGCTGCAGTTCATGGCGGTCTAAACGCAATCGCTCCCAACGGACTCGGCGTCTGGCTGCCGGCCATCGCCGTGGAACCTATCCCCGCTGGCGGGAGACTCGCTCCCTATCGGCCTCTCGCCAGCACTCGGCACACCGTGCTGGGAGAAACCTGAACCTTACGAGCAATCGCACGCACCTGATGACCCATTCGCGTTGCCGCGGCGTGGATCCGCTGCACGACCTTAGGATCCAGCGGCGGTCGGCCGAACCGCGTTCCGCGCCGGCGGGCAGCTTCAATCCCAGCGATGGTCCGCCTGCTCCTTTCGGCGTGAGTCATGTAGGGCACGATGGCTTCTAGGCGGCCCTTGCCTCCCGTCGCAGATCTCACGGCGTGCTTACCCAGCTTGCGCTCCGCCTTGGTGACCGCGGCGAAAAATTCGGCTACGGATCCGAATCCATACCTCGCCGGCAATGTCGCCAGTTCCTCGCTCAAGCGGGCCGCGACGGTTTTGGCCGTGTCGGCGACTTTGGCACGTGGTTCCTTCAGCTTCTTGTTTCTAGCGACGATGGGCATCAGCGCCAAAGTGCCGCGGATCGATTCGCGAGCAAGGCGGCATTCAGGTCATAATCCCATGGGCGACGAGGGGCCGTGAATAACCGGGTTGTGCCGATTACGTTGTTTAAAGAAACAGCCGTTTGGCCTGCTCGATCGCGTAGCTCGCTTTTAGCGTCTGCTGGCCTTGGGCTGATAGCCACCAACATCTGCGCGCTTTAGTTCAAAAAGTGCAGAGTATAGGCAGGGTAGGTTTGTTTACGCTTTGCTCGCTTCACCCACCCCCAACATGTCCGGGTTCCAATCAGCCATGGATGCAGACAAGGTCGCCGGGACAGTCCAAGGCATCACCGAGCGCAACCGGTCAGAGGCTGAGGTGCGTTTTAGCGAACGGCAGTTGATATCCTACATCGAACATGCCGGTGATGCGATCTATGTGGTCGCGCAAGACTCCGGACGAATCGTTTACTGCAATCAACAAGCCTGCCGGGACCTGGGCTACAGCCGGGATGAACTGCTGCAAATGTCTGCCCGCGACATTGAAACTGAATTGAAAGCGGAGGACATTGAGAGAGTTCACCGGTCGCTGGACGAAAACCCCAAGCTTCAGTTAGAAGGTGTGCACCGACGCAAAGATGGAACGACCTTCCCGGTGGAGATCAACCTGAGCCGCCTTGATGGCGCCGAAACCCCGTCTCTTCTCAGTTTGGTGCGTGACATCACCGAGCGCAAGCAGGCGGAGGCGGCTGCGCGAGACAGCGAGATCCGGTTTACCCTGATGGCGGATGCCGCTCCGGTGCTCATCTGGGAATCCGGCGTGGACAAGCTGTGTAACTATTTCAACAAGACCTGGCTCGACTTCACCGGCCGGTCCCTGGAGCGGGAGATGGGCAACGGTTGGGCCGACGGCGTGCATCCCGATGATCTGGCCCGCTGCCTAGAGATTTACGTTGGCAGTTTCGACGCCCGGCGGGAGTTCGAAATGGAATACCGGCTCCGCCGCCACGACGGCCAATATCGCTGGATCCTCGACCACGGCGTGCCCCGCTTCCAGTCCGGCGGCAGCTTTGCCGGATACATCGGTTCCTGCATCGATATCACCGAGCGAATCCAGCAGCAGCAGCAGCTCAAGGGACTGCTGTCGCAAACCGAGCAGGACGCGCGCACCAAGACCGAGCTTCTGCGAGAGGTGAACCACCGCGTGACGAACAATCTCACCTCGATCCTCGGGCTCTTCGTGCGCGAGCAGAAAGCCGTCGAGCCGGCGGCCAAACCCGTGGTGCAACCGGTGCTCGACCGGCTGACGCAGCGGATCCGCGGGTTGTTGACCGCCCATCGCCTGCTGTCGCAATCGTCGTGGGCGCCCCTGCGGGTGGATCGACTGGCCGAAAAAATCATCACCGCCGCCCTGTCCGCCAACCCCAGCACGCTCCCGGCCCAGGTCCAGATCACCCCGGGGCCATGTGAGATCTCGCCCCGGCAGTCGAGCAGCTTGGCCCTCGTCCTGAATGAACTGACGACGAACAGCATTAAGCACGGCCGAGTGAAGGACAGGCCCCTGACGATCAGCCTCGAAGCTGGGTTCGCCGACGGATTCGTCACCGTGTGCTACCGCGACAACGGCCCCGGCTTTACCGCCGAGGTCATCGCCGGCACCCGCGACAATGTCGGCCAGGCCCTGATCTGCCAGCTCGTCACGGAGAGCCTCCAAGGCGACCTGACCCTGGCCAACGAAGCCGGTGCGACGGTGCGCATTCGCATCCGACCCGAAGAGCCGCACCGCACCTGATTTCCTGCCGAGGCCAAATGCTACTTCCATGAAAATTGATCAGCCCGTGAGCGTTGTAATCGCCGAAGACGAGTCACTCGTCGGGGACCTGATCGCCCAGGAACTGGAGTCACTTGGCATGAAGGTCGTCGGCCGGGCTTCCAATGGCCGCCAGGCGGTCGAGCTCACCGTTTCGCTGCGGCCCGATGTTGTCTTGATGGACATTGCCATGCCCGTGATGGACGGCCTCGTGGCGGCGGCCGCCATTCAAGCGGAATGTCCGACCCCAGTGGTCATTCTGTCGGCGCATGAGACGGCAGAAGATGTGGCCGGGGCCACCGCCGTTGGCGTGGGAGCGTTTCTCGTCAAACCGCCGCAGGGCGCCGAGCTCGACCGCGCCATCACCATCGCCCGGGCCCGCCACGCCGATCTGATGGAACTGCGCCGACTGAATCGCGAACTCACGACCACGCTCGCCGAGGTGAAAACGCTGAAGGGGTTTTTGCCGATTTGTGCCGGCTGCAAAAAGATTCGCGACGACAAGAATTATTGGGAGGAGTTGGCGGTGTATGTCATGAAGCACACCGACGTGAAATTCAGCCATGGCCTGTGCCCGGTATGCATACCCAAGTATTTTCCTGGGATTGATCTGTCGGAGCTTGCTTCAATGCACTGAGTCGCGGGACCCATCAGCTGCGTTTTGTTGCCGGCTCCGAGCCCAAGGTGGGCAAAGACTCACGGGTTGAAATGTCGCTGCGATTATCCCGGTGATTCCAGTAAACCCTGGAATTTCGGCCGGTCTGCGTCAAAGTGGCGTGTCCCAATACCCACCGTTATTGAGACAGCGCGGTGGCCCACAGCAATACGACGTAGGGAATTCCTCCCGACCGGGGGGAGGATTTAGAAACAGGGGGTTCGACGGGTTTTTGGCCAAGCTACGCGATAACCAGACAACCTCGTTTGGCGTCAAAATTTGACGTCCCACTGGTCACGCAACCGCTCATCAGCGCGAGGCGCACCGGGGATCTGATCGCCCGAAAAACCCTCGCGCTGCATTGGGGCGAGCGCCGAACTCGTCATTGTAGCCGACCGAGACCAGGAAATTAACGATACCGTCGCCAACGGTGAGGTGATGGCCGTTCCCGGCCATCAGCCTCAGTGCCTTCTCGGTTTTGCTCTGGCAGATCTCAACCTGCGTCTCAAACCCGAGCTTGCGGAAAATAAGCATGCGTCCGAACCGGCCAAGAAATTCCGGTCGGAGTTTTTGCCGGAGCCGGGCATTGACGGCGCGCTCGACACTCGTGTCCTCGCTTCGCACCATTCGCGCCACCTCGGCGGCTCCGATGTTCGAGGTGCAGATGATGTAACCCCCCCGCAGATCGAAGACCTGGCCGGATGCGACGGTCAACCCCGCGAACGCGAAGAAGGCCTTCGTCACCGCGGCGATGCTCACGAGCGTCGTGACCATCGTGACGATCCTCTTCGTGGCCGCCGGCATGGGCGGCGCCACCGTCGGCGCAAAGTTCTAAAGCCGCCTCGACGTGGAGACCGGACTACGCGAGACCACGTCGGCCGACGACGCCAAGACGTCGTTGTTCGGCCTGGAGGGCAATCTGGCCTACTGGATTGTCGGCACCGGCATCGCCGGGATCGTTTTCTTCAGTTTCGCGTAGGTCATCCTGAAGACCTCCGCAGTCCCGACCTTCCTCGCCTGTTTTGCCCCGAGGCTGGTGACCACGTATGTCATCGTGCGGTTCGTGAACAAAAACCCACGGGGTAGGAGTAGCCGAGGGAATGCGGTGCCCTCGCCGTGAAGAGGGGCTCCGGTTTCGTTCCGTCGCGCGAGCGATCGTGGCGTCGCCCATCGACTTCACGATCCGGTTCCTCAAACGCAGACTGATCGCCGGGGGGGTTCACTGCGCCAAACACGGCAAAAGAAGGGCAGACCTTGCCTGTCTCAATCGGCGGTAATGTATTCGATGTTACGCGGAGTTCAATCCGGTCCGGAGGTTTTCCGTTTTGGTTTTCGGGGGCACCAGTGAAGAGGATTTCGCGCCACGGGCGTGCCGGGCAAGGCAGGCGATGAAAGGGCAGTTGGGGGTCGGGGTCGCGGCTCGGTGGGAGTCGCCGGAGCTCCGCGCATCGGATTCCGATGCTTTGCGACGCCACGTCCCGCGTCGGGCGCGGGCGTGGCTGACCGGGGCTCCCATCGCCCCAGACCCCAGCTAGATCGCTTCTCAGGATTTTCGGCACCTACTTTGTTTGGCCCGCGACTTCCGCCGCGATAAATGCGGAGGATGAAGTTTCAGAGTTCATGCGCCCACTTCGGCCCACAACCGCAAATCAAAATCGGCCCGAAGCGTGGCGCACGACTTGGTCCGTAGTTTCGATATGGGCACGGCATCTTCGTTTCGGCTCAACGGCGTTCTTGGCTGGCCGGCCATGCCGTGATTTACTTATTAGCCATCTCGCGCATGCCCGACTCTTCAAAGTCCATCATCTTCGTCAGCTCCGTGCAAAAGGAGCTCACAGTGGAACGTCGCACACTGAAGGAGTATGTTCACAACGACCCTCTGCTGCGGCAGTTTTTCGAGGTCTTTCTGTTTGAAGACTTGCCGGCCTCGGGCCGCCGTGCCGATGAAGTTTATCTGGGGGAGGTGGACCGATGCGATGTCTACGTCGGCATTTTCGGCGACAGCTATGGCTTCGAGGATGCCGACGGCGTGTCGCCGACGGAGCGCGAGTTTGACCGTGCCACTGCCGCCGGCGAAGAGCGCCTTGTCTTCGTCAAAGGCACCTCCGACACCGCACGCCACCCCAAGATGCTGGCGCTCACCCGGCGGGCCTCGGACCAAGTGGTGCGCCGGCGGTTTTCAACTCTACCGGAGTTGACGGGAGGTCTCTACGGCAGCCTCGTGGAACGACTGGCGAGGACCGGAGAAATTCGCTCGCTGCCCTTCGATGCGGCGGCGTGCCCGCGGGCCACGCTCGACGATCTCTCGCCCAAGAGAGTGGCCGAGTTTCTCCGCCTCGCGCAGCGCCGCCGTGGCTATGCCTTGGGGCCGGAAACACCGATGCGGGATGCCCTGATTCACCTGAACTTGCTCGACGGCGACCGCCCCAGCCATGCCGCAGTCCTGCTTTTCGCCGACGATCCCTAGCGGTTTCTCCTGACCTCGTTCGTCAAGTGCCTCCGTTTCCACGGCACCGAAATCCGCAAGCCCATTCCGGCCTACAGCAGTTTTCGTGGCACCGTGTTTGAACTTGTCGATCAGGCCGTGGACTTTGTCATGTCCAAGCTCGACCGCGCCGTCGGCACGCGAGCCACGAGCAATCAGGCCCCGGAAACTTACGAACTTCCACCCGATGCCGTCTCCGAGGCTATCGTCAACGCGATCGCTCATCGCGACTACGCTTCCAACGCCTCGGTTCAGATCATGCTCTTCGCCGACCGGCTGGAAATTTGGAATCCCGGCGAGCTGTTTCCGCCACTGACCACCGAGGCCCTCCGCCAACCGCATCCGTCGATCCCGCGCAATCCGCTGATTGCCGAGCCGCTGTTTCTGACCCGCTACATCGAGCGGGCCGGCACCGGCACGCTCGACATGATTGAGTTGTGCCGCGCCGCCGGGCTTCCGCCTCCTGAGTTCCGTCAGGAGCAAGGCCAAGTCATCCAGACAATCTGGCGGCACTGGCTGACGGCGACAAAGCTCGCCGAGATGGGGCTCAATGACCGCCAAAGAGAGGTCATCCGCCACGTGCACATTGAAGGGCGAATCGGAAACATGGAATATCAACGCCTGTTCTCCGCATCCAAGCCCACGGCATCCAGAGAGCTGGAGCAGCTGCGCTCCATGGGCGTTCTGGCCAAGGTGGGAACGACCGGAAAAGGCACCCATTACGTCCTCGCCGGCAAAGGGCTCACAAAGGGCTCAAAGGACTCATCCACTCCAAAGGGCTCACAAAGGGCTCAAAGGGCTCACGAGGAACCACGGCGACAAACCCGCCAAGCATCCGCCAAACCCGTCACGCCGTCATCTGCTTTAAAGGGGAAAATTACCGCGCGAAAAAAGGCCACACCGCGGACACCTTCTCGCCCCGGTTCTCCGAAACGCAGGAAAGAAAATCGTCGCTAGCGTTCCTTGGGACTGACCCGTCTCGCACCTCGTTTCGCGACTGCAATTCCAGCCGCTCCATCAGCTTGAAAATGTGGTGTAGAAAAAAGTGTAGAAAACCATCCGAAAAATCGTCCGAAACAGGCACCAGAAAATAGAGTGTAGAAAAGTGTAGAAAATCTCCGAGGGAAAGGGCAGAGGCCCCAGACCTTATGACGCATCGTTTCCGCTCTTATCGGACGGTCTGAGGCACAGGTCTAACCGACCTCTGTATTTTTTCTACACCTTCCTTTCTACACTTTCCTAAAAAATCGGGCAAATTTCAGCGAATTTTGGAGAAATCCGGATCACCTTTTTTCAAAATTTACCTCCGATAATTTGTATCGGGATAAATGGGACAAAATGGGAAAAACGCGTTTTAGAGTTCTGAGACCTGCGTGTCTACCAATTCCACCACCCGGGCAACGAGCGGAGGGGCAACAGACACAGCCGCCGCGCCCGGCGCAAGAAAATTGATTTACCCCCACCCCACCCCGCCACCACACTCCACCCGTCATGAAAAAAGACGCCATCCTTTCGAAAATCAAAACTGAGAAGGTCATCGCCTTGATCCGGGCCGATTCGCCGGACGGCCTCCTCGACTGCGCCCGCGCCCTCGCCGCGGGGGGACTCACCAGCATCGAGCTCACGATGACGACGCCCGGAGCGATTCGCATGCTCGAAAAGGCGACATCCGAGCTGCCTGATTTTCTCTTCGGCCTCGGCACCGTGCTCGACGCCGAAACCGCCCGCATGGGCATCCTGTCCGGCGCCAAGTTCATCGTCACCCCGGCGTTGCGGCCCGATGTCATCACGCTCTGCAAACGCTACAGCGTACCCGTGTTCAGCGGTGCCTTCACCCCGACGGAAATCGTCAACGCCTGGGAGGCCGGCGCCGACGCCGCGAAGATTTTCCCCGCCGAATTCTTCGGGCCCGGCTATATCAAGTCCGTCAAGGCCCCGCTGCCGCACATCGAGATGGTGCCGACGGGCGGAGTGAATGAGAACAACGTGGGCGAATTCCTGAAAGCCGGCGCCTTTGCCACCGCCGCCGGCAGCTCGCTCGTCGATGCCAAGGCCTTCAAGGAAAAGAACTGGGCCGCGATCACGGCCAAGGCCAAGGCGTTTGTCACCGCGGTGGCCGCCGCCAAATAGGCCTGACCCGGCTGAACGTGAAGCGCAGGCCGCCCGCGTGCGTCGCCACAGTCGCCCGCACCCACTGGATCGTGGGGCTGGCGATCGTCGGAGGTGTCGCGCTCTGTCATTGGCTCACCCGGCGCCTGCCGATGATCGAGTTTGGACCCCGCACCTACGCGATCACCGGCGGGCTCGCGGCGCTTTACCTGCTCGCTGGGACGCTGGTTTGGTTCGGAGCGCCATTTGGACGGCTCCTCAGCCGGATCTGCGGCTTGCTCTATCTGTCACGACCACGGCTGGGCTCGCACCTCTGGGAAATGATGGATTCGGCGGATTTCCAGTCGCACTTCAGGCGCCCTTCGGTGCCGTAGGCAGGTATTTGGAAATGTCAGGCAACTGCTTCACGTGCCGGCCGCCAGTGAGCTTCTCAAAATAGGGATCCTCCTCGGGCTTGGCCTCGACCTCGTCCTCCCCATCCTCGTTCTCCTCCTGTTCGTCGATTTCATCGCCGTCGGCGTTGGTGAAGATCCAGTCCTGCTCCGCGTCGAACACGTGGGACATCCGGCGCGCCTGCGGCTCGAGCACGAGCGCGGGGTTTTTCACGCGGTTCTCCCGCACCATCTCGAACACACACGGATAATACTGCTTGTCGAAGTGCGCGCGGAAATCGCTCATCCACTTGTTGGCGACGCCCTCGCGCTTGTTCAGCAGCACCACGTCGGAGAAGTGCACACACGCCTCGAACCAGGCCAGTAACGGGGGGTGTTTCTCCGCTAGCTGGGTGTCGACGACACAGAGGACGCGGGCGACTTCCGCCCCCTGCGCTTCGAGCCAGATCTTGAACGCCTCGATCTGGTCCACCGGATTTTTCGCGCCGTCGACCACGAAAAAAACGTGCGTCGCCTCGAGCGGCAGCGGAGCAAAGATAATGCCCTCCCGCCATTCCCATCGGCTCACACGCGGCAGCACAGCGTCCGCCGCCGTCTCGGTCTCGCCCGCGGGCAACAGCACCGCCGCGCGATCGCTCTCCTCGAGGCCATCGGCGATCAAATCCGCCAGGATTTCGCGGCGACCCGATCCGGTTGCACCGAGGATCAGATAAACGGGCGTTTTTTCTTCAGACATTCGCGAGCAGGAAAACAGGAAGCAGAAAAAGGGCAAACCCGCTCACGACTAACGGGCGAACACGGGTGCTCCGGCCGGCGGAGCCACCCTCATATTTCAAACGACTTCGTCTGGGCGTGATGCCGCATCCAATGGTCGGCCAGCACAAGCGCCGCCATCGCCTCGACAATCGGCACGGCCCGCGGAACGACACAGGGATCGTGCCGCCCCCGGCCGATCAGTTCGGTCGCGGCGCCGTGCACGTCAACGGTCGTCTGCGGCCGCAGGATCGTGGCGGTCGGTTTAAACGCCACGCGAAATACAATCTCCTCACCATTCGAGATGCCGCCCTGGGTGCCGCCACTGCGGTTGGTCACGGTGCGCACCCGGCCGTCGCGAGGCTCAAAGACGTCATTGTGCTCGCTGCCGCGCAGTTGGGCGCCGGCAAATCCGCTCCCGATCTCGAACCCCTTGGTCGCCGGCAGCGACAGCATCGCCTTCGCGAGGTCCGCCTCCAGGCGGTCGAAGACCGGTTCGCCCAAGCCGGGCGGCACGCCGCGGATCCGGCACTCAATCACCCCACCCACCGAATCCCCTTCAGCACGCACGGCCTTGATCCGATCGATCATTCGGGCCGCCGTCTCAGGGTGCGGGCAGCGCACCGCCGTCGCCTCCACCTCGGCCAGGGTGGGGAATCGTTCCAAGGCGCTCAATGGCGCCGCGATGTCGTGCACTTGCGTCAAAAACGCCCGGATCTCAACTCCGCCGCCAGCCAGACCCGCCAGGAGCTTCTTCGCGATGGCGCCACCGGCCACGCGGCCGATGGTCTCACGGGCCGAACTCCGGCCACCCCCGCGGTGATCCCGGACGCCGAATTTCGCCTGGTAGGTGTAGTCGGCATGCGACGGCCGAAACTTGTCACGCATCTCATCATAGGCTCCCGGCCGCTGGTCCGCGTTTCGCACCAGCATCGAAATCGGCGTGCCGGTCGTGCGGCCCTCAAACACCCCGGACAGGATCTCAACACGATCCTCCTCCTTGCGGGGGGTCACGATGTCACTCTGTCCCGGGCGGCGTCGGTCAAGCTCGGACTGGATTTCCGCCACCTCAAGGGGCAGCCGGGGAGGGCAACCATCCACGACCACGCCCACGGCAGGCCCGTGGCTTTCGCCCCAGGTGGTGACAGAGAAGATCTTTCCGAACGTGTTCGGCATAGGTGATGGCGAAGCAAGAACCTTCCTGGCCGTTTGCGAAGCAAAAAGGTTGGGTACCTTTGACGCCAAAGGCCGTCTCAACATGTCCTCACAAGACCGTTTACAAGTCGGTTGCTTTGGCTTTTATCTCCCAGTCCGGCGCGCCGTCCGCCAAAACCACACTTTCCCACTGCATGACTCCGCGTCTCGCCCGTCTGTGCCTTGCCGTCTTCTCGTCCCTCGTGATCACCGGCTTGCGTGCCCAAACCCCACCTGCCCCCCCGGCTGCCACGACCCCGGCGAACCCTGCGGCTCCCGCGGCCGCACGCGCCCCTGGGGCCGTCGTGGAGGAAGAGATGGTACAGCTCAAACTACCGGACGCCGACATCGACACCGTCCTGAGCGCGCTCGAAATCTACACGGGGCGAATCATCCTCCGCCCGCAGCAGCTTCAGACCGCCACTTACAATCTGAAGTTCTCCAAACCGATCCCGAAGTCCGAGGCGATCCTCGCCATTGAGACGGTGCTCTCACTGAACGGCATCGGCATCTCCCCGCTCGGCGAGCGGTTTCTCAAGGTCGTCAACCTGAACCAGGTCAAGCAGGAGGCGCCGGAAATGATCAACGGATCCTCGCTTGATCGGCCCGCCAGCGGCAAGGTCGCAACCAAGCTCTTCCA
Organism: Opitutia bacterium; assembly: GCA_947474365.1. Taxonomy (GTDB): domain Bacteria; phylum Verrucomicrobiota; class Verrucomicrobiia; order Opitutales; family Opitutaceae; genus ER46. Next base: position 14,885 of record CANJIU010000115.1, on the reverse strand, counting down.
GTTGGAGTTCCTCCGGGTCGCCGAGCTCATCCCGATGATCCAGGCAGGAATCCTGAATCCCTTCTACGGCGGCCCCGTCCAGCTCCAAAATGCAAACGCCGCCCTCATCACGGACAGCGTGAGCAATCTGCAGCGCGTGGAATTGCTCCTCCAACAACTCGACCGGCCGCTCACCGCCGGGATGAAACCGAAGTTCTACAACGTCCGCAACGTCAAGGCCAGCGACCTCGTCACCAAACTCCGGGCGATTCTCACCGGTACGCTGCAGAACCAATTGGGGTCGGCGACCAGTTACAGCGCCGACGACCGCACCCAGCAGATCGTCGTCGTCGCCGACCCGCGCCAATGGGACTTTTTCACCGACCTCATCGAGAAGCTCGACCAGAAGTCGGACCCCAACACGCGCAACGACGTCATCTACCTCAAGCACGCGAAAGCGTCCGATGTCGTCAACGTCCTGAGCAAGATCATCTCCGGCCAGACCCAGGCGATCCAACGCCAGGGCAACGCCTCCGTCCGGCCAGGTCAGACCACACCGACCCCGGCGCCAAACCCGGCCGTGCCCACCGTGGTTTCCGCGAGCGCCTCCAGCAACCCGAACCTCGACAGCATGCTTTCATCCGGTTCGAACGAATTCAGCGCGTTCATGACGGTGGTGAACGACGACCGCAGCAACTCGGTGGTCGTTTTTGGCACCGCCGATGACATCCGGCTGATCAACGAGCTCGTGACCAAGCTCGACATCGTCCTGGCCCAGGTGCGCATCGAGGTCGTCATCGCCGAAGTCACAGTCGGCGACACCGACCAGTCCGGCATCAGCGCCTTGGGACTGAAACTCGACGGTGACAAGCTGATCGGCTTCAGCGGCAGCGTCCCCGGGGCCTCGCTTGCCAACGGCGTCATCACGCGCCGCGGGGGTTCCGCCGCCGTAAGCGGCGCCTGGGATCTGGCGGCAGAAATCTCCATCAACACCACGCCGCGCAAGAGCAACAACACGATCCTTTCCCATCCCTCGATCGTCACCAGCCACGGCAAACAGGCCAAGATCTTCAACGGTGAAACCCGGCCCGTCGTCACCGGCACGGTCTCAGCGGCCGGCGCCAGCACCACCGGCCTTTCCACCAGCTCCCAAGTCACCCAGCAGCAGATCGGCACGACCCTCACCATCACGCCCTTCATCGGCGCCGACGGCTCCGTCAACCTCGACATCGTTCAGTCCGTCGAAGACGTCATCGGCAACGTCCAGGTCGATCAAAACACCCAGTACATCATCGGCCGCCGAGAGAGCACCTCCAATGTCAGCGCCAAGAGCGGCGACATCCTGGTCTTTGCCGGCTACCAGAAGCAAATCGACACCAAGAGCACCAGTCGCCTCGGGCCCATCCCGTTACTCGGCGACATCTTCGGCTCCCGGAAGCACGAGAAATCGCACCAGGAACTGATCTTTTTCCTGCGTCCGACGCTGCTCTCGAACAACCCCGTCATCGACAACGCCGAGACCATGCGGCGGGTCGAGACGCTGCCCACTCGCAACGAGATCAAGCAGCACATCGATCCAAACTTCGTTCCGCCGAAGCAATCGCTGCTCGATCGGATTCTGCCGAAGTGATCGCGGCCGCCTACGACCGCACCCATGACTGTCCTTGAACAGGAAAACCTCCCGGCGTCACTCGCCGGTCTGCTTACCGAGGAGCAACGCCAGGCCATCATCGAGGCTCCGCGCGAAAAACGGCTGGAGAGCCTTTCCAGCGCGCTGTCCCGGCCTGAGCCCGAGGTCCTCGTCCGACTCGCCGAGGCCGCCGGCCTCGACATCGCCAGCAATCTCGAGACCGACCCCGAGGCCCGCGGCCTGCTTCCCGCCCGCCTCGTGCACGAGTACCAGATCATCCCAATCAAGTTCGGCCAGCCCGACACGGTGTCACCGATTCCCGTGACACCGACCCTGCCGCTGCATATCGCGTCCGCGTGGCTCCCCGATACGGTCATGACCGACTGGCTGCGGACCTTCACTCCACGGCCGCTCATCTGGCATCTGGCCGTACCCGAGCGCATTCACCAGCTCATCATCGAAAACTTTGGCGTCGGCTCGGGCTCGCTTGAGGACACCGACGACGGCTACGTCGCGCCCGAGGCGCAGAAGGAAACCGAGGAAATCGTCGACGAGGATGCGGCAGTCGTCCGTTTCGTCACCGACGTGATTTCCCAGGCGATCGAGGATCAGGCGACTGACATCCATTTTGAGCCGCAGGAGGGTCAGCTGCGGATCCGATACCGGGTTGACGGCCTGCTCGTGCCGGTGCCAGTGCCCGAGAATCTCCTGCGTTTCCAGGATGCGATCATCTCGCGCCTGAAAATCATGGCGCGGATGAACATTTCGGAAAAGCGCCTGCCGCAGGACGGCCGCATCAATTTCAAGGCCAACGGCATCGTGCTCGACATCCGCGTGTCGACTGTTCCGACGATTTACGCCGAATCGATCTCGCTCCGCCTCCTCAACCAGAAAAAGGAGGCGTACTCGATGGACCGCCTCGGAATGAACGCAGAGGAACAGGCCCAAATCGTCAACATCCTCGACTACCCGCACGGCATCATTCTGGTCACCGGCCCAACCGGCTCCGGCAAGAGCACCTCGCTCAACGCGTTTCTCCGCAAGATCAACTCGACCGATCTGCGCATCATCACGATCGAGGACCCAATCGAATACGAGGTGCCGGGCGTAAACCAGATGCAGGTCCGCCCCGAGATCGGGCTGACGTTTGCGGATGCGCTTCGCCACGTGCTGCGCCAGGATCCAGACGTGATCATGGTCGGTGAAATCCGCGACAAGGACACCGCCGAGATTGCCATCCGCGCGTCGCTCACGGGTCACCTGGTCTTCTCGACACTGCACACCAACGACGCCCCGGGCGCGATCACGCGCCTTGTCGACATGGGGATCGAGCCGTTCCTCGTCGCCTCGGCCATCGAGCTGGTGATCGCCCAACGCCTCGTGCGCCGCCTGTGTCCCGAGTGCACGCGGCCGGCCCCAATCGCCCGGGTGAAGCTGCTGGAGAACCTCGCGATCCTCGGGTGCGATCCTGCGGAGGCGGAGAACATCGACATGCTCCAGTCGCCGGTTGGATGTGACCGTTGCCGCGGCACGGGTTACCGCGGTCGCATCGGCATCTTCGAAATTTTCCGGCTCAACGACGAGATGCACGAACTCGTGCTGAAGCGCGAGAGCACGCGCACGCTGGCGGACTGCGCGCGCAAGCACGGCATGCGCACCCTCGGCCAGAGCGGCTGGGCGAAGGTTAAGGCCGGCCACACGACGTTCGACGAAGTGCTCCGCGTCATCACGGTGACGGAGAAGTAATGCCCCGTTTCTCCTACACCGCCCGCGACCGCGCCGGAAAGTCCGTGGCCGCCGATCTGGAGGCGCCCAGCCGGAAGGACGCGCTGCGTCTGCTCGGCGCGCGGGGATTGCAGGTGGTCTCGGTTACCGAGTCGGCAGCCGCGCCGGCGCCGAAAAAATCGCGCAGCAGCGCCGCCACAGAAAAACCCGCCGCTCCTTCGGCTCCGACCCGGGCGTCGCGCCGCGGCGCGACCCAGGCGCCCACCCGCCGGGAATGCCTGCCGTTTCTCGAAGCGTTGTATGATCTCGCCACGAGCGGGCTGTCGGCCGGTGAGGCCGTCCGCCTCCTTTCCGTGCGCATCAAGGAACCCCGGCTCCGCGCCCTGTGCGGCGGCATCTGGGAAAGAATCAGCGAAGGCGCCCCGCTCTCCCGGGCGATGGCGGCGTTTCCCGAGGTGTTTGACCCGTCGATCACCAATCTGATTCAGGCGGGTGAGGCGACCGGCTCGCTCAACGAAACCCTGGCGAGGATGATCACACACTTGACCGAGCAGCGCGAGTTGCGGCGCCAATTGCTCACCGCCCTGGCGTATCCGATTTTCATGGTCACCGTCGCGGGCGGCGTGATCCTGTTCTTCCTGCTCTTCCTGCTGCCACGGTTGAAGACCCTGCTCACCTCGCTCGGAGGCAAGATGCCGGCGTCGACCACCATCCTGATCAATCTCTCCAGCTACGCCCTCAGCATCTACGGGGTGGCCACACTGGTCGGCCTCGTCGTCGGCCTCGTCTCGTTCATCGGCTGGCGACAAACCGCGGCGGGCCGAGCGGCCACCGACGGCTGGCTGCTCAAGCTGCCGCTCACCGGTCCGTTCATCGTCTCGCAGACCGTGCTCGCCTTTTCCCAGACCCTTTCCGTGCTGCTGGAAAACGGCATCACCGCGGCCGAGGCGCTGCGGATGACGGAGAAGCAAATTGAAAACACCGTCCATCGCGAGGCGTTCAAAACCGCGACCGGCCGCGTGCTCGAGGGCGAGGCGCTCTCACTCGCCCTGGGCCGTACCGGCGTGTTTCCCGAGCTCGTGCTCGACCGACTCGCCGTCGGTGAAAACACCGGCAATGTCGTGCCGAGCCTCAAGCAAATCGCGACCGCCTACCAGAAGCAGATTTCAAATCAGCTCAACATGTTCACCAAGGTGATCGCGAGCGGCGTGCTGATGGCCGTCTTCATTTTCGTCGGATTCATCGCCTTCGCGATCGTCAGCGCCGTTTTCCAGGTCAGCTCCAGCTTCAAGATGGGCGGCTGAGTTTCGGACGCGGGCGGGGCCTTACGGCACCTCGTAGATCTCGACCAGCGCCTCTCCCGTGGTGCCGCCGACTCCGGAAATTTTCGCCGAATAGGAACCGGCGGGCAATGTCAGGACGAGCGCCGCATCACGACTGCCGCTCTTCAGCGCGAACGCCCCCACCGCCGTCGCGGTCGAGACGAGTTCACCGGCGTTGGGCTCGTCGGACCAATTGTCCCCGGTCGCCACCGCCGTTGCCCCGGAAAAAATTTCGAGCTTCGGATCCGCCAATGTGCCGGTGACGCCAAAATCCGCGAGCGCCGGACCGACGCCGCGCACCAGCAGCTTGCGCGGCACGTTGCCGTTGATCACGAAGCCCGCGATGAGCACGTTGTCCCCCGTGCCGACGAAATTGCGTGCCGACACGTTGGTCAGCTTCGGCGAATTGCCGGTGCCGGCATCGTAAAGTTCGACCAGCGCGACCCCTGGCGCGGTCGCCTTGCCGATGATGTGGGCGGTGCGGGAACCGGAGATGCTGACCGCAAGCGCCGCGTCGCGGCTGCCGGTCGGCAGGGCAAAGGCCCCGAGGCTGGAAAACAGCGCCGGGAGACTCGCCGCATTGGACGCCGCGCCCCAGTCGTCGTTCTGATCCACGGGTGCGGTGCCCCCGTCGAAAATCCGCAATGTTGGATCCGCCACCGTGTCCGCCACACCGAATGCCGCCAGCCCCGGTCCGATGCCGCGGACGAGCAGCGCCTTCGCGCCCCCATCCACGCTGAAACCGACGATCAAGGGCTGGCTGTTGACCCCGGAAAGTGAACGCACGGAGAGGTTGACCAACCGGCCGGGCTCCGGCGCCGCCACCGTCAGCCGGGCCACGCGGCTGGTGGTCGTACCTGCGGGATTGCTCACCACGACCGCATAATCACCGGCGATGGCATCGCTCAGATTGGTCAACGCGAGCGTGGCCCCCGTCGCTCCCGGCACGACCTGGCCGTTCCGGGTCCATTGGTAGGAAAGCGGGTTGGCGCCAAACGCAGTCACACTTAGTTGCGCGCTGCCGCCGGGCGCCACGGTCTGGCTCACCGGTTGCGCGATGAGACCGATCGGGCTCGCGGCCTGCACCGTCACGCCAAAGGTGCTCTCCACCGTGCTGTTGTTCGTGTCGGTCGCCCGCACCGTGATGCTGGCCGTTCCGCTCGCCACCGGCGTGAGGGTCAGCGTCGATCCCGTGATGGCCGCCGTCACGACCCCGGAGTTGGAGTTTGTCACCGAAAACGACAACACCGACGCGCCGCCCCCCGCGGGCGGGTAAATGGGAACGACCCGGACAGTATTCACCGTCACGAGGTTTTGGAGCAGCACCTGGGTCTGGCCGGCGACGACGTTGCGCACCGGGACGTTGTCGAGAGAGACGGTGGCGGAAAATCCGATCGTGGCTGATTGGAGGGCGGCGACGGCATCGATCACATTCATGCCGTTGCCCAGCACGCGCGCAAAGACCGTGAAGCCACCGTTCTGGTTGTCGAGGTTGGCACGGTTGTCGGCCAGGTTGACGAACCATTCGCTCGTCGCGGTGTCGGGGCTGACGGCGGTTTTTGCCATCGCGACGGTGCCGCGGACATTGTTTTTCTTAAACTCGTTCCGGACCTGCGCCTCGACGGGAATATGGGAGGCGTTGACCGAGCTCGTGTAGCCGCCGCCCTGCACGACGAACCCGGGCACGGAACGATGGATGATCGTGTTGTTGTACGCTCCGCGGTTGACGTATCCGAGGAAATTGGCGGCCGTGAGCGGCGTATCCGTCGGGAAAACCTCGAAGTTGTAGCGCCCCATCACGGTGTCGAATTGCACGATCTGTCCGGTCACGTCGGGGAGTCCGAAGTACGTGCGCAGGTCGATGCTGGTGCCACTTCCTCCCCCCATGGTCTGCACGGGAAGGGGTTGCAGGACGGCGGGCACCGTCGACTGGGCGCGCCCTGCGGCCGCCATGAGCAAACTCGCAATGAAAACTCCAAGATGGGAAAATCGCATGGGAAAGGCGTGAGATTGGTCACAGCTTGACGCCGCGGCCAATCTCATTGTTCCGACCATCGTCCGAACGCGGTCCGGTTCCTCAAAAACGCACGGTCAGCTGCGCCGCCAGGGTGCGCGTGTAGGAGCGGGCCCCGCTGTCCCCGTGTTGCAGCCCGTACTGGAGCTTCACTTGGGTGTGCGGCGTGAAACGATAGCCCGGCGCCAAGTCCACGCGCCACACATTGTTTCCCCAGCGCGTATCGACCCCGCGATGCGGGATGGTCGCGAACAGCTGCTGGTTCCATCGGACCGCGCCGAAGAACTGCGGGGTAAACTTGTATTTTACCTCCGTGTAGTAGGCCAGCGTGTCGGCATCGCCGACGTTGGGGATCTTGAATCGCGCCCCGAATATCTCCGACCACACCTGCAGGTGATGCCAGCCGAAGGTCGCATCCGCCCCTACGACGGTCTGCTCGTAGGCACCCCGTCCCTGACCGGGAGCAAAATTGCGCGCTCCAAATTCCCGCAAATACGGACCCGTGCTGGCCGACATGCCCACGCTCCACGTCGGATTCGGACGATAGGTCAGCCGCGCGCTGGCGGTGGGGTGACTCCACTCCTGCGCCGCGTGCTGCCACGCCTCGGGCCGGGAGGAAAGCGATCCGAGCTTCAATTCACCGGCGTAACGCAACCGTCCAATATCGCCCGATACCGCGGCCCCGGTGGCGTAACTGGGTCCCCAGATGATCGGGAGCTGCAGGTTTTTTTCCAGCGCGGTGACGGCGGCGGGCAACCCCGGCCTGACGTGCGACCACTGCAGCAACACGGTGCTCGTGCGCACCGGCTCTGAATCCCAGACCCCCGTCAGATGTTCATAGGGCAGCGGCGCCGTGATGAACGGATTCGCCCAGGCGCCGTGGCGTCCCGCCCAATTGCCGACCACGGTCGCGAACTTTCCGACCTGCAGATTGAACCGTCCGTCGCGCCACGGCGTGTACCGCAACGCATACTCGTCGAGCCGAACCTGCGTGCCGGCTTCACCAGGGTCGAAGCCGTGGTCACCGCGCGCCTGCGCAAAAAAATAAACGCCGACGCCCAGCTGCGCGTCGAGAAACACATTCAGACGCGGCGCGGTCAGACGGCCGTCCGCCGTGGACAAAAGTCCGGGGGCCGGCACTTGCACCGCATAAGTCTCGAGTTCAAAGGTGCCGGACAGCCGAGCCCGCACCCGCGCGTCGGGCGCGCTGAACGTCAGCGCGTCCTCCAGCCGGTCGAAAAATTCATCCGCCCCGCGCGCCAGGGGGGCGAGCGCCAGAAAGCCTGCGAGGATACGAAGGGGGATCATGCGGCGGTCGGACTTGGGCTAGGCTGGGAGACTCGGAACTCAACTTCAAACTCCGTCCAATCCTCCGCCGAACGGCGGAGCTGCAGGTCCCCCCGGTGCAGCCGGGCCAGTTCACGGGCGAGATTCAGCCCGAGACCATAGCCCGGCACATTTTCGCCGATCACCCCGCGGTGAAATCGTTCGAAAATATGCTCCCGCGCCGCCGGGGCAATCGTCCGACCCGTGTTGCCGATCGTCAGCCGCACCGCGTCATTTTCCACGATTGCGGCGATCCGGATTCGCCCCCCGGGCCGGTTGTACTTGCGGGCGTTCTCCAGCAGGTTCTGCAGAATCATCGCGGTGTAACGCTTTTCCCCGGCAATGTGCAGGTCAGGAGGAAAACCGGTCTCCACCTCGATTTGCATACCGTCGGGCAGCGCGCTGAGGTCGTCGAGCGACGCCTCGATCAGGTGGCTGAGGTTCACTGGCGCAAACTCAAGCTTCAACCGACCCGCATCCATCCGCGACAGCAGCAGCAAGTCCTCGATGAGGCTGGACAGCCGGTAGGTCTGGTGAATCAAGGCGGAGACCTCGTGGCATTCCCCGGCGGTAATGCTCTCGCGCGCCAGCAACTCCTCCAAGCCCGCGCGGAGGACGGTGACCGGGGTTTTCAGCTGATGCGAAGCATCGGCGGAAAATCGGGCTGACCTTTGCAGCTCCGCGCTTGTCGTCTCCAGCGCAGCCTCGGCACGGACCCGTAGCGCGCGTTCCTCGGCCGAGTCTGCAGCCAGTCTTTCCACCGGGCGCGCCAGACGGGCTGACACCAAGTGGCTGCCGGCAAGCCCGAGGAGAAAAAGGGCCGCTCCCGCCCCGAGCACCTGCCAGCGCAACCGTCGCTGCCGCCCGAGCAAATCATCAAGCGGATAAAGGCAGACCTCGAAAGCAGCCGGATAAAGCGAATCCGGATTGAGCGGTTTCGAGAACAGCAGATGTGGTGTGCCTTGCACCACGACCCGCACCGGCGTCGTTGCCGCGGCTTTCACGTCGTCACCACCCACCGTGTCGGATGCCAGTCCCGCCCCGAACACTCGGCCATCGAGCCAGATTCCGCTCTTGAGCCCGGAGTTGTCGCTCCGCGTCTGAATCGACGCCGGAGGAAACCCGAGCACCAGCGCGGCAATCGCCTCCCCTGTTTCCGAGGACAGAATCGGCATGGCGATGATCTCCAAGAGCTCGCCCCCGCCGGTCTCGTGCGGAAGCTCCAGATATCCCACCTGCGGACTCACCGGTAACCGCGACAGCCCGATCTTTGCCGCCGCAATTGAGTCAAGCCGGCGCGCTCCCAAACCGCGCGGTCCCTGGTCCGGCGGTCTGATCAGCGCCCCCTGGCGATCAAGAAACCAATAAGCGCCGGCGTGCAGCCCGCGTCTATCCATGGCCGACGGCGAATTCTTCATGTCGGACAACACATCGCGCAATTCATCCTCGGCGGTGAGGTACAAGAGATCGAGCGCGTCGTCTTCAAAGGCCGCCCGAATCCGTTGCTTGCGCACCAGCACTCGCGACCGTTCGACCAACCCAGCCAGCCGAACCGCCTGCGCCGTATGCAGCGCTGTCAGTTCGGCGTGGAATTCGCGTTCCAAATCGTCCTCGACGTTGGCGGCCAAACTTCGCTGGGCAAAAAACAACGCGACCAGCGTCACGCCCGAAACCACGAGCATGATCGCGAGCAACAACCGGGCGCGAAATCCCGCGACCCGAATCACCGGCGGCTCGGCCGGCGATTTCACGGAAAATCCACCTGTAGGACCGAGCCGCCCTTGAGCTCCACGGTCCGTTCCCGCGTGCTCTTGCTGTCGATCCACGCCTTCAGGACGTAGGTGCCGTCGGGCAACCCGGCCAGCCGGAAGCTTCCGTTCGAGTCCGAGATCACAAAATGAGGTGTGTCGAGCACCAGGATGAGCGCCCGCATGTGCTCGTGGATGTCGCACCGCAGCGTCACCAACCCCGCCACGTCAAACACCTGCGACGGGATGGGTTTTTCATCCGAACGATAGCGCCCCAGATCGAATCGCTTCGGCGGCGAAAACGAGAAAATGTTGTGAAACGTGCTGTCGAGGTTCGGGAATTCCACCTTCGTCCCAACCTGTACCGGCAGCAGGGCTGGCACGAACGTCATGTCCTTTTGGATCATCTGCACGACAGGGGGTGGCGGGGAACCGGCGAACTTGCCCTCCAGATACACGACCGCGAGTGGAGGGTTGGTCGAGAGCACTCCCGCCGACGCAACGATTTCGTAGCGCTGGTTTACGACCGGGGTTGCTCGCGTTTTTGGCAGGGCAACTCGGCCCTCGATCGTGGCCGCGGAAACTTGCGCCCCGGCGAACAGCAAGCCCGCCAGCCAAAGCCGGAGGGGCCACCGCGTCACCGCCGGTGCGGCGGTGTCACGGTTCCCGTTCCTGCTGCGGCCTGAACCTGCGCGCTTCATGGCTCGGCCCGGATCGCATATCCAACCCCGCGAAGCGTATGGATCAGCGGGACCGCGGATACGGAATCGATCTTCTTCCGCAGCCGCGTGATGAAAATCTCCACGGTGCGCGTGTCATACTCGTGGTCGCGCTGCCAGACGCGTTCGCAAAGTTCGGTGCGGGAAAACGGGCGCCCCGGTTCCTGCATCAAGACCTGCAGCACATCAAACTCGCGGGGCGAGAGCGCAATCGACCGACCGCCGCGCGAGACACGCCGGTGCCGCACATCCATCTGCAAATCGCCTACCTTGAAGTGATCACCCGGCATGGGCGCGGTGCCACGGCGACCAAGCGCCTCGACCCGGGCGACCAGTTCATCCATCGCAAACGGTTTCGCCAGATAATCATCCGCCCCCGCGTGCAGGCCCTTTACGCGGTGTTCCACTTCCCCGCGGGCCGTGAGGATCAGGACGCGGGCGGGACATTGCGCCGCCCGCAGTTTGGCGAGCACGGAAAGTCCGTCGAGACCCGGCAGATTGAGATCGAGTAAAATCAGATCGGGTGCGTCGTTGAGCGCGGACTGCAGCCCCTCCGCCCCGTCGTGAAACGCGGTGAGGCAGTGGCCATGCCGGGTGAGAGCCCGGGAAATGTGTCCGGCGAGCTGCCGTTCGTCTTCGATGACCAAAATGCGCATACGGGCGGGTTGGGAAGGCCCACCTGCGGGCGAACATTTACGGGCGGTGGAAAAGGGTCAAGTGCCGGGAGGATTCTGATTTGGCCCGCATTGCCTCAACGGGGGCGTCGAAGCGGGAAGATCCGAGTGGGCGTCATGGGAAACGCGCCGGAGGAGTGGACAAATATCCGTCCGGATCGCGCAGATTTGCTACGTTTTCCGAGTTCCTTTGGTCGCGGCTGCCGCGGCAGTAAATTTCCGGACCAGCCGCGTCACCGCCTGAACACCTCGATCGCGCTCACCACCAGCCCTGGGAGCAGCGGCGTCTCGAACTGCTCCTCGCTGTCCACGATTCGCACCGGCTTGGTACCATCGACCGTGAAGTCGTAGCGGTGGATTTGCTCCAGCACCGGGTCGATCAACCACAGTTCCTTCACCCCGCACTGCGCGTAAACCGGCCGCTTGCGCTTCTTTTCGAGCGGGCCGTTCGAGGGCGACACGATTTCGATCACCAAGTCGGGCGCGCCGTGCACCCCATCGGCCTGAAGCAAGGGAAGGTTCGCAGGGGACAGAAAAAAAACGTCGGGTTGAAAAACGTTCGTATCGGACAGAAAAACATCCAGCGGTGCGATGAACACTTTGCCGAGTCGGTGTTGCCTGACGTGATTGGCGAGCAACAAATGGACGTTGGCCGCAATCTCCTGATGAAAACTGCCCGGCGAGGGTGCCATGATAATTTCCCCTTCGACGAGTTGGTAATAAGGCGGCCCCTCCGGCATCGCCCGGTAATCGGCCACAGTGAACTGTTCAGTCTCCATCGCCCGCATGGAGATCAGGCTGGCTCCGCCCACCGGATTGTCAAAACCTCAAGACAGGAGCATCTCTGATCGGGCGCGTCTCGATTTCTGGACACTGGGGACGCGACGATGGCGTCGCGGCTCCAGCAGTTGCACGATGGTGATCAGTCCATGTATCGCCTGTCCAAAAAGCGGGATGCGCCCTCTCGGCACAATGGTTCGTGATAATCCTTAACGGCCAACCGACTGCAAAATCGATCCTCGAGGTGCCTATTGCGCCACGCCGATGGCCGAAAACACACTGGTCAGGTTTGCGCATTTTCGCGGCCAAACGTTTGGGGGATCAATCCACCCCGCCAAGGCAAATTGGTAGAGTAGAGAGAGCAACGTCGTGGTCATCCGCGACGCGGCTCTCCCCCTCGTCAAACCGTGCAGGCGGTTTTCCCGCACACGGCTTACCGAGTCCCCATTCCTTCGGATTGGTTGCGGCAGAGTCATGACGTCCATCCCGCAGTCCGCGGCCAGCGCCACAGCTGATACTGGCCATGCAGACGGTCGTGAGTGAAGAACGTGAAGAGCCCATGGGTGCAGCCAAACTTGCGCCACAACCATCGTCGCAGCCGGGAACGCACAAAGATCTGCTGCTTGGCAAAACAGCGGGTGCAGTTGCCGTAATGAAACGCCGTCGCCCACCCACGGGTGATCTGGTTGACCTTTCGGATCATCACCACCGCCGGTTGGTTTCGCGTGCTTACGTCCAGCACTGTCCGCACCTTGTCGCGTAACTTGGCCCGACTTTTCGCACTGGGTTCCACATGCACATACCGCTTCCCACTCCGCCAGCTTCGCCGCCATGCGACGGCAAAACCGAGGAACTCGAAGCCGGTCCGGCGCGTATCCACCAGTCGTGTTTTCTCTTCGTTGAGCTTTAGCTCCCGTGCTTCCAGCCACCGTTTCAGGCGCGTCTGCAGCCCTGCCCCTTGACCCGGTTTGGCCAAAATCAAGAGGTCATCGGCATAACGCACCATCGTCGGTTTCTGGTCACACCGGTCATTCACCGCATGATCCAGGTCGTTGAGATAGAGGTTCGCCAGGAGCGGCGAGATGACGCCATGGACACACTTGGTAATCTTGTCGATGGCTTTGGTTTCGACCGTTTGTATCCGGGAGGGACGTTGCTGGCGTACAAGGCGCAGAAGGCGCGGAGGGCGATGGCGCAGAGGGCACGGCAGGCGCACCGCCGCCCCCGCTCCCACCGTGGCTTATCGGGATGCAATGCCGCACCGTGATCGTATCTTTTTCGACGATGATTTCCTTGACCAACAAGCGGATGATTTTCTGTTTTTCGGCCACGCCGATATTTTTGGCCGTTTGTTTCAACCGCCCCAAAAAACTTTCCAGCGATTGATCGAGTTGCTGGAGTTGCGCATCGGCCAGCGCCTGCCACTGCGCACCCTCCAGCTCCTTCTGCGCCGCCGATTGTTTCTTGCGCAGGATCGGCATCCGCTGCCGCAGCTCCGCCAAGCTGAGCAGACTTTCCTGAAAGGCATCGAGGAGCTTGTCGATTTGTTGCCCCACGCGCTGCAGATCTTGTTGCAGTCGCTGCCGGCGCTGTTCCACCGGATTGCTCCGCGCGCTCTCGTCGCGCCGGCGTTGCAATTCCGCTCGGATCAAGGCGGGCCCTTCGAGCAATTGCTCCACCTGCTGCCATACGGCCTCATCCAGATCCTCCACGCGAATGGGGCGGCACGCGCAGGGCGTGGCCCTCAGATGCCGCCAACGATCCGAACCCAGGCACCGATAATATCTGGCCTGGCGCTTGGTCGTTCGCGTGGCGGTGCGATAGAGTGAGTGTCCACATTGTCCGCACACGAGCAGTCCTTGCAGCAGAGTAAGCTCCTTCGTGTTTCGAACCGACAGACGCTTGTTTTCGGCCAGCCGCTCCTGCGCCCGCGCGAACGCCGGCTCGGCCACGAGGGCTGGCACCGCAATCTCGATCCATTGCTCGCGCGGACGTTCGTGATTCGCGCTGCACCGCGACGCGAAGCCGCCTTTCTGCCGCAGCGCGCGGGTGATGCGCCGGCGCTCGGCCACCTGCGTCTTGCCGAAGGCGGCCCGGCCGACGTAGGCCGGATTGCGCAACATCGCCCACACGGTCGAGCGCTCCCACCGCGGTTTGTTTTTGCGCGTGGGCACGCCATGTTCCGTCAGGCGCCGCGCGATCGCGCCCAAGCTCAGCCCTTCCTCCGTATACCATCGATAGACCTGCCGCACCACGGCCGCCTGGTCTTCGACCACGACGTAGCAGGAATCGCTCGTATCTGTTTTCTTGATATAGCGATAGCCGTAGGGCGCGCCGCTGAGCACGTTCACCGCTCCGGCCTTCGCCCGGTGGCGTTTGCCCCGCCGCGAGCGTTCGGCGATTTGCGCCCGTTCGTATTCCGCGATCATGCCTTGGAACTGGACGAGCAACTGTTCCTCCGGCGTCTCACCCGGCGATCCCTTCAGGAAGACCACCTTTACGCCCTTGCGGGAAAACTCCTCGAGCAGCAGCACTTGGTAAGCATAGCGCCGGCTCAACCGATCGGGACTGTGCACCAGCACGATCTCGATCTGACCTTCGTTGACCAGATCGCGCAATCGTTCGAGGCCGGGTCGGGCCAGCGTGGCGCCGCTATAGCCTTCGTCTTCAAAAACACATTCCTTCGGCACCACGTGGTGATGGGCTTCAGCATACTCCTGCAGGGCAGTCGTCTGACTACCGATCGTCTTGTCCTCTTTCTGGCGATCCGAGGACACCCGGGCATAGATCGCGGCTAATTGGTTCATGGGAGGGTGGGTTTAGAGCTTATCCGTAATTAAGGATTGAACCTTTTTTCTGCGCGTGCGTAAATTTTGGCCATGGCGACAGTGCAATCGTGGGAGGTTTCTGATGAACTCTGGACCAAGGCGGAGCCGCTCTTGACCGAGCACAATCCACGGGAGGGGCG
>CANJIU010000114.1 GCA_947474365.1 Opitutia bacterium | reverse complement strand
GCAGTTTTCAGGAGCATCTCGAAGCCCACAGTGCCGCCCGCGCCTTCGCGCTGATCACGGCGGATAACCCCACCGCCTGGCTTCCAAATTAGAAAAAATCAGCCGTAGCGATTCGGCCGCCGCCACATTCCCGCATTTTTCCAAATTTCTTCCGTGTCTTCCGCCCGCTCCGTGCGCTAAAAATATCGTCCGCATGAAAACTCCCATCCGTGTCGCCGTCACCGGAGCCGCCGGCCAAATCGGCTACTCCCTCCTATTCCGCATCGCGTCGGGCGCGATGTTCGGCCCCGACCAACCGGTGATCCTCCAGTTGATCGAGGCCCCGATTGAGAAGGCCCTGAAGGCGCTCGAGGGCGTCGCCATGGAACTCGACGACTGCGCCTTCCCGCTGCTGAAGGGCATCGTCCAGACATCCGATCCCGCGGTCGGCTTCAAGGACGCCAATTGGTGTCTCCTCGTCGGCGCCAAACCCCGCGGTCCCGGCATGGAGCGCGCCGACCTGCTCAAGGACAACGGCAAGATCTTCATCGGCCAGGGCCAGGTGATCGATGCCGTCGCCGCCGCCGATGCGCGCGTCGCCGTCGTGGGCAATCCCGCCAACACCAATTGCATGATCGCCGCGTCGCAGGCGAAACGCCTCACGCCGGATCGTTTCACCGCGATGGTGCGTCTCGATCAAAACCGCGCGCAGACCCAGCTCGCCAAGAAGGCCGGCGTCGACCTCACGACCGTCCAGAACATCTTCATCTACGGGAATCACAGCCCGACGATGTTCCCCGCCTTCGCCCACGCCACGATCGGCGGCCAGCCGGCCACCGCGGTGATCAACGACAACACCTGGCTCCAGGGGCCGTTCTGCGAGACCGTCGGCAAACGCGGCGCCGCCATCATCGCCGCCCGCGGCGCGTCCTCCGCCGCCTCCGCCGCCAACGCCCTCGTTGACCACGTGCGCTCGCTCGTGACGCCCGGCGCGATTCACTCCATCGCCGTGAAGAGCGAGGGTCGCTACGGCTTCGACGCCAACGTCTGGGCCGGCATGCCCGTCCGCACCACGACGCCCGGCAGCTACGAGGTCATCACGAGCTATGAGATGGACGACTTCGCCAAGTCCAAGATCGCCGCGACGAACAAGGAACTCGTCGAGGAGCGCGCGTTCGTGGCTGAGATGATCAAATAAGGACTGGGTCCATCGATCGGCCTCACTTCAGCGGCACCCTCCCGGGTGCCGCTTTTTCATGCAATCAGCCCGCTCAGCGCCTTGCTGATCTGAAACGCCTCCCTAACCGCCGCGAACGCGTCGATCAACTCGGCCGGCGCCGCACCGCGCGGAAAAATCATCTCCAGCGTCGCACCGGTGCAGCGCACCTCGGCCTCCACCCCCGCCACGCGCAGCGTGCAATCGCGGCAGTCCGAGGGGTAGGTGACGCTCAATCCACCCTCCCCGTCCAGCACCTCGATCGCATCGATCACCGCCTCGACCCGCACCCCCTTCTTCAACGCGAAGGAGATTTCCGCAAAACGCCCCGCAAAAATCTCCGCGAACTCCGTGCGGCGCGCCAAGTCGATGTCAGTCAAGTCGCGGAGCGTCGTGGTCGCGGCAAAGCGCTCCGGATCTCGTTCCTCAAGCGCATAAAAGATTTCCACTGCAAAATCCTTCGCCGTCAGCACGGCAAGGGGACTCGTCACGCTCAGCGCAATTTCCTTCCGCTTGTATTCCAGCCCGGCCCGCACCGCTTGAAAAAGTTTTTCAGCCTCCTCCGTCAGTTCCACTCCGCAGATTTTTCCCAAAAACGCATTGGTCACGGCATTGGCCGCGTCGGGCAGCGTGTGATGCCCTTTCCTGAATCCCGCGAGTGCCTTCACCTGGCCGCCGGAGCGTCCAACGAAGGCGACACTCGCGATCACGTTGGTGGGAAGTTCGTCGGGCATGTCCCTGCGAGCAAACCGCCCGCGCCCCACCCCGCCAGCCCGAAATCAGGCCACCGCTGGTCCGCGGGACGAACGCCGGAGCAGGGAGATGAGGCCAATAATCGCCAGCACCGGCACCCAGACCGGTGAAAGCACGGCCGCCAGCACGATCGCGAGGCCGAATAGCAGGGCGATGACCGACACCCCGACCGCCGCCAACACGGCCAGAGCCAACGCGAGCACGCAGCCGAGAACAAACGTGAGCGGCAGGAGCTTGACCGCAATCAGGGCCGCCACGACGAGCAGGGTGACTTTCAGGAAGGTTTTCATGTCCCGAAAACCCGGCATGGCGCGAAAAGTTGCAACCGGTAGCGAAAATTCTCTCTGTTTCGGGTTCATTGAGCGCGCCGTCACCTATTCCCGTTGTCTGCGCCGTCCTCGTCGACGGCACCGGCCGCATCCTCCTTGCGCAACGTCCCGCCCACAAACATCTCGGGCTCAAATGGGAATTTCCAGGCGGCAAGGTCGAGGCGGGCGAATCTCCCGAGCAGGCGCTCGGGCGTGAAATCAGGGAAGAACTCGGTTGCGAGATCGTCATCACGGGTGCCCTGACCCGGTTCACCCACGATTACGGCGCAGTCGTGATCGAGATGATTCCGTTTGCGTGTGCGCCCGCTCCGGGCAGCGCGGCGCCCCAACCCCACGAGCACGTGGCCATCGTCTGGGCCGAACCGGCCGCACTGAACACCTATGACCTCGCGCCCGCCGACTGGCCGATCGTCGCCGCACTCCAAAAACGGTAGCGGCTCCAGCCTCCGCTGCGCTCGACACGCCCGCCCGAAAACCTTCACTTCCCCCCATGGCCCACCCTCCCCTTCCGCTCGACGCCGTCGCCCGACTTCCCGCTCCCGTGGACAACGTCGCCATCGCGACCCGGCGCATTGAGGCCGGCGAAATCGTCGCCCTGCCCGACGGTCTGCGCCCCCTCCCGCACACCGTGCTCGAAGGCCACCGTTTCGCGCTCCGGGCAATCGCCGCCGGCGAACCGCTGCTCTCGTGGGGGCTGCCTTTTGCCCACGCCACGATCACAATCGCGCCGGGCGACTACGTCTCCAATCAGGCGATGCTCGATGGACTCGCCGTCCGCCGCCTCGACGGTGCCAAGCTACCGGCCGCGGCCAATTTCCGGGATTCGCTCGAGCAATACCGGCTGGATGAAGGTACGTTTCGCGCCGCACCGCCGGTGCCGCGCGAGGAGCACCCACGTACTTTTGCGGGCTATCGTCGCCCGGGGCGCCGCGGCGTTGGCACCCGCAATGTCATCGTCGTGATCGGCACCACCTCGCGCACCGCAAGTTTCGCCCGCCAGCTCGTTGCGCGACTGCAGCCGCTTGCCCGCGTGCATCCGACGATCGACGGCATCGTGGCGATCGCGCATACCGAGGGCGGCGGCACCGGCGAACCGAACAACACAACCGAGATTCTCCGCGCCCTGTCAGGTTTCATCGTCCACCCCAACGTCGGCGCGGTGCTCGCCATCGACTATGGAGTCGAGCCCATCACCAACGCCCGCCTTCGTGACTACATGCGCGAGCAGCGCTACCCGCTCGACGACGTGCCGCACGGTTTCCTCACACTCAATCAAGGCCTCGCCGCCGGCCTCGCCGAGGGCGAACGCATCGTGCGCGGCTGGTTGCCGGAGGTCGCCGCGCAACGCAGGACCGCCGAACCGCTCAGCGGCCTGCGCGTCGCGCTGCAATGCGGCGGCTCCGACGCGTTCTCCGGCGTATCCGGGAATCCCCTCGCCGGCGCGATCGTGCACGAACTCATCCGCCACGGCGGAACCGGCGTCATGACCGAAACCGATGAGTCGATGGGCGCCGAAGGCTACATTCTTTCCAATGTCCGCGACCTCGCCACCGCGCGCGCCTTCATCGGGACGATCGACCGTTTTCGCGAAAAACTCACCTGGCATGGCCTCACGCCCGAGAGCAATCCGTCCGCCGGCAATCGCTTCCGCGGGCTCTACAACATCGCCCTGAAATCGCTCGGCGCGGTGCACAAGAAGGACCCACGCACCCGGCTCGACACCATCATCGACTACGCCCAGCCGCTCGCGGAAATTCCGGACCCCGGCTTCACCTTCATGAACGGCCCCGGCAACGATCTCGAGGGCATCGCCGGCCAGGTCGGCGCTGGCTGCAACCTGATCATCTTCGTCACCGGCAATGGCTCCGTCACCAACTTCCCGTTCGTCCCAACGCTGAAGATCACGACGACCACGCGGCGGCACAACCTGCTCATTCGCGAGATGGACATCAACGCGGGTCGTTACCTCGACGGCGAGACGATGCCGGCGCTCACCGCCGATTCGTTCGAACTCCTCATCGCCACCGCCTCCGGCCAGAAGACCAAGGGCGAGCACGCGGGCCACTCGCAGATGTCGCTCTGGCGGAACTGGCGTCAGACCGACACGTCGCAACTCGCCGAGCTGCGGGCGCGCGTCGCACCGAGTGGCGCCCCACTCGTGACGGCGCGGAAACTTCCCGCGGCTCCAGGTGCGGCAGCGTCCGCTACATTCACGGCCTTCCCAGTGAGCGACCGCCACGCCACCGAACGCATCGGGCTCGTTTTGCCCACGAGCCTGTGTGCCGGGCAAATCGCGCGCATCGCGGCCGAGCGGCTCAACTCCCGGCAGGTCGGCCGCGATCGCGGCATCTCCCGGTTCGTCGCCCTGGCACACACCGAGGGCTGCGGCTTCGGCGGCGAGACGATGTATCAGCTTCTTCAACGCACCTATCGCGGTTATCTCCTGCACCCGAACATCGCCGCGGCCCTGCTGCTCGAACACGGCTGCGAGAAGGTTCCGAACGACGTCATGCGCCACCAGCTCGACCTCGCGGGGATGCCGCTGGCGAATTTCGGCTGGGCCAGCGTGCAGCTCGACGGCGGGATGGAAAAAGCCATCGGCAACATCGAGCGTTGGTTCACGGAGAAACTCGCGACGCTCCCGACCGCCCCCGCGGTCACGGTCAATCTCGGCGCACTCACGCTCGGCGTCATCACCGCCGCAGCGGTAACTGACGCGACGGCGGAAACGATCGCCGCCATCGTGAGTACCGTCATCGCGTCCGGCGGTTCCGTGGTGCTGCCGGAGAGCGATCCGTTGCTCGCCCACGCGGCGTTCCGCCGGGCCGCGCTCGGAGAGACGTCGCCGCACGCGACGCTGGCGTACGGCCAGCCGATCACGAAACCCGGACTGCACATCGCCGCCAGCGAGACCGACCATTGGGTCGAAAATCTCACCGGCTTCGGTGGCAACGGCGTGCATCTGGCGCTCACCGTTGTGAGCGGACACGCCCAGCAGGGGCACCCGCTCGTTCCCACGATTCAGGCCGCCGAAGCCTCGCAGCGCGGGCTCGTGCCGGCGGACGACATCGACCTGTTTCTCAGTGGGGACCGCGCGGCGGACGAAGCCGCGCTGGTGCAGGCGATGATCGCGACCGCCCAACGCGACCGCCTGCCGGCGTCGACGACCCAGGGCTTTGTGGATTTTCAGCTCACCCGCGGCCTGCTGGGACTGACGACGTAGGGATGAAGTTGAGAGCTGAGAGTTGAGGGTTGAGAGCAAGACCGCGAAGCAACGATCGCTTCTGGTGACGATGGCACTCGCGATCCACTCAGGCTCGGACTCTCAACGCTCAACCCTCAACTCTCAACTGAATCCTCACAGCAACGACACGCCCTTTGGCACGCGCACGACGGTCGTGCCGGCGATCTTGTCGTGCCATGACTGGCGTTCGTCGTCGAAGGCGACCCAGAAGAAACCGAGTCCGGCCACAAACAGCGAAAGGAAGCAGCTGACGGCCCGCACGATCGACGTGGCCCAGTCGAGTTCGCGGTGGTCGAGACGCACCACTTTCAGGCCGCAGACAATGCCACCGATCGTGGTGCCCTTGTGCTTCCACATCACCGCCGCGTAAATCGCCAGCGCCAGCAGGAAGCCGCTCGTCCCATGGTTGAAGTGCAGGAAACGCGGCAGCAAGCCGGAGGAAAACCCGAGGAGCATCCCAATCAGGACACCGTCAATGGCCATCGCTGCGAGCCGGATGGAGAAACCCGCCCGCGGCAGCGTGCCCATCGCGATCATCGGGGCCGGACGTATGGCCGATGGCATGACAGGCGGAGTTGACGGCGCCAGCCCGGGAGGCGGCTCAACTGGAACCGACGGCGGCACGACATTCCCGACCGGGCCGGCAAACGGCGAACTGTCACCCATTCCGGTCGTCATGCCCGTGAAACCCGCACTCATCATCGGAGCAGAAGCGGCCGGCGGAACCACCGGCGCCACGGGCACCGGCGGGACAAACGGAGGAATCGGTGACGCACTCGCCGGCGCAACCGGCTTTTCCCGCTTCATGGCCAGCGCGATGGTGTACACCACGACACCGACCCCGAGCCAGCTCAGCAGTTTGTAGAGGAGAAACGAACCCCAGACGGTGTAGAGCAACAACACGATGGCGCCACCGACCAGAACGGCGAAGACCGGATGGTTGAGCGGACCCTCTCCGTAGAACTTCGTGAAGCGACGGCCGATCCACGCCAGCATCACGGCCTTGCCGAAGAGTCCCGCCACAAAGAGCCCCATGGCCAGAAACGGCACGAGCAACGCACCGACCACCGTGATGGCCAGGAGCACCATCGCGACGGGAGAGAGCAGCACGGTGAGGGCCGCGGCCAGAATCGAGGAACCGGGGCGCGTCTCGAACGTGGTCAGGCACTTTTCAATCCCGCCGGCAAAAAGAAGCGCGAGCAGCAGGTAGAGGGCGAAGAACGCCAGCGCGACCGCCCAGGCCCAGCCGAGTTCGGGTTCAAAAGCGAGCGGACGACCTTTGAGCAGGCATTCCTTGATCCACGTCGTCAGCGGCTCGATGCTCCCGACACTTCCGAAAACGACCGGATGGGTCACCCTGCCGTGCGCCTCCGCGCCCGGATCCCGGGTCAGCTTTCCCCCGACGATGACCACATCGCCATCGACCACGGCTTTCGGCCCGAGGTGCACGTCGCCGAGCACCGAAACCAATTTCCGCCCCACCTTACCGTTGACGTAGGCATCACCCAACACGCACACGGCCTCGCCGCGCACCTCGCCGAGGACGGCCAGCCGGCCTAGGACGGCCACAGTGGCGCCGTCCACCTTTCCTTCGGGCCCAACCGTCGTGCTGCCGAGCACCGATACCGCTCCCGTCAGCACTTCACCCTCGACGTTGGTCGCGCCGAGGATCGAAACGGCTTCGCGCACCACGTTCCCCTTTGCCACAAGGTGGTCGCCGAAGGGTACGTCGTTGTCGCTCGAATGGGACACGCGGACCCGTCGGGTGGCCTTTCGAGTGTCGTCCTTTTTTTCCACGTCGACCGGTGGCACAGGCGGCTCTTCTGCCGGCGCGACCGCGGGAGGAGCCGCCGGTGGCGGCGAAACGGGCTCCGGCTTTTGCGCGTCCTGCGCGAAGGTCGCGAACGACACGACGCTGGCAACGGCAAGAAGCGAGATGAAGCGAAGGAAACGAAAGGGTGTTTTCATGGCAGCGAGGGCGCGCAAGGAAGGATTAGCGTTGGGCTTGAAGCGCCTTGTAGGCGGCGGCACCGAGACCGAAGAGGGTGGCGTAGAGCGACAAGACGATCGCCGCCCCGGCATAGACCCAAAGTGGCGGAATGCTACGAGCGACGAGGTCGAAGAAACCCGTCACGGCCCGGAGAACGGCGAGGCTGTTTTCCACCACGGACAGCGGCTGGGAAAAAGCCTCGCGAAACTGCACCAAATCGAAGCCGGCCATCACCCAGATGGCGGCCATGAGGACGAGCTTGACGATGCCGACCGAGCAAAGGAGGAAGACCGCGCGCGCCGGCACGGGCCAGTGGACAAAACTCTTCCGCCACCAAGGCAACGCGGCGCGGCGGGCGAGCTCGGCGAGGACGCGGGTCTCGAGCGTGCCCGGCGCGCGGCGCAGCGGCAGCTCTCGCAGCGTGCGATGGATGAGACGCTCCAGTTTTTCTTCGTGATCAGGCGGGGGATTCATGGGGGCGGATCAAGAGCTGAGGTTTTCGTGCGCCGAGCCGGGTCGGGAGAGAATCTTGGCGAGGGCGGCGCGGGCGCGGAGGATGTCGATCTTCACCTTGGAAAGTGAAACGCCGCGTTTCCGGGCGATTTCGTCGTAGGGCATGTCTTCGAAATGAAAGAGCACGAGCGGGACGCGCTGGTGTTCGGGCAGCTGGGCAAGCGCCTGCTCGACCAGCTCGCGCCGATCGGCGGCATCGAACCCGCTGAAAAACGTGTCCGGCGCGGCGAATTCCACCTCGGGAGCGTCGCCGTCGGCATCGTCGCGTTTGAACTCGGAGAAAAACCGCCAGCGGTTGCGATAGCGCGAGAGGTGATTGAGCGAGAGGTTGGTCGCGACCGTCTTCAGCCAACCGCCAGCGGTAGGGCTGGTGCCGAGTTGGTCATAGTTCTCGTAGGCCTTGAGGAACACCTCCTGCGAAATGTCCTCGGCCTGCGCGGGGTTGCCGGTGATCCGCGCGGCGGTCGAGAAAACCATGTCCTGGTAATTGCGCATGAAGGTGGTGAAATCGGTCGCCGGGCTTACGCCGGCTTCGGTGGTGTGCACTGGAGGGGGAGCATCGTTCGACTCCACAACCCCGGACCGCGGCGGAAAGTTGCAGGAATCTTCCGCCATTGCAAAGCGGCCGCCAATCAGCCCCGTTTGAGACGCCGCGCCCGAACCGCCCGCGAGGGCAAGCGGCTGCAGCACCGGTGGGAGGAACCGGGTGAGCGCCAGCCACATGAGCTCGAAGAGCGCAGCCATCGGACACGCTGGGATAGCCGGATGGCCCTAGCAAAGGCAAGGTCGGGCGCCGGCTCACGCAGTGCCCTGCACCAAGACCGCCTGGACCGAAGCCTAGGTCCGGCGCCCGGTAGCCGACCGGATTCTCCATGCCCGCACCGGATGAAGTGAGTCTGTTTGCGGTGTGGAGTTGAACCTACATTTCGGCGCGAAGCCCGTGGTGAATTCCGTCACCGTCGTCCGCTGGTCCTCCGCTGGCCATATTCTGGTGGCTTGGCGCCGACGCACGAGGAAGGCGAGGTCGAACGAGTCCGAGGTGTATGCCGCTGCCGGCCGCGGAGACCCGCTCCGGGGGGGCGCATGCGCCACGATTTGGGAAAGATGGTTGGCTGAACGGGTCTTCGAATCGCTGCGTGACGGCCAACCACCAGGGGGAATCCCTCAGCATCCTTCTCGGATCCTTCTCGGAACGGCACCCGCCAAAACCGACCGCGCGGTTGGGAACACGGCGCCGCAGTTCTGACCGGACTCGATTCCGCGGACGATTCCGTTTCGTTCCCAGCTACAATCCCACCAACGCCCCGTTGCGCTTGATCCACCGCTCGGCGTCGCGCCAGCCCGGGCAAACTTCCTGCACCCGCGCCCAGAAGCGGTCGGAGTGGTTCATCTCCCGCAGGTGCATCAATTCATGGTAGATGATGTAGTCGCGGACAAACTCCGGCGTCTGCACGAGCCGCCAGTTGAGCGAGATGGTGCCGTTGGCCGAGCACGAGCCCCAGCGAGACCGTTGATTGCGCACCGTCACTTGTTTCACCTCGACACCCGTCACGGCGGACAGCTCCCACGTGCGCGCGGGCAACTCCACCTTCGCCCGACGCGCGAAATGTGCCTCCAGCGTCGGCCGGATGTCGCCTTCCAGTCGCGCCACCCGGAAAACATCCGCCGCGAGGCATACCTGCGGACGGTCACCGATCGTGGCAACGCGCACCTCGGTCAATTCGCCGCGCCAGAGCACGTGCGTGCCGATCGTCCACACGTCTGCGGCCCGCGGTCGCTGCCGCTGGCGATGGCGCGCCCGCTCCAGCCAGTCGCGGTGCTGTTCCACAAAGCGCAGGGCCTCGCGCTCCGAGCCGCGCGCCGGGATCGTCGCCACCGCCGTGCCGTCGCGGCGCAACGTGAGCCGGTAATTCCGCGCCCGATGGCTGCGCTCAAAAACAATTTCACCCTCCGCTGCCTGCGGACGGATCTCGGGACGCTGCGAACGCACGTCCGACGCCGGCGGCAGGCGGTGCACCCCGGCGGCCGGCGTGAAAAGCGGAAAGAGGCTTTGTTGCCCGTCGTCGTTCATCCCGGTTTCGAAGTGAACCGTTGCCGCACCGGCGTCAACGATTCGGACATACATTTTTCAGCCCCTGGGGACGCGACGCCCTCGTCGCGTTCGCAAGCCACGCGACGAGGGCGTCGCGGCCCCAGATACCGATTCCGTCGCGCTCGCATTTAACGGCCTGGGGTCGAGCGGTTCCGCCCCGACTGAATCGCCGCGGCTCCATTCAACGCCAGATCACCGACGCATCGATCGCCTTGATCGACGTCCGGCCGGTCAGCGCCATCGCCATCTCGAATTCACGGCGCAGGATATTCACCACCTTCGCGACGCCGTCCGCGCCGCCGACCGCCAGCCCATACAGGTAAGGCCGCCCGATGAGCGTCGCGGTCGCCCCGAGCGCGAGCGCCTTCAGTATATCCGTGCCGCGCCGGATGCCACCATCGACGAGCACCGGCAGTCGGCCGCCCACGCGCGCCACCACCTCGGGCAGCGCATCGATCGTCGCCGGCACTGTATCGAGCACCCGGCCACCGTGATTGGAAACGATGATCGCCGACGCCCCGGCATCCAGGGCGCGCGCGGCATCGTCCCCCGTCATGATTCCCTTCAAGATCACCGGCAGCTTCGTCGCCGCCCGGAATCCGGCGATGTCCTTCCAGGAAAGCGTGGCATCAAGCAGGGAGCTGTAAACGCTGCTCTCGGTCGGACGCTGTCCGCCGTTCGCGATTTTGAGTCCCCGGAGATTGGCCCGGTCCATGCCGGGCGGCAGGGTGAAATTGGAACGCGTCTCGCGATTGCGGGTGCCGAGCACCTGTTGATCGACGGTGATGACGAGCGCCTCGTATTTGGCGGCCTCAGCGCGGCGGATGAGATCGATCGCAAAGTCGCGGTCCGGATTCACGTAGAGCTGGAACCAGAGCGGCCGCGCCGCCGACGCCGCGACGTCCTCGAGCGTCGTGTTGGCTGAAGTGCTGACGACCATCGTCACGTCAGCCTGACCGGCGCCCTTCACCGTGGCGAGTTCGCCCTGCGGGTGAGCCAATTTATGATACGCCGTTGGCGCCAGCAGGAGAGGAATGGCGTGCTTGCGCCCCAACAGGGTGATGGCCGTGTCGATTTTCGAAATGTCCACCAGCACCCTGGTCCGCAGCCGGAGGCGTTCGTAGGCCTCGTGGTTCCAGCGCAGGCTGAGTTCGTCCGCCGCCCCGCCGCTGATGTACTCCCATCCCATGCTCGACATGTGAGCGGGCGCGGCGCGGGCGTAGTCGAAAACATCCGCGAACACGCCTGCTTCGCCCGTGGCGGTGGGTGTGGCCGCCGTCTTCAGGGCCGAGGTTTCCGCGGCGAGAACCGCGCCGCCGGCCAGCAATCCGGTGGAACGCAACAATTCACGGCGCGTGATCTTCATGACTTAAAGGTGGGGGTGAACGCGGCAGGGGAACCGCGTCGAATCTGTGCCGCAACCGACCGGGCTGGGCCAGCACAATTGCGCGTCGTCGCGCGCCTACTGGCGTCGTTGGCGTCGCAGCTTCCACGCGTGCCAGCACGTCGCGATTTCACCCTGATGCGTCGGCACGAGTTGGATGATGATCAACTCCTCCACCCCGGCGGCGATCTGCACGACGACCATCACGTGAAACGGTGCAGCCGCCCAACCCGCTAAGAGCGGAATGAGCGACAGCGCACAGCCCGCCGTTCCGACCTTTGCCGCCCAGGTATGGTAACACGGCACCCGCCCGAGACGGACGACCCCGAAGGCAATCACGGCAAAGAACACCGCGAGCCCCGTGACCACCCACGGCAATTCACGGCGCATGGTCTCAGGCCACAGCAAGGCAATGCCGGCAAGCCCGGTCGTCAGCGTCAGGTAGTCGGCCGCACTGTCGAGCTTGCGTCCGAAATCAGAAAACGCGTTGAACCGCCGCGCGAGAAACCCGTCGATGCCGTCGGTCGAGAGCGAAATCACCAGCAGCACCACGAACCACGATCGCGATCCCAGGAGGGCCGCCGTGAAGACCGCCGGCATCAGGACGATGCGGCTGGCCGTGATCAGGTTGGGCCACAGTTTCCGGTTCACGCCCCAGCAAACACCGTGCCCGGTCCCGGTGCAACTACACCCGCACGAGCTGCCATTGCGGCGCCCGGCCGCGCTCCACCGTCAGCCAGGCAAAACTCGCCGGCGCTCCCTGGTTCGGACGGGTGATGCAGCCCGGGTTCAACCATCGCACCCCGAGCGGATCCGTTTCATCGCGCGGCACGTGGGTGTGCCCGTGCAGGACAAACTGAGCGCCCTTCGGCGACCGGGCCGGCGGAATATGTTCGAGGTGAAAACGCCACCCTTCACGCTCAAGATCCAGCGTGAGCGGCCACGGATGATCATCGCAGTTTCCCGCCACGACGCGCAGCGGCGGGCCGAGCAATTCGAATTCGGCCAGCGTGCCGGGCGAGCACACATCGCCGAGATGCCAGATTTCGTCCGCACCACTCAGCCGCTCCGGCAGCGTCGGCGGATAACGGTTATGAGTGTCGGAGAACACCGCGATGCGCATATCGGACCAGCTTGGGTGGCGGGCGGGGCGATGAACAGCCGGTTTTTCCCGGCCCGGGCCCCGCGGGAAATTTTCTCAGGATTATTGCGTCAACTCTCATCGGCCCTCTTGCTGGGGTTGTGCTAGGATAACGCTCCCCTTTCGCGGTCTTCCCCCCTCTCAAGCGCCGTTCCCGCGCATTCACCTTTATGAAATCTCCCCTGTTGCACGCGCTCATCGCGTTCTCCTCTGCCGCCACGTTCGCGTTCGCCGCCGCTCCGTTGGTCGCCTCCTACCGGAAGGTTCAGCTCAACGACCAGTTCTTCAGCGAGGGCGCGACGTTCGGCGACCTCAACAACGACGGCAAACTCGATGCCATCTCCGGTCCGTATTGGTGGGAGGGACCCGACTTCAAGGTCCGCCATGAAATCTACGCCGCGGTTCCGTGGGATCCCCTGCGCTACTCCGATAATTTTTTCGCCTTCGTCCATGACTTCAACGGCGACGGCTGGAACGACGTATTCGTCCTCGGGTTCCCCGGCGTCGACGCCTCATGGTATCAGAATCCCGGAGCCAAGGGCGGCGCGTGGCGCCGCAACGTCGTCTTCCTTCCCGTTGACAACGAGTCGCCCACCTTCGCCCGCGTGCTCGGCACCGACAAGGCGCCCGCCCTCGTGTGCATGAGCCGCGGCCGTGTCGGCTACGCGACGTGGGACCCGAAGGCGCCGGCGACGCCGTGGGTTTTCCATCCGGTTTCTCCTCCCGGCAACTGGCAGCGCTTCACCCACGGTCTCGGCGTTGGCGACGTCAACGGCGATGGCCGGCCCGACATTCTGGAGAAGGACGGCTGGTGGGAACAACCCGCGTCCCTCGCCGGCGATTCGGTGTGGAAGCAGCACAAGTTTCCGTTTGCACCCAAGGGCGGAGCGCAAATGTACGTCTTCGATGTCAACGGCGACGGTCGCAACGACGTGATCACCAGCCTGCACGCGCACGGCTTCGGCCTCTCGTGGTGGGAAAACGTCGCCGGCCCCGACGGCGCGATCACGTTCAAGGAACATCTCATCACGTCCCCCAAGGAGGAGGAAAAACTGAACGGCGTGCAATTCGCCCAGCTGCACGCGATCGACCTGGTCGACTTCGACGGCGACGGGCTCCCCGACATCCTCACCGGCAAACGCTGGTGGGCGCACGGCCCCAAGGGCGACGCGCAGCCCGACGCCCCGCCCGTCGTCTATGTTTTTCTCCTCCGCCGCGGACCCAACGGCACCGCCACGTATGAGCCGCGGCTGCTCAACGACAACACCGGCGTCGGCACGCAGGTCGTGGCGATGGATGTCAACGGCGACGGCCGGCCAGACATCATCGTCGGCAACAAACGCGGCACCGCGTTGCTCCTCTCGGAAAAAACCCCTGCGAAAAAATGAGCCTGCTCCTCCGCACTTCGTCCCGGCCGTTCCGCTCCGGCATTTTCACCTCCGGCGTATGCCTCCTCACGTCGGCTCTCGCGCTCGCCGCCGAACCTGCCGCGCAATCGATCTTCGACGGCCGCACGCTCAACGGCTGGGAGGGCAGCCCGCAGAGCTGGAGCGTCGCGGACGGCGCGATCACTGGCACAATCGCCGACGGCCAACGCCTCGCGAAAAACGAGTTCATCTACTGGAAGGGCGAAGTCGCCGACTTTGAGCTCAACGCGGAATTCCGCATCAGCGGCGCGCCGAGCGCGAATTCGGGCATCCAGTTCCGCTCGCAACGATTCCCCGACGGCCACGCCGCCGGGTACCAGGCTGACATGGATCAGGGCGCAGTATGGCTCGGGCGCATCTACGACGAACACGGCCGCGCGCTGCTCGTGGAACGCGGCGCCCGCGTCTCGATCGCGCCCGACGGCCGGCGCTGGACGGAGAAATTCGGCGAGCCCGCCGACTACGTTTCGCTCCCGAAACCCGCGGGCGAATGGAACTCTTACCGCATCGTCGCGAGCGGCCCGCACGTCGAGGTCTGGATCAACGGCCGGCGCGTCTCCGTTCTCGAGGACCACCAGTCTGACGCGGCCCGCTACGCCGGCGTGCTCGCGCTGCAGCTCCACAGCGGACCCGGCCCCGTCAAGGTCCAGTTCCGCAACCTGCAACTCACCCCGATGGGTCGCACCACCCTGCCACCCGCGAAAGCCGCCGCCGCCGCGAAAGCGGCTCCGACGGAGAAGAGTATCGGAGTCACCCGCAAGAATGGCGATCCGCCGCTGCGCCGCGTCGCCGACGTCGACGATCTCACGCGTCTCAATTCCAGCCCGGTGCTCTGGCACCTGCGCGACAATCCCGCCAAACCCACCGCAGTCGCCAACGCGTCCGCCCAGAAGCTCGTCGCCGGCATGAAGCTCGTCACCGGTTTCCAGGCCGAGCTGATCGCCGCCGAACCCGACCTGCACCAGCCGATCGCGTTTGCCTTCGATGATCGCGGCCGCATCTGGGTCGCCGAGGCAATGAGTTATCCGGCCAAGCAGCCCGAAGGCAAAGGCAAGGACCGCATTTTGATTTTCGAGGACAAGGACGGCGACGGCACGTTCGAGACCAAGAAGGTTTTTGCCACGGGCCTCAACCTCGTCAGCGGTATGGAGGTCGGTTTCGGCGGCGTCTGGGTCGGTGCGGCGCCGCACCTGTTGTTCATCCCGGACAAAAATCACGACGACGTGCCCGATGGTCCGCCGCAGATCCTCCTCGACGGTTGGGGCTATCAGGACACGCACGAAACGCTCAACAGTTTCACCTGGGGACCGGACGGCTGGCTCTACGGCTGCCAGGGCGTGTTCACGACCTCGTTTGTCGCCAAACCCGGCACTCCGGAGGCACAGCGTCAAAAAATTCGCGCCGGCGTCTGGCGCTACCATCCGGTGCGTCACGAGTTCGAGGTCTTCGCCCACGGCGCGAGCAACCAATGGGGCATCGATTTCAACAACGTCGGCCATCTCTTCATCACGCATTGCCGTAGTTTTCACGGTGGCGGCGGCACAACCTACGTGCTGCGCAACGGCCAGTACTGGAACCAGGCCAACAACGACTACGCCCCGTATGTCTCGAATCGCGGTCCGGATTTCGCTCCGGGTCTGAAAAATTTCCTGCCCGCCGCCGCGCGCTATGACAGTGGCGAAGGTGGCGCCGGCAAACCCGGCACGACTGCGGTCTACGGCGGTCACTCGCATGTCGGCACGATGATCTATCTCGGCGACAACTGGCCCGACACCTACCGCGATCACCTCTTCACGCACAACCTGCACGGCCACCAGATCAACCATCAGATCAACGTCCGCACGGGCGCGGCGTACGAAACGTTTCACGGCGGCTACGATCTGGGTTTTGTGCCGGACGCCACCTATCTGCCGGTTGATCTTCAATACGGCCCCGACGGAGCCGTCTACACGATCGACTGGAGCGACACGCAACACTGCCACAACCCGAACACCGAGCTTTGGGACCGCACCAACGGCCGGCTCTATCGCGTGTCATGGGCCGCCACGTACAAGCCGAGGAAGGTCGATCTTGCCGCCATGACCGATGCCCAGCTCGTCGCGCTCCACACCCACCGCAACGAATGGTTCGTCCGCGTCGCCCGCCGCGTCCTGCAGGAACGCGCCGCCTCGCGCCAAATCGACAGCGCCGCCCTCGAAGCGCTGCGCACACAGGCCGGATCGGCCGACGTCCCGCTCCTTCTTCGTGCGCTGTGGACCCTGCACGTCACGAACAACCTCGATGCCGCCCGGCTCAACACCGCCCTCGCCCACTCGTCTGAAATCGTCCGCGGCTGGGCGATTCAACTCGGGACCGAACGCGCATCGGCGCTGGCGATCAAGGCCGACACGCTCACACGCCTGGCAACCAGCGACACCTCGGCGCTCGTGCGACTCGCCGTCGCGTCAGCCGTGCCGATGTTCCCGCTGGCGGAACGTTGGCCGATTGCCGCTGCGCTCGCCAACAATGGCAAGGACGCGAGCGATCGTTTCCTGCCGAAAATGGTCTGGTTCGCGATGGCGCCGACCGTCCCGAACGACGTGCCGCGCGCGCTGGATCTCGCCGCGCGCACACCACTCCCGACACTCGCCGACTCGATTCAATGGTTCGCGGCGCGCAGCGCGGCCGGCCGGGAACAAATTTCCAGTCGCATCGCGGCGATGTCAGAGAGCGCCGCCATCCGGGCGCTGCGGGTCTTCGCTTTTTCCCTCGAGAGCGAAGCCGGTCTCGCGATGCCCGAAGCCTGGGCCAAGGTCACGACGCGGTTCAAGAACACCACCGACCACGCCGCCCGCGCCGCGTGGGAACAGCTGTCCGCGCTCTTCGGCGACCGCACGGTGCTCGCCCCGGTTCGCACGCGGCTCGCCGACGCCAAGACCCCTCTCGCCGAACGCCGCCGCGCCCTCGACCTGCTGCGCCGCGCCGGTGACACCGAGTCAACGACGCTGCTCGTCAAACTGCTCGACGACGAAGACCTGCGCGCGGCGGTGATCCCGCTCCTCACCAACGCGGCCGACACCAACGCGGTCGCGGCCGGCCTCATTTCACATTTCTCCGCGTTCAACGGCGCCGACCAGATCGCCGCGCTGGCCACGCTCACGGGCAAGCCGGCGCTCGCGTTGCCTCTCCTGCGCGCCGTCGAGAAGGACTCCTTCGACAAGAAGGTGCTGACCGCACTCCACGCCCGCCAGCTCCGCAAACTGAACAACACCGACGTCACCGCTGCACTCGACCGCGTGTGGGGCCGCGCCAACGAAACCTCGACCGACGCCAAGTCCACCATCGCGAAACTCCGCGACACGTTTCGTGAGGCGCCGCTGTGGTCCTACGACGTGAAGGCGGGCCGGGCTGTCTTCGAACGGGCCTGCTCCTCGTGTCACGCGATGGACCAGAACGTCACCGCCGGAAAGCTTGGACCCAACCTCAACGGGACCTGGCGCAACGGCCTCGATTATTTCCTCGAGAACATCGTCGACCCGAACGCGGTGGTCGGCACTGATTACCAGCTCAACGTCGTCACCAAACGCGACGGCACCGTGCTGGCGGGCATGATCGACAAGGAGTCCGACACCGCGCTCGTCGTCCGCACGATGACCGAGACGATCAACGTGCCGAAGACCGACATCAAGTCGCGCGAGGTCACGACACAGTCGCTGATGCCCACCGGCCTCCTCGAGGCGCTGCCCCCGCGCGAAGCGGTCGAGCTCCTGCTGTTCCTCACCACCGAGCCGAAGTAAGGGCCTCCGCCGGCCGACTGAGTGCCAACCCGCGACATCCTCCCTCACCAGAATTCCGTTTGACCCGACCGAACCTGTATACACGGTATATCCATGTCCGTCGCGATCGCCAAAGTGTTTCAGTCGGGCAATTCCCAAGCACTGCGCCTGCCCAAATCGTTTCGCCTGAAGTCGAAGACGGTCAAACTCGTGAAGACGAATGATGGCTTCAGCGTGCATGACGACGATACCCACACCCGCCGGGTCAAGGCGTTCGCCGCCCTGGGGGGAAGTTGCCCTGAGTTCCCAGAAATCGAACCGAACCGGGCAGAAAATTTCCGCCGCGACGGGGAATGAGCTTTCTGCCCGACACCAACGTATTCTCAGCTTATCTGGCGGGCCGTTCCTCGACGTTGGCGGCAAGAATGCGAACGGAATTCGCCGCCGGCTCTTTGCGGCTCTCGGTCATGGTCATGGCCGAGTTGGAATACGGCGCGGAAAAAGCGCGCCTGCAACTTGGGACAACGAAATTCGTCCGCCGCGTTGAATTGCTCCGCTCGCAGTTCGAGATCGTGCCATTCGGTCCCGAGTTCGCGCGGCATTACGCCAGGATTCGCGCCAAGCTGGAAGCCGAGGGCCGAAAGATTGGGGATCGCGACACCATCATCGCCGCCCATGCGCTTGTCTTGGGCGCCACGCTGGTCACGTGCAATTGCGACGAATTTTCACGTGTCCCCGGCTTGGCGGTCGAGAATTGGGAGACGGACTGAGCGCCAGGCGCTCATTCCCGCTCGCCCAAGTGCGCCGTTCGATTTTGCATTCACGCCACCCCTCCGCGTCGCGGAACCCTTTTCCATGCACTCCCGCCCCAATCACCGTCCGTCACTCGTCGCTGTTCTCCTGCTGGCTGCGCTTTGCCTACTGCCCGGTTCGCCACTACACGCCGCGCGCCCCACGGACCGACCCAACATCGTCCTCATCTACACCGACGATCTCGGTTACGGTGACGTCGGCTGCTATGGCGCCACCAAGGTCCG
Source organism: Opitutia bacterium (assembly GCA_947474365.1). Taxonomy (GTDB): domain Bacteria; phylum Verrucomicrobiota; class Verrucomicrobiia; order Opitutales; family Opitutaceae; genus ER46. Next base: position 11,815 of record CANJIU010000114.1, on the reverse strand, counting down.
GACGCCGAACATCGACCGCCTCGCCCGCGAAGGCCGCCGGTTCACCGACGCCCACTCCGCCTCCGCCGTCTGCACGCCGTCGCGTTATGCGCTGCTCACGGGCGAATATCCGTTTCGCATCAACAGCTGGAACGCGATTTTTTCCAAGGTCGGCCTGATCGTCGACCCGGCCAAGACCACGATCGCCAGCCTGCTGAAAAAGCAGTCTTACGCCACGGCCTGTCTCGGCAAATGGCACCTCGGGATGGGGAACAAGGAGCCGGACTGGAACGGCGACCTGAAACCGGGCCCGCTTGAGTTGGGTTTCGATTATTATTTCGGACTGCCCACCGTCAGCAGCCACTCGCCGTTTGTCTTCGTGGAAAATCACCGCGTGCTCGGCCTCGATCCCGCCGACCCGCTCGTATTCGGCGGCACGCCGCCGACAAAGGCCTATCCGGAAAAAATTCTCATTCATCAGCCCGTGTCCGGCGGCAAGGCCGCGCACGCGCTCTACAAGGACGAAGAACTCGGCACCACGCTCGCGCAAAAGGCCGTCAAATGGATCCGCGAGAAGAAGGACGGACCGTTCTTCCTCTACTTCGCCACGCCACAGATTCACCACCCGTTCACCCCGCACCCGCGCTTCCAGGGCACGAGTGACTGCGGCCGCTATGGCGACTTCATCCACGAACTCGACTGGATGGTCGGCGAGGTCCTCGCGACGCTCGACGAACTCAAGTTGACGGAAAACACGATCGTCATCTTCACGAGCGACAACGGCGGCATGCTCAACGAGGGCGGCCAGGACGCGTGGCGCGCCGGGCATCGCGCCAACGGCGATCTGCTGGGTTACAAATTCGGCGCCTGGGAAGGCGGCCATCGCGTACCGCTCATCGTCCGCTGGCCGGGCAAAGTGCCTCGTGGCACGACGTCGAACCAACTCTTCTGCAGCATCGACTGGCTCGCGACGATCGCCGCCGCCATCCACCAGCCGCTCGGCGCGGCGGACGCACCTGACAGTCTCAACCAACTCGCAACCCTGACCGGCACTCCGGCGAAACCCGTCCGCGACCGCGTCGTGCTCGCGCCCAATTCCTCAAAACACGTCGCGATCCGCTCCGGCAAGTGGATCTACATCAGCGCGCAGGGTGACGGCGGGTTCCCCGGCATCCGCGGAGGTCCGGGCAGCGTCGCGTTCAGTCAGCGAAAAAACAGCGACATCACCGCTGACGGTAAAATCAAACCCGACGCGCCGTCCGCCCAGCTCTACGATCTCGAGGCCGATCCCCAGCAGACCACCAACGTCATCCGCGAAAATCCGGACGTTGCCCAGCGCCTCATCGCGCAGCTACAGCAGGACCGCGCCAATCCCCGCACCGCGCCTTGACTTGAAATGTAGCCGCGAGCACCAGCGAGTGGACCGCGGCGCCGCGATCAAATCTCCACTCGCTGGCGCTCGCCGCCACTCCCAAAACAAATGAAACCGCTCCCCGTCTTTTTCAGCCTCATTGCACTCTCCACCGCGACGCTCTACCCCGCGACGCCCGCCCAGCCGAATGTCATCGTCATCTTCACCGACGACCAGGGCTACGGTGATCTGGGCTGCTACGGCGCGCCCGACATCGAGACGCCGAACATCGACCGGATGGCGACCGAGGGCGTGCGGTTCACGAGTTTTTACGCGGCCACCTTTTGCGGACCGTCACGGGCGCAGATGATGACGGGCTGCTACGCCACTCGCGTCGGACACGCGCGCAATCCGTCTCCAAATTCCAATTTCGGTCTGCATCCCAACGAGATCACAGTCGCGGAAGTGCTCAAGGGCGCCGGTTACGCCACAATGATGATCGGCAAATGGCACCTCGGCGATGCGCCGGAATTGCTGCCCACCAAGCAGGGCTTTGAAACCTACTTCGGCCTCCCGTTTTCGAATGACATGTGGCGCTACCATCCCAACATGCCGCCGCGCGAGAACGAGGACGAACTCATGCGGAAAACGCGCGAGCGCGCCGCGTACACCGGCTACGCGGGGCAGGGTCGCTACTATCCGCCCAACGGCGGCTTCCCCAACGATCTTCCGCTGATGCGCAACGACACCGTCGTGGAAAAAAATCCCGACCTGCGCCAGCTCACCACCCGCTACACCGAGGCCGCGTTGCAGTTCATCGACGCCCAGCGGGACCGGCCGTTTTTTCTCTATCTCGCGCACAACATGCCGCACGTGCCGCTGTTCGTGTCGGAGAAATTCGCCGGAAAATCCAAGCGGGGTCTCTACGGGGACGTCGTCATGGAGCTCGACTGGAGCGTCGGCCAGATTCTCGCGCGGCTGAAAAAACTCGGGCTCGACGAACGCACCCTCGTGGTGTTCACGAGCGACAATGGCCCGTGGCTCGGCTACGGCATCGACGGCGGTTCGGCGGGCCCGCTCCGCGATGGCAAGGGCACGACGTGGGAGGGCGGCGTGCGCGTGCCGGCGATTTTCCGCTGGCCGGGCAGGATTCCCGCGGGCCGCCGCACCGACGCCGTCGCCGGCAACATCGACATCCTTCCCACCCTCGCGCGACTCGCCGGCACCGCCGCGCCGAAGGATCGCACGATCGACGGACGCGATCTCTGGCCGGTGTTGAGCGGCGAATCCAACCGCAGCCCGCACGAACACTTCCACTACCTCGGTGGCAGTGCGGAGGGCGCGGTGAACTACCACGGCATCCGCGACGATCGCTGGAAACTCATCGTCACGGTCGGGGCCGACGGCAAGGTCGCCGGCAAGGAACTCTACGACCTCGGTCCCGACACTGGGGAGAAATTCGACCGCTTGAAGCAACACCCGCAAATCGCCCAACGCCTCGCGGTCGCCGCCCAGGCGTTCTACGACGAACTGCGGGCCAACCTCCGTCCCGCCGGCAAACGCGCCCGACCATGAGCGGCATCCGACTTTCCGCCCGCGTCGCACTTGCTCACCTCGTCGCGGCCGCCGCGCTCGCCCAACGCGGTGACGCCCCCGACGCCCGATTGACATCGCCGGCCGAGGAGCGCGCGCGGTTTCATGTGCCGGCTGGCTTTGAAGTGCAGCTCGTCGCCGCCGAGCCCGAGATCCAGAAGCCGATGAACCTCGCCTTTGACGCGGCCGGACGCGTGTGGGTGACGGGTTCCACGCTCTACCCGTGGCCGGCGAAACGCGACGCCCTCGGCCAGCCAATCGCGACGTTTGAAAAACATTGGGGCGACACCAGCCTCGCCTTTCGCGCCGCCGCCACACCGCCCGAGCCCCCGGAGAACGGCATCGACTCACTACGCATCCTCTCCGATTTTGGTCCCGACGGACGCGCCCGTAAGGTCACGGTCTTCGCCGACGGGCTCAATATTCCAGTCGGCGTCCTGCCGCTCCCGCGCGCGCCCGGCGCCAAGGGCGACAGCGTCATCGTGTTTTCCATCCCGGCGATCTGGCGCCTGACCGACACTGACGGCGACGGACGCGCCGACCGCCGCGAGAAACTCTACGACGGCTTCGGTTTCAAGGACACCCACGGGATGTCGTCGAGCTACTGGCTCGGGTTCGACGGCTGGGTCTACGGCACCCATGGATTCGCCAACCCGAGCGAGGTGACGGATCGCGCCGGCAACCTCACGAAGCTCACCAGCGGCAACACGTATCGGTTCCGGCCCGACGGCTCGCGCTTCGAGGTTTTCGTCAACGGCCAGACCAATCCGTTCGGCCTCGCGTTTGACGCCCGCGGCGACCTCTACACGGCCGACTCGCACTCGAAGCCCGTCTATTTGCTGATTCCCGGCGGGTACTACGAGGGCATCGGCAAGGAGCACGACGGCCTCGGATTCGCACCGACCATCACGACGGACGACCATGGCTCAAGCGCGATTGCCGGCATTGCGCACTATTCGGCCGCGCAGTTTCCGGCGGAATTTCGCGACAATCTCTACAACGGCAACCCCGTCACGCGCCGGATCAACCGCACCCGGCTCGACTGGCGCGGATCGACGCCCAATGCCGCACGCCAGCCGGATTTCCTCTCGAGCGACGACGCGGCGTTTCGTCCGGTGCAAGTGAAGCTCGGCTCCGACGGCGCGCTGTGGATTGCAGACTTCTACAACCCTATCATCGGCCACTACGAGGTGCCGCTTACCCACCCGGCGCGCGACCACGGGCACGGCCGCATCTGGCGCGTCGTGTGGCGGGGACTCGATGGTTCGGTTGCTTCCCCGACGTTGCCCAATCTGACGCGACTCAAAACCGCCGAACTGATCGCGCGGTTCGAAGACCCCAATCTCGTCGTCCGCTCGCTGGCCCAGGCGGAGTTGCTCGCCCGTCGCGACGCTGCGAATGCCGTGCCCACATTGCAGGCCGCCGCCGCTCGACTCATCAACGGCGTCGACGCAGGGGCTGATGGCACCGCGGCGTTGCCGTTGCTTCTCGCCCTTGAGCGGCTTGGCCGCGCCGACGACGCGCTGCTACGCCTCGCCCTCACGCGCCCGGACAGCGAAGTCGCCCACGCCGCCCTGCGCGTCTTCACCGCCCGCGACACGCTGCCGGCCGATGCCGACGCGCTTTTTTCCGGCATCGTCGGCAAACCCGAACCGAAGGGCCCCACGACGACCGCTACGGTTGCGTCGGCCGTTTCGATGCCGGGTCACAGCTGGCGGATTCTGGCCGACCTCCTCCAACGGCACCCGCAACCGTGGGCCGCTCCCCTGCTCCTCGCGATGATGGCGCGCGCGCCGGAAATCGACACCGAACTCACCTATGCGCTGCGCCTCGCTTTGAAGGCCCAGGCACTCACCGCCCCGGTGGCCACCCTGCGCGAATGGTCGGCATCGAGCGCCGCCGCTGCGGAACGCGTCGCCGACGTCTGCCTCGCCGTGCCGACACCGGCGGCGGCGGAGTTTCTTCTCGGGCATCTGGAAAAAACGAGGTTCGCGGGTCCGCGCACGGGCGAAGTGGCGAAACACGCGGTGCTCAATCTTTCCGCCGATGGACTCGCCGCCATCGAGCCGATGCTCGGCGCGTTGAAACGCGTGCCGCCGTCCCAACGTCTCGCGTTCGCCGAAGGCTTGGCCACCCTTGCCGCCAAACCCGGTCGCACGCTTCCCCCGGTTGTCGACGAATGGATGCGAACCGAACTCATCACTGTGCTTACGGACGGCGACGCTGCGAAGTCGCTCCGTGCGATCAACGCGCTCAAGCCCTTTTCGTTTGCCGCCAAGGAGGTCGCGCTGCGGCGCATCGCCCTCGACACGTCTGTCCGCGAGGCCAACCGCGGCGCCGCGCTGCGCGCCCTCGCTCCGGCGGACCCGGAAACAGAACCGGCCGCCATCGCGATTCTCTCAAGTAATGCACCGCCCCTGCTCCGCCGCGCCGCGGCGGACGTGCTCGGGGGAACCGCCGGTTCCCCGGCCGCCCGCTCTGCGCTCACCGGGGCGTTCTCGACCGCCGCCGCCGATCTCGCCCTGGGCCTTGCCATCGCGCTGGTGAAAACCGATGCGGGTGCCGCCGACTTGCTGGACCTCGCCGCGAGCGGCCGCGTCCGTCCGACCTTGCTGAAGCACCGTTATGTGGCCACCGCACTCGAGCCGCGCGCCGCGGCGCTCCGCGAGCGCGCTGCGGCGTTGACGAAGACCCTTCCACCGGAGGACGCCCGGATCGACGCCGTCATTGCCGCGCGCCTCGGCGCCGCCGGAGGCCACCGGCCCGACGCCACGCGCGGCGCGCCGCTGTTTGCCATGCATTGCGCCGCGTGTCACCGCTTTCGCGATACTGGCGGCAACGTCGGCCCGAGTCTCGACGGCATCGGCTCCCGCGCGACCCAACGCCTCGTCGAGGACATCCTCGACCCGAGTCGCAACGTCGATCCGGCGTTCCGCCTCACCTCGATCACCCTGAAGAGCGGAGAGACGAAGTCGGGAATGAACTTCCGCGAGGAGACTGCCCGCGCGCTGCTCACCGATCCCGCCAACGGTCAGGACGTCGCAATCGCCCGCAGCGACATCGCCACGACCACCGTGTTGGCGACGTCCCCCATGCCCGCAACGTTTGAGACGGCGCTGTCGGAGTCGGAATTTTTCGATCTGATCGAGTTCCTCCGCAGCCCGGCGAGGTGAGGCGCCCGCCGCGGCCGTTTCCGCTCAACAGTGAATGGGATTCCGTAGGCGGGGACCGTCTTCAATTCTCCGCGTAACCCAACACGTGAATCGTGTTCTCGAGCGTGCCGATGACCGCGGCGCCGTCCGCGCCCTTGAGTTCGTAATGAATCTCCATCTGCTGCACCGGCTCGATCTCCGGCAGCAACAGAGTGAGCTTCATCCGATCTTCACCGAGGCGGACGCCGGCGACCTTAAGTTCCTTCACGTTCAGGCGCGATGAACCGTATTTCTCGCTCCGGAGCAACGACCACGTCGTGAGCTTGAAGTTCGCCACGTTGCCCACCGTCTTGGCATCGAGCGGATCGGAGAACTCAAGATCGATGCCGCCCTTTCTGGCGTGAAGGCCCGTCACGACGTAGGCGGGTTTGCCCGTCGCGCGAATCCGGTAAAAACCACCGGGCTGATCCAATTGATTGGTTGCCCAGGCCGACATGCCGGTGAGATAGAGATGCCCGTTCTCCGGATGAAACCGCCCGCGCATCACGCCCGTCGGCAGATCCGGAATCGGCAGCGCGACGATGCCGCCCTGCACCTTTCCGCCGAGAAATTCATACGGCACAATTTCGATGCGACCTGTGCCGTACGACAGGTTGAGCAACTTTCCGTTCAGGGGGCCCCACGCTGCGCTCTCGACCCACAGTAGCTCGGCCGGAGAGCGATCGAATTGTTTGTCGACCCAGGTGAGCGGCTGCTCCATCGCGGAGTCGGCGCGGTCGGCGGGCGCGCCGTAGCTCCACATATTTCCATAGAAACGAACCTGCCCGGGTGTCACCCAATTGACCCGGTTCATTGGCGTCCAAAAACCCTCCTGATCCGTTACGATGATGCTGCCGTCGGGATTGAGGCAGACGCCGTTGGCCGCGCGAAAGCCATTGGCGAGAATCTCCGTCGTGGCCCCGTCGGCGCTCACCCGGAGCACGGTGCCGTGTTGGGGCACCAACGCATCGCGAGCATGGCGCGCGCTCTTGGCATAGTAGAGATTTCCGCCCGCGTCAGCCTGCAGGCCCATCGCGAACTCGTGAAAGTGATCGGTGACCTGATGGTCGCTGTTGAAGCACTCGTAGAAATCCGCTTCGCCGTCGCCGTTGAGATCGTGCAGTCGCACGATTTGATCCCGGCAGGTCACCATCACCGCGCCCTTCACCACTTTGATGCCGAGCGGCTGAAAAAGCCCCGAGGCGATCCGCGTCCATTTGACCGTGGGAGCGTCCCCGCGAATTCCGTCGACGCGCCATACCTCGCCGTCCCAGGTGCACACCACCGCGGCGTCGGCTCCGGGCACAAAATCGTGTCCCGTCGTGCGCATCCAGCTCTTCCAGGGATTCGTCGCCCGCTGCGGCAGTGAAAAACTGTCCACCGCAAACGCGCCCTTCTGCGCGCCGCGGATGACGGGCGTTTCGATTGCCGCGGGCCATTGCGCCGGCCCACCGCGGGTGAACGTCCGGAGATCGAGCACTGCCTTCCCGGTGAGTTTCGCGGCGGCACCGGCGGCACCGTAGACGATGGCGAGGTTCAGCGGCGTCGCGGTCGCCGGAACGCGCACGACCTCGTACCCATCCTCGGTCCGCCGCTTGGCGTTCGCGCCGCCGAGAATCGTGAACTCGGCGCCGGCGTTGGCCACGCGAAACGCCAGATCGCGGGACGACTTGCCGATGTTCAGCGTGCGGAGAAAGGCCGCCGGTTCCGCTGCGGCGAGATCGTAGCTTTCCAGGATCGCCGCATCGCCCACGGAATAGGAGATCACCGTGCGCGCTCCGTGCCGGTAGAGCCCGCGATATCGCCCCCACGGGTGCGGCAGCGGACCGTAGCGCCGGCCGTCGAGTCCGCGAATCCGCAGGTCGGCAAAATCGCCCGTCGCCGGGTTCGCCCAGCCGGGTACGTCGGCCGTTTCCGCCCTGAGGTCGCCGATTGTCCGCGGCCGCACGACGTGCAGGCCGTCAAAATTGATCGCGTGCCAGTCGATGAAGCCCTCGCCCGTCCAAGCACCGGCCATACGCAGGGTGTCGTGCTCGAACGCCAGCCAGGCGTGTCCGCCGGCGATACCGCCCTCGCCCGCGTCGAGTCGCAGCGCGATCGCCTTGTAGGCGAGGTTGGCGTCGGGCGCGATGTAGTCGGGCAGGCTGCGCGCCGGCGGCTTCACCTGGGCCCGGGCGGGAGACATGATTTCAAAGGTCCCGATCAAAAAATCACCGTAGTTCATTTCCTTCCACGGCTCGCGTTTCACTGGCGCCGGCCCGCGACTCGAGCCCTTGGGCAACCGCTCCAGATACTCGGGGCTGACCTCGAACCATTGCCCGCGGTTATGTTCCCGCAGGTAATTTTCCCGGATGTAGTAAATGACATCGTACTTCTCGCGCGGGACCAGCTGCACCTGCGGGGCCATCATCCGCCAGCCGCGGGTCAGCGTCTGGTACATCGTGAGCGGGTCGTTGCCGTGTTGAAAAACTCCTTGCCCGAAACGCAGCGAATTGGGCATGGAGCCCGGGACGTTGAGGTCACCGTGACAATTCTGGCAGATTTGCTGGTAGACCTCCCGTCCACGGGCAAGCGCCGCCTTGTTCCAGCCGCGGATCAAACCCGCGTGGTCGATCTCCTTCTCGTAGGCCGGCAACGCCGACTCCGGGAGCAACGGCTCGCCGGGTGGCAGGGCGGGGCCCGGCTGTGCGGGCAGAGTCCAAACGACAAAGGCCAAGAGTGGAAGGAAGGCTCTCATCGGGAAACAGGGGCGCATCCGCGCCGTCTTACTTCTCGCCCAGCCAGCGGCAGGCGTTGGCGAGAATTGTGATCATCTCAGGTTGCTTGAAGACCGGATACTGTTCGTGACCGGGCCGGAAGTAGAAGACCTTGCCCTGGCCGATACGCCAGACCATGCCGCTGCGAAAATGCTCTCCCTGCGCCCAGGTTTCCTCGAAGACGACCTCGTCCGGCGCGGGAACGTGGAAGGGTTCGTTGTACATTTCGGTTTGGGGCACGATCATTGTCGCGGGGAGTCCGGCGGCGATCGGATGCGCCGGCAATTTCACGGAGAGCGTGCTGGGTTTTCCATCCGCCCGGTAATCGGGAAAGCAGCACCACGGCAGATGGATCGTGGCCTCGAAGGTCGTCCGGTTTTTCATCGAGGCAAAAGTAGCCGGCGTCAGCATGCTGCCATGCGCCGGAACGGTGTAGGGTTTGGGCGGGGCAACCGTCGTGAACGTGACGCTTTTCCCCGGCAGCGTTTTGGCGAAGTGATTCCGCGCGTCCTCCTGCGCACGCCAATTCATCGCCGCCATGAACGGACGTGACCAGTGGGCGGAATGTAACGCGATGAGACTCAATTCGCCAGCGAGCAGGCGATCCATCACCCGCTTGAGGTTCTCGTCAGTCACTTTGTCCTGGCGGACGTGTCCCCACCAGATGATGACATCGGCCCACTTCAGGTTGTCGTCGGAAAGGCCTTGTTCGGGATCATCGAGGGCAACCGAGCGCAGTTCAAGATTGGCGGCGGAGGCTTTAAGCCGCTGGGCAATTTCATTGCCGAGAAAGTTGTCGTACGCCTCGGCCTGGCGCGGCTGGCGTTCGTCCCAGACCAGGACATGGGTCGATTTCGCAACCGCCGTCGCAATGGTGGCGAGGAAAAGAACGAGTGGAAGCAGGCATTTCATGATGAGGCGGCGCTGGGGCAATGATGTACGTTTGTAGGAAACAAGGCCCCGCTCGTGCCGCTCCACCCGGACGGGGCACAATTCCGGGAGCACCTTTTCACGGGTCGGCATCAAATCCTCCCGTCGGAGCTATTTTCTTTCACCCTGAATCTGTAGGTTGCGAAACTTGCCGAGATCGTCGAACGAGCCCAGGCCGATCCATCCGTGGCCCAACGTTTTGTCCTGTGCGGTCAGGACCGGCTTCTCCATGTTGTCGAAGAACACGGTTATTTTTCCCGTCACCGTGTCATGGACGAGTTTGAGTCGGTGCCAGTGGCCCGGCTGCCAGGGACTCCCCTCGGTCCGGGTGGCGGTAATTGGCCGGCGGTCGGCGTGGTCGACGAGATGGATCTGATGATGATTGGCGTCGGCCTTTTCGCCGAGATGCGCGTAGTAGAATCGCGTGTCGTCCTGACCGGCAAAGGCGATGCAAAGATCGTTGTTGCCCGCATCGAACTTCGTGAGCTGGCCCTCGACCGTCAGAGTAAACGACTTCCATTCGGTGGTCTTGAGCCAGGCGAGGTTAAACGGACTGCGGACCTTGGGTTTGTAATTCTGTTGCTGTTTCAGGGTGAGGACCACCCGGCCGTCTTCCGGCTTCAAGGTCCACGCGGCTGGATCAGCGAACGTCCAGTCCGCAGGTGTGTCGAGCGGACGAACCGGATCGGCCGCAAGCAGCGGAAGAGCGGAAACTACGAACATCAGCAGGGATTTCATCGGAAACAGGTGATCGGAAGGAATAAGTACGGTCGGTCAGAAGGGTGTCGGCGGCGCCACAAGCACAACGAGGGAATTCGAATTTTCAGGAGCAAGCGGCAAGGTGAGTGCGGAGTCAAAGCTTGCAGACCCGCCTGTCTCGACGTCGCCGAGCGAGGTTGCCTCACAATCCAACGGTCAGTGCCCGCCTGCAGATTTCTCGCGATCACATTAACCCGATTCACGGCGGGCCGCGTCTTGGGTAGGTAAACTGATTGCCGCTCCCTGCCGCTTCCCCATCACTCCCATCCCATGGCTACCACCGAATCCGACCCGACCCTTTGGTTCGAGTTGGAGGTGCGCCCGCACGAGGAGGCGCTGCGCGGCTACCTGCAGGCGAGGTTTCCCGACCTCAGAGAGAGTGACGACATCGTGCAGGAAACCTACATCCGCCTCTGTCGCGCCCGGGCCACCGGCGAGATCCACTCCGCCAAGGCGCTTCTCTTCACCACCGCGCGCAACGTCGCGCTCGACACCTTTCGCCGGCGTCGAGCCCGGCCTGCGGAACCCTTGACCACGTTCGACGCCACGCACATTCCAGCCGACACGCCGGATGCCGCCGACGTCGTCAACCACCGGCAGGAACTCAACCTCCTCGCCGAGGCGGTGGCCGCGCTCCCGCCGCAGTGTCGCGAGGTCATGCTGCGCCGTTACCGCGACGGCGCCGCTGGCAAGGAGATCGCGGAGCAACTCGGGCTTTCCCCCGAAACGGTCAAAGTTCACCTCGCGCGCGGGATGCGCCGCTGCGCGGAGTATTTCGCCGAACGCGGGCTATTCAAGGGCCGCCGCGCCACCAGGGCTGTGTCATGAACGCTCCCTCTACTCCAACGCCAGACGACAACGTGCTCGACGCCCAGGCCGCCGAGTGGCTGGCCCAACGTGAAATGGGTTTTTCGCCCGAACAGGAGACCGAGTTCCTACGCTGGCGCCTGGCCGATCCGCGGCACGCCGATGCGATCGCGCGCATGGAGGAGACCTGTGCGCTCCTTGAGCAATTGCCCTCCCTGGGAGACGATCCCCGAATCAACACCCCCGCCGGCGCGTTACCTTCATCCATCACCGCGGCCGCGGCAGGAGCCGCGCAACCCACTAAGAGGGCGTCGAAAAAGGGTCATCGAGCCAGTCGGCGGAGCATGATATGAATCATCGCAATATAGACGAAGGATTCGGACGACGACACGGAATGCTCATAGTCTTTACTGAGTCGGCGAAAACGGCCGAGCCAGGCGAAGGTCCGT
>CANJIU010000113.1 GCA_947474365.1 Opitutia bacterium | reverse complement strand
CTGCAGTTCCTTCACCTCCGCTTGCGAAAGCTCGGGCGCGAGCGCGAGGTGCGCCTGCTCGCGGGCAAGGGCCTTGCGCCACGCCGCCGTGCCGATGGCCCAGTCGCGCGAAAAGGCGCCGCGAACCATCCGGTCGTCATTCGCGTCTCTCCTCGCGATCGCGACGAGATAGGCCGAGTATCCCAGCCACGGCTTGGATTGATTCGCGCAACCGGCGGCTTCCAGGACGATGGCGGGCTGGCGAAAGATGACGGGGTCATGTCCGGAATCCGGACAAATTCAAATTGGGCACGCTGGCGCAGCGTCACCTTGCCGCGCCGCCAACCAACCCGATAGCTCCGCCGTGTTGTCCGGATTCCGGCACCCCCATCGACCGGCCAGCCTGTTCTCAAGTTCAGCGGCTTGACCCTGTTCGCTTGTCTGTGCATGGTCTGTGTATGCCTTCCAAGACCATCTCCCTCGAAACCGACGCCTACCGGATGCTGCGGCGGGAAAAACAGCGGCGGGAATCCTTTTCGCAAGTCGTCCGTCGCCTGATCAACGACCGCCCCGCGCTGACGGCGGGAGAACTGCTTGCCGCCCTCCAACCCTTGGAGGGAGTTGGCGCCGGCCGAAAACGCCGCCGCCGTGCTGCTGCTTGACACCAGTTTCGTGATCGAGCTCGAGGCGGAGTTCTCCGAGCGCCGCGCCGGCCCGGCCCGTCGGCTGCTTGCGGCGCGGCCCTTGGAACCGGCGGCGATCAGCATCGTGACTCTCGCGGAATTCGCCGAAGGGTTTGAAAACCTGGTCGAAGTCGAAGCGTTCATCTCGCAATTCCGTGTGATCGCGCTCTCGCGGGCCATTGCCTACCGCTGCTCGGAAATGCAGCGCCGGCTGTCGCAACGACTCAGCGAAAATGACGCCTGGATTGCCGCCACGGCGCTGGCCTACGGGGCCGAACTGGTTGGCCGTGAGCGGGCATTTGAGCGCGTGCCGCGGCTGCAATACGTGGAGTTTTGAGGCCGGCGGCGGCGGCTCACGCCGATGGCGCCAAGCTGGCGTTTTCTCGCGTGTCTCGATGAGGAGTTCTCTGTGGTCAGGGACTGGCAATTCACGGACAGACCCTTTTGGCCGGCCCCAAGCCCTTGTGCCCACGGAACACACGGAAAACACGTTAGCAGCCTCGACCGCCTGTTTCGTGTCTTCCGTGTGTTCCGTGGGCACTCCTCCTCTGGCCTTTCGTTGCGGCTCGGCCGCACTGGGTCCATCCGTGGTTCAAATGAATCTGTCCGGCTCAGGCGCGACGCGCAGCGGACGTTTGAACCGACATGGCGAGACCGGGGCCGTGATGAATTTCGGACCTCCGTCCTCCGCTGGACGTCCGCTGGACCTCCGCTGGCCGTTTACAGGCGGCTTGACGCGGACCACGACGAGCGCGACGTCGATAGTCCGACGCGTTGCCCGACGGTTTTCTTGATGGGGCACGCGAAAAATAACAATGCCGCCATCGCGATCGAGCTGGAGCCGCGACGCCCTTGACGCGGTTTCGAACCACGCGACGAGGGCGTCGCGTCCCCAGCGTCCGGAAATGGAGATGGATTCCACCGGTTCCGGAGGGACAGGTAACCGCCAACCGACAGTATCCGATCGACGTGTACAAGGCCCCTCTATTGTCCCGCCGATGTTGTCGTCCCCGGCGCACGCTCCAATTTGCGATACAGGAAGGCGTCCGAGGTGAGGAGTGAGGGAGCATCCGGACGGGGTCAGTCCGCTGATTGCAATGGGGCGCGGCCGTCTCTCGCTCCAGACATTGCAATCAGCGGACTGACCCCGTGCCCGGCGCCCCTCGCAGCCCCCTCTCTCTCACCGCCGTCGCCTTCGACCTTATCGGCTGGCAGATTGAGTTGAATGGCGCACTGTCGCCGAAAATGTTTCTCGCCATGCGCAGCGCTTTCCCTGCCGGTACGACCCGCTTCGCGGGGCCCGGCGCGTACCGCCGGACGGTTCTCCATCCCACCGCGCTCTCACGCAGGCCTGGTCACCGGCCACCCATCCTATGAACGTCAGACTCCCTCCTCCGTTAGCGATCATCGCACTGCTGGTCACGCTTTTCGGACCCGGCCTCGCCGGCGGCCGGGCCGCCCCCGTCCACCTCGTCGACGAGGCTCCGGTGACGATCGCCACGGTGGCGCCCGGCGTGTTTCTCGTCGATTTCGGCCGCGTCGCCTACGGCAACCTGCGCGTCACCCCTCCCGCCGCGGCCCGAGAAAAGGTCACGTTCCACTTCGGCGAAGCCTACGCCAATGGTCGCATCAACCGGAAACCTCCCGGCACCGTGCGCTACGCCACGGCCAGTGTCACCCTCGCCGGCACCAAGTCCGTCGTCGTCGCCCCCGCTGCGGACGCGCGCAACACGCGTCAGGTCGCCCCTGACGAAAAGCCCGACCAGTACGGCCAGATTGCCCCTTCAGCCGTTCGAACCCCGGCGGCCTGGGGCGTCGTGCTCCCGTTCCGCTGGGTCGAGATCGAGGGTTGGGCCGGTGAACTCCGCCCCGAACACCTCCGCCGGCAATCCGCCTTCGCGTCGACGTGGGACGACAGCGCCGCCGCCTTCCGCGCCTCCGCTCCGCTCTACAACCGCATCTGGGAGCTCTGCCGCTACTCGATCAAGGCCACGACCTTTGCGGGCGTGTACGTCGATGGCGACCGCGAGCGCATCCCTTACGAAGCCGACGCCTATCTGAATCAGCTTTCCCACTACGCAACCGACCGCGACATCCAGATGGCCCGCGACACCTACGATCACCTGATGGCCAACGCCACCTGGCCCACCGAATGGGCCACGCACCTGATCTTCATGGCGCACGCCGACTGGATGCACACGGGCGACTCGGCGTGGCTCGCCCCGCGCTATGCGGCCCTCAAGTCCAAACTCCTTCTTGAGCGCGCCCGCGCCGACGGCCTCATCACCAGCACGCCTGCCCACATCAAGAAGGGCGACCTCGTTGACTGGCCCGTCACCGAACGGGACGGCTTCGTCTTCACGCCGGTCAACACGGTCGCAAATGCTTTCTACCTCCGCGGCCTCGCCCTCATGGCCGACCTCGCCCGCGCGCTTCATCACGACACCGACGCCGCCAACTACGTCGCCCGCGAGCGGACCGCCCGCGCCGCCTTTCAGAAAAAACTCTTCGACGCCTCGCGCGGCGTGTACCGCGACGGCGAGGGCACCGACCACGCCGCCCAGCACTCCAACCTCTTTCCTCTCGCCTTCGGGCTCGTGCCCGAAGCCGAGCGCGCCCGCGTCACTTCCTTCGTCGTTTCACGGGGTATGGCCTGCTCGGTCTACGCGGCGCAATACCTCCTCGAGGCACTCTTCGCCAACGGCGCCGCGGATGCCGCCCACGCCCTCATGGTCGCCCCCGGCGATCGTAGCTGGAAGCACATGGTCGAGAGCGGCACCACGATCACGTGGGAGGCCTGGGACCAAAAATACAAACCCAACCAAGACTGGAACCACGCCTGGGGCGCCGCGCCCGCGAACGTGTTTCCGAACTACGTCCTCGGCGCCCGCGTGCTCACGCCCGGCTGGAGCCAGGCGACGATTCGCCCGCATCCCGGCCCCCTGGCCGAAGCCGAAGGGAAGATCCCCACCCCCCGCGGCCCAATCATTATCAGCTGGAAAAACGCCGCGACGTTCAGCCTGTCGCTCACCCTCCCCGCCGGTCTGACCGCCAAGGTGGAACTCCCGGCCTCGACCGCGTCGCATGGAGTCTTCAGCGGCGGAAAGTCCATCGCGGCCAAACGCGCCGGCGCGTGGTGGGTGCTCGATCAGCCCGTGGCCGGCACCGTTTCACTTGAGGTGCGTTGACGCCACGAAAAGTCGAGAAACCGACTTTCCGGCAAGGTTTCCCATGGGGGCCAGCCGAACGGGGTCCCCTCCTGCACCCAGTGTAACATCGGCGCGCGCTGCCGCTTCGCCAACAGTGGACCGTTTGACCACTCCATCACCGTCAACGTGAACAAGCTGTTCGACGTCGACTTCCTCCGAGCCAACAGCCGCCCGGTGACCTTCGCACCGTGTTCTTCACCGATACGCCGGGCCACAGCGGCGGCCGCCGCTGACCGCGTCAGTCTCTGTCATCTTCGACCCGCCGGCCTGCGCCGACCCCGGCAACACGTTCGCGTCCTCAAGGCAACCAGGGCCTCCCCGACTCACAGTATGCGTGGACAACGCCACCCGTCCGCCCGTCGGCGAACTCCAGACCGGCGGCCCGTGAAGCAAAGTGAACGAAACCTAGAAACGATATCGTGAAACTCACCCTCGCACTCCTCACCGCCCTGCTCCTCGCGCCGCTGGCCGCTCTTCACGCCGCTGACGCGCCGACAAAGAAACCCAACATCCTCGTCATCCTCGCCGACGACCTCGGCTACGGCGATGTGCAGTGCAACAACCCCGAGCGTGGCAAGATCCGCACGCCGAACATTGACAGGCTCGCAGCGCAGGGCATGCGCTTCACGGATGGGCATTCGTCTTCTGGCGTATGCTCACCTTCACGCTATACCCTGCTCACGGGTCGCTATCATTGGCGCACCAAGTTGCAGAGCGGCATCGTCGGCGTGTTTGGCGATCCTTTGATCGCGCCGGATCGCATGACCATCGGCACGCTGGCAAAGCAGAACGGCTATCGCACGGCGGCCATTGGCAAATGGCATCTCGGCTGGGACTGGCCAATCACGAAGGAGCAGCGGTCTCTGTTGGAGGCACCGGGCAAGGTCGGCGAGGATGATGAGGCGAAACCCAAGCGAACGCCCGCCGTCCCGACGGAGAAACAACTGAAGTTCTGGCGCGAATTTTTCTCGAAACCCATCGCCGGCGGGCCCACGACGCGCGGCTTTGACACCTACTTTGGCACTGATGTCCCGAACTGGCCACCGTATTGTTTCATCGAGAACAACCGCACGCTTGGTATTCCCACCGAATTCCTGCCGCGTGAACATATGGTCAACAACCAGGCCAGCCGGCCGGGCCCGGCCTTGGAGGACTGGAAACTGGAAAACATTTTGCCCACGCTCGGCGAACGCGCGGCGGCGTTCATCACCGAGTCCGTCAAAAGGCCGGAGCCATTCCTGCTCTACCTGCCGCTGACCGCACCGCATACGCCGCTGGCGGTGATTGAGGCATGGAAAAACAAGAGTGATCTCAACACCTATGCGGACTTCGTGATGCAAACGGATGCGACCATTGGCCGCGTGCTGGATGCGCTGGAGAAAAGCGGCGCGGCGAAAAACACGCTCGTCATCTTCACGTCCGACAACGGCTGTGCGCCCTATGTCGGCGCGAGGGAGCTGGAAAAAATGGGCCATTATCCGAGCGGTCCGCTGCGCGGCTACAAATCGGACGCCTGGGAAGGCGGCCATCGCGTGCCGTTCATGGTGCGCTGGCCCGGCGTGGTGAAGGCCGGCAGTGTTTGCAGCCAGCTGGTGTATCAAGCCGACTTCATGCGCACCTTTGCCGACTTGTTTGGCGTGAAACTGCCAGACGACGCAGGTGAGGACAGCTTCAGCCTCATGCCCTTGCTCAAGGGCGAAGACAAACCCACCCGTGAAAACGCCGTGAGCGCATCCCACGGCGGCACCCCGGCGCTGCGCAGCGCGGCATGGAAATACATTCCCGCACCCGGTTCCGGCGGCTGGGGCACTGGCGGCGATCAATCGCAGCCCGCGCAGCTCTACAATCTCGCAGACGACCTCGGCGAAACCAAGAACCTCGCGGCCGCGATGCCGGAAAAAGTCGCCGAAATGAAGGTGCTGCTGGAGAAGCTCATCACCGATGGCCGCAGCACGCCCGGCACGGTGCAAAAGAACGATGTCGAAGTGAAGCGCTACCCGGCAAAAACCAACGGGAGGACGAAGAAGAATGCAAATGCCGCCAAATAATTTCGCCACGAAAACAATCCTCACAACACTGACAAACCGCCTGCTTCTTTGCCGCCATGCTTTTGGCGCAGACGCTAGAACTGGAGGCTGACCATTCCTACGCCGTGAAAGCCGAACGCCTCGACCGCTCGGGCGAGGTGACCGCCGGCGGCTACTACGTCTATTGCCGGAGAGAAAGCCGCCGCCGGACATCTCCATGATGAAGTCATGCACACCCACCACCTCACAAGGAGGACACCGGAATGAAAGCAATCCCCCAGCCCCATCATCGTGCCTGTTCCCCCGCTAAACCGCTCCCGGGTCCGCCCCCCCAGAAAAGCCAGTTTCCCATCGGTACCGACGTGCCGGTAAAACGAAAAGGCGATTGAAGGTCGCCGGTCTGCGCCCAGGCCCGCCGGTGACAAGGCCGAAACAGTTGCCCGGTCGGTTGAAGCGGTCCCTTCAACTGACACGTCTTTTCCTGCCCGCTCGTTCCCGATGCTCGCTTGGCGTGCGTCCAAACCGCCGTCGAAATTGGTTCGCGAAATACTGGCTCGACTGAAACCCGCATTCGAACGCCACCTCGGTAACCCTTTTCGACGGTTCCGCCCGCAGTATTCGCATCGCCGCATCCAACCGCGCCAAGTTCAGATAACGCACCGGACTGTCATTCGTCAGCCTCCGGCACATCCGGCTGAACAACGTCGTGCCCATCCCGCAGGCCGCCGCCATATCCTCCAATGTCCAATGGTGACGCAGGCTGTTCACATTCGTCCGCAGATCCGCGAGAAACAGCTCGACCGAGTGCTCGGGGCTCCCGAGCCGCGGGCGCTCGGTGCGATTTTCCGCCCGGAGCATTTCCAGCACGCCTAGCAGCAATTCGTTCAGCCCCACCGCCACCGGCGAATACCGCCGCGCGGCCGATGGTTCCTCCACCGCCGCGGCCAACCGGCGGAAACTCCGGAGCACATCTGCTGGGGCGCGCCACACCTGCGTCTCCGTCAACCGCAGCCGTCGCGCCAGCTCCGCGCGATCCTCCGCGCCGAGCAAAACCCACGGCGGCCACTGCCACGCCTGGTCAGGCCGCTCCGCCCCCACCGCAATCGTCGCCCAATGCAGTCGCCCCGCCGCAATCAACGGATCGCCCTGCCGATGCGCCTGCCACGGCCGCGTGATGGTCAAATCGCCGGGACCGAGCGGATGTTTTTTTCGATCGACGGCGAATTTCATCGCGCCCGTCTCCAGCAGACAAATTTCGATCCCTTCGTTGCGGTGGAAATCCATCCCCCAATCCTGATTCCCCCGCGCATCCCAATAGCCGAGACTCAGGAGTCCCGGCAGTTCGCGTGCACCCAGCCGCGCACCCGGATAGTGCCCGCGCCCCACCGCGTGAAACTCAATCTTGCCCGCACGGATCGACTCCAACAGCGGTCCGTGCGCGTCCACGCCAAGCGTCTTTTCCTCGTTCCGGAACAGGGGCGGCCGGCGATTCATGGCCGGACCCTGTGTGCAAAATCTTCCCCGGTCAACCCGTCCCCTCGCCAGCGGCATCACCATTCTCAACGGCGCACGCACCCACGCGAACGAGGCCCTCTTCGGCCCCGACTGGACCCGCCCACCAACGAAAACGGCTTCAGATCCACTTTCGCCACCGGCGCCAAGATCGCCTTCCAATTCGCGCCCGGCGACCAACGGGTCGCCGTCGGCCATTTGTGTAATATCCTACGCGGTAGAATTGTGAACGACAACGGGTGTATACTTCGCCCCGCCTGCTGCTGTTCGTGTGCTTGCGCTTCCTCCTTCTTATGAAAAATCCCGTGCCCCTCGCTCTCACTTGTCTCGCGCTTTTTTCTGCCGCCCTCGTTCTGCCCGCCGCCGAATCCCCCCACGCGGCCGCCCTCGAAGCGTGGCGCGCCGACCGCTTTGGCCTCTTCATCCACTGGGGACCCGTGTCGCTCAAGGGCACCGAGATCGGCTGGTCGCGCGCCGGCGAACGCCGCGGCTATCGCGGGCCGGGAACCCTGGTGCCGGCCGACGTCTACGACAACCTCTATAAGGAATTTAATCCCGTAAACTTCGACGCCAACGCGTGGGTCGCCCTCGCGCAGGCCGCGGGCATGAAATACCTCGTGTTCACCAGCCGCCACCACGACGGCTTCAGCCTGTTCGACACGCAGGCGAGCGACTACAAAATCACCAGTCCGCTCAGCCCTTACCGTCGGGACATCGTCAAGGAACTCGCCGCCGCCTGCCATGCTGCCGGCCTCAAGTTCGGCCTCTATTACTCGCAACCGAACTGGCACCACCCCGACGCCTTCACTCCCGACCGCCATCCCCGTTACCTCGCCTACCTTCAGACGCAGGTCCGCGAACTCATGACTAACTATGGCAAGGTCGACATCCTCTGGTTCGACGGCCTCGGGAAAACGGCCGCCGACTACGACGGCGTCGCCATCAATCGTATGGCACGCGAACTCCAGCCGCACCTCCTCATCAACAACCGCAACGGTCTCCCCGAAGACTTCGACACCCCTGAGCAGCGCGTCGGCAAATACCAGGACACGCGCCCGTGGGAGAGCTGCATCACCATCTGCAAACAGTGGGCGTGGAAGCCGGAAGACACGATGAAGTCCCTCGAAGAATGCGTCCGCACGCTGGCGTCCTGCACCGGCGGCGACGGCAACCTTCTCTTCAATGTCGGCCCGATGCCCGACGGCCGCATCGAGCCGCGCCAGGTGGCCCGCCTCAAGGAAATGGGCGCGTGGCTGGCGAAGAACGGCGAGAGCATCTACGCCACGCGCGGCGGTCCGTGGCATCCGACCAAGAAGGCTGCGAGCACCCGCCGGGGTAGCACGGTCTACCTCCACGTGTTTCACTGGGACAACGACGTGGTCGAACTGCCCGCCCTGCCTCGCGCCGTGAGATCCGCCGCCCTCCTCGGCGGCGGCCGCGCGATCGTGCGTCAACAAAACGGGAAGCTCACCGTCGCCGTCGATGCCACGGCACGCGACCCCATCGACACCGTCGTGAAAATCGAACTCGCCGGCTCCGCGATGGACATCCCGGCGATTTCCCTGACGCCCTTGGTCAAGGCCACCGCTTCCGATATCTACCAAGGCAACCTTAACGACTTCAGCCCGGCACAGGCCTTCGACGGCGATCCCGCCACCCGCTGGGCCACCGGCACCGACACCCGGCAGGCCTGGATCGCCCGCGATTTCGAAAAACCCACGACCGCCGCTCACGTGCGCATCAACGAGGCGCTCGGCGAGCGCGTGAAACAATTCGAGCTGCAATATCGCGACGGCGACGCCTGGAAGACGATCTTCACCGGCGAGAAGATCGGCCGCGCCTTCACGAAGACGTTCCCAGCCGTCACCGCCCGCGAGTTCCGCCTCAACATCCTCGACTCCTCCGGAGGCCCCACCATCGCCGAAATCGAATTGCGCGAAAAATGAACCGGCCCCCCCCCCCGCGGGATTGCGCAGAGAGGGTCTGGTCTCCGACCTGACCCTGACTTAACCAGCACGCCGCGAGGTGAGAGTATCCGCTGGCAGCCAGACCTGCATCTACCTTCACCCAATCCCCGTCCTCCGATGGAACCCACATCTCCCCCCTCGCTTCACGATCCTTCCTCCCGGCTAACGCGTCTCTTCCTCCCCCTTGCCGTCAGCCTCCTTGCACTGTCGACGCTGACGTCCGTCCAGACCTCCGCGGCGGCGACCGCAGCGCCCGTCGCCACCGCCAGCCTCTCCGGACGCGTGAGCCACGCCGCCACCAGCCAGTACCTGAACAACGCCCGCGTCTCCGTCAAAGGCACCAACCTACTCACCTTCACAGATGAGTCCGGCACCTATCGCCTCGACCGCGTGCCGGCTGGCACCATCGTACTTGAGGTCTTCTACACCGGCTTCGAGCCGCAGCAGATCGTGGTGACGCTCGCCGCCGCCGCCGAGGAAAAGGATATCGTGCTCGCCTCGCCCTCGCGCGCCGGCGCGGTCGGCGAAGTCGTCAAGCTCAGCTCGTTCGTCGTCTCCGACTCGCGCGAGATGGACGGCGCCGCCATCGCCATCAACGAGCAGCGCTTCGCCCCCAACATCGTCAGCGTCGTCTCCGCCGACGAGTTCGGCCTCGTGCCCGACGGCAATATCGGCGAGTTCCTGAAACTTCTGCCCGGAATCACGATGAGCTACCGCGGCGGTGATCCCCGCGAGGTCTCGATCGACGGAGTGGGTTCGGAAAGCGTCCCCGTGACGGTCGGCGGTTTCAGTCTCGCCACGCCGGAAGTGTCCGGCACGGGCCGCAACGTCGAATTGAATTCCGTTTCGATTAACAACATGTCGCGGGTCGAGGCGGTCTTCTCCCCGACTCCCGAGTCGCCCGGTTCGGCGCTGGCCGGCACGATCAACCTCGTTCCGCGGAGCGCGTTCGAGCGCTCGAAGCCCGTTTTCACCGGGAGCACCTACGTGATCATGCGCGACAACGCCCGCGACTTCAACAAGACCCCCGGCCCGCGCGCCGAACGCACCCGCAAGGTTCAGCCCGGTTTCGAATTCACCTGGATCGTGCCGCTCGGCAAAAGCCTCGGCTTCACGCTCTCCGGCGGCGCCTCCTCGCAGTATTCGTCCGAACCCATCATGACCAACACCTGGCGCGGCGCCGGTGCGGCCACCAACGGCGGCACCCTGCCTGACACCACAATCGATCGGCCCTATCTCTCCGACTATCTCGTCCGCGACAGCACGACCGGCCGCGACCGCACCTCCCTCGGCCTGACCCTGGACTACCGGCTCACCCCCATCGACCGCCTGTCGTTCTCCTTTCAATACGGCACTTTCCACTCCTACTACAACCAGCGGAACATGACCTTCATCGTGAACCGCGTGCTGCCCGGTGAGTTCTCACCCACCTACACCCACGGCTTCGCCGGTGCCGGCGAAATCCGTCAAAACAACAACGCCCGCGACCGCCTCAGCCGCACGGTCATGCCCAGCGTCACCTTCCGGCACAACGGACCGATCTGGAAGGTCGAGTCCGGCTTCGGGCTCTCGCAAGCCACCAACCAGTTCCGCGACGCCGACAAGGGCTACCTCAGCACGTCGCTCGTCCGCCGCACGGGTGTGACCGTATCGTTCGACGACATCTTCTACCTCCGCCCCGGCCGCATCACCATCGCCGACGGCGCCACCGGCGCCCCGGTTGATCCGTACAGCCTTTCCAACTACGCGCTCAGCACGACCGGCAGCAACCTCGGGCGCTCCGTCAGCCGCCACCGCACCGCGTTCGGCAATATCCGCCGCGACTTCTTCGGCCGCTGGCCCCTTTCCGTCAAAGCCGGTTTTGATCTGCGCCAGAGCATGAGCGACTACCGCACGCTCACCTCGTCCCTCACCTACCTCGGGGCCGACGGCCGCGCCAGCACGACGCCGGTCGGGAGCGACGACAGCGCCGGTATTTTTCTCGATCGCGATTTTTCCACGCGCACCGGCCCCTATGGCTTCCCGCCGATCCAGTGGCTGAGCAACGAAGGCTTGTGGGACTTCTACCGGGCGAATCCCGGCCGCTTCTCCGTCGATCAAAACGCCCAGTATCGCTCCGAGATCACCAACTCGAAACACTCCGAGGAGCTCATTTCCGCGGTTTACCTGCGCGGGGATCTGCGGCTGCTCGACCGCCGGCTGAATCTGACCGGCGGCATGCGCGCGGAGCAGACCAATATCAAGGCCGAGGGGCCGCTCACCGATCCGACGCGCAACTACCAGCACGACGCCGCCGGCCGCGTCATCCTCGGCCCCAATGGCCGCCCGCTCACGATTGCCAGCGACGCGCTGACGATCTCAAGGCTCACGTTCATCGACCGCGGCAAGCGCGCCGAGAAGGAATACCTGCGGCTGATCCCCAGCCTCAACACCAGCTACCAGGTCCGCGCCAATCTCATCGCCCGCGCCGCCTACTATTACTCGCTCGGCCGGCCCGATTTCAACCAGTACTCCGGTGCCCTCACGCTGCCCGACGTCGAGTCGCCCCCCAGCACCACCAATCGAATCTCGGTCAACAATGTCGGCATCAAGGCCTGGCAGGCCAAGAGCACCAAGGTCATCCTTGAGTATTACTTCGAGCGCGTGGGCCAGCTCTCCGTCGGCGCCTTCCGCCGCGACTTTGAAAACTTCTTCGGCAGCACGGTCATCGATGCCACGCCCGGGTTCCTCGCCCTCTACGGCCTCGATCCCGGCCTTTACGACCCCTACACGGTCAGCACGAATTACAACCTCTCCACGCGAGTGCGGATGGAGGGCTACAACGTCAACTACCGCCAGGCGCTCACGTTTCTCCCGGTCTGGGCGCGCGGCGTGCAATTCTACGCCAATGGCAGCGCCCAGCGAGCGACCGGCGTCGGTGCCGCGGAATTCGCCGGCTACTTCCCGAAGAGTGGCAGCTGGGGCATCAGTCTCTCGCGTCCCCAGTACAACGTCCGCCTGAACTGGAACTACCTCAGCCGCCAACGCCGCGGCCTCGTCAACGGCCGCAGCATCGACCCGGGCACGTACAATTGGGGCTCGAAGCGCTCCTACATCGACGTCTCCGGCGAGTACTCGATCACGCGGCGTCTCGCGCTCTTCGCGAACCTGCGCAACATCAACAAGCCCGTCGACGATGTCGAGATCAGCGGCCCCAACACGCCCGAGCACGCCCAACTCCGCCAGCGCCAGGACTTCGGCTCCCTCTGGACGATCGGCATCAAAGGCAGCTTTTAACCCGATGACCTCCCTCGCCCAGCGCCTCGCCGTCCTGCTCACGTCGCTCGCCACGCTTGCTCTCGCCGCTCCTGCCCCGACCGTCAGTGACGCCCGCGTCAGGGAATTGCAGGAACTCCGTTGGGGCATGTTCATCTGCTGGTCGTTCAGCACCTTCTCGGGCAAGGAGTGGACGCCGGGTGTCACCGACGTTTCGTACTTCAAGCCCACCGGCTGCGACACCGATCAGTGGGCCCGCACCGCGAAAGAGGCCGGCATGGGCTACATTCTGTTTCTCACCAAGCACCATGACGGGTTTTGCCTCTGGGACACCCAGACCACCGATCGCAAGGTGACCAAGGCGCCGCTCGGTCGCGATGTCCTCGCGGAGTTGAAGCGCTCCTGCGACCGCCACGGGATCAAACTGGCGCTCTACTTCTCCGAAGGCGACTGGACCTGGCCCGGCGCCGTCGACGGCAAGGGCCGCAACGCCGGCATCGGCCGAAATCCGGAGATGAAGCGGACCCAACTCCGCGAACTCCTCACCGGGTACGGGCCGATCGAATACATCTGGTTCGACCACGCCGTGGGCGACGGCGGCCTGAGCCACGCCGACACGATCGCATTCGTGAAGAGCCAACAGCCCGGCTGTTTTGTCGGTTTCAACCACGGCGACCAGCAGGGCGCGGACATCCGCCTCGGCGAAATGGGGCGGCCCGGACCGCTCGATGATCACCAGGCCGCGGGACCACACATGAAGGATGCCCCCGCGAAAACCTACCGCCTCGCCGAGTTCACCTACCCGATTCTGCCCAAGGAACACAAAGGCGGCGCCATGTGGTTCTACTCCCTGCCGCAGCATGACGGCCTCTGCCACCCCGCGGAAAAGATCTACGCCGACTACCTCGGCGCCGTGAAGTACGGCAACATCTTCTCGCTCGACGTCGGCCCCGACTACGCCGGCCGCCTGCGCGCCATCGACGTGCAAACCCTCCGCCGCGTCGGCGCCATGATCCGGGCCAACACAGCGCTCACCTCCACCGCTACCCCACCATGAATACCCCCATGACCCCCATCGACTGGACCATCATCGTTGTCTACCTCGTTGCCGTGGTCGGCCTCGGAATTGCCGCCGGTCTGCTTCGTCGCCAGGGCGAGCGCGGTGGCGAGGGCGGCCACTACTTCCTCGCCGGCAATACGCTCGCGTGGCCCGTCATCGGCCTCGCGATGTTCGCGGCGAACATCTCGACAGTCCACCTCGTGAGTCTCGCCGAGGCCGCGTATAAATTTGGCCTCGTCTTCGGCAACTTCGAATGGATGGCGGGCTTCACGCTCGTGCTGCTCTCGCTGTTCTTTGCTCCGCTCTATCTGCGTTCACGCGTCGCCACGCTTCCCGATTTCCTCGAACGCCGTTTCAACCGCGGATGCCGCGACGTGCTCTCCGTTGTATCGTTGTTCTCTGCCATCGTCATCCACATGGGCGTGGCGCTCTACACTGCAGCGTGGGTCTTGCGCGGCATCCTCGGTCTCGCGCCAGGCACGTCGATCCTGGGCGTCGATGCCCTGCTCCTCTTCATCACGGTGCTCGGCGTGTTGACCGGCATCTACACGATGTTCGGCGGGCTCCTCGCCGTCGTCTGGACCGAGAGCGTGCAAACCGTCCTGCTGCTCGTCGGCGCCGTCGTCATCACCACAGTGGGCTACCTCAAGATCGGCGGCTGGTCCGCACTCGCCGCCACGCTCGCCAGCCATCCGCATCCGCTGGCTGCGGTGCCCGGGAGCGGCGTTACGTGGGGCACCGGCAACTTCCTGAACATGGCGCGCGACGCGAACGATCCTTCCGGCCTCGCGTGGTATTCCATTCTCCTCGGTTACCCGGTGCTTGGCATCTGGTATTGGTGCTGCGACCAGACGATCGTGCAGCGCGTGCTCGCCGCCAAAAACGAGCAACACGCCCGCCTCGGTCCGCTCTTCTGCGCCTTCCTGAAGATTCTTCCGGTCTTCTTCTTCGTGCTCCCCGGCGTAATCTGCGTCGCCCTCGTGCAGAAAAATGCCTTCGGCGGCGCCGCCCCGCAATCTGCCGCCGACACCTACACGTTCCTCATCACGCACCTGCTCCCCGTCGGCCTCAAAGGCCTCGTCGCCGCCGCCATGCTCGCCGCAGCGATGCAGACCTGCTCCGCCGCGCTCAACTCCACCGCGACCCTCGTCGCCTACGATCTCTTCAAGCGCCACCGCCCCGACATCAGCGACCACCGTCTCGTCACCATCGGCAAATGGACCACCGTCCTCGGCACGCTCCTCGCCATCGTGGCCTCACCGCTCTTCGGCCACTACACGACGATCTTCGAGGGCATCAATAAACTCATCAGCTACGTCGCCCCGCCCATCACCGCCGTCTTCGTGCTCGGTGTCTTCTGGGCCCGCCCCTCCGGGCGCGCCGCTTTCACCACGCTGGTCGCCGGCATGGCCCTCGGCTTCGTCACGTTCTGGCTCGATTGGAACAACATCTACCGCGGCGACTTCATGCTCATCGCGTTTCTCCTCTTCGTCGCGTGCGTCGCCACTATGGTCGCGGCCACCTTCCTGTTTCCCGCGCCGCTCAAGCCCGAAGCCAAAACGCTCGTCTGGGAAAACTGGCGCGAGCCCCTGCGACCCTCCGGCGGCTCCGGCCTCTCCGACTACCGCGTCCTTTCCGGCGTGATTCTCGCGATCTTCGCCGTCCTCTACGTCGTCTTCCGCTGAACCGATCCGCCCAGCCATCCCGATGAAAGCCTGTCTCTACTTGCTCCTCCTCGCCCTGTTCGCCGGCTGCGCCACCCCGACGCCACCGCCGCAACGCTTCGCGTGGGTCACCGGCCTCAAGCCGGAAAAGGCCGCCTACTACCGCCAACTCCACGCGAACCCGTGGCCCGGCGTTAACCGCATGATCACATCGTGCCACATCCGGAATTTCTCGATCCACGAGCGTGAGATCGAGGGCAAGACCTACCTCTTCGCCTATCTTGAATACGTCGGCACCGACTTCGCCGCCGACATGCAGCGCATGGCCGCCGATCCCGAGACGCAGCGGTGGTGGAAGGAAACCGATCCCTGTCAGAGCCCGCTCCCCGACGCCGCTGCCGCCAAAAAAATCTGGGCCGACACCAAAGAGCTCTACTTTCTGCCATGACTTCCGCCACCACTCCGCGCCTCGCGCAAAAAATCGCCGTTGTCACTGGCGCCGCCGCCGGCATCGGCGCCGCCATCGTGCGCCGCTTCGTCGCCGAAGGCGCCCGCGTCCTGATTGCCGACCGGGATCACGTTCGCGGCGAAGCCCTCTGCGCCGAACTGGGCGACGCCACCCGATTTCATCGCATGGACGTTTCCGTTGCCGATTCGTTTCGCGACGCCATCGCCCTTGCCGTGCGCCAATGGGGCCGCCTCGACATCCTGGTCAACAACGCCGGCATCGCCATGCCCGCCGCCACCGTGCAGGACACGACGCTCGACCAGTTCGATGCGCTCGTGAGCGTCAACCTTCGCGGCGTCTTTCTCGGCTGCAAGCTCGCCTACCCGCACCTGAAGGCGACTCGAGGCTGTGCGCTCAATATCTCCAGTCTGGCCGGCGTCACCGGCCAGGAGCGCCACGCCATTTACGGCGCGACCAAGGGCGCGATCAATGCCCTCACCAAGTGCACCGCCATCGACTGGGGCCGCGACGGCATCCGCATCAACGCGCTCTGCCCCGCCGGCGTGTGGACCGACACCCTGCGCCAATGGATCGGCAGCCTGCCCGATCCCGCCCAAATCGAAACGTATCTGCAACAAATCCACGCTCTCGGCTACTGCCCCGAACCCGCCGAGATCGCCTCCGTCGCCGCCTTCCTCTGCAGCGACGATGCGAAGTTCGTCACCGGCGCACTCATGCCCGTTACCGGCGGCGGCGAGTGCGGCTACAACCTCCACGCGCCCGTTACGCTCTCCTGAACAAACGCCCTCGGCTTTCCGATGCCTGCCATCATTCACGCGACCACTTCCGATTCCCGTTTCCCGCTCGGCTCCGGCCACGGCAGCGACGCCATCCACAAGGACCCCGTCTATTCCTACGCGGTCACGTTGCTCCGCGACGATCAGGGCCGCACCGGCAGCGGCCTCGCCTTCACCCTCGGCGAGGGCAACCAGCTCGTCTGTGCCGCCGCGCAATTCTACGCCGCGCGCCTCGTCGGCCGCGACATCGAGGAGATCATGGCAAATTTCGGCTCGCTCCAAAAAGCGATGGCCGACGAGCAACAATTCCGTTGGCTCGGTCCCCACAAAGGCGTCGTCCAGCTCGCACTGGCCTCGGTGACGAACGCCTGCTGGGACCTCTGGGCCAAGACGCGCAGTGTGCCACTCTGGAAACTCTTGCTCGATCTCACCGACGAGCAGCTCGTCGCCACCCTCGACCTCTCCTATCTCGAAGACGTCCTCGCCGCCACCGATGCCGTCGCGCTTCTCCGTGACGCTCGCGCCACCCGTGACGCCCGCACGCCGATCCTGCAAACCGGCTATCCCGGTTACGACACGTCCGTCGGCTGGTTCAACTATCCCGACGAACAGGTCCGCGAGAACTGCCGCCGTGCAATCGACGCCGGCTTCACCGCGATGAAACTCAAGGTCGGCTCCCGCGACCCTGACCGCGATATCCGCCGCGCCGAACTCGTCCGCGAAATCGCCGGCCCGCGCGCCCGCGTGATGGTCGACGCCAACCAACAGTGGACGCTCCCGCAGGCGCTTTCCACCTGCCGCCGCCTTTGCGCCATCGATCCCTTCTGGATCGAGGAACCCACGCATCCCGACGACGTCTTGGCGCATCGGACCCTGGCCGACGCCATCGCGCCCGTGAAGCTCGCCCTCGGCGAACACGTTCCCAACCGCGTCGTGTTCAAAAACTATCTCCAAGCCGGTTGCGCCGGCTTCATCCAGGTTGACGCCGTGCGTGTCGCCGGCGTGAGCGAGTTCCTCGCCGTCTGTCTGCTCTGCAAAAAATTCGGCGTCCCCGTCGTGCCGCATGTCGGTGACATGGGACAGCTGCACCAGCATCTGGTGCTCTACAACCACATCGGGATCGGCCACGAGGTGGTGTTCCTCGAGCACATCCCGCATTTAAGAGATCGCTTTATCCATCCAGTCCGCGTCGAAAACGGCGTCTATCTCGTCCCTCAGGAAGCTGGCGCGAACTGTGATTTGACTCCCAGCTGAAATGAAACGGGGACCGAACATCGTGGACGCAGACGTCCATTTTGGAATCCACCGGCGTTGCCCTACAAATGGCTCAACGACCTGCCAAAACTGAGCCGTACACTTCTGCCAAATCCTGGGGCCGCGGAAAGAGTCAAGTCCGAGGATGGGCCCCCGGAATGCACGGCACATCGCCCACGAGCAAACCCGTGACGGGATCTCATTCCCCCTCGGCGGTAAAATTCTTCATCCCCCTTACCTGCCGTGCAGCCACCACGCGTCAACGGGCTGCCGCCCGCGCTCCTATTTCGCCTTCTTCTTTGCGGCTGACGGTTTCGGTGCGACTGCGGCGGGAACGGGAAACGCCGCCCGAGTCTTCTCCCAATCGGCCTGCACCTCGGGTTTCACCGACCACACCGTGAGATTGTCGAGTTCCACCGTGCCGCCTTTCGGACCGGCGACTCCGAAACCGTCCTTTGGCCCGCTGAAGGATGCATGTTTGCCGTAGAGTGTCGGGCCGCCCGCGAATTGGATCACAAATTCCTCACCTTTGATTTCGGCCAAGGCGCGGTACCAGCGGCCCGATTCGATTTTGAAATCGGGCGCGGCGGCGAGCTGCACCGCGCCGGCTTCCGCATTCAAGTTTGCTCCGCCCCCGGCCCAGGTGACCCGCGCCATATGGTGGCCGAACTCGACAAACGGCACGATCGCGGTCGGTTGCCCACCGATGAAGCGCACGTCGAACTGAATCGCGAATTCCTGCGGGCAGGCGGGAATTGAAATCCGCGGCTCATATCCGTGGTGATCTTTTTTCGTCGCCTGAAACTCCGCCGAGGACGGCAGGCCACGGAGCACGCCATCGGCGATGCTCCAGCGGGTGCCCTGCCTCGCCTGATAGATACCCTTCGCGAGCGGTTTGGGCGTCGTGTAGTCTTCGCGTAGCACGACCTCGTCTGGGACGGCGAGCAACGGTTTCAGTGCGGGAAAATCAGCCGCGGGAAGCGGTGCGGCGCCAAGAAGCGCGAGGAGGGCGACGAGCAGGAAAGGCCGGCGAGGTGTTGGCATGGAATTGAATTGATCGCGGAAAGGGCGTTCACACCGGCTCCAGTCCCTGCATCGTGCCCGTGCTCGTGGCGAATTTTTCCGCTTCCAGACCGAGACGTTGCAGGGCGCTCACGTAGAGATTTGGCAGCGGGTAGTTTTCCTTGCGGTCGAACGCGAGGTGCTGGCCGTGGCGAAAACCGCCACCGGCGAAAAGCACCGGCATGTTCTTGTTGTCGTGCGCCGAAGCATTGCCGAGGTTGGATGTGAGCAAGACCATCGTACGATCCAGCAGCGTGCCGTCGCCCTCCGGCGTGGCCTTGAGTTTGCGGATGAACCGGCCCCACGCCGCGACCTGCTCCGCTTCGATCAGCGCGAGCTGTTCGATCTTGCCGGCGTCGAGTCCATGATGACTCAGCTGGTGATAGCCCTCCGCGACGCCCTTGATCGGGACAACCTCGCCGCCACCGTTGGTGTGCAGCGTGATGAAACGCGTCGAGTCGGTCTGGAGCGCGAGATACATGATGTCGTGCATCAAATTCTGCCGCGCGATGAGGTCGTTGCCATCGGTGATCTCGCTGGGCGGCGGCACGTCGACCTTCGGTTTCGGTTTGTGCGCCCAGTCTTCATTGGCCGCGAGCCGCTGTTCGAGATCGCGCACGCTGGTGAAGTAGGCGTCGAGTTTGTCGCGGTCACCCGAGCTGACGCGTGCCTGCATCGCCTTCGCCTCGGCGCCGACCAGATCCATGATGCTGCGCCCCTGTTGCAGCCGCTGCACCTGCTGCGCCTGCGCGGCGGGGGTGTCGGGAACGAAGAGCCGGTTGAACAGCCGCACGGGGGAGTTCTCCGCCGGGATCATCGAACCGTTCTCGGTGTAGGACGGACTGCTTTCGCTCTTGGTGTTGAGGACGAGGGACGGGAAACGCGTCTGGTTGCCGAGATGTTTCGCCATGTGTTGGTCGAGCGAAACGGTGTTGCGGAAATTTCCGCCACCCATCGGCGCCGCGGACAGGATGCACGCCTCCGCCTTGTGGCCGCCGGTCACGCGCGGATGCGAGACACCCGAAAAGATCGTGAAGTCGTTCCGCAGATCCTGAATCGATTTCAGATAGCGCGACGGTTCGTAGTTCCGTCCCGCCTGGGCAGGAAACAGGTGCGGTCCGTGCAGGCCCAGGGCGTTGCTGACGCCGACGAAACGCCGCGGCGGCTGCAGCGACGCCCCCCGGGCAAAGGCCGGCGTCATCGCCTCCAACCAGGGCAGGGTGAGCGTTACGCCCGCGGCCCGGAGGAAGGTGCGGCGGGAGAGATGGGGCTGGGTGGAGAGGTGGATTCGGTTCATGGGGGCGTGAGCGGGCGGGTAAGGCGGAGACAATCAGACAATGAGGGAGGGAGACAACGACAGGCTGCAGCTACTTGTTGAGAAACAGGGGGCTCGCCACCACCTCGTGCAGCATCGACCGCACCCCGTGCCCGCCCGTCCGGGTGCGGGCGACGATTGCCGCGATGGCAGCGCGGTCCGAAAATGAGATGCCCGCCCCGGTCGCGTAGGTGACGAGCTTGGACGCGAGATTGCGTGCGAGCTGGTCGCGGTCGGCGAGCAGCAGCTGCTTGAACTCGGTGACGTCCGCGAAGCGACGGCCGTCCGCCAGGGCGTAACTGGGGTCAACAGCGGCGCCGGGCTCCCAGTTCTTGCCGGCCTCCTTCGCCGTGCGATAACGGTCGCGCCAGCCTCCGATGACGTCGTAGCTCTCGAGGGCGAAGCCGGGCGGATCGATTTTGACGTGGCAGACGGCGCACGCCGCGGTGTTGCGGTGCCGGTCGAGTTGCTCGCGGATCGTCCTCGCCCCGCGAACGTCCGGCTCGAGCGCCGGTACATCCGCCGGCACCGGCGGCACGCCGATGCCCATGATCCGCTCGAGCATCCAGACTCCGCGAATCACCGGCGAGGTGCTCGTGCCGTTGGCCGTGACCTTCAGGACGCTGGCCTGAGTGATCAATCCACCGCGGTGGTCTTCCGGCCGAAAGCTCACGCGTTGCGTGCCTTCGCCTCCGGGCCAGCGGACGCCGTAGTGCCGCGCCAGCCGGTTGTTCATCAGTCCAAAGGGCGAGTCGACCACGTGGGTGACACTCAGGTCGCGTTGGACCATCTCGTGAAAGAACGATCGCGTTTCATCGAGCATCGCGTGCTTCAGGACCTCGTCGAACTCGGGGTAAAGTTTGGCGTCGGGCACCGTGAAATCGATGTCGGCGAGATTCAGCCATTGGTCGGTGAAATTCTCGACGAACGTCCGTGCCCGCGGATCTCCCAGCATCCGCTCCACCTGCTCCCGGATCGCCCCCGGGTCGTGCAAACTGCCGGCGTCCGCCGCGGCGCGCAGGGGATCGTCAGGGATCGTGCTCCAGAGAAAATAACTGAGCCGGGCCGCGATCGCATGGTCCGGCAGCCGACCGGCCGGCTCTTCGAAGTATAGGAATCGTGGTGACGACAGCACGGCGCGCAGGGCACCGCGCACGGCGTCGATGAGGTTGCCGCCTTTCGCCAGCTCCGCGTCGCCCACTTTAAGGTAGGGAGCAAGGTCGGCCTCCGTCACGGGCGCCCGAAACGCGCGTGCCGCCAACGGGCGCACGATCCGCGCCAGATCGGCCGCGGGGCTTTCCGACGCCAGCGACGGTGAACCGGGCGCCGCGGCCGGCGGCTCCGAACGACGCCGGCGGCGGGGCGCGGCGTCCGCCGCGGCCGGCGAGTTGCCGGCTTCGATCTTCACGGTCCCGAGCACCAGCCGGCGCTGCAGGGTCGCCTCCGGCCCGCGATGAATCCGCTCCAGCCTTACGGACTTGATTGCGACGCCCGCGAAGCCTTTGCGCTCGGCCTCCGCCGTGGGAATGTTGGTGCCAAATTTCGCGCGCGGCAGGCCGGCGTCGTTGGGGCGCACCTCCAGCTGATGGCCGCCCTCGATCCAAGCCTCGAAACTATGCTCCCGTTCCTCCGCGATCGCGGCAAAGCAGCCGACCCAGGAGAGCGTCGGCGCAGCCGCCCGACACGTTCCGCTGCGCACGCTGCACCACACCTGTCCGTCGGCTGGCGGGTTCACCGCGGCGACACGCAACGTAACGCGGTACCAGCCGCTGGCGGGCACCCTCGTCGAGGGCATGCGTCCGTGAAACGCGGTCGCGGTCGGCCAGGCAACGGCATCCTGGTGTTCGGGCCGCGGACCGGGTTCGCGCTGGCGGGTGCTGAACTCCTTCAACTCCGGCCAGCCGAGTGCGATGACATGTCGGGGTTCCGGCTGGGTGGCGCGGGCGAAGGCGGCATCGAGCGCGACGTCCACCGCGGTCAGGTATTTGTCGAGCAGGTGATGCGACACTTGCTGCGCCGCTGAGACCGTGTCGAACCCATCCGCGCGGGCGTCCTCGGGGAGCAGGTTCATGAGCGGCACATCGATCCCCAGGAGATCGTGCACGCTGCGTTCGAATTCGAAACGGGTGAGCCGGCGCGCCGGGACGCGGCCCTCCCGCGCGATTCGTCCGGCGTCGGTCGCCCGCAATTCGGCCGCCAACTCCGTGGCGAAGGCCCGCACCGCCGCCAAGTCGGGCCGTTCCTCGGTCTTGGGCGGCATCTCGCCGGCCGCAACGCGATCCAGCACCTGGACCCAGCGGGTGAACGCCGCCGGGTCGCGCAGATCGAATTTCAAGGCGGTCAGATCGAATCCGCCTTTTTTCACATCGTCGTCGTGGCAGTCGACGCAATGCGACTTGAGAAACGCGTGCACGCTGGGGGGCGGCCCGGCCGCGTGCGACATCTCCAACGTGATCAGGCAGGGGAACAGGAGCGCGAGGAGCTTTCGGAACATCGTGTCAGTGTGAGCAGCGAACTTGACTGCGCTCAAGCTACACCTGCAAAGAATTCGGCCGACCAAATGGGAATTCGAGGCGCAGTTTGCGGGCCATCACGAGAACTCCGATTCCGGCCGCCCGCCGAAGCGATACCGCCGTATCCCTTAATTCGGGAAACGTCCGGCGGGAAATATCACTTTCCGAAAACTGATCAGTTCGCGCCCCGCCTCGCGGGAGGGGTGCATCTCTGAGTTGAACGCCACTCGCAAATGTAGCCGGGGTCGCCGACCCCGGTCCGGCCTCAGCGAGGCCGGCTACACGGCAACAACTCGGAGCTGCACTCCTCGCCGGACGGTTCGTATACTGACGCTTGACGTTAGTAATGCGCGGCGTAACTATCGGATGAGATGATCATCTCGTTCCGCTGCTAAGCCACCGAGCAAATCCACAAAGGGGAAAGCACTCCTGACCTGCCTGCTGACATCCAGAAAGTTGCCCTTCGCAAACTCCAACAACTCGACATCGCCCAAAAGCTCGACGACTTGCGGGTCCCTCCCGGCAATCGGCTGGAACCGCTTAAGCGCGACCGCAAAGGCCAGCATTCCATTCGTCTCAACGACACATACCGCGTGTGTTTCGTCTGGACCGAAAACGGTGTCGAGGATGTGGAAATCGTAGACTATCACTAATCTTATGACCAAGAAACTGCCACTCCCCACGTCGGGTGAAATGCTGCGCGAGGAATTCCTGAATCCGCTGGGCATCACGCCCTATCAACTGGCTAAAGATATCCACGTGCCCCAAACCCGAATTTCGGCGATCCTGGCAGGCAAGCGCACCATCACAGCCGACACCGGGCTCCGTCTCGACCGCTACTTCGGCCTCACCGAAGGTTGGTGGGTGCGACTCCAGTTGGATTGCGACCTGCGCAAAGCCCAACGCGAACTTGGCGCCCGCATCGCTCGCGAAGTGAAGCCCCGCGAAGTCGCCGCAGCCTGAGCCGGGCACTTCAGAAAAGGGAACGGCAGCAGAGGACCGTAGGTTGGTCCCGCCAGGTCACGTCGCGATTTCCGACCAGGTCCGAGTTTGCAGGGCGCCACGTCCGTCATTTCGGCATCAATCGAAAATCGCAGCGTGACTCTCTCGCCGGCATGCGGTGAGGTCTGGCCCCGCTCTGACCCGCCAACCAACCCGCAACGCTTCACCATGAAATTTTCACACCCTCTCTTCGCCGCGTTTGCCGGCTGGCTTCTCGTGGAGACCGCCGTCTGCGCCCAGACCACCGCCCCGGTTGCAGCGACGGTGGACGAAGCCGTCCTGCTCTCGCCGTTCCAGGTTTCCACCTCGAAGGACGTGGGCTACGAGGCGAGCGAGACGCTCTCCGGCACGCGCCTCTCGACGCCCAACAAGTTCGTGGGCGCGGCCATCACCGACGTGACTCCCGCGCTGATGCAGGACCTCGCGCTGACGAACATGCAGGACCTGATCAATTTCGTCCCCAATTCCGCCTCGTACTTTGGCGGCGGGATCGGCGGCGACTCCACGGGCAACAACGCCCTCTTCGGCATCTCCTATTATGTCCGAGGCCCTCGGAAAGGGTCAGGTTTCGGAAAGTGATTTCAATTTTCGCCACCACTGATTCCGCTCCGGAGCGATTCGGAAAAACGCGGTCAGGTTGCAACTCGCGGCCCTTGGCTCTCCGAGATTGAGCGCCGTGGCTGTCCAGCGGTTGCTCGTGTCGATCGAAACCTTCAACCAGCGGCGACGACGATTTTCCCATTGGCTGATTTCGTCGCGTCGCGCGCGTCCGCCCCGGTCTTGGCGTGCTGGAAAATCCAGGACCGATAGCTCCCCCGAGCAATGACGTGGCAAGTCGCGCCGGGGAATTCCACGCGAAGTGTGCGGGCCATCACGAGAACTCCGATCCCGGCCGCCCGCCGAAGCGTACCGCCATGCCCTCAATATCGGGGATACGTCAGGCTGGAAATATCACTTTCCGAAACCTGACCCGTTCGCGCCCCTCAGTTCGCGAGCCGGTGCTTCCAGTAATTGGGGTCACGCTTCAGCGGCATGACGGCGACGATCCACACCTGCTCCGGCTCATCGAGAAAAAGCACGGCATAGGGGAAATCGCCCGCCAGGTGACGCCGCACGCTGCCGTCGATCCGTCGAAAGCGGTGCGGCGCCGCACAAACCTCCGTGATAAGACGTTCGATCTCATCGTAGAAACGCCGATCTCGGCGTAATGTCTCGCCGCGGCCGCGTATTCCTCGTCCGCCTCGGGATGGAAGCGGTGCGGTTTCACCGGCCGACGATCTGGCGGATGCGGGCGGACACGACCTCGCCAGGGATGCCCGCCACTTTGCCGGTGCGGATTTCTTCGACCCGTCGCGACACCACCGACTGCCATGCAGGATTGAGCGCGGGATCGCTCACGCCGTGGCGGGCGAGCATGAGGCGATCAACCAAGTCGGCCACAACGTCGTCGGGCCATTGCTGTGCTTCCTCAACAATTTGATCGAGTGTCAGAGCCATGGGCGGAACATAGGCAGTGGGAGAGACGGAGTTCAACTCCCCCGTTCGAAAAAGGGGCCATTCGAGCAACGCCACGAGCCGGTCCCACGGAGCCGGTCCCACGGGGTCACGTCGCGACCTTCGACCAGGTCCCGAGTTTGCAGGGCGCCACGTCCGTCATTTCGGCATCAGTCGAAAATCGCAGCGTGACTCTCTCGCCGGCCTGCGGTGAGGTCTGGCCCCGTTCTGACCCGCCAACCAACCCGCTCCCGCCACCAGCAATGTCCATGAAGTTTCCACGCACCCTCGTCGCCGCGTTCGCCGGCTTGCTCGCCGCAGAGACCGCCGTCGGCGCCCAGCCCACCGCCCCGGTTGCAGCGACGGGGCCTGCTCGACGGGGTCAGTCCGTGAGTTGTTAGTCGACTTCAGTCGCGTTTGGCGGCCCTCTGAAGTACCGGAAATTGGGGTTGGGGCACGCTCGCTTCCTGCGCTCGGGCGCACCGGTCTGTTGCAATGGCTCGACGACTGCGCATTCAGTTTCCCGGCGCCCGGTATCACGTGATCAACCGCGGTAATCTACGGCACGACATCTTTGCCACCACCGGCGCCTGCTGCTCGTTTGCTGGCGTCATGGCCGAAGCGTGCGGGAAATTCGGCTGGCGACTCCGTCCGCGCAAATGTGCACGCCGCGCGGCCAAGGCTCGTAGGCACGGTCTAGCAATTCACGGACTGACCCCTTCGGGTCCGGCTCAGCCTGCGAGCCATCGCGTTCGACGGGCGAAACGATTTCTAGGCCGATCCGACGGGGTCAGTCCGTGAATTGTTAGTTCGTCTCAGCGGCGATTGTTGGCGCATTGGCATGCCTGAAATGGAAGTTCGGGCGGGCTCGCTTCCGACCCGGAAGAGCGCGCCTGGGCAGCGAGGTTTGGCGCGCAAGCTCCGCGCCACCGTTGCCGCTCCCGACTGCTGGTGCGCCGAGGAACTGGACATGGGCCAGCCGAGTTCCGTCCGCGCCTACGTGCCGGCTGTGGGAACAGGCGTCGCGGGCAGGTACGAGCGATTCACGGACTGACCCTATCGGGCCGCTCCCCACCACCGGCCAGATTCGGGATTCCCGAACTGGCCGTTTTTATTGCAAACCCCACCGAGTTCGCGCCAATCGGGGGAGCGCCCGGTGCCCGATCGGCGAGCAAACCAATGCGACGCTCGCCTCGCCCAAGGACTATGCTCTCGGAGCGTCCATGAATTGGCGCGGACTGCGGATGCGAACGCCGCCGTGCGTCTTGAGCGTCAGTAGGTCCTTGTCACCCGTGATGATGACGTCGGCCTGCGCCGCCAACGCCGTGGCCAGGACCAGGTCGTCATCAGGATCACGGCAGACGCGAGCGGGCAGCGGCAACGGCAACACGAGCCGGGCGCGGCGCTGGTAAACCAGGAAAAGCGGCGTGCGTTCGGGCGGCAAACCGAGCTTGCTCTCGAGTTTCTCCGCCAGCTCTGCCACCAGTGCGGTCGAAGTGAACCACTCGTGAAGCAGCGCCTGCCCCTTCAGCAATTCGCGGCACGTGCCCGGCACCAAGACGGCGGACAAGAGAACGTTGGTATCGAGGACGAGCTTCAAGAGAAGAGCCGAAATACGTCGTCGTCAGTCTTCACGCCAAGGGCCGCAGCCTTGGGCGCGGCGAGGACCACGGTTTCGTCGAGGGCGTCAATCCAGAGCTGGGACTCAATGGCGTGCCGCACGTATTGGCTGAGATTCTGGCGCTTGCGTTTGGCCAGCTGGGTCAGACGGCGGCGGCTGCCCTTGGGCAGGCGAAGAGTGAGGACTTCTTCCATTTGTATGACATTGTAATACACGGCGGCGGAGTCAAGCGAAGCCGACCCGATGGGGTCAGTCCGCTGATTGCAATGGGGCGCGGCCGTCTCTCGCTCCGGATGTTGCAATCAGCGGACCGACCCCGTGCCCGGCTACAGTCTCGCCGGTGGTCGCAACTGGGTGCTGAGCGGATCGGTCGATTTCTGATATTCGTTTGCGCCGGCCTGAGGTTTGAAACGTCGCGGGTCGCTTCGCGCATCTCCACGTTGACGGTTACCCGTAGCCGCGAGCGCCAGCGAGTGGACCGGGAAAACGCGACGATCATCCACTCGCTGGCGCTCGCGGCTACAAGAGGGTTGGTTGCTGACGATATTCTGACCGTCAATTGGCAGATGCGCCCCGGGTCGCTTCGCGGCTCACTCCACGCTTGATTCACGCGCTACTTTCGCGCTGCCTGCGGACCTCGTCGCGATGCCGACCCCAACCGACCCCTTGCTGCGTGCACTGGCCGCGGTCTCACAACGCGTGGTCGTGAGCACATTAGAGGGAGCCGAACAGGGTCAGGCTTTGGGGTTTGGGGTGAAGCAACAAACGCGTCCGTATTTTCCTTCAGCCGCTCGCGCGCGCAGTCCACGCCGATCTACGCCACGTCGTCACACGTCCTAACAGCGGTTCTTGTCGTACCCCATCCTCAATGCCGCCCGGGGAATTCTTCTACGGTCAGGCTAAAGTCCTTCGCGATCTTCTGCAGCAGCGGTGGGGCGATTGAAGGCGCAGCCGTCGCTGTGCTACCGTTAGAACACCTCGATCAGGGTCTCGCCTGCGCGGAGTCGCTCCACGAGTTCTGGCACCAGCGGGACGAGTTTGGCTCGCAGTTCCGCCTTCTTGAGATTGCCAATCCGGAGCCAAAGCACTGCCGGCGCAGGCTCACGCAGGCGCGACCACTCGGCGAAATCCTCGTCTTTTGTCACGAGCACATAACCAGAATCGAGGGCAAATTGCCAAATCACGGTATCCCGCGCAGCGGGAGGTAAGAGGTCGAAAACGTGGGCGGCTTCCTGTCCACAATCCCGCAGGGTAACCGCGAGAGAAGGTGGCAACTGCGCGTCGATCAGGAAGCGCATGGCCGTCGGCTCAGACGGAGCGAAGGACCGTGTGGTCGGTCAGCCGGGCCGCGTAGAGCTGCGACGCGCGAAGGTCAGCGGCCTCCAAATAGGGAAACTCGGTGAGAATGTCCGCATCCGTCATACCCGAGCCGAGCATCTCCAAAATGTCCTTCACGCGAATGCGCATCCCGCGAATACACGGTTTCCCGCCGCACTGCTCGGGATCGACGGTGATACGCTCGTTGAGGTTCATCCCCAGACGCTGTTCGCGAGGCCTCTGTTTGCCAAGCTTTCGCTGGACTGGACCACCTGCTCCGGGTTTTGGCTCAGAGGTATGGAATCCGGCGATGAACGCGTCCGGGGTCTTCCTTCAGCCGCGCGTTTGCGCACTTCACGCGAAATCACGCCCCGTTGCCACACAACGTGGGATGCAGGCAGCGAAAGGAAACCAAAGAGCCGTGGAAATCCCGTGGGCAGCGGCAAAAAGCCCAACCCCAATCCGCTTCAGCCGTAATCGGGGCTCTCTGCGATTGCGGACTAGCAATTCACGGGCAGACCCTTTTGGCCGGCCCTCGCCAAAAGCGGTCCACGTCTTTTCCGAAGCGCAAGCGCCTCTCAATTTTCGTGGACTGCCTGTTCCAATAACGCACGCCATGCGTTTCCGTTTAGCCTAACCCCAGAATATTTTCGGCGAGGCCCACACCGCCTGAATTTCACTCGACGGAAACCGGGCGGTCGGCGAAATGGCGAAGCGCGGGCCCGGCCCGCACGAAACTCCATGCCACCCCCGGATCAGGCCGTCTGGTTTGCCGAAAGCGTGCGACCGCACGAGCCGGCGCTTCGCGCGTTTCTCTCCCGGCGATTCTCCAGCCTGCCCGACCACGATGATCTGGTGCAGGAGACCTACGCGCGCCTGCTGCGCGTCTCCGATCCGCAGCGACTGGGGCACGTGCGGGCCTTTCTCTTCACCACCGCGCGCAACGTCGCCATCGACCACGTCCGCCGCACGCGCCGCACTCCCGTCGATCCCATCAACGACAACACCGAGTTTGCCCTGCTCGAACCGGCGCCGGGGGCGGCGGAAGCGATCGACGACGCGCAGCGGCACGAGGCGATGCTCGTCGCACTCGGGATGCTCCCGGAGCGTTGCCGCGAGGTGATGCTGCTCCGCTACGTGGACGGACTCACCGCCCAGGAAATCGCGGCGCACCTCGGCCTGGCGGCCGCGACCGTGCGCGTCCACCTGATGAAGGGCGTGCGCGACTGCGCACAGTTCTTCCGGGCCCGCGGCCTGATCGACGTCACCGCGCCGGAGAAAGACGACTTATGAAACCGCCCGAAGAAAATGAAGACCGCGACACGGCGGCGATCGAGTCGGAAGCCATGGCCTGGCTCGCCGAGCGCGACGAGGGCTTCGCCCCGGGGCGCACCGCCGCCT
The DNA here is from genome assembly GCA_947474365.1 of Opitutia bacterium. Taxonomy (GTDB): domain Bacteria; phylum Verrucomicrobiota; class Verrucomicrobiia; order Opitutales; family Opitutaceae; genus ER46. The sequence continues at coordinate 1,183 of CANJIU010000113.1, read as the reverse complement.
TCGAAGCGTGGCGCCGCCGCGATGCGCGCCACGCCGCGTCCGTCGCCGAGCTGGAGCAGGTGCTGGCACAACTCGACGGTCTTGCGGAGCGGCGGGACGAAGTGAATGCGCATTTCGGACGCGCTTCACCACCGGCGCCCGTCGTGGCGGCCGCAGCGGTGCCGACCGTGCGCTGGTGGCGGCCGGTGGCGTGGGGCGGGCTGGCGGCGGCGTTGGCTGTGAGCGCATTTCTCAGCTTTCGTGCGCTGCAGTCAACGCCCGCTCCTGCGACGCGCTATGCGACGACGACCGCCGGCTACGAACGCGCACGCCTCGACGACGGCTCAACCCTCGAACTCAACACCGCGAGCGCCGCCCGCGTGCAGTTCACCGCGGCGGAACGTCGCGTCGAACTCGAGTCGGGCGAAGCCCACTTCGAAGTCGCCCACGACACCGCGCGACCCTTTGTCGTGAGTGCGGGTGGCATAGCGGTGCGCGCGGTCGGCACGGCGTTCAACGTCCGCTTCGTCTCCGGGGCCGTCGAGGTCACGGTGACGGAAGGCAAAGTGAGTGTAGGGCCGGCGCTTGTCGCCGGGCCGTCTTGCAACGAGCGTGATATTCGCGCCGGCACGCCGGCAAGCGGCGGCCCTACCGTCCTGAGCGCCAACCAGCGCCTCGCGCTTCCCCTCGCGCCTACCGCCGCACAAGCACCCGTCATCGAGCCCCTCGCCCCCGCCGACGTGCGGGCCGTGCTTGCCTGGCAGCGCCGCGTCACGGACTTTTCCGACACCCCGCTCGCCGAGGTGACCGCGCGTTTCAACCGACACAACGTCCTGCAACTCGTGATCACCGATCCCGCGCTGGGGTCCCGCCGCATCGGCGGAATCTTCGCCCTCGACGACGTCGAAGCCTTCGTTCGCCTGCTGGAGCGCGATGGCATCATCCGGGCCGAGCGTCAGGGCGACACCCTGCTGTTGCGCGCGCCGTAGCGGTGCGTAGCCGCCCGATTTCGCGGCAAAATTCCCCGAATGCGAAAATTGTTTTCCTTGCGACTAAACAGATTCCTGTGCGCGAGCGTTACAGGGTTAGTGGCCCTGCTCCGTTTCACCCCGTCGTTTTCTACCGCCCCCGTTTTGCTCGCCTCGTGCAGCGTGATGGTGGCGGTCGCGCCCCTCGGCGCCGCGACGGTCGATACGAAGCGGAG
>CANJIU010000112.1 GCA_947474365.1 Opitutia bacterium | reverse complement strand
GCACCATGCGAGCGACGGCCACGCTGCGCCTCACGGCTTCGACTCTCGCCACCAAAGTTCATTGGCTTGTTCCACGCAAGCCGCCGCGGCTTGATCTGGGTCTCAGAATGACAAACAGGAAGACCCTTTTTCGACGCCCTCTTAGTCGCCGCCGCCCGCCGCCTTCACCTCGACGAGATAGCCACGCGTCGTGGCACCGATGAGGGTGGCGGGATTGATTTTCAGAGCGAAAGCGCGCCAGCGTGTTCAGAAACGCGATTCGGCTTTTGGTTTTGCTCTCAACTCTCAGTCCTCAACTCTCAACTTTCTTGTTTCGGCTCAGTAGGTTTCGATCGTGTCGATGGCCGTCAGGTCCCGGCCGACCAGACCGCGGAAGGTCGGCGGATAGCGATCGACGCGAAACACCGCGTTCATGAACTGGTCGGAGCGGCCGGAATCGACTGGAATGGCGCTGCCCTGTGCCAGGGGCGTGGTGGTGACGGGGCAGACGTAGCGCCAGACCGTTTCGCCGCCGGACGTGACTTCGAACAGGTTGCCCTTGATGCCCTCGCAGATGAGCGTGTTGCCGTTGGGGAGCCGCTGGGCTCCGGAGATTTCGGACGAGTAGAACGCCGTCAGCGGCGTGCCCTTGTAGGTCCACACGGCGGCATTCGGAGCGAACGCGGCGCCGGCGGTGATCGGGTAATTGCCGGACCCATCGACCGGTGGGACGATTTCCTCGACGGTCGAGTAGTTGCGGCCGATACCGTTGTTGTAGATGAGAATATTTCCCGCCCCGGGGAGACCGGGCTCGATCCAGTGCGTGTGGTGCTGCTGGTAGAGAATGCGGTTCGCGGCGGTGCCGCGCCCGTACTGCTGCGGATCGCCCCAGCGGTAGAGGATGTCGCCACCCTTGCCGGAGCGACCGCCGGTGTGACCGGCGGCCTGCGCGGTGGTGGTGCTGTGATCGAGGATGAACAGTTCGTTGTTGGCGCGGACGCTGATCATTACCTGGTCGAGGGCGGCGTTGTAATCGACGCCGTTCACGTGGTTCCAAAACTGCGGGATCTTGATGCCGGGACCATTGACGTCGATGAGCTCCGGATGCTCGGAGAGGACCCCGTAGTTCTTCGCCGTGGCGCTGAAGTGCTGGATCATGTGATCCCAGAGGTGCCACTCCCAGACGATCGTGCCGCCATAGGGCAGGGTGGGCTTCACCTCGATCAGGTAGTCCGGCAACATGTAGCCGTTGGTCGCGGTGATGGTCGGATCGAGTAGCGCCGGGTTGAAGCCGACGGCGAGCACCTCGGCGGTGGATTTCTTTTCCGCCGCGAGAATCAGCACGTTGCCGTTGGGCAGCACCTTGAAGTCGTGATGAGCGATGTACGTGGGGCTTACATAGTCGTAGGCCCACACGAGATTGCCTTCCCAGTCGTATTCCTCGATGCGCCCGCCCTCGCCACCACCGGTGGATGGACCGCCGACGGTGACGGCGCTGGCGCGGATCATGTGTCCGTTTGCGAGCAGATACGAGGCGCGTCCAGGTTCGCCGGTGGCCTTCCAGCGGCGGACGTATTGGCCGGCGTTGTTCAGCAGGTAGGTGTAATTGCTGTGGATCGGCGACATGAGCGTGTAGCCGGGAGCGGCGCTGGGGGTGTTGAGGAACAACCCGACCGTGCGCGTCGTCGTCGCGGACGTGCCCTTGTCCGGGCGCATGACGCGGAAGCCGACATTGAACCACGCGTTACCTCCGGGGGGCGCGCCGACCGGGGCGGGCCCGAGGGACCAGGCCGGGTCGCGGTTGGAGACGCGGCTGAAGCCGAGGAATTGCTGGCCGCCGCCGTTATACCACGTGCCGCCGCGCAATCCCCGGTAGGCAATGCCACCGTGGTCGGAGAAGACGGTGCCGCTCGCCGGGCCGGGCGGGTCGTCCACGATTTTGTTGGCGAGACAGTACGCGTAATAGTCGCTTGAATACCAGTCGTTGATCCATTCCCAGACGTTGCCGGCCATGTCGTAGAGCCCGTAGGCGTTCGCGCCGTTCCGAGTTTGGTAGGTGGCGTCGGCGGCCGGCCAATTGTAGTCGGATTTCTTCTGGAGCGCGCCGCTGTAGAAACCGACCGGGGTCGTGCGCGGATACTCCCCGTTCTCCCACGGGTCGCCGGAGCCTTCCCAATTGGAGAGGCGGCCGTCCGCATTCGTGTCATCGCCCCACGGGAACTGGCGGTAAGGCGCGTACTGGCCGCCGCGCGCGGCGTATTCCCATTCCGCCTCGGTCGGTAGGCGGTAGCCGTTCTTGGTGAAATCGCAGGCGCCGGTCGCGAGCGTGTAGCAGGCGGCGTAACCGTCGCGGGCGCTCATCCAATTGCAGTACGCGATTGCGCCGAACCATCGCACCCCGGTGGCCGGATGGAGATCGCGGCCGCTGCGGATGGAGAACGCGCCGTTGCCGTATTGAATTGTGCTATACTGATCCGCCGTGGTCGTGTCGAAGTACACGTCCTTGCCGCCGACGGCGTAGACCGAGCCCGTCCGCACTTCGAGCGCGCCCTGCTTCACGGCCGCGTTGAGATAATCGCAATACTCGCGGCAGGTCAGGAGCGTCGTGCTCATATAAAACGAGGAGACCGTCACGGGGTGGAGCGGCACTTCGTCGCTCGGATGCTCGGGGTCGACGAAGCCCACATGGTCGCCCATCACGAAGCTGCCGCCGGGGATGCGGACGAACTTGGCCGTGAACGGCGACGTGGTATCCGGGGTGGGAGTACTCCCCATGGCGTACAATTCGACGAGCGCGGTACCAGTCGTGTTGCCCACGCCGCTCACCACCGCCGTGTACGAACCGGCGGTGAGCGAGGTGAGGAGGACGGCATCCTTGCTGCCCGACGTCAGGGCAAAGGCCCCGACACTCACCGCGGCCGACGCAATCTCGGCGGCGTTGGCCGAGGTCGACCAATTGTCGTTGGTCGCGAGCGCTGTCGTGCCGCGATAGAGCGTGAGCGTCGGATCGGCGAGCGCGCCGCTGACGCCGAAACCGGCCAGCGACGGCCCGACGGCGCGGATGAGCAGGCGCAGGGAGCCGCTGCCGGTGATGACAAATCCCGGAATCAGCACCGAGTCGCCCGTGCCCACGAAGGCGCGGGTTGAAGCGTTGACGACCGCGGAGGTGGTCGTGGTGGAGGCGTCGTAAACTTCCAGGAGCGCGACGCCGTTGCCGCCGGCCTGCGGAGTGACGGGCGCGGTGTAGGCGCCGGCGCCGAGCGTCGCGACGAGCGCGGCGTCCTTGCTGCCGGCCGGCAGGGCGAAGGCGCCGACGGCACTCATCGCGGCGGCATCAGTCGCGAGCCAATTGTCGTTGCTCGCCATCGTGGTTGTGCCGTTGACAAGGGACAGGCTCGGATCGGCGAGGGCACCGGCGACGCCGAATCCGGTCAGGGCCGGCCCGCAGGCGCGGACGAGCATGCGCTTGTTGCCACCCCCGCTGATGACGAATCCCGCGATGGGGGTGCCCGCGGACCCGCCGATTTGCGCGCGCGTGGCGATGTTGACGAGCCGGGCCGGGTCAGTATCGGCAGCGGCGACTCGGCCAGAGACGAGCCCCGCGAGGAGGACCAACGTGACGAACTCGGTGCACCAGAACCGACGATTGGTTTTCATGCAGTTAAGGTGGCACGCAAAGATGTCCGGCCATCGCATGATTAGATTAACAAATCTTAATCTGCGATTACGCAGAGAAGCTAATCGCTAATAGTGGTTTTGTGAATGGAGGCCGCATCGCGCCTGTGGTGGGGCGCGGTGCACCCTGGCGCCCCGGCGAAACGTTTCCCGGGCGAGCCTGGGATTTCGGGGGACTTTGCCTCCAGGTGCGGTGCCGTCTGGACGGGCGCCTCCCTGTGCAACACGCGGCAAAAAAAGTACTACGCTTCGATCGCGGCAACGACTTGCGCGTGCGAACCAAACTTCCCCTTCCGCGGCGCAGCGAGAAGGGCTATATTCGCCGATTGGAGAACGCGACCTTGAGTCGTGTCGTCGGCGCAACCGTCGCGGGGCGGTTGCCAGACGCGGGTGGAGGCAGTGCCGCGCGGCCCGGTTGGGCGTGGGGCGGATCCACCCGGCGGGAAACGACCCGCTGTGGGAGATGTGCGGGTGATGTGTGGGTAATCTGTGGGTGATTAGACTACCGGCAGTATACCGACAGTGAAGGATTAGTAGAGGTCCGGTCGAGCGCCAGGGGACGGTCGGCCGTGGATTTCACGGCTGGGACGGTCGTGAGCTTGCCGCGGTTCATTTACCGATCCGTTTCGCCCGGCCAGGGCGCATGATCCGGCGAATCCCTTCACCCATGGCCAAAGTTTCCCTCAATCGCGCGCTCACGGAATTGTACGGCGGCTTCGACGGCACGATGTTCCGACGGATTTACGGCAAGATCGTGGTGAGCCCGAAGCCGGACCGGAGCCGGCACACTCCAAGTCCCAAGGAAGCGGCCCAAATCGAACGTTTCCGCCGGGCCGCTCTCCGCGCCAAGGGGGCCACTCCGGAAATGCGGCTGCGCTATCAGGAGCGCGCCCGCGCCGAAAACAAACCGGCCTATGCGATTCGGGTGCGCGACTACATCCACCCGCCGGTCATCGAGTCGATCAACCTCGCCGGCTACTCCGGCCTGCCGGGCGATTGCATTCTGGTGCGGGCGCACGACGACTTCGAGGTGAGGGACGTCACGGTGACGATTCGCCTCCCCAACGGCGCGGTGGTGGAATCGGGTCGCGCGCAACGGTCCGCGGATGACGGCGAACTCTTCTACTACGCGACCACCTCGGCGCCGGCGACCGGCAGCGAAGTGATCGTCGAGGCCGCCGCCACCGACTGGCCGGGAAACCGGACGACCCGGCAGATCGCGTGGATGACGTCGCGGCGATGACCGACGTTCGATTTCACGTTTGCCGGCTCGATTCCTCGGAGTGGGGGAGCTCGATGTTCACGTGACGCGCCGGCGTGTGCGCCGCGCTTCAATCCCGACGCGAAACGAATCGATTCGGTCTCGACCGCCGTCGCCTTGTCTTTGAGCCTGCGAATGCTCCAGCCCCGAAGCCCATCCCTTTTTCGACTTTATCCATCATGAAGAAAACATCGAAATGTCCGAAGTGTGGCGGGACGAAAATTATCGTGGGTGCGAGAATCAGAGGCGACAGCAATTACGGCGAGAACAAGCTGACCGCTGGTGTCTTCGCCAACCCGGACGCGCTCGTTTTCAAGGATACGCGGACGACCACCGTATCGCCGTGGATTTGCTCCGGGTGTGGATATGTCGAACTATATGCGGATAATCCCCGGGGAATAGATTTGTTGTAGGCGGTGGCGTGGCGACTCCTGTCGACGGAAATTACGGTATACGCGGGAACGCCAGCGCGCATATCCCGGTGGTTGCACGTTTCGCCAGACCCTCTCCGCCGCCTTTCATGATCGCGGTGGATTTCGGGCTCTGAATCAGCCATGATTCTTGAATCGATCGGCGGAAGGGCATCCGACCGGTCACCACCATGAACGTGAAGATGAATCCAAGTTGGGCGGTGCTTTCGGGCGTGCTGTTTCTTTTCTCGGCCGGGAGGGGGGCAGAAGAGGCCTCCGGTGGCACGATCCGCGCCTGGGGCCGTCCGGGCCCGGCGGTCGCCGCCTCTCCGGATTATGAGGTGACGTTGCATCGCGCCGGGCGTAGCTGGCCCTTGTTCACCAATCACTCCTACAGCCGGCCGGTGGACAAGACGATCGATCCGGAGGGAAAATACATCAAACTCTCCTTTCTCGCGGTTCACTCCATCGAGTTCAAGGAGCAGGAGAAGAACAAGGACACCTACGCGCATTCCTGGGCCCAGTTCGACTTTGACGGCGGGCCGGTCGAGGTGGAAGTGAAGGTGAAGCGCGCCTTTGCCGGGCTCACTTTGCCGTTGGAGAGTTGCGGCGTGCTGCCCTCAACGCTGGGTATCAGCGCGACCGTTACGAGTGGCGACACGATTCGCTTCACGCTCTCCCGGCCGGCGAAACTTGCGTTGGTGCCCAATGAGCGGCGGGCGAAGGCAAAGCTGGCGGCGCTTGAGAACAAGCAGACCTGGGAGGGCTACGGGAACCCTCTTTTTCTCTTTGCCCGGGCGCCGGAGCGCGACGTGCCGGCGAAGGACGCCAAGGGCACGCTGATTATTCGACCGGGCCGGATGGTCACCCCGGCGGAATTCGCGCAAGCGAAGACGATTTGGTTCGAGCCGGGGGTGCACGACTATTCGCGGTTTCAGGGCGACGAGCAGTACTACATGATGCTGCGCTCGGGCCAGACCGTCTACCTTGAGGGAGGAGCCTATGTGTTCGGCAACTTTCGCTCCGAGGTGAAGCACCCGATCAGCGAGATGCCGCTCGTGCGCGGCCGCGGCACTTTGTCGGGCGACAAGCAACCGTGGGATGGTGTGCCCTACGTGCGGACGGTCGTTTCTCATGTGCGCCTCGACGGCATCACGATCGCGGATCCGCACAACCATATCCAGCATTCCACTGCGCCCCTGCGCGACGTGGCGGTGGTCGGCGCCTGGCATGGCAACACCGACGGTCCGACTGTCGAGGCACGGCGACCGGATTCCTTCACCGGCTGGCACATTGAGGACTGCTTCGTGATGGCAGCCGATACCAACCTCAAGGTAAGTGGCGCGGCGCGCGTACGCGGCTATGTTGCGTGGCAGCTGAGCAACGCCGAACCGATCTGGATCCGCAATCCTGACGGGTGCCTGGTCGAGGATGTGCAGGTGATTGCCTTCAACAACTGGCCGCCTCCGGGAAGTCGGGCGGCGCGCCAGACGGTGAATCTCCACGGCGGCCGCGGCGGGGTGAAGAACACGATGGTCAGGAATCTCACGATCGAGGCTCCGTATGTTCCGTTGCTTTTTCTGCTGCCGGCCGAGGATCCGGGCGGGCCGCAATTTGAAAACGTCGTCTTCGAAAACATCACCGTGAACACTCCACACATCGCGGCCAAGTCACCCGTCGGCGCGGCCAGCGCCGGTGGAATGAAGACCGGGCGGATCGTTTTCCGCAATCTCGTGATCAACGGCGTGCGCGTGACGAACGCCAACTGTAGGGACTATTTCGAACTGCTGCACGGTGTAACTCCGGGCAAAGAACTGGTGTTCGAATAACCCCATTCCCAGGAGGAAATTTCCATGTCTCACGTGTTGGTTCCCATCGCCCTGAATTTCCGCCTCCGCGGATGGTCGTTCGTCCTGCTCCTCGGCGTGCTTGCCGCCGGAGTCATGCTGGCGGCTGAGGTCGACGCTCGCGGCAGCCAGAAACTGTCGCAGGACACGTGCGCGGTGATCGTCGTCACCGGCATGCGCCTCCAGGAAGATGCCGCTGGATCGAACAAGGACTTGGCGGTGGCTGAGGGAGCTGTCGTGCGCGTGCAGGCCAAGGACGGGGCCGTCCGGGAAAAGACCACGACCCCGTTCAACGGGAGCGGCACCCGCGCCGGCTTTTTCTCCGCCGACTTCGTGGTTGATCTCGATGCGACCTACGAAGTGGAGATGACATTCCGGAACGGCACCACGATTAAGATCGACGATTTTCGGCTGCCACGGGAGTGGCGCACTCACTTCTATTTTCACAGTACCCGCGGCACGAAGTCGCCTGCCTCGGTTCTGCGTGTCGGACGGGACGAGTCGTCGGGGCTGAGTTGCTACATCTATGCCGTTTTTCCGATGGAGAGCTATCGTGCGCTCGGCGGACGGCAGGAGGGAAAGTGACCGCCAGGTGTCGGCGGAGAGGGTCAGGGAGAAACGTGCAACAACGGCCGATGGACCTGCAGGCGGAGGTTGGAGGCTTGGTCGAGGCCCACGCTTTCGGCGGGCCAACGGTGCTGCGCCGCGGTTCGCCGCCGAAGTTCGGTGACGAGGTCACGCTTCCACGGGGCGACTCCCGTCGACGGAAGATACGGTATACGCGGGAACGCCAGCGCGCATATCCCAGTGATTGCACGTTTCGCCCTGATCCTCTCGCCGAGCGCCCGGAGTCTGGCTGAACCCCCGGGGGCTTCGATCCCCGGCAGGGCCACGGAGACTTTTTTCAACAAATCGCTCCACCTCGTGTGATGTTCGCTGGGAAACCCTGTAGCACGGGTCGACGGCAGCCCTGCCCGCTGAACGTTTATCCAGCCCTCAACTCAACTCGCTCCCATGAAATTCGCCGCTCTCTCCCTTCTCATCCCCGCCGCCGTGATCGTTGCCTTCGGCCTCTCTACCGGATTTGCCGCCGCTCCGACCGCGCAAGCCTTCTCCCATCCGGTCAAATCCGTGGAGCGGTTTGGTGAAAACACGATTGTCCGCGGTTCCAAGGTAATCGCCGTCGTCCAGGCGCTCGGTCAACCGCACCACAAACTCAGCCCGGAGGTCTGGGTGTATCTCAACTTCAATGGCGGACACGAACAGCCTGCCACTGACAATTGCACCACGCTCCTCGTCACGTTCACCGATGGAAGCGTCGATGACCTGCAACTCGTGAACCAACGGGCCGAGAAGATCTTCGCCGCCCGGATGAACCTCGGCGTCAACGCCAACGTCAAAGTTCAGGTCGCGGCCAAGTGAAACCAGTCCTGGAAGGTTGGGCGCATCCCGCTTTTTGGAAAGGCGAGACATGCATCGATCACCATCGTGCAACTGCTGGAGCCGCGACGCCCTCGTCGCGGTTTCGAACCACGCGACGGGGGCGTCGCGTCACCAGTGTCCAGAAATTGAGCTGCGCCTTGGTCGGTTCGCGCCCGACGAACCTTCTCGCCGTATTCACCTATCACCCTCACACCCACTCCAGCGCTCCCCCCCCGTGCCCCACCCCAGTTCCGACGAACTCCTGATCGCCCGCCTGTTCGATTTGCCCGCCGCTGATCGCGCCGGCTTTTGGCAGCGCGCGTGTGCCGATGAGCCTGCCCTGCGCACGCGGCATCCGGAATTTGCCCGGCTCTTTTCGGCGGCGGAGATTTCCTCGTTTGACGCGCCCGCTTCCGTCACCGTCGCTTCGGCGTTCGCCATCCCCGCGGACGGCATGGCTGGCGTGCTCGAGTCCGCGCTCGGCGCCGCCGACCACGAGGCGCCCGGCGTGCAGATTGGCCACTACAAATTGCTCCAGAAAATCGGCGAAGGCGGCTTCGGCTCCGTCTGGATGGCCGAGCAACTCGAGCCCATCCGCCGTCGGGTCGCGCTGAAAATCGTGAAGCTCGGCATGGACACCGAGGAGGTGATCGCGCGCTTTGAGGTCGAGCGCCAGGCGCTCGCGCTGATGGATCACGCAAACATCGCCCGCGTGTTCGACGCCGGCGCGACCGCCGCCGGCCGGCCGTTTTTCGTAATGGAACTCGTCCGCGGCGTCGCCATCACGCGCTACTGCGACGACAACCGGCTCAACGCCGAGGCCCGGCTGAAGCTCTTTGTCACCGTCTGCCAGGCCGTGCAGCACGCGCACCAAAAGGGCATCATCCACCGCGACCTCAAGCCGTCCAACATCCTCGTCACCCTCCACGACGGCACGCCCGTGCCCAAGGTGATCGACTTTGGCATCGCCAAGGCCATCGACAAACAACTCACCGACAAGACCCTCGTCACGCATTTCCACGCCTTCGTCGGGACGCCCGCCTACACCAGTCCCGAGCAGATGGAGATGAGCGGCCTCGACGTCGACACCCGCAGCGACGTCTACAGCCTCGGCGTCCTGCTGTACGAATTACTCGCCGGTCGTCCGCCCTTCGATCCCGACGCCCTCGTGAAGTCCGGCCTCGAGGCGATGCGCCGCACGCTCCGCGAGATCGATCCCCCGCGCCCTTCGCATCGCCTCGGCACGCTCAACGACGTCGACCGCACCTCCGTGGCGCACGCCCGCAGCACTGACGCTACGAAACTCTCCCTTCTCCTCCGCGGCGACGTCGACTGGATCGTGATGCACTGCCTCGAAAAGGACCGCACGCGCCGCTACGAAACCGCCAACGCCCTCGCGCGCGACGTCGAGCGTCACCTCGCCAACGAACCGGTGAGCGCGCGGCCGCCGAGCACGCTCTACCGCACGCAGAAACTTTTCCGCCGCCACAAACTCGCCGTCACCGCCACCGCCGCCGTCGCCGCCTCGCTCGTCGTCGGCGTCATCGTTTCCTCGACTCTCTTCGTGCGCGAGCACGCCGCCCGCACCCGCGCCGTCGCCGCCGAAAAATCCGAGGAGAAACTCCGCCAGCAAGCCGAGATCGCTCGCACCGAAGAAGCCCGGCGCGCCAGCCGCACCTCCTTCGCGCTCGCCGAGCAGATGCTCTCGGATGGCCGCACTTCCGGGGGACTCGCCCATCTCGTCCGCGCCGCCCGCTCCGACGCCGCCAATACCGCCGTCGGCCCCCGGTTGATCTCGACTCTCGCGTTTCGCAGCTTTGCCGAGCCGATCGGGGAACCTCTACCGCATCTCAGTCCCGTACGTTTCGCCTATTACAGCAAAGATGGCCGGCGTTGCGTGACGGTCGCCGAGGACCGTCACCTGCGCACTTGGGATCTGGCCGGCGGACGATTGCTCCAGGACATCGACAACGGTGAGCCGACCCACGGCGACCTGAGTCCCGACGGCACGCTTTCCGCCGTTGCCGGAGTCGATCGCAGCATCAATGTCTGGAACGTCACCACGGGCCGCAAAGTGCTGGGGCCGCTCCGGCACGAGCAAAGAGTCAGCGCGGTTCGGTTCTCACCCGACGGTCGCTTGCTCGCCTCCGGCAGCGCCGATGGCACGACGCGAATTTGGAGCCTCGAAACCGGCGAAACTGAGGCCGTCCTACGGCACGCCACTGCGGTTCAAAGTATATCATTCAGCTCCGACGGCATCCGCGTCTTCACCACCGCGGTGAATGGTCCCTGGCGAATCTGGCGGCTACCGGGTGGCGAACCGGTCACGCCGTATATTGAAAACGGCGTTGCCTTCCGTCACGCGAACGCCGGTACGTTTAGTCCCGATGGCAAACTCGTCGCGGTCGTCTTCAACGGGCGCAGCGCGCAATTGTTCGATGCCGCCACGGGAACCGCGGTCGGCGCGCCGATGCCGCACGACGGCCCTTCCTATCAGGCGGTCTTCACCAGCGACGGGAAGAAACTCGTGACAACGTCCGACGATGCGAAGGCACGAGTCTGGGAGGTGCCGACGGGAAAAGCGCTGCTGCCGCCGCTGCCAGGCAGCAGCAGCCACCCCGTGCGGCTGACACCTGACAGCCGCCATCTGCTCACGGGGAGCGGCGATGGCGTGGCGCGCGTGTGGGACCTGGCGACCGGGCGTCTCGCGCTGGAGCCGATTCGAGTCGGCGATGTCCAAGCCTTCGACGTGGCGCCCGACGGCACGGAGTTTCTGACCGGCGGACGGGATGGCACCCTGCGGCGCTGGCGCCTCGCTCCGGGCGCGGCGGTTCCTCTGCTGTTCTCGCGTACTCCGGAGCGAAAAGGCGTGCAGCGCGAGCCGGGCAACACGGCGGTCGTTTCCGTAATCGAGCGCGATCGCATCCAAAAGGTGGATCTGCTCACGGGCCGCACCGTCGGCCCTCCGCGCCAATTTCCGCTCCCGATCGGCGGGTTGAATGCCTCTTCGCCGGATGGCCGACGTCTCGCTGTCACGATTTCTGGCGAAAGGGAGCTGTGGGATCTCAGCGGCGCGGAGATTTCCCGGCTGCGAATCGGCCGCCTGGCCACTGGGAGCAGCGCATCGCCCACCTTCAGTGCCGATGGCACGCACTTCGCAAGCATCGAAGGCACCGCTCTGCGCGTGTGGGATGCTGGGACGGGAAAGCTTGTCGCCGGCCCGTTCCCCGGAGTCTCCCGGATCGCGTTCACGCCTGACAGCCGCCGACTGGTGTTCGGTGTCGGCGAAACCGTCCAGATTTGGGATTTCGCGACGGGTCGGTCCGACGGCGAACCGTTGCCCCTACGCGGGAAGGTAAACACGGTGGCATTCAGCCCCGATGGTGGCTTGATTGCCTTGGGGGCTCACTTCGCCCAACTCTGGGATTTCAGAACCAGGCGACCGGTCGGACCGCCGCTGCCCCATCGGGACACGGTGCGGGGCGCGCCCTTCTCCCGCGACGGTCGCCGGTTGCTCACCTACACGCCGAGGGAAACCCGAGTGTGGGATGTTGCGACTGGCGCACCGCTGACCGACCCGATGGTCGGGGGAACGGACATCTTCCACGGCGGATTCAGCGACGACGGCACGCGCGTGGTCACATGGAGTCGAACGAATGGAGAGGTGCGCCTGTGGGACAGCACATCGGGGCAGTTGCTCGCAGAACCGTTCCAAGGCCCCCGCGCCGGGAGCAACCTTCCGCCAAAATTTCTTTCGTTCGATCGATTCATCAGCAGGGAGACTGGCGGCGGCGGCCTGGTCGTGTGGGCCGTGCCGCCGCCGTCAGGCCCGAACGCCGTGCCCGACTGGCTGCTGCGGCTCGCGACCGCCGTGGCCGGCGGCGAAATCGACGCGCGCGCGGTGTTTCGCGAGCAGGGATTCGACGCGAAGGCGTTCGACGCCATCCGCCGCGAACTCGCCGCGCTGCCCGCCACCGCGCCCTACGTCGAATGGGGTCGCTGGATTCTCGCCGACCGCGCGACGCGCTCCATCGCCCCGGGTTTCACGATCACCGCCGCCGAAGCCGTTAAGTTCGGCGGCCCCCAAGTGGCCAACGAGCCGACGGTCGACGATCCATGACCGACCTCAGGTCGACCCATTGTAGCAGCGAGCGCCAGCGAGTGGAGTTCCGTCGCTGTAAAATTCAACCGCTCGCTGGCGCTCGCAGCTACACCCAACGGCGATACTGCGGTAATCCGAATCCAGGATGAATTCTCCCATCGACGACGCCCACGGCAGCTCCTTCCCCACCACCCACTGGTCCGTCGTCCTCAACGCCGGCGCCGGCTCCGAGTCGCTCGCGCGGGTCGCCCTCGAATCGCTCTGCCGGCACTACTGGTATCCGCTTTACTCATTCGTCCGCCGGCAGGGCCGGGCGCATCACGAGGCCGAGGATTGCACGCAGGAGTTCCTTGCGCGGCTCCTTGCCACCGACGGCGTCGCGCGCGCCAGGCCGGAGCGCGGGCGCTTCCGCACGTTTCTGCTCACCGGGCTGCGGAACTTTCTCACCAACGAGTGGCACCGCGCGCAGGCGGCGAAACGCGGCGGCGGCGCGGTCGTCGTGTCGCTCGACTGGCAAGACGCAGAACAACGCTTCGCCCACGAGCCGGCTGATCCCGGACTCACGCCCGAGCAGGCCTTCGATCGCAACTGGGCGCGCGGCCTGATCGAAAGCACGCTCGCCGCGCTGCGCACCGAGTATGAAAAACGCGGCCAAGCTGCGCTCTTCGCCGAACTGGTCCCGTTGGTGTGGGGAGCGACGGCGGCGGAGACGTTTGCGCCGCGGGCGGAACGAGTCGGTCTGACCACTCACGCCTTCACCGTCGCTCTCCAGCGCCTCCGTCAGCGCCTCGGCGAACGGTTGCGCGCGGCCGTCGCCGAGACCGTCGCGGACGGGAGCGACATCGACGCCGAACTCCGCCACCTGATCGCCGCCGTAACGGCGAGTTAACGCGACCGCGCGTGGTCCGGAACTGCGATTGGCCCTCACCCGTTGGGGGAAACCAGTGGCCTTGTTCGCAGGGACGTGCCCGGAGGCGCCACGGGTGTTCCCTGCCGTTCTGCCGGCCCTGCCTCTTTCCTATTTCCGGAACAGCAGAGACGCGAACGACACCAGGTTTTCGCGCCAGACCATGTAGGTGTGAGCGCCGGGAGTTTCGATTGGCGTGACGGGGAAATGGCGCTGCTTTAGCCACGTCGTCAGTTTCCGGTTCGGTTCGATCAATTCCTCGCCGGTGCCACAGGCGATCCACAGGAGCCGAAGCGCATTCCCTTTTGGCGCCGTCGCCGGCAGGTCTTTGTCGTAGTCGAGCGCCTGCACGGCCGCACTGAATCCGCCTACCCAGGAGAACAGTTCGGGATGATTCAGGCCGATGGTCACGCTCTCGTAGCCGCCCATCGATAGCCCGGTGATGGCGCGGTCCGTGGGTGTGCGCGAAATGGCGTAAGCGCTTTCCGCCCGAGGCATGACTTCCTGCAAAAGCGCCCGTTCAAAGAGCGAGAAATTGCGCCCGCGGGCCGCCGCGTCATCCCAGGTTTCCCAGGTCGCGACAAAGCTCATTTCGCCGTAGGAGAGCGGCATGACCACGATCATCGGCTGGGCGAGGCCTTTGGCGATCAGGTGATCCAGGATCAAGTTTGCCTTACCGACCTCGGTCCAGCCCAGCGCCAGGTCGCTCCAGCCGTGCAGGAGGTAGAGCACGGGATAGCGGCTCGATGCCTTGGGGTCGTAACCCGGTGGCGTGTAGACAAAATAATTGCTCTGATTGCCCGGCAGTCCGGTGACAATCTTCGTGGTGTACATGTGATGATGGACGGTCCCATGCGGGATGTCCGCGGGTTCCCACGGCTGCGGCGTGCGTCCGGGTACGGTCACGAGGTTGCCGCGGAAAAATGAAATCAGGTTTGGCTTCTGCGTGGGGTTCTGCGGGTCGAGGCGCGGCTCGCCGTCGGCATCGAACGAATAATAGTAAATCTGCGGCGCCTGCGGCGGCGTGGTTGCCGTCCAAACTCCATCCTCCGAGCGCACCATCGGCAGGGGTTTTCCGGCGCCCTCAAAGTTTAAGGCGACCTTCGCGGCGTGGGCATCGCGGTAACGAAAGGTGATGCGGCCGTCGGCGTGAACTTCGAACGTCTTCAGGGGCGGCGGTGGGGCCGCGGGCAAGGGCGGCGCAGCCAGGGTCAGGGCGAAAACGCTGACCAACGAGGGTATACCCAGCAATCGAATACGCATGGACTCACGCAAAGGTCTGCCGCCGCCGTGTCAACGCCGGGGCTTTCCGGCGCGGGCCGCGCCCCGCGGGCATCCGTCGATTCCGGCTACTTTTCCGCCAGCACATAGACTCCGTCCCAGTCGGCCGGCGGGGCTTGGCGGGAATGCTCCGCGACCCACTCCAAATACAGCAGAGACGGATTGCCGGTAATGCCGGGGTCACGTCCCGGAACATTGGGTTCGAGCGCGGCGCTGCGTTCGAACTCGGACCGGGCTCCGGTCCAGTCCCGTGACTGGTAACACGCCAGGCCTCGCGCAAAATGGTCGAGGCCTTCGCGCGTGGCGTCGGACAACCCGTCCTGGTGTCCGACCAGTTCCGATACGGAAACCGCCGTGCTCCGGCCCTTGACGACAATCCGGCCGAGCGGGCGAAAGACCAGGCGGCTGCCGCCCTGCTGGTGGCAGGCGTTTTGCGTGGCCTCGCTGCACAGCGTATGGACCCCGAGGCGTTTGGCCGCGGATTCGAGGCGCGCGGCGAGATTCACGTCGTTCCCCATCATCGTGTAGTTGAAGCGCGTGCTGCTGCCCATGTTGCCGATGACGCAGCGACCCGTGTTGAGGCCGATGCGCGTCCGCATCGCGGCGACGGCGGGCGGCCACTTTTCGCCCTCGCGGCTCCACTTCGCCCGCAATTCTCCGAGCCGCGCTTGCACCCGCAGCGCGGCGAGGCACGCGCGATAGGCGTGGTCGGCCACGGGCAACGGTGCGCCGAACATGACCACGACTTCATCGCCCACGTATTTGTCGAGGGTGCCGCCCTCGGCATGGATGAGGTCGGTGCAGCCGGTGAGGTACTCGTTCATGAGCGACACGAGCCGGGGGGCGGGCAGCTTTTCGGACAGGCTGGAGAAATCCTGGATGTCGCTGAAGTACGCGGTGATTTCCGCCTCGATTCCGCCGAGTTGCGGTGGCTGGCCGACCAGAATGAGCCGCTCCACCAGCCGCGGGGAAACGTAGGTGCCGAACATCGACTTGATTTGCTGCCGGATGCGCTGCTCCTCGCGGATCCGCTGGCTGATGATCAATGAGCGCAGCCCCGTGAAGCCCAGCAGCGGACCCACGGCCGGCAGCCACCAGCTGCCGTACATCCAGAGCAGGACGGCCAGCGCGCAGTAGCCGACCGCGCCGAGCACCGTTCCTCCGATGAGATGGAACACTGAGCGGTGCGCGAGCCCGATGATGCCGGCGTAGGCGAAGAGCAACGCGAGTCCCCACACCAGCGCATCCGGGGCGCGCTGAATGTAGTCGCCCGTCAGCATGTTGTTCAGCGCGTTCGCGTGGACGAGGACGCGCGGACTCGAACGGTTGAGCGGGGTGGGCCCCGCGTCGGCCTTGCCGGTCACCGTCCCGCCGATGAAGACAATCTTTCCAGCCAGATCCGGCGGCTTGGGCGCCCCGGGAATCTTCTCGAAGCGATGATTGTTAATTTTGACGAGCAGCTCGACGTAGGAGTACGTCGGGAAATCCGGACGCTGGCCCACGAGGTCGTAGCGGTAATTCAGCAGGAAGTGCCCCCGCGAATCGATCGGGATGCGCCAGGTCCGGTTCGGCGTCGGAAGATAGATCGCCTCCCCCGGTACTACTCGCACGTGCGCCGCCGGCACCTGCAAATAAACCATCAGGGTTTGCAGGGAGAGCGATGGATAGTAGTTCGCGCCGACGCGGGCGATGAGTGGAATCTCCCGGATGAAGCCGTCGGCGTCGTGTGGCACGTCCACGCTTCCCCACCAGCCGGCGGCGCGCATTTCGGGGAACGGCAGCATCGCGTAGGTCTGCTGCTCAAGCGCGGAAAGGTCGCCCTCAATCCGGGTGAGTCGCTGAGTCGGATCCGCGGCGGCCGGTTCGTTGGCGGCAACGGTGCGGCCGGGCACGGCGCCGACGACAATCCTCGTGCCGGCGGCGATGGCCCGCTGGGTTTCCCGGGCCATGTCATCGTCGCCCTGGCCCTTGTAGCGACTGTCGAAAATCACATCCCAGGTGACCACCGCAGCCTTTTCGGCGGTGAGAAACTTGTTCAGCTGGCCATGCCAGGCGCGGTCCACCGGCCAGGGCGCCACGTTTGCCTCCGTGTAATCGTCGAACAGCGCGATGACGATCCGCGGATCGGGCGCGGGCTGGAAGTACTGACGGTACTTCGTCCGCCAGTCGAGAGTGCGCGCCTCCGCCAGTCGCAGGAGATCC
Organism: Opitutia bacterium; assembly: GCA_947474365.1. GTDB lineage: Bacteria > Verrucomicrobiota > Verrucomicrobiia > Opitutales > Opitutaceae > ER46. The sequence continues at coordinate 13,980 of CANJIU010000112.1, read as the reverse complement.
GTCTTCGTCAACGCGAAGGCCAACCCGAAACATACCAACGGCATCCACCAAGTCTTCCGGAGGTTGTTTTCCGCGTTGGGCACCATGTACGGGCGAGATTGTGATGCGCGTCCGGAGGGACCAAGGATTTTCGCGAGTCCGCGGATTGGGGAGAAACGCGCTGAAGAGCGCGGACGTTTCAGGACCCAGCGTGCGGGGGTGCATCTCTCGTTTGACGGTTCCCAACCGCACCGTAACCGGTGCGGTCAGGTGAGGCCGACCTGCACGTCGTCAAGCCGTCGCCACCGTCAATCGGCAGATGGCCCGATGTGCGGCCAGAACAACCTAGACGCTCGTTCCCGACGCGTTAGTGTGCTGGCATGTACCATACACGCTGGCGATCGTTCCTCTGCTTGATCGTGGGCCTCTTCGTTGGGGCGTGGTCCGGCCGTGCGGCGGAGACGGCATCGATTGTCGTCGCGGTCCAAGTCCGGGGAAAGGTTGAGGTTCAGCACGGTGCGGCGGGTGCAACGGAGGTGGTGAAGGATGGTCAGCAGCTGGCCGTGACCGATGTCCTTACGACGGCACAAGGTTCGAGCGTTGTCCTGGTGATGGAGAATGGCTCGGTGGTTTCTCTGCGGGAAAACAGCCGGCTTAAGATCACGGCGGCTTTGCAATCGGTGCCGGCGGGTGAGGCTCCCGTGGCAAAGGGAGCCGAGCCGCAGGAGTCGGGCGCCTCCAATTCCAAATTCGAACTGGAGTTCGGCGAAATGCTGGCCCGGGTGCGCAAGCTCAATCCTTCCTCCACGTTCGAGGTGCAGACACCAGTCAGTGTGGCCGCGGTGCGTGGCACCGTCTTTGAGGTTTCCTACCGAGTCAGTCAGTCGGGCCCGGCCCAATACCGTCTCAGCACGGCGAGCGGCCTGGTCCACGTCACGCCCCGTGGCGGCGAATTGGTCAAGGTGGCGGCGGGCGACCAGGCGGAGTTTTCGGCCCGAATCAGAGGTAAGCGGGTCAGGCTTCAGCCCGTCAAGCTGACCAAGATCGCGCAACCAAAACATGCCCAATTGGAAAAAGAAGCGCAGGACATGGAACGTAACGCGAGCGAGCTCGCGAAACGCGTGCAAGCTGCAAACGGCAAGGGCAGGGATGGTTCGCCTGCGGGAAAAAAGAAAAAGGCCGTCGATCCAACGCCGAAAAAGTAGGGGAGGGAGGGACCTGATTGGGGGGAGCGGATTGCGGAAACCGGTGTGCTCCTCGGGGCGATTTGTTGCTGGTGCGTCGGCTGGCGCTACGGAATCAGGAACACATCGTCCGCTGTCCACAGTTTTCGGTCGGGCCCGGCGCTGCGCACATCCATTTTGCGGCCGCTCTCGGCGTGAAAATGGAACGGCGTGCCCCAGCGGTCGCACAGTTCGCCCTGGGCGTTGATCGCCGGGTGGCCGGCGCGGAGGAAAATGATTCCGTTGGGATTCCGGCCAAGCAGCGTGTCTGTGATTTCCCGATTGTCGCCAACGGGATTGCCGCGGCCGGCATAGTTGGAGCGATAGGCGGCGATCATCGAACCTACGATCGCGACATCCCGCGGCAACGTGCCCTCCGGTTGGTTGAGATCATCGGCGAGGTGCGCTTCCGGCGAATCACGGAGAAGTTGATCGCGGGCGGCTTTGGACAACGCCGCCCTGGGCTCGACGTGATTGGGAGCGGCTGTCGTGGACGGCCCGGAGCGGACACCGGGCGCCTGACCAACGCTGAGCCACCATCCGATTACCAGCCCGAGGAGCAGTACCAACGCCCCGGGCAGCCACTGGCGCCGACTCATGTCATGAACCCGAGATCCCGCTTCGCGAACCTCCCAATGTTCGGGAGTACCATCGGCAGGTTCGTCTCGCTCACGCCAAACCAGCGGGCGAGTGTCGCGCTATACTCGTCGACGCTGGTCGTGGGAATCCAGCGGCCCCGACCGGTGTCGTCGGTCGAACCGACCTTGAGGCTGGGCATTTTCCCGTAGACATCCCCGCCACTCACGGCACCGCCCATCACCCACTGCAGATTGCCCCAGGCGTGATCCGTGCCGTCCGCATTCGGGCTGTAGGTGCGACCGAAGTCCGAAGCGGTGAAGGTGGTCACCTGGTTGGCGACGCCGAGTTCCACGGTCGCGTTGTAGAACGCATTCATTGCTCCGCTCAATTCCTTGAGCAGCACCGAGTGCGCTGTCGCCTGGACCGCGTGGTTATCGTAGCCGCCGATGTTCACGAAAAACACCTGGCGCTTGAGTCCGAGGGTCGGCGCGATCGAGATCATCTTCGCCACCATCTGCAGATTGCGGGCCGAGAAATACGTCGGAAACACCGTGCTCAGCGTCGGGGCGCTCCTCAGGGCCACCGACAAAAACTCGCTGTCGTCCACGGCCGACTTCGTCTCCCCAGAGAACGACGACGCGAGGATGTTTTCGTATTTCGTGCCGATGATCCGCTTGATCGCCGCATAGCGGGTTCCGGGAAGGCCGTTGTTGTTGAAGCCGGTCATCAGTTCGGCTCCGCCGGCGTTGACCACGTAGGGTGAGACCGTGTCTCCGACCTGGAAGTAATTGGCTCCGCCCAGCGAAATCGACATCGAGATTTGATGGTTGCCGTTCATGGAATCGACGAGATCCGCCATGCGTCCGCCCCATCCGGTGCGGAAGATCGGATTGTCCGGCAAACTGCTCTGCCATTGGGTCGCCTGATCGAGATGGGAGTACAGCTGGAGTGGCAGCGCGGTGCCCGCATTGTAGTCGGCGAGCGTCGTCGGTTTCGCCAACGTGCCGACGTTGGCGAGGAACGCGATCTTCCGCTGATCGTAGAGCGCCTTGAGCTCCGCCACGTCCTTGTTCAGCGCGTAGGAACGACCGTCGGAGTATTGCCGCAGCCCGATCGGCAGCAGGCTGGCCCGTGGGATGGCGATGGCGCCCCGCACGGTCGCATAAGCGTCGTAGGACGACTGGTCGTACGGAACAAGGACGTTGTTGCCGTCGTTGCCGCCGTTGAGGAAGACGCACACCAGTGCCTTGTAGTCGGAGTCCGCCGCGGCCCGTCGCACATCACCGCCGTCCGCGGCAATCGCCCCGATGAGTTTGAGCTGAGACATGGCGGACAGAATGCCGGTCGTGCCCACGGCGGCACAGCACGCCTGCCGGAGGAACGCGCGTCGGTTCAGATCGGAAGTATGGTCGTTCATGTTATTTCTGGAGCGCGGAATCCGGGGAGACGAGGGTGAGGTGCAGTGCGGTCTGCACGCGGTCGAGACTTTGGCCGTTGGCATTGGCCCAGGTGATGGTGGCGGTGGCGTTGCGCGGCCCGAGGTGGTAACCGTTGCCGGAGGAGTCGGCCGCCGAACTGCCGACACCTTCATCGAGGAGCCAGTTGCCGACGAGGCCGGCCTTGTCGGTCGGTACTCCTTCCTTCATCCCCTGCAGGATTTGAGTCGCGGTGCGGGTGACGCTCCAAAAACGGACCTGGGAAATGAGACCGGTGAAACGGCCGATGGAGGTTGTCCCGTCGGCGCGGATACCCTCGCCGATGCTGAATGGGGAGGTCACGTTGGGAGGAGGGGTGGAGTTCGGGGCGGATGCCTGCGCGACTTGCACGCCGTCGAAAAAGATCCGGGCCGTCGCGTTGTCGTAGGTGGCCGCGACGTGGGTCCACTTGCCGAGGGGGAGGGAATTCGAGGTTTGAACTGCGCGATTGGAGTTCACCGCGCCGGTCGAAAGCTCGAGGCTCACTTTTCCTCCTGGTACCATGAGCAGGTCGTAAAGGGCAAAGGGGTTGCCGTTGAATTCGCCCCGCTTGCCCGCGATGAGCCCGTAATCCGTCGGCGAGATGCTCGTGGGAAACACCCACGCCTCCAGCGTGAAAACGCCGCCCGGATCGAACGCGGAAACCTTGGGGGCGGCGAGGCCGCCGGCAGAAGCCGAAAGCATCTTTTGCGGGGCGCCGGAGAAATTGGCGACCGGTGTCGGCAGGGGCAGCGCATTCATTTCCTGCAGCAAAATCGATCGTGTTGCCGTCGTCATCTGTCCTCCGCAGAGCATCACGTTCATCTTGTCAACCAGCGCGGCCGCATCCGCACTCAGCCCCAACAGGCTGGAGAAATCGTTCCGTAAATACGGGGATGGAGACGGCGGATTCGCGACGACCGGGGGCTCCTTGTAGATGAAGCTCACCAATTGATTCGGCGCCTTGATTGCGTAGGTCGAGTCGACAATCTGCAGCTCCGGCGCGACCAAGCCGGAATCGGCCAACGGTCCGGGCGCCGAATAAAACGGGGAAAAGAAATTGAACACTGAAGGCGCGTGGAGCGTCGACTGCCCCAGCGAATCAATTGCCCCCTGATAGCCGGCGAAAAAGCCGACCGGGTAAAAGCCCGAGCGCGGGTCGCCAAAGTAGGAATCTAGAAACCGCCCGTTGGGCGCCGACGTGTTGAGCAGGCGCATCAACGCGGTGAGCCGGAGCAGCGGCTCCTTGATTTTGCCAAAGCCGACATTGGCGGCGACGTCGGGTGAGCGTGCCTCATAGTCGGTCAGGATCGCCGTGACCACGGCGCCGAGGTCGCCCCGCACGCCGCGACCGTTGTCCGCAAACACCCGGGCGACCCGATACACGAAGCCGGTGCTCGGATTGCTCGTCACCAGGCGCTGGATGAGCTGCTTCACGATGAACGGCCCCGTGTTCGGGTGGTTGAACAGGGCGTCGAGCAAGATTTTCACATCGGCGGGCCCGGTCTGATTGGCGGGGATGACGGTCGGGGGTGCACTGCGCGGCGCGGCCTGCTGCAGGCTGATCACGCGTTTCTCCGTCTTGTCGTGAAACGGCTCGTAGCACTTCATCGGCTGCAGCCGGCCGTTGGTGTCCCCATACAGACTCGCGTTCGAGAATCCACCTGGCGTGCCGTCGAAGGCGGGATCGCTGAAAAAGTTATCGTTCCTGTTTTGATACGCCCAACCCGTGAACACCTTGGCGGTCTCGGTGATGGTGATATTGTCGTACGTCGGGATCGGCCGGCCGTTGGCGTCCAGCAGAAGGGTGCCGTCGGGTTGGAGCTGGACCAGGCCGACCGTGAACAGCTGCTGTACTTCCCGGGCGTAATTTTCGTCCGGGCTCGTGCCCTTGACGGGATCGGCCTTCTGGTTGCGCAGGTAGGTCAGGTACCAGCCCATTTCCGGATGCACGGTGACTTGTTCGAGCAAGGTCCGGAAACTCCCAAAAGCGTTCGTTTCAAACAGGTCGAAATAATGGGCCGCCGGCTCGGCGCGGGCGCCGTCATCACTCGCATAGACGAAGATTTCCGCCAACGCGAACGCGACCCTCTGCCGGAGTTGATCGGGGGCGGTGAGGGCGAGTTTCCACCAGGCCAAATTCAAGATGCTGTGGTCCGTCCGGGGCATCTCCATGCCGATCTGGTTCGTCGCTGGATTGGGGAACCGGGTGGCATCATCTCTCATCGTTCGCAGAAGGGACGAAACGGGCAGGGCGATTTGCGCGCTGATCCAGGCATTCACGCCGACTCGCTTCACCCCTGCAATCGCGGCATCCGTCGGCCCAAACGTGGCCTGCATCAGGAACCGGGCGGCGTCGGTGTCCGAGGGGGACGCCAGGACCGCGGCCGGCAATGCCGGTGGCGCCGCGGGCGCGGTGAACGTGCGCGAACCGGCGGAGGTCACGAGCGTGCCGGCGACTTCGCCGCCCGGATACTTGGCCGTCTCCAGGCTGATAAACAGTCGTCCTTCGTTGAGCGCCTTGATGATGTCGTTGCGACTGTAGATGCCGACCGGCGCGACGTTCCAGGGGCGCTCCGCCAACTGGCCCAAGGGAAGGCTGAGCAGGTAGTCGTTGGTCCCGGCCAGCCGCAGGTAGGCGGCCGACTGTGCCGAACTCAGGTTGGAAATGTTCACACTCACCAGCGCCGTGCCGTCGGGGTTGAACGTGATGGCGGCGAAGCCGCTCGCGAGTGAAGCGCTGGAATTCGGTCCGGGCCGGAGTTGCGCGAAGTAGAGGTTTGAGTTCGGCTTCACTTCCGTCGAATCGGGCTCGCTGAGATCGTAGACCTCGACCAGCGCCTCGCCCGTGGTATTGTTCACTCCGGAAACCTGCAGGGTGTAATTTCCGGGCGGAAGATTGGTCAGAAGCGCCGCGTCCTTGGATCCCGCGGCCAGCGCGAAGGCTCCGGCTTGGGTGAAGATCGAGGCCAGTTGCGCCGCTGTGCCACTGGACACGCCGATCGGCGTTTCCCAGTTGTCGTTCGAGGCGATTCGCTCGGAGCCGGAAAAAAGGTCGAGCTTCGGATCGGCAAGCGTGCCCGGGACGCCGAACGATCCGAGCGTCGGGCCGATGGCGCGGATGAGCAGCCGACGGGAGGAACTTCCGGCCGAAATCGTGATGCCGGGAATCAGAATGCCGTCGCCCGTGCCCACCTTGGCGCGCGTCGAGAGGTTGATCAGACGGGTGCTGCCGCCACCGACTTCGTAGACTTCGACCAGCGCCACACCCTTGGCCGTGCCCACTCCGCTAACTTCCGCCGTGTAGCCGCCGGGCGCCAGGGTGGCGACGAGCGCCGCGTCCTTGCCGCCCGGAGTGAGTTGGAACGCCCCCACCGAGGCGAACGTGGCGGCATCGCTCGCGTTGAAGTCGTCGTTCTCCGCGATTTTGACGCCCGCGCTGTTGTAGAGGACGAGCTTGGGGTCCGACAGCGCGCCGCCAACGCCAAAGACACCGAGGGTTGGGCCCACCGCGCGGATGAGCACGGTTTTGTTCGGCCCCGGACCAATTGTGAAGCCCGTGACGAGGGAATCGCCGCCACCGCCCTGGGCCCGAATCGACAGATTGGAGAGACGTGCGTCCTGGGCGAAAACCGCCAGAGCGGTGATTAACAAAAGAAAGACGTGGGATGCCTTCATGGGAACGTGGGACCGCAAGACCCGGGCCCTAAGTTGGGTCCCGATTCTACGGCAGAACATGGTCCTGTTCTGTCAATCGTCCCTGTGGGGTAAACGCTTTTTTCGTTCCGTGGCAGACTCCCGGTGCATCTCAGTTTCTGGACACTGGGGACGCGACGCCTCGTCGCGTGGATTGAAACCGCGGCGAATCCCGCTCGAAGAAGGAGCCGATAACGGTAGGGACGGTTCTCCGAGCCGTCCGCAAAACCGGTCGGGTTGTCGTAAGAAAGCGGACGCCTGCTGAGAGGCGTCCCTACCTGCGGGCGGTTCTTTGACGCCCTCTCATCTCTCAATTGAATCGATCCGCTTTAAGCGAAGCCTTGCCGCCGGTTCCTCACGCTGCCCGGGATCGGTCCTTCCGGCTGCGAACGGCGCGAACCGCGAATAGCGCGGGAAGACCGAGAAGCAGCAGCATGCCTGTTTCCGCCTCTGGAATGCCTTGTACCTGAAATTCCGAAATCGCGTAAGAGTTGTCGCCTCCGGTTGCCGTGATGCGAAGACTGTCGGCGAGGATCGGCGTGGTCAGCGTGAACCATTGAGTTTCATCCTGGTAATTTGGGCGCGTAAACATCCCGGTCCAACCCAAGGTCGGGACGTCCCACGCCGTCGTCCACGATCCGCCGCCGAGGCTGTACTCAATTCGGTAGGTATCGTTGTCGTCAGCCTGCAACTTGAGACCCGTGATCTGGTTCGCTCCGGTGAGCGCCACGGTGAACGATGTGCCCGTGCCGTTCCACCAAACGGTGCCGCTTTGCCAGTGGGTCGTAGTGGGGAGAAACGTTCCGTCGGTGATCGTCGAGAGCGACACCCCCGACCACGGTCCTGAAGCGGTGACCGCCGTGCCCAACGCGATGTTCGTGGTGATGGTCTGCCCCTGCAAAGGAAGTAGAGCGTGCGCCAGTGCAAACAGGGGCAAAAACAGCCGGGCCACCGTTGAGTTCATGACTCCGTCATCCTCGTTCGGACGGGGTCGGAGTGTCAATTTGCCTGAACCGTTTCTCGGGCGGTATGTGCCCCGCTTATCCGTGTGCGTACTTCTTCTGGTGCTGCTCCGGTCTGATGAAAGGACTATGCGATTGCCGGTCCGTATGTGGTTTCAATCCGCACGGCTTGGATTCGGTCGGAAGCGCTACAAGCGAGGGCGCGATGCGTGAGAAACCGGCTTCCGTCGGCAAGATTGAGCGCAGCGCCGCGGCGTCACTTGAAGGGCGCCCCGGTCACGTCGAGGTCGGGCTTGGTGTTCCAGCGCGGCTTCCAGCCGGGTTTGTCGATGCGGGTGCGGAAGATGATCGTGTTGTCGAGGTCGAGATCGGCGGTCCAGATGAACTTGGCGCCCTTGAAGTCCGCATCGTAGTAGGGCGGCTTTGGATTCACGCGCTCCTCGGTGTACTCGGTCGCCTTGGCCCACTGGCTGTCATCGAAATCCACCGCGAACCAATTGGCTGGAATTGGCGTGTGCTCCACCTTCGGATTCTTCACGTCGCTGTTGAGCGGGCCCTTGAAGAAGTTCTTCGCCTTCCAGGTGGCGTTGGAAACGGTGCCGTCGCCAAACTTGATGATGAACCCGCCGTCGCCGATGTGGTCGCCGTATTCGAGGCCGGTTTTCGGGTCGGCGTTGTCCTTCGCCATCACGGCGATCGTCATCGGATACTCCGGCAGAAGGTCCACGGAGATCACGTTGTGCGGTGTGAACGGAATCGAATCCACTGCGGTGAGACGGCCGTTGATGTAGAGCACGAACCAGTTGTCGGCGTAGACGTTCACCTTGATCGTGTCGGCCATCGTCGGCTTGATCAGGCCCTTTTCGTCGGGCCCGCCCTTCTTGCCGCCGCCGCCTTTTTTCTTGGGCGGTGGCGCGCCCTGCGCGAGGACGCTCGCGGTCATTCCGCCGAGCAACGCGACGAAGGCGAGAAGACGCAGGAGGGTGGGGCGGTGGGCGCGGCGATGGGGGGTCTTCATGACTGGCGTGCGTTTCCTGATTTGGTTTTCCTTGTTCGATTTCGACTGGGAATTGGCGCTGCCGCTCTCAGCGGGGGAGCACCGTGTACTGATGCGTCACCGCGCCCGTCTTGCGCTCGCTGCTCTCGGCGCTGTCCGGATACGCGCGCACATACTCCACCAGGGTTTTTTCCGGTGAGACCGTCACGCGCATGATGCCGGCCGAGCCTTGCTTCACGCCGCTCTTGTAGCCGTACTCGTCCAGGCTGCGGGTGTTGTCGAAGCGGGAATGGCCGGGCTGGGGCACGAGCTGGTAGATGATGCCGTCGCGTTCCTGTTGCACATAGAGGTGATCGTGCCCGTGGAAGACGATGCTCCCGCCGTGCTTCACGAGGAGGTCGTGAATCGGCGCGGCCCAGCCCGGGCGCTTTTGGGCAAAGGTGTTCCGTCCGTCGATTTCGCGGCCGCCCCACTCAAAGAAATGCGAGGCCTCGGAGCCGCCGCGGCCTTCGCGCGTTTGTCCGCCGACGAGGTGGTGGATGAACACAAATTTGAATTTGGCCCGGCTCGTTTCGAGGGTGCGCTTCAGCCAGTCGTATTGTTCGCGCCCGAGGGTACGCCCCCAATTGTCGACGGTCCCACCGCCGCCGCCACCGCCGCGTTCGCGCGCGGAATACCAGAACGGGTCGAGTGCGATGAAGATCGCGCTGCCCCATTCCCAGGCATAGTAGTTCTCAAGCAAACCGGCATTCTTGTCCGGGACCCGATTGCCGCTATAGAACTCGTTGGGCAGGGGGTTCGGGAAATATTTTTTGCGCATTGTGTTCGACCAATACGCCATCGAGTCAGGGCCCGTGCCGCCTCGTGCCGCCTGTTCGCCGTCGTGGTTGCCGAGTACGAGAAAAACGGGGGCGTTGACGCCGACGAGGCCGAAGTAATAACGCTGCGCCAGGTACTGCGGGGCCGCGTCCGTGAACTTCAGATACTTGTCCGTCATGAACGTGTCGCCGAGGTCGATATGGAAATCGGTCCTGGCCGCGAGCGCGTTGGCGAGTGACTTCTTGTACGCTCCCGTGTCGACGCCGAAGTCAAGGTGCGGGTCCGCTTGCACGGTGAACGTAAACGTGCCGCCGGGCGGCCGCGCGGTGACAAACGTGTGTTCGGCGCTGCTCCGGAAATCCCCGGCACCCGCCGCGCGCGAGCGAAACTGATAGGTGTACCGCGTGTGGGGCTGGAGCGACCCGATCAGCAATTCCACGGGCTCGCCCTTCGCGAACGTCCGTTTTGGGGTTTCGCTCGTGAGAACTCCCGGCTGCGTCCCGTACGCCACAAATCCCTCGGTCCCCTCATACGCGAGCACGCTCAGCGTGATCGCATCGCGGGTGGGGCGCCCAAGAATGAGGTCATAGGGCTGGGCGGGCACTTCCGTACGAAAGAGCGGCGTGGGCATGCGGCCCTCGCCCGTGCCGCCGCCGCCCTGACCACCGCCGCCGCCTTTCCCGCTGCGCCGCTGGCCGCCGTCCGGGCGCTGCTGCGCAAACGCCACGGTGAGCGCCGCCGCCAGCGCGAGGGCGATTGCACTCCGCCAGGAAAGGAAAACGCGTTTGCTCATGCGATCGGGTCGGCGCTCACGGGCGCTTCTTGCCTTGCTTGCCGCCCTTGGCGCCGCGCCGGTCATCGCCGTTCGGGTCGGGCGCCTTGCTCGGGTCGTAATTGGGATTCGGCTGCGCCATCTGCGCCGAGACGTCCTTCAGGTAGGCCGTGAGCCGGGCATCGAGTTCGGCGCTCTTCGCCGGCAGGCTCGGCGTGAGGTCGTGCGCCTCGCCCGGATCGCGTTCGAGGTCGTAGAGCCGGCGCGTGCCGGTCTCGTAATTCCGGATCAGCTTGTATCCACCGAGGAGGATCGCCGACGCCGGGCCGCCGTTGCCCAGATCGTAGTGCGGAAAATGAAACACCAACTCCTCGCGCTGCCGGGCAACGGAGCCGCGGCCTGCGCCGTCGCGCAGCACCGGCACGAGACTGCCTCCCTCGATGCCTGTCGACAGCGGACCTGGCACCGCCGCCAATTCCGCAATCGTCGGCAGAATGTCGCACGCGGTCACCGGCACGCGCGAACACACGTTCGGCGCCACACCCGGGCCGCGAATGAGAAACGGCACGCGCAGCCCGCCCTCCAGCACCGCGCCCTTGCCCCCTGACAGCGGCGCATTGCCGACGCGGCCCTGCGCGCCGTGGTCCGCCGTGTAAATCACATAGGTGCGGCCCGTGAGACTCAGGCGGTCGACGGCGTCGAGCACCAGCGAAACGGTCTTGTCGATTTCATCGGCCTCTGCCTTGGCCGTCCCACGGTCCGGCCTTCCGCCACCGCCACCACCACCGCCTTCTTTTCTATCCTGATTCGGGTAGTGGGAAAGCTGCAGATAGAACGGTTTCCCCGCCTTGCTCGCCTTGGTCATGAAGGCGATGCCGCGCTCCGTCATGCCGTAGGCCTGCTTCGGATTCGGGCTCGCGACGTTGTCCGGCCCGCCGTTATTCGTCGCGCCGTCGCTCTCGTCAAAGCCGTGCTTCGCCGGGCTGACGCGACCGACGTGCCATTTTCCGAAATGAGCCGTCGTGTAGCCGACGCGCTTCAGCAACTCGCCCACCGTCAGGGTTGAATCCGGCAACTCGAGCTCCGGCTCGGGCGGAATCAGCGCGGTCCGCACCGACCCGCCGTCGCGACCCACGCCGACATAGGTCATGTGCAACGACGCGGGACTCCGGCCGGTGAAGAGTGCGGCGCGTGAAGGCGTGCAACGCGGCGAGAGCGCGTAGCCATACGCGAAGCGCATGCCGTCGCGGGCGAGGCGCTCGACAGCCGGCGTGGTGAAGATCGTGCTCTTCGACGCCGGGATGCGATCGTCCATCGCGATCGAGGTGTTCGACCAACCCTGCGCTTCGGCCATGATCACGACGAAGTTGGGTGGCGACGACGGGGCGGCCATCGCGCCACTCGCGAGGCCAGCGAGCACCAGCAGGCGTTGGAGCAGGCGGTTCATGTCGTTCGTTTCCCCTTTTTCTTTCCGCCCGCTTCACGGTCGCCGTCGGAACTCCCGGTTCGCGTATAGATGACCTTGAGTTCCGCGCTGTCGAGCACCAGTCCGTTCATCGCCGCGAGCAGGACGTCGCGATTCACCTCCGACGGTGGTTGGGCAATCTTCACCGGCGCCGACAGCGCGTAGGCGGTCAGGATGTAGGTTTTCTCGCCCGGTCCCTTGGAGTGCGGCGGAGCATAACCGACGCGTCGATTCACGCCGTTGTTTCCCAGTGTGCCGACGCCTTTCACATCCTTGGGCAGTCCGCTCACGTCGGCCGGAATGTTGTACAGCGTCCAATACCACTTCGTTTTTCCCTCGGGGTCGATGTGGTGCATGATGACGGCGTAGCTCTGGGTGCCCGCCGGGGCGCCGCTCCACTCGAGCGGCAACGTCGAGCTATTGCCGTCGCCGGTGAATTCAACCGGCAGCACGCCGCCCGCGCCAATGGCCGAGCTGCGGAGAGCGAACGCGCCGCTCGTTCGAAACGTGGGGGAACTCGTGGCGTCGGAGGTGCGTTCATCCCGAGGCGGAGGTCCGTCGGCGCGATCGGGCGGCGGGGGGGCGCGCTCCGGACGGGGGCCACCCTTCTTTCCGCCCGGCGGCGGCCCACCCCCCCCTCCGCCACCACCACCGCGACGGTCGCCCGCGCGATAGGTTTCCTCCCGTGTGCTGCCATCGGCGTTGGCGAACTTAAATTTCCACACGCCTTCTCCCTGCGTCGCATAACTCACGGAGGCCGGCCGGCCGTTCACGGTGTAGCGCAGATCACACGATTTTTCGTCCGGCGTGCCGGTGAAGGCCGTGATTCTCGCGCCCCGCAGCGCGGTCAACGCCTCCCGCACGCCGCGGGCCCGCGGCTGCGGATCGACCTGGCCCTCGCGTTCCACCACGACGCCGTGGAAGCCGCCGTTCACGTACGGGTACTTTTTGGACCCGTGGTAGTGATATCCGAGCGCCGCGGTCTCGTGTCCATTGAACGCATCGAGCGTCGACGGCGTCGTGCCGTCCGGATCGGTCAGGCCGTAGATCGGATACCCGTCGAGCGCGTAGGCGATCGGTTGTCCCTCCCCGACGGTTTTCTGCAGATGAAACGGCGCGGCATGATAATGATAGTCGTCGGCGCGGCCGCAATGACCGCCCCATTGGTCGAGTTCGCCGATTTCCTGCGAGACTTCGCCGCGGTTGTTTTGCGGGTTGAAGATCGGAATGCCGTTGGCGGCGAGTGCGATCGCGCCGCGCAGAAACCGGCCCTTGATCGACACCGGCTTCTCCGACGGCACCGGCCGCAGCGGAATCCGCCACGCATTGGCCCCCGTGTAGGGCTGGGGCAGCGGCACCTGTTGCTGCCATGCGGTGATGCCGACCATCATGCCGTGCGTCGGCACGCCGTTGCTCTCGACGTACAGAAACGATTCGTCCCACCGCAGACTGACCCGTGGCGCAAACGCCTCGAAGGGGGCCGCCTGCGCCGGACGATTCGAGCGGGAATGCTGACCGGTGGATCGGGTGCTCTTCGCCGGCATTTCAGCGCGCGCGACCCGCCACACGGGTGAGACCGACTCTGGCGGCCGGACGGACCAATCGTAATGCGGCTGCCCTGGGCTGCCCGACAGATCATGGGCGACGGCCATCGGAGCCGTTGCAAAGAGCCCAAGGCCGGCCGCTCCTCCGAGGACAAGCGCGACGCTACGAGAAAACATGAGCCCGGGGGTGGTGGTCATGGAGCAATCTTAAGAGAGGAAGATGAATCGTCGGCGCGCACCGTCATTACAAGACTGTCATTTTTGACCGCTTGACCGGCCCGTCTGTCTGCGGTCAACGCGGGCGAGAAAGGCAGCATTGGCGACGCTCTCGGCTTTGCGCTCAATGTCGGTGCCCCCTCTACCTGGAGCGGCGACGCCCCCGTCGCCGATATTTCGGCCGGAACCGCATGACGTCAAAACCCACCGACGGTTCCTTGCTCATCTTCTGCTCGAAATGCGCGAAATCCGTCAGTCCGCGCCAACTTGTCCT
>CANJIU010000111.1 GCA_947474365.1 Opitutia bacterium | reverse complement strand
CCACTCGTGGTTCAATCGCTTTCGAAAGCTCCTCGTGCGCTACGAGAAGAAGGAAGCGAATTACCTGGCCCTCGCACACTGCGCAGCTGCCATGATCTGCTTTCGGATGGCCTAGAATGCTCATTCTCTATTTACGGATAGGCTCTAAGCCCTTGCGCCCCCATCCGGGGTATCAGGCCCTCCTCCGGCGCGTCGCCGCCGACCGGCGGCTTTCGCCCCAAGCCAAGTCAGCGGCTCAATCGATCGCGGAACCGAAATCCGCCGCGACAGAAAAGTCTCTGGCCGTGCTCCCGTTCGACAATCTCAGCGACGACAAGGCGAACGATATTTTCTCTGACGGCATCAGTGAAGTCCTGATCAACGCCCTCGGTCGCGTGCCGGGTCTGACCGTGAAAGGCCGCACCTCGTCGTTCTACTTCAAGCAGAAAAAACTATCGCTGCCTCCCCGCGAAATGGCCGCGCAACTGGGCGTGGCCTATCTGCTGCACGGCGGCGTGCGGAAGACCGGCAACACCGTGCGCATCACTGCTCAGTTAAGCCGCGCCGAGACCGACGAAGTGGTCTGGACCTCCGAACCAATCAAGCGCGAGGTGACTGACGTCTTTGAGGTGCAGGACGAAATCGCCGCGCTCGTGGCCAGAAAACTCTCGCTCGCCCTTGCGCAACCGACGACCGTCTCGCGCAACGTAAGCCAGGAGGCAACCCTCCTTTATCTGCAGGCCATGCAGCTTTGGCGCAACCGCTTCGGGGCGGATTACCTCGAGCGGCTCGCCCAGATCGAATCCATGATGCGCCGCGCCGTCGACATTGAGCCGACGTTCGTCGACGCGTCGGTACGCCTCGCGGAGGTTCTCATCTTCCGCGAGGCTTCATTGTCTCCGATGGACCAGGACGGGCGACTGCGATCCACCTTGGCGGAAGGACTGCGCTGGGCGGACCGCGCCGTGGAGCTCGACCCGAATTCGGCGGAGGCTCACGCGCTTCGCGCCGAGGCGTTTGCGCATGCCTGGCAGCGGCGCGAAGCGGATGCGGCCTATCAGCGCGCGATTGGCATCAATCCGAATTTCGCGGTCGCCCGGGCGCGCTACGCCCGATTTCTGGAGGCCGATGGCCGCATCGACGAAGCCCTGGCCGAGTTGGAAAAATCGACCCAACTCGATCCGCTGGCCTCCCGCGCCCTCGACAACCTTGCCCTCATGCTGATCCATGCGGGGCGCCACACCGGAGCCATCGCCGCAGCCGAACGCTCGCTCGCCCTGGCTCCCGACAATTATCAAGCCTTGTTCTATCAGGCGCAGGCGCTGTTTCGCCTCGGCCGGAAGGACGCGGGCATGGCGGTGGCGTCGAAGCTCGCAAAGCTCGAGCCGGAGCCTTTCGCCAAGAGCGACTTTGCCGCCTACACCTGCGACCTGCTGGTGGCGCAAGGACGGCACGACGAAGCGGCGCGGTTTTTCGAGAAGATTGCCCCGGCACTCGTCGCCGACCGAGTTTTCGCCGCTGCCTCGCTGGGCCGGACGTCAGTGGTACTGGAATTGCTGAATGCCCACACCCTCCCAAGCATCTGGATCGACGAAGTCATCTGGCACCCTCATTTCGACCCGATGCGGTCGGCTCCCGGATTCGTCACCTGGCTAAAGAAGACTGGGCTGACCGAATCACACGCCCGCGCTCAGGCCTGGCGCGCGGCGCACCCTTCTGAAACGCCGACGCCGCAAAAATGAGCGCCGCCGAAAACAAGGCCGTCTTCCTGAGCTACGCGTCGCAGGACGCAGAGGCCGCGCGACGCATCTGCGAGTCGCTGCGCTCCGGCGGCGTCGAAGTGTGGTTCGACGTCGAGGGCGGGCTGGAGCACGGCGACGAGTGGGACGCGAAGATCCGTCGGCAGATCAAGGAATGCGTGCTCTTTATTCCGCTCATCTCCACCCACACGCAGGCCAGGCACGAAGGCTATTTCCGGATCGAATGGGAGCTCGCCGCGCAGCGCTCGATGGGTATCGCGAGCGGCGTGCCGTTCATCCTCCCCGTCGTGATCGACGACACCCGCGAGCCGGCTGCGCTCGTGCCGGACCGTTTTCGCGCCGTGCAGTGGACGAAGCTGCGCAGCGGCGAAGTGCCCGCGGAGGTCCAACAGCGTTTTCTCAAGTTATGGTCGCAGCGCACGGGGATCGTGGCGCCCGATCAAATCGCCGGACCAGTTTCTCTTTCGTCTCTGCATCACGCTGGTACAAATGCGAGCGCGGCCCCGTCTCCAAAACGGGCACGTGTTGGAATCGTCGGGGCGTTGCTCGCGACGGCGCTGGCAATTGGCGGATATTTTTGGTTCAAGGGTCCGCCTACCCGGACGTCGCCGACCGGACCCATCGGGGAAAAA
The DNA here is from genome assembly GCA_947474365.1 of Opitutia bacterium. Taxonomy (GTDB): domain Bacteria; phylum Verrucomicrobiota; class Verrucomicrobiia; order Opitutales; family Opitutaceae; genus ER46. The sequence goes on along the minus strand of CANJIU010000111.1, from coordinate 28,959 downwards.
CCGGTGCCAGCCCGATCCGAGTCCCGCCAACTCTCCGATCGCGCGTATGGGGTCGTCAATCGGTTCTCCTACACGCGGGAGGAGCTGGCCACCGCCGAGGACCTGGCGCGCCGCGCCACGACCCTGGAACAGGATTCCGCCTACGCGTGGGGCGTTCTGGCCGCGATGCACGGCACGTTTGTCAATCGAAACTGGGATCGCAGCCAACGTCGCAAGCAGGACACCGAAACCTCCGCGCGCCGGGCCCTCGCGATCGATCCGGACGAACCCCACGCGCTGATTGCCCTCACCACCATCCTCGGTCCCAAGGACGCGGAGCCACTCGTGCGCCGGGCGCTTCGAGCGGCCCCCAATGACCGGATGGCGCTGATTACGGCCGCGTACGTTTTTCCTTCCGATGCCGAGCGCACCGCGATGATCGAAGCCGCGCTCCGACGCGATCCCTCCGATCCCCTGCCCCGCTATGCGCTGGCCCTCAAACATGCCGCGTCCGGTCGCAAACCGACCATCGACGATCTGGCGACGGCCTTGCGGGAACTCGACACCATCCTTGGCCAACAACTGTGGGAAAACGCGCTTTTTCTGAAAGCGTGGCTCCTGATCGGCTGGAAAGGCGATTTGGCTGGGATGCGTGACGTCCTCGATGCGATCGACCGGCTTCCACTCTTCGGGCGAGCCGAGGACCAGCCGCTTTTCACCACCATGCTGGGCGCTCTCTACGATCAGAATCCCAAGCGCACCCTGGCCGCGGCCAGTCTCACCACCCGCACCTATTTCGAGCACACCCTCATCGCTTCGCCCAAGGCCTGGTTGACGGCCCTGGCTCACACGCTCAACGGCCAGCCGGGTCAGGCACGCGTGGAATGGCAGGCCGCCGAGAAGGTCCTGCGCGAACGCCTGCACGAAACTCCCGACGCCCAGCGCGAACAGTCGCAGCTCGCCGTCACCCTCGCCTGGCTCGGCAACGCCGACCAAGCAAAGAGTCTCGCGGCTCCGCTGGAGGCGATCGCGGAAGAAACCAATGATATCAGCCTCAACGTGGAACTCGCGCGTACCTACTCCGGCCTGCGCGATGCCAACCGCGCCGTTCCATTCCTGCGCCGAGCGCTCAATCGCACCGGTCGTCACACGGATCACACGCTCTTGCTCGATCCGTGGTGGATCCCACTGCGCGGCCAACCCGCCTTCGAGGCCTTGTTGACCGAGGCCAGGGCACGGAGCGCGGCGACCTCCACTCCGGCCGCCACCGCACCTTCCGTCTCGGCGGACAAGTCCGTCGCGGTGCTGGCGTTTGCCGATTTGAGCGAGAAAAAGGACAATGAGGCCTTCTCCGACGGTCTCGCTGACGAGTTGCTCACCACGCTCAAAAAAATCCCCGGCCTGCGCGTCGCCGCTCGGATCTCGGCGTTTTCCTTCAAAGGAAAAAGTGTGACCGCCAAGGAAGTCGGAGAGAAACTCGGCATGGCGCACGTCGTCGAGGGCAGTGTGATGAAATTCGGCAGCCGTTGGAAAGTCACCGCGCGTCTCAGCCGTGCGGAGACGAACGAGGAGATGTGGTCGCAGGACTTCGGGCCGTTCGAAATGAACGACGTGTTCGCCATGCAGAGCGAGCTCACCCAGGCCATTGTGGCGGAATTACGCGGCCGGTTGACGGGCGAGGCGGCCACAGCCGCGAACGCGGAGATTCAAGCCCAGGTGCAGGCCGCGACTCGGGGCGGAACGAAGAATTCAGAAGCCTTCCAACTCTATTTGCAGGGACGCTTCCACGCCCTGCGCGCCAACCCGGCCGATGTCGCGCGCGGGGCGGATTTCTACGAGCGGGCGGTCGCGACCGATCACTTGTTTGCCACCGCCTGGGCCGCATTGGCCCGGGCCCGCCTCTGGCAGGGCTCCTGGGAACCCGTAAATCCCGAACGATTCCGCCAGGCGCAGACCGCCGCCGAGCGGGCCCTGGCACTCGAGCCGGATCTGGCGGATGCGCACTCCGCGATTTCGCAGGTGATGCTGCGCCATTTCCGGAACTGGCGGCGGGCGCGCGAAGAAAGCGCACGGGCCGTGGCGCTGGCGCCGACGGACTCCGGCGTGCTCGCCGACGCCTGCCTGACAATGCAGGCGTTCGGCCGGCTGGACCAGTCGATTGAGTTCGGCCAACGCGCCGTCGCGCACGATCCGGTGAATGCCGACGCGCGACTCTTCCTCGCAATCGCGTGGTACTTTTCCGACCGACCGGCCGAAGCGAAGACCGAAATCCGCCACCTGCTCGATGTGGCCCCCACCAGCAATTACGCTCATCTCTTGGCCTGTATGATTCTCCTGGAGGAGGGCCGCGCGGCGGAGTCCCTCGCCGAGGCGAACCTGGAACCGGAGCGGATGCATCGGCTCGAAGGCCTGGCGCTCGCCCACTTCGCCCTCGGCGCCAAAGGGGAATCAGACGCCGCCCTCGCGGAGCTGAAGAAAGACTTTGCCCGCGGCTGCCCCTATCAAATCGCCGAAGTGTACGCGTATCGCAACGAGCTGGACGGCGCATTTGAATGGCTCGACCAAGCGTGGCAATTTGGCGATCCCGGCCTCGGATGGATCCGGGTCGCCCCCTTGATTCGCAACGTCCGCAAGGATCCCCGCTGGCCCGGGCTGTTGAAAAAGGTCGGGCTCTCGGACGAACAGCTGAAGTGAGCGCCGCCGAAAACAAGGCCGTCTTCCTCAGCTACGCGTCGCAGGACACCGAGGCCGCGCGACGCCTCTGCGATACATTGCGAGCCAGCGGCATCGAGGTCTGGTTCGACGTCGAGGGCGGGCTGGAGCACGGCGACGAGTGGGACGCGAAAATCCGCCGGCAGATCAAGGAATGCGTGCTTTTTATTCCGCTCATCTCCGCGAGCACGCAGGCCCGGCACGAAGGCTATTTCCGAATCGAATGGGAGCTCGCCGCGCAGCGCGCAATGGGCATCGCGGGCGGCGTTCCGTTCATCCTGCCCGTCGTGATCGACGACACCCGCGAGCCGACTGCGCTCGTGCCGGATCGCTTCCGGGCGGTGCAGTGGACGAAACTGCGCGGCGGCAAGGTTCCGCCGGATGTGCAGGCACGTTTTCTGGCGCTTTGGTCGCAACGCACCGGCGCGCAAAACGCCCTCGCGGTCGCCGGCCGGGGCTCCCCGCTCCTTCCCTCCGGCAGCGACGGACCGCCGCCGTCGGCGTTCGAAACTGCCAAGCCCGCCCCGGCGGAACGTTCCGTCGCCGTGCTGGCATTCGCCAACCAGAGCAGCGATCGCGACAACGAATATTTCTCCGACGGAATCGCAGAGGAGCTCCTGACCACGCTGCAGAAAATTCCCGGGCTGCGCGTGTCAGCACGGACCTCGGCGTGGTCGTTCAAGAGCCGGCCGGCCACGGCGCAGGAGGTGGGAGAAAAGCTCGGCGTGGCGCACGTCGTGGAGGGCAGCGTGCAGAAATCCGGCAACCGGGTGAAAATCACCGCGCGCCTCAGCCGCGCCGCGAGCAACGAGGAAGTCTGGTCCCGGAGCTTCGGGCCGCTGGAACTGACCGATGTGTTCGCGATGCAAAGCGATCTCGCCCAGACCATTGTCGGCGAATTGCGCGGCCGGCTGACCGACGAGGCCGCCGCGAGTGCGAAGGCCGAGATTCGGGCCCAGGTTGAACTCGCCCAGCGGGGCGGCACGAAAAACGCCGACGCCCATCATCTCTCCCTGCAGGGACGATTCTTCGCCACCCGCTCCACCTCCTCCGACGTCGTACGGGGAATCGACTTCTACGAACGGGCCCTGCGGCTCGATCCCGCGTTCGCGACGGCATGGGCTGACCTCGCGCGGGCCCGTATCTGGCAGGGCACGTGGGAACCGGAACACGCGGAACGGTTCGCCCAGGCCCGCATGGCCGCAGAACGCGCGCTGGCGCTCGACCCCGACCTGGCTTCCTCACATGCGGCGCTCTCGCAGATGATGCAGCGGCATTTTTTCGAGTGGCGCACCATGCGCACGGAGATCGCACGGGCGGTGGCGCTCGCTCCCTCGGACGCCGCGATTCTCACCGACGCCTGTTCCTCGTCCTACATGCTGGGCGAGTGGGACCGGGCGATCGATTTCGGCCGCCGGGCCGTTTCGCTCGACCCGCTTAATCCGGAGGCGCGGCTCCTGCTCGGCGTGGCGTATCTGTTTTCCGGGCACATCTTCGAGGCGCGCGACGAACTCCGCCGGGCCATCGAAATCTCTCCGGAAGGCATCTTCGCCCACCTGCTCGCGTGCATGGTGGAGTTGGAGGCCGGCCAGCCCGAGGCTGCGCTTGCCCTGGCGAAGTGCGAACCGGCGCGGATGCACCGGCTGGAAGGGCTGGCCCTCGCCCAAGACGCCTGCGGGCGGCGGGCGGAGTCCGACCTCGCCCTGCAGGCGCTGAAAGCCGAATTCGCCGACAGTTCACCCTACAAGCTCGCCCACATCTACGCGGCCCGCGGCCAACCGGACGACGCCTTCCACTGGCTCGACCACGCATGGCGCGTGCGCGATCCGGGGATCGCGTGGACCAAGGTCGCCGTGCTGCTGCGGAGCCTGCACACCGATCCGCGGTGGCCGGAGTTTATGCGGAAGGTCGGATTGTCGGACGAGCAATTGCAGTGAAAGCCCGAGGCGGGCGCGCTCGCTCGTCGATGACACAAAGGCGGGAATGCCAGGAGCCACGCTGACACGACCAAACGCCGCGACGCGTCCGATTCTCCCGTTGAATGCGGGTTCGACTTGCGCAAGACGCTCCGCGATCGTTGCGCGATGCCGAACGCCTCGTCCTCCGCTCCCCGCCTTGTCACGGTCCGCGCCGTGCCGATTGATCTCTGCCAGTTTCTCAAGTTTGGCGGGCTGACCGACAGCGGCGGCGCGGCCAAGCAGGCGGTCGCCGAGCGGAAGGTCACGGTCAACGGCGTCCTTGAGACGCAAAAGCGGAAAAAACTCCTCGCGGGCGATCAGGTTTCATTCGAGGGGCACACGATCGTGGTGCACGTCAGCTGACGCCACGCGTCCATCTCACTCGAGATAGATCAGTTCGTTCGCGTTGAGCAGCGCGCGGCAAAACGCCGGCAGGCCGTGGGCGGCGATCAGCGCGGTGCCCGCCGCAACTTCCTTCGGCGAGGGCTGACGCTGAAAGGCGAACGCATAGGCCTGGACGATCTGCGCCGCCGGATCGCCGGACAAACGGCCCGCAAACGCCTGCGCCATGTCGAGCGTGAAGCTGTGGTTCAGCAGCGTCAGCGCCTGCAGAGGGGTTGTAGTGTTGGCCCGACGCGGGGCGGCGAACGCAATGTCGGGCAAATCGAAATCGTTGAGCACATCGACCACACTCGCACGGGCGTTCTGATGATAAACCGCGCGGCGGTACGTCTCCGGTCCATGGCGATCGAGCGGGAAGTACGTGCACACGTTGTTTTGCGTGAACTTGTAGAGCCGGAACCCGGGCCCGCCCATCGAGCGGTCGAGCTTCCCGGCCACTTCCAGCACCGTGTCCCGCAATTCCTCGGCGCTCAGCCGACGCGGCGGAAAGCGCCAGAGCAGGCGCGCGTCCTTGTCCACCTTGGCGGCCTCGGCGCGGTAGGCCGTGCCTTGCCGATAAGTGCACGAAAGCAGGATTTCGCGGTGCAGCGCCTTGATCCGCCAGCCGCCCTGCACGAGCCGAGCGGCGAGGTAGTCGAGCAGTTCCGGATGCGACGGCCGGCCACCCAGAAAGCCAAAATCACTCGGCGTATCCACGATTCCCGTGCCGAAGTGATACTGCCACACGCGGTTCGCCAGCACGCGGGGTGTGAGCGGGTTGTCCGCCTGCGTGATCCAGCGCGCGAGCGCGAGACGGCGTTCGCTCTCGGGCGTCTCGGGCGGAAGTTGATAGGCCGCCGTGACGCGATCCAGCACCGCGAGGCTCGCGGGCGGCACCGGCGCCGCGGGTTTCATCGGGTCGCCGCCCTGATGGACAAACGTGCGCTCCGGTTCTGGCACATAGATCCCCGCCCAGACCTGGCGCAGCTTTGGCACCGCGTTGAGCTCCCGCTGCACCTGCGCGAGGTCGCGATTCAGGGCCGCGAGCGCCGCCTCTTCCTCCGGCGTGATGACCTCACGCCGCAGGCGCTCAATGCCATGCGCCGGCGTCCACGGTTCGCGATCGACACTATCGGCGACCGTCCGCCACGCCTTGCCATCCAGCGACACCTGGACCTCGTATTCACAGGGCGTCTCCCCACGGGCGTTGCCTTCGCTGATGTTGCGGCCCTTGGCGTTTGAAAACGCAATCCGCTCGATGGTCTCGGTCTGCGCCAGCGTGATCGTCAGCTCCGCCGGCGAGCCGATGAACCATTGCTCGCCAAACTCGCCGTCGATCACCACCTGCGGTCCGTAGGCCTCCGGAAAATCGTCCGCGACCGCGGACCGCGCGCCCTCGGCCCTGCCGCCATTGCGCGCCAGCGCGACATTGCGGCTCCCCTCCCCCGCGCTCCACACCTCAAACTCCACCAGCCGTCCCGAGGCGGGACGCTGCCCCCGCGGCGCCCCGGTGAAGGCGTGGATGACAAACTTCACATAGCGCGCTTCCACCGGCGCGAACCGTTCCTCGGTCAGCTGCGGATCGATCTTTGGCCGGGCCGCCGGCCGCCTGGTCAGCTCGGCTTTCGCACGCAACTGCACTGCGCGGTTCAACGCCTCGATTTCAGCCGTGAGCTTCGTCTTGCGCCGGTTGGGCTCCGCCGTCGCGGCAGCAAAGGCGGCGCGCTCCGCCTCCGAAGCAACGACGCGCCGGCCGTGGGTGACGCCTTCAAACGCCGCTCGCAGCCGGTAGTAATCCTCGGTCGGAATCGGATCAAATTTGTGGTTGTGGCAGCGCGCGCAGTTGAACGTCAGCCCAAGAAACGCCCCGCTGGTCGCCGTGATGATGTCGTCGAGTGTGGCCGCCCGGATGTTGGCCGTCGCGGCGACATCCTGATTCTTCACGTCGTCGTAGGGTCCCGCGACGAGAAAGGCACTCGCCACCTCCACCGCGGGATCGCCCTTGCCCACGACGTCACCCGCCAGGTGCTCGGTGATGAGACGATCAAACGGCTTGTCCTCATTGAGGCTCCGGATCACGTAGTCGCGAAACGGCCAAAGATCGTCGATCACGAAGTTGCGCTCGAACCCGTTGCTTTCGCCAAAGCGGGTGACGTCGAGCCAATGCCGGCCCCAGCGCTCTCCGTAGTGCGGCGAAGCGAGGAGCCGGTCAGCGAGTTCGCGCACCGCGTTGTCCGCGTCGCGCTGGTACGCCGCCGTGAACGCCGCCACTTCCGCGGCAGTCGGCGGAAGGCCGGTCACGTCGTAACTCATGCGGCGAATCAAGGTGCGCGGATCCGCCGCGGCGCCGAGCGCGAGCCCGTTTTCGGCAAGCTTTGCCGTGATGAAATCATCGACGGTCTTCGTGGCGTCGAGCGGCGGCACCGGTTGCAGCGACCACCACGACTTGTCGGCGCGTCGCGCGGCAAGCGGCGCACCGTCCCGCGGATCCGGGGCGCCCATCTTCACCCAGGTAACGAGATCGGCGATGACGGCATCCGGCAGCTTGGGCTTCTTCGGCGGCATCTGCAGGTCGTCGTCGACGTGCTGGATGCTGCGGATGAGCAGGCTGCGTTCCGGCTGACCGGGCACGAGCGCCGGCTCGCCGCTATCGCCGCCCTTTTCCCAGCCCGCCTTCGAATCGAGCAGGAGGTTGGCCTTGATCTTCTTCGCGCCCGCGCTGTGGCACTCGTAGCAATTTTCGGCGAGCACCGGCCGGACCTTCTGCTCGAAGAACGCCACGCCCGCCGGGTCGGCCGCCCATGCGGCGGTCGCGACCACCAACAACAACCCGCGGATGATGGGTGCAGTACGCGGCGGCATGCGGTTCACGTCAGGATGCTCTTGAGCACGTGGCCGTGCACATCGGTAAGCCGCCGGGCGGCGCCGTTGTGGTAGTAGGTGAGTTTCTCGTGATCGAGGCCGAGCAGATGGAGCACCGTCGCGTAAAAATCGTAGACCGTCGCGACGTCCTGCACGCTGCGCCGCCCAAAGTCATCGGTGGCACCGTGGCTCACCCCGCCCCGCACGCCCGCACCCATCATCCAGGTGGTGAAGGCGTCCGGGTTATGATCGCGACCGGCGGTCCCCTCCTGATGCGTCGGCATGCGGCCGAATTCCGTGCACCAGAGCACGACCGTGTCCTGCAACAGCCCGCGCTGTTTCAAGTCGGCGAGCAACGCGGCAGTGGGTTGGTCAAAAATCGGCGCGTGCCGGTCGTAGTCGGCGCGCAGCGTCTTGTGGGCATCCCAGTTGAGCAGCCCGTCAACCGCACTCGCCCGCGACGCACAGTAAAGGCTCACGTAGCGCACGCCCTTCTCCAACAGGCGGCGGGAGAGGAGGCAATTGCGCGCGTACGCCGCCTTGAGCTTGTTGGCGTCGTTGGTGCCGTAGAGTGCGTGCACGTGCGCCGGCTCGCGCGACAAGTCGCAGACGTCGGGCGCGGTCAACTGCATCCGCGCGGCGAGTTCGTACGCCTCCATGCGGGCGCGCAGTTCGTCGCTGCCGGGATGCGCAGCGGCGTGCTCGGCATTGATCTGCTCCAGAAACGCACGGGTCGCCCGATCCTCGCGTTCGTCAATCGCGGCGGGACGGGCCAGGTTGCGCAACGGCTGCTGCGCCGCGATCGCGACGCCCTGGTGCTGCGCGGGCAAGAACCCGTTGCCCCAATTCGCCTTTCCGTTTGGCGGCTCGCCCCGCAGATCCTGAATCGCGACGTACGTCGGCAGATTGTCGTTCAGACTGCCGAGCGCATAACTCAACCACGCGCCCGCACTGGGAAAACCCTCGCGTGGGAAACAGGTGTTCATCGCGATGCAACCCGGCCCGTGCGTGTTGGTGCGCGACGTCATGCTGTGGATGAACGCCATGTCATCCACGTGCGGCGCCAGATGCGGCAGCAGCGTCGAAATCATCTTGCCGCTCCGGCCCGCCGGCGCGAACGGCCACGGCGACTTCATCAGATTGCCGTTCTTGCCCTGGAACGTGACCTCCGTCTCGCCGCCCGGCATCGGCGTGCCGTCGAATTTTTCCAGCATCGGCTTGTGGTCCCACAGGTCGAGATGCGAGGCGGCGCCCGGACAAAAAATTTGCAGCACCTGTTTCGCCTTGGGCGCAAAATGCGGCGGGCGCGCCGCCGCGGCCAGCATCTCGCGCGTGAACAGCCCGGAGAGGGCCACGCCGGTCAAGCCGGTCGTCATCTGACCGAGAAAATGCCGGCGGGTGTAGTCGAGCGGACGCGTCATCATGCTTGGAACGACGCCGTCAGACGAGGCCCCGGCGCCGCCACGTGCGCGCTACACCAGGACCGGCAGGGACAGGGGAAATCCACATGCGACCATCTTCACGAGGGCGTGCAGTAAAATCAAGCCGGCGCAGCGCGACCCGCTTTTGGACACGAGAGAAATGCCATCGGTGACAATCCAGACATTGCTGGGGCCGCGATGCCCTCGTCGCGGTTTTCAATCCACGCGACGAGGGCGTCGCGTCCCCAGAGTCAAGCTGCCAGGTTGCGCGTGCCTGCGCCGGATCAATTATTGCGCCCGTCGGCCTCGTCTCCGTAATTTGCCCCCTGCGTCGTTCGTCTCCTCCCTCCCATGATTCGCGTCCGCCACCTCCTGCCTTGCGCCCTCCTACTCGCCACCGCGTTTTCGCTCGCCGCCGCCGACCGCGCCCGGCCACGCAATATCGTCATCATCTATGCCGACGACCTCGGCTACGGCGACGTCAGCTGTTACGGGGCGAAACGCGTCAGCACGCCCAACGTTGACCGCCTCGCCCGCGAGGGACTGCGCTTCACCTCGGGCTACGCGACCTCCGGCACGTGCACGCCGTCGCGCTTTGCCCTGCTTTCGGGTGAATATCCGTGGCGCCGTGACGGCACCGGCGTGCTGCCCGGCGACGCCGCCCTCGTGATTGACCTCGGCCGCGCGACGCTGCCGTCCGTGCTCAAGAAAGCCGGCTACACCACGGCCGCGGTCGGCAAATGGCACCTCGGACTCGGCGCCAACGGTGCCACCATCGACTGGAACAAGCCGATCGCGCCGGGCCCGCGGGAGGTCGGCTTTGACTACAGCTTCATCATGGCTGCCACGGCGGACCGCGTGCCGTGCGTCTATGTTGAGAACCAGCGCGTCGTCGGGATCGACCCCAAGGATCCCCTCCGCGTCGACTACAAGAACCCGTTCCCCGGCGAGCCCACCGGCGTTTCCGAACGCGCCAAGCTAAAGATGGACTGGTCGCACGGCCACAACATGGGCGTCGTCAACGGCATCGGCCGCATCGGCTACTACACCGGCGGCCGCGCCGCCCAATGGGTCGACGAGGACATGGCCGACACGTTCACGCGTCACGCCGTCGACTTCATCACGCGCGAGAAGGACCGGCCGTTCTTCCTCTACTTCGCGACCCACGACATCCACGTCCCGCGGGTGCCGCACCCGCGATTCGTCGGCAAGACCGGCATGGGCGCCCGCGGCGACGCCATCGTGCAATTCGACTGGGAGGTCGGCGAGATCCTCAACACGCTCGAGCGCCACGGCCTCACCCGCGACACGCTCGTGATCCTCTCGAGCGACAACGGCCCCGTGATTGACGACGGTTACAAGGACAGCGCGGTGGAAAAACTCGGCGACCATCGGCCGGCCGCCAGCTTCCGCGGCGGAAAATACAGCCGCTTCGAGGCGGGCACGCGCGTGCCCTTCATCGTGCGCTGGCCCGGCCACGTGCGGTCCGGCGTATCCGATGCACTGATGAGCCATGTCGATCTCGTCGCGACGTTCGCCGCCCTCACCGGACAGAAACTGGCGGAACGCGACGCCCCCGACAGCCTCGATCAGAGCGCGGCGTTGCTCGGTGAGTCGCCGCGCGGGCGCGACTACGTCATCGAGCATGCCGGCAAGCTCGCGCTCCGCGAAGGCAATTGGAAGTTCATCGCCCCGGCCCAGGGTGTCGCGTTGCAGGTCAACACCCACACCGAAACGGCCAACCTGCCCACGCCGCAACTCTACGATCTCTCCACCGACGTGGGCGAAAAGAAGAATCTGGCCGCGTCTGAGCAGGCCCGAACCACCGCGATGGCGGAAAAGCTCGCCGCGCTCCAGAAAGCCACCCGTACCCGGCCATAATCCCGGGTCACGGCCCGCCGAATCGAAAATCCAAATCCATGAACACCCCCACCCGCCATCTGGTAATGCTCGCCCTCACGGCGGCCCTCGCTCGCGCCGACGTCAAACTCCCAGCGATTTTCTCCGACCATGCCGTCCTGCAGCGCGATGCGCGCGTGCCCGTGTGGGGGGCCGCCGATCCCGGCGAGAAAGTCACGGTCGAGTTCGCCGGCCAAAGCCAGTCCGCCGTTACGGGGACGGATGGCAAGTGGCGGATCGCGTTGACCAATTTGAAGACGGGCGAGCCGCAGACGCTTACCATCAAAGGCAAGAACACGATCGTGATCCAGGACGTGCTGGTCGGCGAAGTCTGGCTCGGCTCCGGGCAGTCTAACATGGCGATGACGGTCAACCGGGCGAAGGACTACGAAAAGGAGCAGGCCGCGGCGAAGTTCCCCTTGATCCGCCAGTTCAAGGAGGAGTCCGGGGCGAACGCCTCCGCCCAAACCATGGGCAAGGGCTCGTGGGTCCTGTGCGCGCCCGAGACGGTGGGAGGATTTTCGGCGGCGCTGTATTTCTTCGGCCGCGAGCTGCATCAGACGCTCAATACGCCGGTCGGCCTCATCAACTCATCCGTGGGCGGCACACCCATCGAGTCTTGGATCGCGCCGGAGGCGCAGCGCGCGAGCAAGGAGTTGCAGCCGTTCATCGCGGCGGTTGAAAAGGAAAACGCCGCCGCCACTTCCGAGGAAGCGATGAAGAAGTACGAACGCAGCCTCGCCGCGTGGGAGGCGGCGCAGAAAAAGGCGCGTTCCGAAAAGCAGAAGGCGGCCCGGAAACCCGTGAGCCCAGCCGACACGGCCACGCGCAAGGGCAATTTGGGCGGACTCTACAACGGCAAGATTTCACCACTCATTCCCTACGCCATCCGCGGCGGGCTCTGGTATCAGGGCGAGGCAAACTCCACGCCGGCGAAGGCGCCCTACTACGAACACCAGCTCACGTTGCTCGTCCGCGACTGGCGCGCGCGCTGGGGGTATGATTTTCCATTCGCCTGGGTGCAGCTGCCCAACTACCTCGGCGCCGGCCGCGACTGGCCGCCCGTGCGCGAGGCGATGCTCAAGACCCTGGCGCAACCGAAGACCGGCATGGCGATCACGATCGACGTCGGCGAGGCGAACGACATCCACCCGAAAAACAAACAGGCCGTCGGGCACCGGCTCGCGCAGTGGGCGCTCGGCACGGTCTACGACCAAAAGGTTCCCGCCATCTCCGGACCGCTCCCCGCCGGCCATACCGTGCGTGGGAAGGAAATCGTCCTCTCATTCAAGCACACCAACGGCGGCCTTGTGGCCAAGGACGGCGCGCTGAAGGGCTTCGTCATCGCCGGGGCCGACCGTCAGTGGAAGCCCGCCCAGGCCCGCATCGAAGGCAACATGGTGGTCGTTTCCTCCGCCGAGGTCGCGTCCCCCGTCGCCGCGCGCTACGCTTGGGAGAATTTCCCGACGTGCAACCTCTTCAACGGCGCCGGTCTGCCCGCTTCGCCGTTCCGCACCGACGATTGGAAATAACCCCGGTCGCGACGCGCTTCCGCCGCGTCACTTCAGCTGCCGCTGGAAAAACGCGTCGACGGCCTCGACGCATTGCTCGAACCACGGATGCTGCATCCAGCAGCCGTGCTTCCCGCCCTTGATGATCACGCGGTCCGTCGCCACCCCGAGTGATTTGAGTTTTTCCAGGGCCGGAAGATCCGCCTCCGGGTTGTCCAAATCACCGCGCAGAAAGAGCGTGGCCGCCGTGTTTCGATCGAGGTAGCTCATCGGAGACGCCTCGCGATACAGCTCCGGGGCGTCGTCGTAGAGCCGGCCAAGCCATTTGAAGCCGTTGGATTTCTCCTTTTGTTGACGCAGGTTTTCGATCGCCTTTTCCGAGGCCAGCTCCATCGGCCCGGCCATCACGACCACCGCCTTGAGACGTGCCGAGACGTCCTTGTTGCCGGCACTGAATTTTTCCAACGCCGGCGCGGCAGCCAGCAACCCGACCAGATGACCACCCGCCGAGCCACCCCACGCGCCAATCCGTTCCGGATTCAGTCCGAAGTGCTTCGCGTTGGCCCGGACAAAACGCACCGCGGCCGTACAGTCGCGCACGGCGGCCGGATATTTGGCCGCGCCGGCGAGGCGATACTCGATGTTGGCCACGACGTAGCCGCGCTGCGCCAGCGCGATCGCCAGCGGGGTAAACTTCTCCTTGTCGCCACCCGTCCAGCCACCGCCGTGCACGAGCACGCAGGCGGGAAGGTTGTCGCCGCCGGACTTCGGACGATAAACGTCCATCAGGAGGCGCTGTTCCGGCGTCGTGCCGTATTCGAGATTCAACTCCGCCTTGATCGAGTCGGGCACCGCCGAGGAGAGCGGCGTGCGCTTCGCCGCCTGGGAAAAACCCGTGGTCGCAAGGGAGAGAAGGAGTAACGGTACGACAGATTTCATCCACCGAATCACGCACGACTTCGGCGCCACGATCGAGAAAATCCGGCGGCCGGATTACGTCCGCGCTGCGCGGTGCGCTCAGAACCGTCCGCGAATTCCCAGCGTCCAGACTGCGCCGTACTCCTGATTGGAGAGGAAAAGTCCGGGGCTGTTGATGTAGGCGCGAATCGGTGCGTTCGTGATGTTGCGGCCGCTCAGCGTGAGTTCGTAGGTCTGGCTGAGCTTGTAGCCACCACTGACGTCGAACATCAACCGCTCATACTGCCATTGCGTCTGGGTGGCCGCGACCGACGTGATGCGCGCCGAAGCCCACGTCGCCCGCACCTGCAGATTGAATTTGTGGTTGCTAAAGCGCACGCCGCCGTTGGCCGCCTTCGGCACGACCGCCGCCAGCGGAGTGTCCGGCACGGCGCGCGAAACCGATCCGAAAATGCTGAACCCGCGCGCAAAGCCGGGCAGAAACACCAGTTGCTGGCTGTACTCGACCTCCACGCCCTTGATCTTGCGGACGCCGTCGAGGTTGGTCGGCCGCAGGAAACGATAGCCGACATACTCGGGGTCATCCGCGTAACCGGCCGCCTCCGCCGAAATCTGCGTGTTGGCCGTGCCCATGTTCTTCACCTCAAGCTGGTAGGTCGAGACACTCACCGTGCCCGCGGGCTCGATGAAGTACTGGACGCTCGCGAAGTACTTGTTCGAGGTCTCGGGCTTGAGATCCGGGTTCGGGACCTGGACGGTCAGGTTCGTCTCGTTGATCGCGATCACGCCCGCGAGGTTGTTGTAGTCCGGCCGGCCGATCGACTGGCTGGCGGCAAGCTGCAGATTGAGATTCTTCGTCAGCGCATATTTCGCACCGCCACTGAAGAAGAGATTCTCGTATCCGCCATACTTGTTCCGCTTCTCGAAGTTCCGATACTGGTAGGTGATGTAGGGGATGGTATTGGCGGTATAGCCGGCGGCGCGCACCAAGGCATTGGGCAGCACATCGAACGTGCGGCCGACCGTGCGGGTCTTCTCATCGCGGACCCCGAGATTCAGCCGCAGGCGCTGCCAGCGGGTGTTGGCCTCGACGTAGCCGGCGTCGACCTGCTCCTTCACGCCGCGCCCGGTCGTGTTCCGAATGTTGAAATTCCCAATCTCGTTCTCGACGAACTGCTCCGGATGCGCGCGATAAAGCTTCAGCATCTCGGTCGTATTCGGAATCGGGATGTTCATCGCCGCCATGTTGTCCCCCTGCTTCGAGTCGAAGAGGCCGGGCTCCGTGTGCGCGATCATGACCGTGCCAGGGCTGAGCTGGTTGCCTGACGCCCCGGCGTAGGTCCAGGTCAGCGTGCCGGTTTGGTTCAGATCGTAGGTCGTGAGGCGCGACTTCACGCCCGTCTGCAGGACGATCGGCAGACCGAGGGAGAACGTCTTCTTCGCGTCGAGGTAGCCGAGAAACACCTGGCTCTTCCCGATGCGCGCGGCGCTGCCAATGTTGTTCGGATTGGCGTCGACGCGGTTGTAGTTCGCGAGATCAGTCCAGGCCGGACCGGAAAGCTGTTTCAGCTGCCAGTCGGTCGAATCCGGGCTCGAACGCCGAGCATCCCAACTCATCCGGGTGAGTCGATTGATCGCAGCCGTGAAGTAGCCGGAGCGCATGTCCTCATAGTGAGTCTTGCTCCGCGAATAACCGCCGCTCGCGGTGAGGACGAGGTCGTTGAGTTTGTATTCCAGCTTCGGCGTGTAGGTGGCGGTCTCGTTGAACTTGTGGCTGTGGCCGATGTTTTGCTCGAGCCGCGTGTTGATGTTGGCCGTCGGCAGGGCGACAAGGTGAGTCAGCGTGGACGAGGGATCGATCTGGGCGGTCGCGGCGCGAAACGTGAGCGTGCGGGCGTTGATTTCGTCGTTGAGATGAGAACCGGCCGTGCGGAGCGAGAACACCAGGCTGGGCGTGATCTTGTAGTCCAGGTTCAAGCCGAAGGCGGCGCGGGTCGTGATCTTCGGGTTGTCGCGAAACGTGAGCAGGTTGATCACCGGCCCGCGCGCCGCGATCGTGTTGTCGATCGTCTGCAGGAGCGCCACCTGCTCGTTGAACAGGCTGTTCGCTGAAAGACTGAGCTGAATGCCAAAACGCCCGCCGAAGGAGTCCGCGTAGGTGAAGATGAGACCCGGCCGGATCTTCCGGTGCAGGCCGTCTCCCGGGCTCGGCGTCCGGGCGATGTTGAACTCATAGGGGTTGGCCGTGAGGCTGGCCTGCGCGGTGATCTCCCGCCCCTTGCGCTCAAACGCGTTCTTGCTGCGGAGGTTCATCGTGCCGGCGGGCGCGTCGGCGTCCATGCTCGCGGTGAGCGTCTTGTTCACCTCGATCGACTCGATGCTCGTGATCGATGCCTGCTCAAACTCGAATTGCCGCGACGTCCCGCCAAACGAGGCCGAGGCCGCCGTCGCCATCCGCATGCCGTCGATGCTCACCGCGGCGTACTTCGGGTCGAGACCGCTGATGCGCACGGCGCGCGCGTCGGCGTTGTTGTAATCAATGACGATGCCGGGAAGGTACTTCATGAACTCGCCGATATTTCCGCCGGTGACGTCGCCGAAGCTGTCCGACGCCACGACGCTCTTCATGTTCAGCGCGGCGCGCTGCTCCATGATCGCCTTGGCGTTCCCCTCGCGCTCGCTCGACACCTCGAACTTCGCGAGCTGCACCACGCTCTCGGCGAGTCCGGGCGTTGCCGGCGGGGCCGGGCGAAACGTCGATCCTTTCAGCTCGAATTCGCGCGTCGCCGTCTGGCCCGGCTGGAGCGCGACCTTGCTCACCGCCTTGTCGTAGCCGGTGTAGGTGACGGTGACCGTCACGTCACCCGCGGGGACGTTGGAGAGCACGAACGAGCCGTCGTCGTCCGAAAACGCGACGATGTTGGTCCCGTCGACGGCGACTTCGGCGTGGCGGACGTACTCCTGGGTGCCCGGGTTGAAGATCCGTCCCACAATTCGTCCGGTTGCCGGCGCCTGGGCGAACGCGTATCCGGCCAGCAGACCGGTGAACAACGCCACGATGGCGGGAAACGATCGACCCCAAGAGGAGAGAAAGCGCGGCACACGGTTGGAGTCGGAACGGGAACGAAAGGTCATGCTCATGAGGGATCGCGGGTGAGAGGATCGGGGCGCTCGATCAACGCCTTCGAGCGCAACAACCCCGAGCGCAGTCGCAAGCTGGAAACGGGCCAGCCTCGGGTGTGCATTTCAAGATCCGGAAATTGGGGATGCGAAGCCTCCGTCGCGTGGATTGAAACGGCGACGGGGGCGTCGCCGCTCCAAATATACTACGAGGGTAGTCGATGGCGTTTTTCGTCTGAACCCAGAAACAAGATGCGACGCGGCCCGCACGCGTCACCTCGAATCAGCCTTGTCGCCACGCCGCCTTTCACGGCACAACCCCGCATGTCCTCGCACCATGACACGGTCCGTGACCAGTTCTCGCGCCAGGCGATTCCCTTTTCTACCGCGCCTTCGATGCGGGACGACAAGGCGCTCCAATTACTGATCGACGCCGCGGCGACCAACGCCGCCGACACCGTGCTTGATGTCGCGTGCGGACCCGGCCTCGTCGCCTGCGCGTTCGCAAAGGTGGCGCGGCAGGTGACCGGCATCGATCTCACCCCGGCGATGATCGACCGCGCGCAGGCGTTGGCGAACGAGCGGCAGTTGGGTAACGTCGGCTTCCAGGTTGGCGATGTGCTACCCCTCCCCTATCCCGACACCACGTTCTCACTCGTCGTGTCGCGCTTCGCATTTCACCATTTCCCCAATCCCGCCGCGGTGCTGGCGGAGATGCGACGCGTCTGCCGGCCCGGAGGCCGGGTCGCAGTCGCCGACCTGATGGCCTCGCCCGATCCGAAAAAGGCCGCAGCGTTTCATCGGATGGAGATGCTGCGCGACCCGTCGCACGCCCGCGCGTTGACGCTTGAGGAACTGCGCACGCTCTTCGCCAGAGCCGGATTACGCCCCCCGACCGAAACATTCTGGCGGATGGAGGTGGATGTGGAGGGTCTGCTTGAGCGCTCGTTTCCAGCGGCGGGCAACCTCGAAGTCATTCGCCAGATGTACGTCGACTCAGTCGCCGACGACGCCCTGGGCCTGGCCACGCGACGCGAGAACGGCCGGGTGCGCATCACGTACGCGAACGTGATCCTCTGCGCATGAAGAACGGGCCCCTCCACCGATTCTCGTTCCCCTTCGCACTGTAACCGGTGCGCCACGACAATTCATATCGCTCCCGATTCAACGGAAAGGAACGTCAAATCCCCCCGGAACTCAGGCTCCAACGGCTACCCGTGCCTGACCTGGAAAAGGAATGATCCCCACCGCCGATTCCCCGCTCGGCGGGCAGGGGTGTCGCCCGATCACCTCAAGCAGCGCCCGCGGGGTGAAGGGCTTCGTCAGGAAATCGTTCATCCCGGCCGCCAGACACGTCTGGCGGTCAGCTTCGTCAGCGCTGCCCGTGAGCGCGATTACCGGAATGGTGAACAGTCCGGCCTTTCGAATCTCCCGGGTGGCGGCAGGTCCATCCATGCCCGGCATCTGCATATCCATGAGGACGAGGTCGAAGTCCCCGGGCGCCGCGCACAGGATATTGACCGCGTCGTGTCCATTGGTCACCGCCTTGGACGAGCAACCCGCGTTGGTCAGGATCGCCCGCGCGACCATATGGTTGACCGGATTGTCGTCCACGACCAGGACCCGACGGCCGTGCACCGTCCGGCCGAGCTGAGCATGATGCGACTCGGCAGAGACGGGATTGGGAGCCGATCTGACCGCCGCCGGCAGCGCCTGCGTCAAAGGGAAAACCACTCGAAACTGGGTGCCCCGTCCGGGACTGCTGGTCACACTGACCTCACCTTTGTGCGCTTCGACGAACTCACGCACAATTGACATCCCGAGACCGGTACTCGCCTCGCCCGCCGTGCCCTGCTGCGAGGATTGCGAATATCGATCGAAGATATGCGCGATCTTGTGCGGTTCGATTCCGATTCCGGTGTCGGCCACCATCACTGCGACCCGGTCCGGTGAAACCGGATCAAGCGACACACAAATATTTCCCCCATCGGCGGTGAACTTGAGCGCGTTGCTGATCAGATTGTTGAAAACCCGGGTCAGGGACTCCGCATGACCGGCGATCGTCGCGTTGCCGGTATTCCGGTCGAAGATGATTTCCTGGTGCTTGCGGCTGGCGAGACTTTGGAGCATGGCCACACTGCGCGAGAGCAGCGGTTCCAGGTCGAGCGGCTGCAATTCCAGTTCACTCCGGCCCGCCTGTTGCTTGGACAGGGAAAGAATGTCTTCGACGAGCGACAGCAGCATCTGCCCCGACTGCTTGATCAGGGCGATGTTCTCCAACTCCACCGAAGTCCGGTTCTGTGCCATGAAAAGGAGATCGGCAAAGCCCATGATACCGGAGAGCGGGGACCGCATGTCGTGCGACAGCGTGGCCAGCATGTCGCGCTGACACTTGAGGGAGTCGCGTAATTCCGCGACGGCGCGGCGGAGCCTGGAGTTGAGGAGCGCGTTCTCGATGTGGACGTTGAGCCGCGAGATCATCTCCTCTTTGATGAACGGCTTGACCAGGCAGTCGGTGGCCCCGGCCTGAAAGGCTTCGACGCGCTGCGCTTGGTCGCCACCCGTGAAGAAAACGATCGGCAGATCAACCAGGCCGATTTCATGCCGGATGCGCCGGCAAAGCTCCGTGCCTGTCATCACGGGCATCTCGATGTCCGTGATCACAAGATCAATGGAGGAAAGCCGGTTGCACAGAATGGTGAATCCCTCCAGCCCGTCGACCGCCTCGATCAATTCGACGCCAACCTCACGCAAAGCCTTGCCCACAATCTGGCGAACCATCCGGCTGTCATCGACCAGCAGCACGTGCACACCGCGCAGGCGGTCGTCGGGGTTGAGGATCTGATCCACCCGCGCGGCCAGCGCCCCGGGTTCGAATTGCTTGGAGACAAAGTCGATCGCCCCAAGTTCAAAATCCCGCCGCCTCTCGGCCAGGGTGTCCCGCGCGGTCAGAAAGATCACCGGAACGCGCCCCTCGCGGTTCTTGGGGAAAAAACTCGAAAAATCCCCGCTATAGAGCCGCTCACAGGTCTCGAACCCACCCATTTCCGGCATCTCGAGGTCGAGGGTGATCAGGTCGGGGGTAAATCCCTCCTTGATAATCTGTAGAGCCTCAAGCCCATGCCTGGCTTCGCGATATTCGAAGGAACCTCCCAGTTCGCGGCGCACCGCTGCCCGAACGAGCTTGCTATCGTCGACGATTAGAATTCGGCCGCTTCGGGTCATGACATCAAATGCTGTGTGCGGAGGATACCTTCGACTCATTGGCGGGAGACTTGACCCCAAACTCCCGCCTCCCGGAAAAACCGCGGCGACGACAACCGGGCGGCGGCGGCCCGTCCTGCTCGGTCCAGCCCAGTCACCCCATCTGCCGACGCAGCGCCGCGATCAGTGCGCTCGACTCGAATGGTTTGTTCAAGATCTCGGCAAATCCGAGCCGGTGCAATTCCTCGACCCGCGATTCCTGATCGCGTCCGGACACCCCGATGATCGGCACCGTCGGCGCCATCACCCGCAGCAGCGGCGCCAGCGTCGGTCCGTCCATTTCCGGCATCGTAAAGTCAGTCACGACGCCTCCGATCCGACGGTGCGACTGCTCCATCACGCGCAGTGCCTCGATTCCGTTGCCGGCCACCAGCACTTCGAATCCCTCGATCTCCAGCCGTCGCTGTATCGCCATGCGCACGACCGGCTCATCGTCCACCAGCAGGATACACCGGCCACGGTTCGACGCCGGCGCCGTTGGCGTTGGCGTGGCCGGGTCCCGATCCGGAGCCGTCACCGCCCCGGCGTCCACCCACTGGACCATTTCAGGCAGGTAGACCCGGAACACCGTACCGCGTCCCACCACGCTTTGCACGCGCACGACCCCGTGGTGGGCCCGCACGATTCCGTGGACCGACGCCAGACCAAGCCCTGTGCCAGTAGCCTTGGTCGTAAAGAAGGGATCGAAGATCTTTTCCAGAAGTTCGGGCGGAATCCCACCACCGGTGTCGGCCACGGTTAGCACCAGGTAGCTTCCGCTCTTGAGGCTCAGCAATTCGCCCTCGCCCTTCCCCTGCAGCACTTCGCGCTCAATCGCCAGTGACAGCGTGCCGCCGTCCGGCATGGCATCCCGCGCATTCACACACAGGTTCATCACCACCTGATGCATCTGCGTCGGATCGGCATGCACGCAACCCCGCCCCGCCGTCGGCTCCATCACCTTCACGGTCGAAGGGAGCGTCGCCCGCACCATCGGGAGGGTCTCCCGCAAAAGCCCCCACAACTCCACCGGCTCGCGCGACTGCGCGAGATTGCGACTGAAGGCCAGCAATTGCCGCACGATCGCCGCCCCTCGCCTCCCCCCGGAATCGAGCATCGCCATCAGTTCCCGATCTTCGCGATCCCGCAGTTTTTCCTTCAGGATCCCACTCGCCATCAACACCGGGGTCAGGATGTTGTTGAGGTCGTGCGCCACCCCGCTCGCCAGCGTGCCGACCGCCTCCAGCCGCTGACTGCGGCGCAATTGCGCCTCAAGCTCCTTGCGTTCGGTGATGTCTGCGTGCGTGCCGTACATCCGGAGCGGCCGGCCGGCCGCGTCGAACTCGGCGATTTTTCCAATCGAGCGGATCCACTTCCAGGCGCCGGACTTCGTTCTTCGGCGGTAATCCATCGTGTGGGTTTGTCCGCTCGCCACGCACTCGCGGTACTCGCGCATCAGGCCCTCGCGGTCATCGGGATGCACGCCGTCCACCCAATCCCGCAGCGTCGTTTGAAATGAACCGGGATCATGACCGATGATGCGAACATACTCGGCGCTCGAAACCCCTTCGCCCGTCTGCACGTTCATCTCATACCAGCCCTGCGACGAGGCTTCCATCGCCAGCCGCAGGCGTTCCTCGTTCCTCCTCAAATCCTCCGTCGCCTGCTTGCGGGCCGAGACATCGCGCACCGACGCAATCATCCGCCGCTCCCCGCCGATCTCGCCGGCCCGCAGTGCCACCTCCGACCAAAAAACCTCGCCGTCGGCCCGTCGGCTGCGCCACTCAAACACCTGCGGCTGCCCCGCGGCCGCCAGCTTCATCTTGGCCGCCGCGTCCGCCAGCGAGTAAGGCGCCTCCCCTTGGCTGATGGCGGCGAACGTCCCGGTCATCAACTGCTCGCGCCGCGCCCCAAAAAGCACGCAAGCCTGCGCATTCACGTCAATCAGCAGGCCGTCCAACCCGTGGACGAACAGGGCATCGCTGGTGGAATCGAAGATCGCCCGGTAGTTTTCGTCGCTCGCCCGCAGTTTCTCCGCCAATTGCGTCAACCGCCGCTGCTCCTTGGCATAGCTGTCGTGGATGAGGTGGGCCGCCGACACGAGTGCCAGTCCGCAGGCAAAAATTCCAGAGACGTGATCGAGCAGGCGGTCGAACGGCGTGGGGAACGGAATCACCCAGCCCGGAAAAGCCCGTTCGAGCAGGAACAACCCCGCCGCGTTGCCGAGAACCACTCCCGCTCCGATCCACCCCAAGCAATCGGGAAACACCACCTTCACAAAAAGCAGGATGGGGAAAAAGTAGTAGGTGACGCTCCCCTCGGATCCGCCACAGGAAAACCAGCCGAAGTCCAGCAGCACCAGGGCGCCCACCAGGTAGGCCACGATGTGGTTCCGACCCCGCCGGGATTCGAGATAGCATGTCAGACCCAGACCCGTGAACAGGACGCAGACCACGTGCAGGGTCAGCGACATGTTTTGCACGAGGTTCATCGGCACGATCAGGAACCCCGTCAGGACAAAGGTCGCTGCACACGTCAGACGAAAAATTCGAATCTGCAGCGAGAGTTCACCCGCTTCGTGTTCCGACCGCGAAATCCGGTCTAGAAATGCGCCGAGCATCGTCCCGGATGGTCGTGAGATCTCCGCCACGGCGCAAGCCCGGACCCGCGGCACGAAAACCGCCCGGGGGCATCTTGCTTTTGGAAAATACCGGGAACGCCACCGGCTACACGCCCGACACAAGGCAGACGTTTGCGCTTCTACCGACGGCAAACCGAGTGTCCGAAGCGCTCATAAGCGCTCGGGAGTTCTCCGCTGGCATGCCCCGCCCCTTTGTTCCTTTTTGCGGCCAATTGTCTTGGTTGGGGGAGGGGAATCTATGCTCAATCCATTTGGCCGCAAAAAGGCTCAAACCTGACGAGCGTGTTTTCGGCTATCTGCTTGGCGCCAATAGGCGCGGCGAGAATCGATTGGCGGTCGGTCAGATGCCAGCCCAGCTCATTTGTGGCAGGCCGAGCTGCCGCGGTGGCACGACCCCGTCCAGCGCCTCCCGCCACGGCTTGCGCTCTGGAATGTTTCGAAAATCGCCGTAAACGCACGCGACGGGGCGTCGCATCTCCAGGAGCCAGAATTCCGAACGGATCGACTGGAGCGGTGACGCCCCCGTCGCCGTCCGAAAAGGGAACTCCGCCCTCCGCCGGAGCCTTGCCGCCCTGCCCCGGGGAAAGGAAACGTCCGCGTTCCGGAATCCCCATTCGAACCTGCCCTTTTCCGACTTTCCGTTCATGTCGCGCGAACCGGAGCCAGGCCTGGTTGACGTGACGATCACATTCCTTGCGATACCCGTCCGATATCGCTGCGATATTTCTGCGATAGATAGCCCCGTATCGCAGAATTATCGGGGGAGCATCGCAAGCATATCGCAGCGGATAAAAAGGGCACGGCGTGCGGTTTGCCCACGGCTGGGATGGCCTGGGGACCCCCAAGACTCCTCCCATTTCCCGGTTATCCTATTTTCTCCGAGAAACTTACACGACATCGACCTTCTCGAGGGTCACGTGTCGGCGGCATGACGGACGACGTGATTCACCGCGGCACGCTCTCTCCTCGTGGAAGACCGGTTTCTTCCCGGCGAAGCCAAAACTCGTCTTGGTGTCGGGGCTCTCAACTCTCACCACTCAACTCTCAACTGAATTTTTGCCTCAGTACGAAACGACATCCACCCCGCTGGAGAAATGACACACGGGATCTCCGACCGCTTTGATTCCCGCCGCCTCCAGAATCGTGCATTCCTCAAGGTGGACCGCCGCCCTTTGCAGCGGCCACGGGGCGTGATGGACCTCAACCCTCCGGAGACCCTTTCTCGCCGAATGGGAATACAAGCAGTAACGCTCCGTCGCCCAGTGGTCGAAGGTCCCCGGAATGGCGTGGTACTTCTCGCCCATCGGACGATAGCGGGCCCTGAACCGGGCCCGCCCATCCTTTCGCACGCTGCGAAAATTGTGCCACTCCCCGACGACTACGTCCTCCATCGTGGCCGAATAATACGGCAGGTCGTAGAACGTGCGGCCGCCAAAAACAATCGGCCAGCAGGCGGCATCGAGACTGAAGAACCAAACCCCCGGCTTTCCGTCCGCCTCCACATACGTTCGCAGGTTGAGTTCAGGAAACGCCGAAAACGGGGGAAGATCCGGAAAGGGCCGCCGCATGACTCCCGACATCCGCAATGGCACCAGGCCAACCCACGCTACACCGTCATACTGTTGGAGCCTCAATTCACTCGGAAGCATCAGTCGAAGTGCGTCCGAAGACACGGGAAAGTGGATGAAGGCGAGGTTGAGCCACGCCTGACGCCACTTCCACTCCCCGTTGGGAAGGGGCCACGGCCGGTGCTTTGTTTCCTTCAGTGACGGGTGCATTTCGTGATGGTTCTCGCTCCGAACCACTCCTGCTTGGGCGGTTCGCTGAGAAAGCCGAGCGCTATCGCTGCGCGGAGAAAGACGTTCGTACTGCACTTTTGGCAGGACGCAGCCTGGTTCCCATTTCGATCATCGGCGAAACGTGCCCGACCCTGCGCGCGACTCCGGGCTGCGCCAGGGCGGTTGCCACCAGAGTTCAACCGCCGGCGTGGACGCGTCGGCAAAATCAGTGAGATGCACGTTCAAGCGAAACTCTGTCCAATCGACGATCGGAATGGCGAACTCGACGTCGTAGCCCGCCGGCGTGCGCCGGACCGCGCGCTGCACGCCTGGCGGCAACGGGGCACGGATTGAAGCCGGCGGCGGCGGCACCGTCGCCGGCGTGGCGCGGATCAGAAGAAATGTCGACTGGTAGCCGTCGTCCCACGCCTTGCTTTCCGCCCGGGCGGGATCCGGTCGATGGTCGAGCCAGACTTCCACCCCGTCCTGTTCTTTCGAGGGCCGGCCCGGCCGGACCACCACGTGCGGATCGGTCACGGCCACCGCCACGAATACAGTGTGATCGTCGTAAGCGGTGGCAAAGCGCGCCGTGGCTCGGCCCGCCTCGGAATCGGGGACGATGCGATGCGGGAGATCGCTCCATTCGCCCAGATCACCATCGACGGTGACTGGAGCCGGGGCGCGGGCAATCGGCAACCGGGCGTACCTGCCGGGCACATAACTCTTCACGGGCAATCGTGCCCGGTAGCCCTGGAATTCAGCGTGGAGCGCGGTGCTCCCCGCCGCCATCGCACGAATTCGGCCCGGGCCGGAGTCATCCACCACGGCCACGCCGGCGTCTTCACTGCGCACCGGAATCGCGACCGAGTTCAGATAAAACCCGTGCTCGAAACCCACTTCCGGCCAGACCAACGCTCGCTCGCCCGCGGTAACCAGATCGAGGGAGAGCGCCGAAGGGTCCGCGAGCGGCCGGAGGCGCAGGCTTTGGACGGCGGGAGCTTCGCGGCGCAACAGAAAGTAGAGCGCGTTCCGCAGCCGCTCCCGCATCGCCTTGCGACTGTGCGTGTGCCCATACCCGAGTTGAAAGGCGATGTCGCTGCCCTCCCGCCAGCCTTTCCCCAGCAGCAGTCTGGTCATGACGGGGGCGATGGTCTCGATGTCAGCCGCATCCTTTTCGCCCCCATCAATCCAGAACCGGGTGGCCGTGCGCTTTACCGGGTCGCCCGCGACCTCCCGGACGAGGAACGAATCGGTGTGCCAGAGCGACGGGGATGAGCAAATGGCCATGCCGAAGGTCTCCGGATGGCGGTATCCGAAATAAAACGACGCCAGGCCTCCGAGCGAATAACCCGCGACCCCGGTGTGGCGCGCCTCTGGCAGCGTGCGGAAATGGGCGTCGATCATCGGTTTCAACCGCGTGGCGAGAAACGTGTAGTAGTCCTCAGCCCGGCCCGGAGCGTCGGGAGTCCAGCGCGGGACCAGATCCCGCCCTCGGCCGTTAGTCACCCCTTTCGCGTTGGCGACCGCGACCAGGATGGCCGGATGGACCAGTCTTTCGTCGAGCAGTTGATCGAGCGCGTAGTCGGCATCGGCCTGTACTCCGCGCGTGCCGTTGAATGCGCCCAACACGCCCTCCCCGTCGTGAAAATAGATCACCCGGTAACGCTCCGTCGACTCGGCGTAGCCGGGAGGCAGATAAACATGGACGTCGCGGGGTCCCGCCGTGAGTCCGGCATCCGGAATGTCCGCGAGGGTGACCAGACGAGGGTTCGCCGGCGCAGCGCTCAGGGTGGAGAAGGTGAAAACCGCCAGCCAGCGGCGCAGGATGGCGCGCGTCAGAGTGATCACAGTAACTCGAAACAGACCGCCGTCCCATCACTGTCAACCGGCGAGTGCGGAGCGGCTGTCAGCGTGGCCGCGCATACCTGGCGACTGCCGGCGGTTTGGCATCGTCGCAGTCGAACGCGGCGGGGAATGTCACTGGCCCCGCGTGGCGCGGTCAGCCCGCCTCAGCGGCGATCGGGGCTCTTCGTGGACAGGGACTAGCAATTCACAGACTTCTTTGACCGGCCATTTGTTAACGAGTAACAGGCAGACCCCGTCGGCCCAGCGTTCAGCGATATTCAAGATATTCACCGGTCTCCTTATCTTCCCATCCTTCGAAGTGCCGAAAAATACCAGTGAGGGGCAATCGATAACCTGGCCTCCGAGCGATTCTACTGAGGGGGGCTACGAAATATGTCTCACGGTTGATGTTTCCCCAGAACGAAACAAAGTCACCGTGTCTGGCCGTCGACGTACCGCAAACAAAGACATTCTTAATGTTCTCTTTCGACAATAGCGCCTCGAGCACAGAGATTGCAGCTTTGGGGTTCGTGCGATTTGCCCCAAAATACATGCCATCTGAATCGACGACGACGTAAAGGAATCGCGCCTCGTTTCTGCCTGTCTCGAAAGGCTTGGACGCAGGAACCGCTGCCACCTGCATCGCTTCCGTCTCCGGTCGTGCGCACCCGGTGACGCCGAGTAGAAGTACGGCCGTTGCACAGGACAAGTTTAAGAATTCCATTGCTTGCCGAGACGTTTAAAATGAACCACGGCCGCTTGGGGGCGTGGGCTCTAGCGACTTCCATGAGAAGGCGTGCCGAGAGTAATAAACAAAAAGGTTCACCTTTTTTCTGAATCTGGATTGTGGGGGCGCGGCGTTCCCGACTGATCAGGCTTTTATACGCACTCATGGTGGCGCGTCAATGGCCGGGCTGGTGCAGGGAGGAACGGTGTCTGCTTGATACTCGTTAACTCACCGACCAACCCATTTGAACGGCCCCTCGACAGACTCATGATTCACGACATGACCCCATCCCGCGGCGACGAGAGCCAACAACGTGCACTCCGTTGCCTTCCGCGGCTCAAGTCCGACAGGGTTCGTGGAAACCGGGTCTTGCGGCGTCGACCCGGCCGCGTTCCTTTTTTGTGCGGTTTTGGCGCGACGCGTGTTTTACGTGATAAAGACCGATGAGCAATGAAGGCCGGCCCGAGGGTCTGCCCGTGAATCGCAAGTCGCGACTCACCACGTCGACCCCATCACAGGCACCGCCGAATAAAAGGAAACGCATGGTGCGGCCAACGTTTCATCGCGGCCAATCAGGCGCGCTTGGGGCCAGAGAGCGCGACCGCCCCGGGTTCGAATGGGCCATAGCCCCGGGTTCGCTACAGAAACGCGTCCACCTCCTTATGGAACGGCCCCGGCGGGCCGTCCGCCTTGCCGCGGATAGGTGCTGTCGATGAATTTCAGGCTGCCGTCGGGCTGCGGTTCGAGCAGGGCGCCATTGTCGACAAGCAGGACGACTTGTTTCCCGCGCAGGCCAAACT
Organism: Opitutia bacterium; assembly: GCA_947474365.1. Lineage (GTDB taxonomy): Bacteria > Verrucomicrobiota > Verrucomicrobiia > Opitutales > Opitutaceae > ER46. Next base: position 1,164 of record CANJIU010000111.1, on the reverse strand, counting down.
GGTAGTCCTTTTCAAAGAGTGGCGCCGACTTCCCGTCCACGGCGGCACCATCCTGCCCCAGCAGATGCCCGTTTTTCAGCAGCAGTGTCGTCGCGCCCGGCGCGCCATAGCTCCCGTTGAATTCCGCGTGAAGGCGGGCGACCTTTGCCGGATCGCGAATGATTTCAACCCCTTCGGCGGTTTCTGGGGCAAAGTTGAGGTAGGCCGCAAACGCAGTGGCGACCGCCAGGACCGCTACCATCGACTTCGAACGTAGCAGCTGGCGCCAGCGTCGCGGCTGCCGGGGCGCGGCCGTGCCACCGGCCTCTTCCTTCCCCGCCTCAGCCTCCGCAGCGGGCTCGCGCGCGGTTAACCACGCGATGATGTCCTCGGGGGTCCGTTCGACCGCGGTGTTGACCGCCTCGGGCAGAATCGTGCCGAACAATCGTCCTCCCAGATTTTGCACCGCAATTTTGCCGCGCGGTCCCGCGAGGTAAATCTTGGCGTCAACGTCAATCAGGTCCATCGCCGGCACGAGCGAAAACGCCCGCAACACCTCCAGCGCGGCCGCGCTGGTCACCGGCACATTGGCCTTGCCTGCCTCGCGCTCGACGCGGGTGCCGTCCTCACTGAGGTTGACGGTGGTAATCTTCAGCGTGGCTGGAACGGGCGCGTTCATTTCAGGGGCTCCATGATGTAGAGGACGGTGGCACCGGCATCGGTCACGCGGAGGTTGCCGGTGGCGAGATTACCGTCGTCGTACCACTGATCGACTTTCAGCAGGTTGGCGGTGGTCCAGTTGCAGTTGTTCACCCTGATGACACCGGTGAATTTCACCCCGGTGCTGTTGTTGGCGGTCTTGTTGTCCCAGTCATAGGTGCCGCCCAGCGGGGTTTTGCGGAGCCACTGCGTCCGGTTGAGATAGCCGTCCATGTTGGGAGGAAACAGGCCCACCCCGTTTTGGTCGGCTGGGAAGTCGCCCTTCTCCTGCGCATACTGATAGAACGCCGTCGAAAAGACCCGGCAGTCGTTCCAATGGTTCTCCCGGTTTCTTAGTGGCAAGGATTCGGGGAGAGCAGGCAGGCTGGGAGGATGAAACCAAGCAAGGACGAGACGGTGGTCGCACATTATGGAAAGCTATTGGGCCTTGAGGCGCCATGGGAGGTGCAGGCGGCGCAGCTGGAT
>CANJIU010000110.1 GCA_947474365.1 Opitutia bacterium | reverse complement strand
CGAATTATAGAACCGGTTTTTGCCCTCATGCCGACGTTTTGACCCCGCATATCACCTTCGCCGCGCGTCGGTTTTCCTCCTTTCTCCTATGAAGAATCGGTCGACTGTCGCTGAGGGACAGGCTCTACCTAGCGTTCACCAACCAATCACCCGAGCCCGTCACCACCGAAATCAAGCTCAGCGCGGCGATCCTCCCGCAACTCGCCGGTCGGACCTATCGCACGCGCGTCTTCCACGACGGCACCGCCACGGTCCTCCGCGACGGCCGGCTCACCGTCACCGTGCCTCCGATGGGCCTCACGGCGGTCGAGGTCGAAGGCCTTGGCGTTACCCCTAAATTCCAGGATCGCCTCGTGGGCGCTCGCGCCGCCGATGCGTGGCGCCGCGATTATGTCGAGCTGCCATTGGGCGGAACCCGCGCGATGATCCTCAACTTCGGCCCCGCCGCCACCACCGCCTACGTCTATCTCCAGGCCGACGATTCAAAGTTCAAGGAAGTCACCCTCGCCTACACCATCGCCGGCCGGCGGGCGACCCTCACCGACCGCAGCTACCCCTTCGAGTTCACCGTTGATGTGCCCGCGGGCGCGACGGCCTTTGATTTCGAAGTGCACGCTGTGACGCTCTCCGATGAAAAGAAATCCTCGGGTCCCTCCGCCCTGCAGCGCTGATTTTTTACGGCCCCGAATTCAGTGAACGACTTCACCACCCCTCCTGTTGTCCCTCGCGGCGTCCCCGGTGAAGGTCGACTCCGCACCTTGCATTCCCTTTTCGCTTCTCCCTGAGATTTCATGCCCCGAATTCCCCATTTTCGCTGGTTCATCATCGTCCTCGTGTTTCTCGCGGCGGTGTTGAATTACGTCGATCGGCAGACGCTTTCGGCACTCGCCCCGACCATCCAGCGCGACCTCGCGATGGACGACCGCGCCTACGCCAACATCGTCAATCTCTTCCTCGTCGCCTACACGATCGCCTACCTGGTCTCCGGCCGGATCGTGGATCGGCTCGGCACGCGCGCCGGCATGACAGTTTTCGTCGTCTGGTGGTCCATTGCCAATGTCCTCACCGCCGCCGCGCATGGCATGCGATCTCTCGGCAGTTTTCGTTTTCTCCTCGGCCTCGGTGAAGCCGGCGTCTGGCCGGCGGCATCGAAAGTGGTCGCCGAATGGTTCCCCGCCCGCGAACGCGCTCTGGCCATCGGTCTCTACACCATGGGCGCCACGATTGGCGCGACGGTTGCGCCTTACCTCGTCATCCCGCTCGCCACCTATCCCTTCGCGGAAAAATTGCCCTTCATCGCCCATGTCCTGGGTGACGGCGTTGGCTGGCGCATGGCTTTTGTCATCACCGGCGCACTCGGTCTCGTCTGGGTGTTGCCGTGGCTGTTGTTTTATCGACAGCCAAAAGAGAGTAAGCTCGTGACGTCCGCCGAGCTTTCCCTGCTGGAACAATCTGCGGGTGAGGAGGCCAAGGCCAACGGCCCCGACGACGCGGTGCCGTGGACGTGGCGCCAGATCTTCAGTAGCCGCGTGGTGTGGCTTCTGCTCATCGGGCGACTGCTCACCGATCCCGTGTGGTACTTCTATCAGTTCTGGTTTCCCAAATATCTCCACTCCGTCCGCCACCTTGCCCAGGACCAGCTTACGGTCACCTGGATCGTTTACGCGGCGGCCGCGGCCGGCAGTCTCATTGGCGGTTGGCTCTCCGGCGTGCTCGTGAAACAAAAAATCGCCCCGGCCCGCAGCCGGCTCTGGATCATGCTCGGTTGCGCGTGCCTCATGCCGGCGTCTCCGTTTATCGCCCGCGTCGCCGGCCTCGACGCCGCGATGACGCTCACGGTGGTTGTCGTGTTCGCGGCGCTCGCCTGGCTGATCAACCTCAGTTCCCTCGTCGTGGATCTCGTGCCGCGCTCCAGCCTCGGCACCGTCTTTGGCGTCGTCGCCGCCGGCAGTACACTGGGGGGGATCATGATGAACACTCTCGTGTCTTTCATGGTCTCCGGCCCGTCCAGCAAGCCGTCGGGATTTCTCGACCAAATCGTCAACACGGTGCTCGGTCCGTTGCTCTCCCTCGTCCAGGGCGCCGGCTACGGCCGATGGTTCCTCGTCATGGCCTGTCTGCACCCGCTGGCGTGGCTGATGCTTTGGGAACTTAGAAACGGACCCAGAAACCAGCGGGCCTAACCCGACCACGGGAAAACGATCTTAGACGATCACCTCCGATTCCCATCGCCACTTTTCCGCCACATCTTCCATGTCCGATTCTCCTCCGATTTCCGCCTGCAAACTTCGAACGGTTTCACTCACCGCCGACTTCGTTGTCGTCGGTGGCGGCCTTGCCGGTGTCTGCGCGTCCCTCGCCGCCGCGCGCAACGGCGCCAAGGTTGTCCTCGTGCAGGACCGCTCCGTCCTTGGGGGCAACGCCTCCAGCGAAGTCAAAATGCACATCGTCGGCGCAGATTGTCACGGCACGCGGTCTGGCGCGCGCGAGTCAGGGATCATCGAGGAACTAAAGCTCGAGGATGCCGCACGCAATCCGCACCGTTCTTACTCGCAGTGGGATCTGCTGCTCTACGAAAAGGTCATCCTCGAGCCCAACATCACGCTCCTTCTCGACACCGATTGCGTCGGGTGTGACGTCGAGAGCGCTGGCGGCAACCGCCGGATAACTGCGATCCGCGCCGTGCGGCATTCGACTGAGGATGCGTTCATCATCAGGGCGCCTCTCTTCGCTGATTGCTCGGGTGACGGTCGCCTCGGCGCCGAGGCTGGAGCGGATTTCACGGTCGGGCGCGAAGCAAAGAGTGCGTTCGGCGAGAGCCTCGCGCTCGACACCGCCGACCGCCACACGCTTGGCAGTTCGATTCTGTTCACCGCCCGCCAACACGACAAGCCGCAGCCGTTCATCGCGCCATCGTGGGTGCGTACGTTTCGGAAACACGAGTTCAAGCACCGGCCGGTGAAGGGCTACGAATACGGCTACTGGTGGAGCGAGTGGGGTGGGCAACTCGATACGCTCAAGGACAACGCCGCCATCCGCCACGAACTGCTCCGGATCGCGCTGGGCATTTGGAACTACATCAAGAATTCCGGCGAACATCCCGACTCCTCGCATTGGGCGCTCGATTGGGTCGGAGCGATTCCCGGCAAACGTGAGACCCGCCGCTTCCTCGGCCCCCATGTGCTCACGCAGCAGGACGTGCAGTCGGGCCGCGTGTTCGCCGATCAAGTCGCCTATGGCGGTTGGTGGCTCGACCTGCATCCGCCGAGCGGCGTCGATGCGATCGACGAGGAGCCCTGCGTGCAGCATCACTTCCCGCATCTTTATACGATCCCGCTGCGCTGCCTCTACTCGCGCAACGTCGCGAATCTCTTCTTTGCCGGCCGCAACATCAGCGCGACTCACGTCGCGTTTGCGAGCACGAGGGTGATGGGCACATGTGCGCTCATGGGGCAGGCGATCGGCACGGCCGCCGCGCTCGCGCGCGACGACTCGCCCCGGGGCATCGCGGAATTTTTCGATGCCGCCCAACTCGCGCGTTTACAGCAGCAGTTGTTGAAGGACGATGCGTTTCTCCCCGGCCTGCCGCAGGCGCTGCCTCCGGCTTCAGTTGTTGCCTCCAGTGAACTCCCGAGTTCGGGCGCCCGCAACGTCCTCGACGGCCATACGCGCGAATTCTTCTCCCATCTCGGCCCGTGGGCCGACGGTGCGTCGCATCGCTGGGAGTCCGCCGTTCTTCCCGCGTGGATCGAACTCGCCTGGCCCGATCCGCGTACCGTTTCCGAAATCCATCTCACCTTCGACTCCGGCTTCCAGCGCGAACTCATCCTCAGCGCGAGCGACGCGACGACACGCAAGACCATCCGTGGCGCCCAACCCGAACTCGTGCGGGACTACGACGTTTTCCTCGACGATCGCCTGGTGGCTTCCGTGGCGGGCAACTTCCTCCGCAAACGCGTCCATCGTCTCGTCACTCCGGTGACGGCCAGCCGTCTCCGCGTGGCGGTCCAGGCCACCCACGGTTTCCCCACGGCCCGGGTGTTCGCGATTGCCGCCCATTGAGTCCAGCACCGGGCCAGCGGTGAACGCCGCTGACCGGGGTGAATCGCGCTGAGTTCCGGAGGAGGCCAGCGAATGGAAGCCGGCTACTGGGCGAGTCCCCGGCCGATCATCTTGGGGTGACAACTGACACAGGCGGAATCCAGTGGCTTCCATTTCCCGTTCTTGTGGCACTGCGCACACGTGAGAGTGGTGTGGTCTGGATTCAGCACAAAACTCGCCATGGTGTTGTGATCAAAAATCAGGTCCTCTCCCTTCCAGCCGACGGACGTGTGGCATTTCTGACAGTCGCGTCCCAATACGCCTTGGTGCGGCTCCGTTTTTCCGTGGCAACTGAAGCAGCCGTGATCGGCGGGCTTGCTGTGGTTCACCGCGCCGAGAACGTCCTCGCGATGACACTCGTTGCATCGCGTCAACATGTGTTTGCCGAAGAGTTCAAAGCTTGTCTGTCGCGCGTGATCGAAGGGCGGTTCCTTGCGGATCCATGACTCGGTCGTGTGACACGAGGTGCACATGTTCCCATACCACGCCGGGTGATCGACGGTGTGGCAGCTCGAACACGAGGTTTCCAATCCAGTGAACCGGGCGGAGCCGAGCGGCGCGCTGGCCGGCTCTGGCCGGTGGCATTTCTGACATTCGACGGTGGCGTGTTTCCCAAGCAGGCTGAATTGGGTGTCGCGATCATGCATGAACTGGGGCGCGGTCACGTTCCACGTATCCGGGGAGGGATGGCACTTCGTGCAGTCCGCGGTGAACTGGCCGCGGTGGGGGCTTTGGTGGCAGTCGGCGCAGGCCTTGCCCAGGTCGCGAAACTGCGCTCGTCCGAGCGGGTCGCCTGTCGCCAGGGGGCGATGGCATTTGGTGCACGTGACCTGCTCGTGTTTTCCGAGCAGCTGGAACTTGGTGTCGGTGTTGTGGGCGAAGTTGAGATGCTTCAAATCCCAGCCGCTGGGCGTATGGCAATCTGCGCACCGCGTGCCGAATTGCTGGCGATGGGGGTCCTGATGGCATCCGACGCAGTCCCGCGCCGTGCCGGAGAATTTGGCGGCGCCGAGCGGATCCGAGGAACGCGCCGGTGGGTGGCATTGGCGGCAGTCGGTTTTCGCATGCTGGCCGACGAGTGAAAAAGTTGAGTCGCGCTCGTGGTGAAAGTTCAGGTTGGGACCCGTCCAGCCCGCGGTGGAGTGGCAGGATTCGCAGCGGGCCTTGAATTGCCCGGCGTGCCGATCGACGTGGCAGTCGGTGCATTGCCCGTACTTCAACCCGAGATAATAGATTCCCGGCGTGCCAGGGGCGCGCGGACGCTGGTGGCAATCGTCGCATTTCACCTCGGTGTGTTTGCCCGCGATTTGGAACAGGGCCTTGTTGTGATCGAATTTGGCCTGATCGAGGGGAATGAATGGTACGCTTTGCTCCCGATGTTCACGGTGGCAGGTGCGGCAATCGCCTTCGAACGTTCCATGGTAACCGAGTTGGTTCTTGCGGCGAGCTTTGACGTCGGCGTGGCATTCCTCGCAATTGCGGTCCGGAATTTCCCCGCGATAAAGGTGGCACTTGGTGCATGAGTCCGCCGTCGGTCCGATGCGATGTTTGGTGTTGAGCTGGCTGGGCTGAATGACGTCGGCAAAGCTCTTGGCGAACTGCTGTTTTGCCGTGGCCAGCCGCGCCTGGCCAAACGCATACGCCCCGATCACCCCCAGGAATAACGTGCCGACCATGGCGCCGATTTCCACCCGGGAGAGGAACACCTCCGCCGCGATGCTGCGGAGGTTGACCGCATGGGCGTGGGAGCGTAGCGACTCCGGCAGGCTGAGTGCATGGTGGTGCTCGATGTATTTCATCGGGGCCCAGCCGTGAAAGATTCCCCCGAGGGCGATGCGGGTGCTGGGATTGACAAACGCGAGGAAGAGGTGGCCGCCGACGGACCCGAGTGCCGAAAAGAAGAGTGCCGTGTGGACATACCACGGGAACAGAATTGTCCCCTTCGCGAACATCAGCACGCCGGTCGCGAGAAATCCAAAATAGTACACCACTACGAGGGCGGAATTGATCTTCTGGCCCGTATTGAAGCGATCCGCCGGTGGAATGACCGCCGATTTCTGGTAGAGCGCGCGCAGCGATTGGATCATCCACGCGGCATCCTCCGCACCCCAGGTGCAGAGCGTGCGGATATTGGCCAGATGTGGCCGGAACCGGGCCAGCACGCTCAGGGGGAGCGCCAGAAACCAGGTGAGGGCGCAGGCCTTGTGGACGGTGACCGTGGTGGTCAGCAGACTGCGATCAAGTTGGAAAAAACGTGAGCCCAGCATCGCGCCGCCGGTGAGAAGGAGTAGTAAGAAGGGCAGGGCGTTGGCCCAGTGCAGAAACAATTCAGCCCGGTTGAACCGGCGGAATTTCTTAAACCGCAAATCATAGCGGTCATCCTCGCACGTCAGCGCGAGTACCCGGCCGCCGTCGCAGCGACGGAGTTCATCGATCGTCGTTTGCACCTCTCGTCTCAGCAATGCGGCGACTGACTCGTCTTCCGATGGCAGTACGGGGCGGAAGAGACAGAGACCCTCGCACAGTTCTTCCGCAGTTATGCCGCCCGGTCCGTAAAAGTCGGCGATGCCCAGACGTCGCACGGCGAGCGCGTGGAGGATCCGGCGGGCGATGGGGCGATTCTCCACCCGGCTGATGCAGCGATCCAGCCGGGCTTCCGCAGTGTTGACGAAGTGACGCAGGGCCGTGTGTTCCGGAGGATCGGCGTCCGATGCCGCCGCGTTCCATCCCGGAAAAAAGTGATCGTACGAAATGATCCCCGGCTCGGTGTCACCGACGGTGTCTTCCAGTTTTTTGGCGAGGGTGTCGGAGAACAGGCGCAGCAGAGGTTCTGAGCCCGGCCACGCGGATTCGCTGACAACCGCCAGACTGTCGGGATGAAACGGAAACAGCGCGACGAATTCGTCCATCCGCACATCCAATTGCTGGCAGTGTCCGGCGAATTTGGCCAAGTGGCGTTTGACCATGGCGCGCTGCTCCTCGGTCTTGCCGACGATGCGGCTGAGCAGAAAGGCGAGGTGCTCATTTCCGAGAGGCACTTCGGCCCAAGTCAACGGGAAGGGGGCACGCACCGTTGCATCCTCGTCGGCTGCGGACCGCTCGGACAGGGGCCGAACGGCGGAGGCAATCACGCGGAACTTGGAACGTTGGCAGACCGCGGCGAGGGCGCGGAGGAATTCCAAGTCGGCGGCGAGCTCCGGTCCGCCTTTGGCCGCAAGAAACTCTCCCAGATCATCCATTGCCAGCAGCAGGCCGTGCTCCGGATCCGCCTGCTGAAACTCGTCCATCAGGGCGACAAACGACGACGCGTCGTCGGTCACGTCGGTTGCCGCGGGAAAAGCGAATCGAATTCCCCGTTCGCGCAGGAAATTCTCAATCGGTCCGACGATGATCTCGCGCAGCGACTGAGCGCACGGCGCGAGGACGATGCGAAGCACCTGGAAGCGTCTGGCCCGGGATGCGCCCGCGGCCGGCAGGTCGGCCGGAGGGGCGGCGCGGTTCGGCTCGGATGAGATTTCCCCGTCCTCGGCCAGGCAGCAGATCGCGGCCAGAAAATGAGTTTTGCCTGCGCCGCGCGGTCCGACCACCAGCACCGCCTTAGCGGCTGACGAATCGTCGCACCGCAGTCGCGGCAGAATCTGTTCCGTGAAAATGGTGGCGAGCGACGGCGAGAGTCTGAAGTCGGCGCGAAGTCGCGAAGCCGTTACCGAATCCGTGGCCGCGGTGAGCCGGACGCGCTCACCGAAAGGTTCAAATTGAAGACAGTCGCGGTAGTTCACAGGCGCGATGTGCAGCCGGGGGACGGCCAAGGCCGATGGGCGGTGGGTGGAATGACGACGGCCTGACTGGAGCCCGCGACAGTGACACGAATCTTGGTCGCAGCGGGATGGAGAGTAGTGGCGGTCATGGGAGGAGGAGACTCAGTAACTGAACGGATTGTGATCCTTGCCGTGGCAGGTGAGGGTGCAGGTACCGCGATTGACCCCCGTGCTGGTATACGTTGGCCCGGCGTTGCGCTGGACGGACTTCGTCACATAGGCCGTGTTGAAGTTGACGAGGTGCGGTGTGCTCGCGACGCCATGCGGGTCGTGGCAGGTCGTGCACGCGGTCCTCAGATCCACGATGTGCTGGTTATGCCGGCGAAAACTTTGGTCGCCCAGAATGCTGGTGCGACTGTGACACTTGTAGCACAACGCATAGATCGCCGCCGATTCCGACTGATTGTCCGTCAATTCGAGACGGCGCTCCAGCAAGGGGACGAAGGTCGATCCGTGCGGGCCGTTCGGACCGGTGCCGCCCGCGCCGGGACCCTGATTGTTGTTATGGCAACTGGTGCAGTAGATCTGACTCCCGGTCGTCAACGGTGCGATCAGGCTCGGCACGTTGGGATTTTTTCCCGCCGCCGCGACCGGGTGATAGGACGCGTTGCTGGATTGGAATTCCAGGCGCGTGTTGGTTTGCGGGGTTTGGCGCGTCACCCGCGCCGGGCCGCGGTTGGTGCTGTCGGCGTGGCAGCGGAAGCAAAGTTCGTATTGATTCGTGAGCGGAGTGAGCGTCACCCCGGCGAGGCTCACGCCCTTGACTCCGGCGAGGTCGCCGGAGGCGGTGGGGGCGGTGGCCGCCTGCGCTCTGGCGGCGTGCGGGTTGTGGCAGTCCACGCATTCGGCGTGGCGCGCGGCATTCACCGGATCTTCCAACGGATCATGAACTCCGGTCGTCGCGGTGATGGGGTGAGTGCTGAGTTTGCTGAATTCGGTCTGTAGGTTTTTCGCGGCGACGGTGCCGCTGTGGCAGGACAGGCAATTGGCCTCTTCGCCCGGGAAATTCAGCAGGCGTTGCTTCGCGCCGGCCGTGTGGGGGCGATGGCAGTTTTCGCAGGCATTGGCCTGCACGGTGGTTTTGGCGGTGTGGGGCCAGGGATTTGTGCCGACTCCGTTCCAGGTCTTGGTCGAGGTCGAGTGGACGCTCGTGCTCCAGTAGGTCTTGTTGTGGCAGGTGCTGCACAGCGCGGAACCGGCGTTGTCCATGACCAGAAATTTTCCGAACTGATTGTTGTGCGCGTCGTGGCACGACGTGCATTGCACCTGTCCGCCAGCGTCCAGACGGACGGCGCCAGTCAGGGTCGTTGGATGGCGCAACTGTCCATTGGACGCCGCCAGTGCCGCATCAAACGTGAACGAGACCGGATGGTCATCGGAAAGATCCGTGCCGACACGAGAGTTTCCCGCCGGCAAAACCGTCATGCCGCCCTGGAGCGGAATCGGGGCGGGGCGGCTGTGCACCTCGCCCAGCGCGATCGTGCCGTCGTGGCAACTCAGGCAGAGCTTCGAGTTACCTGTCGGCTGCCCGGGATGCGCCTTCGCCGTGCTGCTGATATAGGGCGCGTAAGTCTGACCCGAACTCTGACGATTCCACAGTGGGGCCTCGCTGCCGCCGTTGTGCGGCGTATGGCAAAAAACACAAACCTCCGATTCCGTGACAGCCTTGGCGGTGCCGGGGCCGCCGACCGCGAGGTTGTGCTTCGTAGTGACGATGGAGCCGGCCCGGGCCGATGCGAACACGAGGCAGAGCACGAGGATATGCGCCGCGCTCGTCATGGTTCGTCGAGATAGCGCAACACCTGCACGCGGCCATTGCACGTATCGGCAATGTAAATGCGGTGGTCGGTGCTGATGGTGATGCCGGACGGCATCCAAAACTCCCCGATGGCGGAACCCGGGGAACCGAGATCGAGGAGGAATTTCCCCGCCGAATCGAAAATCTGGACATTGTCGAAGAGCGCATCGGTTACATAGACGTGACCTTGCTGGTCGACGGCCACTCCCTTTGGTCGGCTGAAATGGCCCGAGCCGTCGCCAACACTTCCGATCGAGTTCAGAAATTGGCCGTCGCTCGTAAAGACCTGCACGCGCGCGTTCATCGCATCGGTGACGAAGATGCGGCCGAGCGCATCGACCGCGACATGTGTTGGAAAATTGAATTCCCCGGGGCCTGCTCCCCGTTTTCCGAACTTCCCGCACGCCCGGCCGCTGCGGTCGAACATCGCGACGGAATGCGTGGCGGAGTCGACCACGAAAAGCCGCCCTTCCGCGACCGCGAGGCCGACGGGGCGCTCGACTTGATCCGCAATTCGGAAGCGGGAGCGCCCCGACTCATCAAAGGCGACGACCTGCCTGAGGCCGGAATCCGCAACGTAGATGACCCCTTCGGCTTTTGCGACCGCGACCGGTTGCACGAAACGGACGCGGTCGATCTGCTCCCAGCGGGCGGCGCGCCTTTGCCGGCGATCGAAAAACCAGACGACGTTGGTTCCCATGTCCGTCAGGCAGAGATTGCCCGCCTCGTCCACCGCGATACCGAAGGGCTTCACGAACGGTTCGTGCCCACGACTGCCCCCGGTCATCACGTTCAAGAATCGCTCGGTGACGCTCGGCTTCACCCCCAGGTCGGCGGGATTGACGAAGGAGGTTTCGGTGGTGACGCGGGCCGCGGCTGGGGACGGAGGCCAGACTCGGGGCGAAGTTGCGGCATCGGCCGCGCCGGCGGTGACGGCGAACGCCAGGACGGTGATCGGGAGAAGAAACCCGCCGAGTCTTGATGGGTGAACGGATTTCATGTCAGAAATTTCGGCGAAACCTCATCAGGGCCAGCTGCCGGCGATGCAGTTCGCCGAGCAAGTCCTCGTCGTCGAAGCTGTAGCTTAATTCGAGCGCCAGCTTGCCATAAGCGAAGGAAAAGGAGGTGCGGGCCGCGGCCCGATCCTGGTCGATCCCCTGGCCGCGTTCACGGCGGACGCCGGCCTCCACCTGCCACTTCAGGAACGAAGTCCACTGGTGCTGCAGGCGCGCCACGAAGTTGCGGCCTTTGCGCGCGCGTCCCGTGTCCGGAAAGGTCATCCAGCTCTGGTCGAGGTTGAGCGTTAGGGCGGTACCGTTGCCCAGGTCGATGCCGATCTCCTGAAAGACGCGGCGCGAAGAAAAGGGCGACAAGTTGGAGTCGAGCCGTCCCTGTTCGGCGCCGACCCTGAACCAGGCCCACGAGATTTCCGCTCCCGCGACACGATCAACAGCGTTGCGCAGCACGAGGGATCTGCCGCCACGGTTGTCCACCCGGTTCAGCCGGCCAAAAACCGCGACGAGGCCGTCAAACAGCTCCAACCGCACGTGGTGGCCCTGTGTTTGGGTCAGGTAATTGTCACTGGGCGGAGCGGCGGCGGTGTAGTTGGCCAGAATTTGGCTGCCATCGGGAATATTGCCGCCCGGCACGCGCCGGACTTCCACCATGCGGTCGTGCCACACGATCACGTAGTCGAGGCCCTCAACAAAGGCGGCGCCCACCGCATTGGCGATCCGGCCCACTTCCAAAATGACCGGCTGACTGAGGAAGGCTGGCTGGCGGTCGCTGACGATGATAGCTTCATCGGCGATGCGGAGTACCTCACCGGATGTTTGCCGTTGCTGCCGATCCGCCCGCCAGTGGGCGCTGATGCTGAGGGTGCCGCGGCCGGGAAGGTGTTTGATGTAATGTTCCTCCAACGCCAGTCCGATGCGGCGCTGGTCCACGCGGGCGCCGGGGCTGCGGGTGGCGAGGGTGCCGGCCGGCAGGGCGAGCGTCGACGTGAGGCTCTTGAACAATTGGTGGCGGATCGCCGCTCGGGCCTCATGGGACCGGCTGCCCACGTGATCCGCACGCTGGTCGCTGAACTCGTAGTGGCTCTCGGCTGACAGGTCCGGCCGCAACTGCAGCCCGAAATTTTCCAGGAGCGTTAGGCTGCGAGTGTGGCTGTTGGTGCTGTTCAGTCGCGTGAAAAGGCCGGCCGAACTCAGGGAGATCCGGTCGTCCGAGCCCCAGGCGTTCACGTCGAGGAAGCTGGCGTTTTGGGCGGAGCCCACGGTCGGGGACTGACCGGCTTCGACCCGGTTGAACTGGTTCAGCTGATAGGAGAAATTTGATTTATGCTGCTCACGCAACGCGTGGCTGGCGTTGAACGAAAAAATATTGTCGGTGACGCCTGTGACACGACCGAGGTCCCCCGTGACGGTCTCGGCGAGATGAGACGCTTCGAATTTGACCGGCCAGGACGTCGCGGTGTGGCCCGTATCACCGCCGTAACGGATGCTGTCGACGCGGGCCCGGTTGAAGAAATCGAGGTCGCGGTAAGTGAATCCCCGCTCGGCAAAAAGGTGGGTCGCATAGGGCTTTTCCCGCAGGACATTGAAGCGGGAATCGTAGTGGTGGAGCCAGCGCTGCGATTCACGAGTCGACTCCGGCGAGCCGAGTCGCACGAACTGCCAGCTTGGGCCAATTTCCGGCCGGAGGCGGAAGTCGATGAAATTGGGATGATAGATCGAGCCGAGCAGGTTGAACGCCACCACCGGCTCGATGAACACGTAGTCGTGCTGGAGCGGTTCACCGCGATTATTCCGGCGGTCGTTTTGTGCCTCCACCGTGAACTGCACGCTGCTTTCCACCGCGCGCAGGCGAAACCGTTTCATCGTTTCCACCTCGGGCGTCCATTGGGCGGACGTGACGATCGGCCACGCGCACCCAAAACCAACCAGCACCAGACGAAACGAACTCAGCCGACGGATACATTGGGCCGTCACAGTGAACCGGGCGCGGCTGGTTTCGCGGCCCGCTCCTTCGGAAGTACTCTGAGCAAGTGCGGGTCGCGGCCGCCGTGCGGATCGTGGCAATTCTGACAGAGATCGCCGCCGGCCCCGGCGTGGGCCGGGGTGGCGGAGACCAGCCGCTCATCGTGACACCCGCCGCAGAGTCGCCAGCCGGAGCCGACGAGCAACGAGGGCTCCAGGCTCTCGTGCGGGTGGTGGCAGACTAGGCATTGGCCCTGCGCGACTGGCGCGTGTGGATACAATTGGGGCGCGGCCATCGCCGGGTGGCACGACAGGCAGAGCGCCGGCAGCTCGGTCCGAAGTTTTTGAGAAAACTGGGATTCATGGCAGCTCAGGCACTCCCGTTCCGCATACGGCCGATGCCGGACTCCCGGCGGCTCGGCGCGGGCCGCGACATACAGGTCGGGTATGCGGGTGTTCATTGGTTCCGGACCAGGGGCGCCGGCTGGAGCGGTCGCACGGATTGCCGGCGAAACTCCGTCGAAAAAAAACGCCAGGACGACCGGCTTTTGGGGCACGGCGCAGGCGGTGAGGAGCAGAAGGCCGCCCGTCAGGAGACCGAGCTGTAGGCTCTGGCGCGTCATCGCGTCGGGACATCGGCTGGTTTATTTCTTGTGGCCGAATCCGAACACGCTGACCTTCCGCTCCCCGATTTGGCTGGTGACGAGCACCAGGTTCTCGATCACAAAGTCGGGTGCCGCGTAGGACGCAAACAGGCCGGTGTGCTCGTAGTCGACCGCGACTTTCGCCGGCAAGTCGAGTCCCGGAGACGCGCCCTGCATCTCGCCGAAAAACAGCAGCAACTTGCCCTCGTTGTCGAAGACCTGCACGACCTGCGTCGCCGCGTCGACGACGTAGACCCGGCCCTGGCGGTCGACCGCCACACCCTTCGGCCGCGCGAAGTCCCCGGGCTTGTCGCCCGCACCCTGGCCAAACTGCCGCAGGAAAGTGCCGTCTGGCGCGTACTGTTGGACGCGAAAGGCTCCGAGGTCGGACACGTAGATCCGACCCGCACTGTCGACGGCGAGATTCGTGGGCGTGAAGAGGCGGCTCTTCGTATCGGCGCTGGCGGCGTCCCTTGGCATCGTGAACAGCAGTTTGCGGGTTGTCTTCTCATAGGCGCGGACGCAACGGCCCTTCAGGTCCGTCACGTAGAGTCGGTTGCCGGAGATCTGCACGTCGGTGGGCTTGATGCTATCGTCACCCTCGGTTTCGGCCGGCAACGGTTCCGCCGGGAGGTGGCTGTGCGCCCGGCCGGGTCCACTCAACCGTCCGCCAATGGCTCCCTGGTAGACGTCGTCGCGTCCGAAAACCAGGATCTGGCCGCGGGCGGAGTCGGCGACATAGCGCGTGCCATCGCCGTCGATCGCGATGTTGATCGGAGTGACGAGTTTTCCCTCGCCACTCGACGTGAAGTAGCGGAACTCCCGCGTTTGCAGATCCATGATGTCGATCGCCGAGGCTCCCGTGTCGCAGACGTACATTTTTCCGCCATGGAGGGCGACGCCGTAGGGCTTGCCGATCGGTTTGAGGATCGGTTCCTTGCCGACCACGAAGGTGGCGAATTTGCTCGGCCCGCCACCGAGATCTTGTTCGCCGGAAAACGTGGCGAGCAATTGGAGCCGGGGCGCCGCGGGGGAGGCGGGATAATAGGTGACCGGTTTGGACTCGGTCTTGGTGGGCGGCCCCGAACATCCCCAGAAGGCGGCGAGGGGCATGAGGCAGACGAGGGCGCGGAGGAGAGAAAGAGTGAGGCGCATGGTGATCGTTGTTGCGGTGTGCGAGTAGGGCTGGATGCGGTCCCGCCCGGGCATGATCGGACGTGGGGCAACCAAGGCGCTCAGCCGTTGCTGCCCCGACCGGTCGAACGCCGGGACGCGGACCTGCGTTACGTGCTACTTGTTGTGGCAGCTCAGGCAGAGCGCGCTGCCGGCATTGGATTTGCGCAGGAAGTTGGTGTGAGTGTTATCGTGCGCATCATGACACGACGAGCACTCAAGCTTGCCGTTGAAGAGGGGAATCGTCTTTGCCGCGTCGACGTGGCTGGTGCTTGCCGGACTGACGAGCCCGCCGTTGGCGGTCGCCAGGGCGCCATCATAGGTGAACGAGACCGGATGATCATCGCTCAGGTCGGTCCCCAACTTGGCGGCGCCGGCGATCATGCCGGCCCCGGCCGGGGCCTTGCCGCCGAAGGAATCGAGTGCGACCGTGCCGTCATGGCAGCTGAGGCAAGCCTTGGAATATCCGGTGGGCTGGCCGGGTGTGGATTTCGCGGTCACGCTGCTGTAGAGGGTAAAGGTCGTGGCCGTCGAACTGTGGTTCCACAGGGGGACAAGCTGCGCCGTCTGGGCGTTGTGGGGCGTGTGGCAGGCGATGCAGACTTGCCCGGCGCTGTTGGTCATGGCCGACAGGTCGTGCTTGGTGCCGACAATTGAGGCCGCCTCGGACCGTCGTGGCACGAGGACGAGTGCAAGTAGCACGATGCCGGACAACGCCCGTACGGATTGGAGTGAGGTGTTTTTCATGGCGATGGCTATTTTTGGTTTGTCTGCTGGGCGCGGGTGGGAACGGGAAGGGGGAGGGCGACGACCGCCGTGGGCGGGCCTGGCGGTGGATTCGGGGTTCGGATACGAAACGCAGCGGGCGGGACGGAGAAACGGGAGGCGAATTCGGTTCAACGACGGGAGATTTGCGCCGTCGGATTTTCGCCGTCAATGGGTCGGTCGATTTTCGTGATTTTTGACCAAGTTTTTCGAATTCCCGTGTGATTTGTAATTGGATACGCGATCCGGGCGCGGCCCGGCGCCAACCTGCCCGGGTGGCTCTGCCGATCCGGGGTGTGCGTTCCTGAACGTTCGCGCGGAGTTGTCTGCCGACGGGCGAGGGATCTGCCGGCTTTCCTTCAGGGTAAAATCCTGCCACGATCTAAACCGATGAAAAAACTCCGCCTGCTTTCTCTTCTCCTCGCTGGGCTTGCGCTGATCGCGACTGCGGGTCGCGCGGCCGATGCCGGCGTCGGAAAATCCTTCCAGGGTCCGGTCGGGCTGCAACTCTACAGCCTGCGCGCCCAGTTCACCGCCAACGGTGTGCCCAAGACCCTCGATACCGTGCAAAAATTCGGCATCAAGTACGCCGAACTCGCCGGCACCTACAACCTGACTGCCGACCAGCTCAAGACCCAGCTTGCCGCCCGCGGCATCAAGGCGGTGAGCGCCCACTTCCCCTATAAGCGGTTCAAGGACGAGCCGGAGGCGGTCGCGCTTGAGGCCAAAGCGCTCGGGCTCGAATATGCGGGCTGCGCCTGGGCCGACCACAAGGGCAGCCTCGACGAGGCGCAGGCCCGCGAGATCGCGGCCGTCTTCAACAAGGCCGGTGCCGTGCTGGCGAAACATGGGCTCAAATTTTTCTACCATAACCATGGTTTCGAGTTCGTGAAACACGGCGACGGCACCCTGATGGATCTCATCATGAAGGAGACCGATCCGAAGCTGGTGAGCTTCGAGATGGATATTCTCTGGGCTTTTTTCCCGGGGCAGGATCCCGCGAAACTTCTGCTGAAGTACCCTAACCGCTGGAAACTGATCCATTTGAAGGATCTCAAAAAGGGCGTCGAGACCGGCTCGCTCGCCGGCAAGACCGACGTGCGCAACGACGTTGTGCTTGGTACCGGCCAGATGAACTGGACCACGATC
Organism: Opitutia bacterium; assembly: GCA_947474365.1. GTDB lineage: Bacteria > Verrucomicrobiota > Verrucomicrobiia > Opitutales > Opitutaceae > ER46. The sequence continues at coordinate 15,038 of CANJIU010000110.1, read as the reverse complement.
TTGGCCGCGGCGAAGAAGGTCGGCATCAAATATTATTTCATCGAAGACGAATCGCCGACCTCAGAGGAGCAGATTCCGCAAAGCCTGAAATTCCTCGAGAAGGTTTCGTTCTGAGGCGAAGGACGCGCTCTGGCGAAATCGAAGGAGGTTTTCGGGAGGCGGGTGGGGTAGCGTGCACTCCGGACTTCACCTGCCACCGCTCCGTTCCTTCCTCCATGCCGAGTCTTCAAGAAGTCGCGGACCGGGCGAAAGTTTCCATTGCGACGGTTTCACGCGTCCTGAACAAGTCGGACAAGGTCGTGCCGAAAACGCGCGCGACCGTCGAGCGAGCGTTGAGCGAGCTCGGCTACCGGCCGAGCCGCGTGGCCCGGCGCCTGCGGATGAAGGAAGGCCACGCGCATCTCGTCGGGTTGATCATCCCTGACATCCAGAATCCGTTCTATGCCGAAATTGCCCGTGGCGTGGAGGACGTTGCGTACGCGAACGAGTTTGCCCTTCTGCTGTGCAATTCAGACGAGAATCTCGAAAAGGAACGGTTTTACCTCAACGTGATGCAGGCCGAGTCGGTGGACGGCATTGTGCTGCCGCCCTTCGACGACACGGATCCCGCAGTGCTGGAGATGGTCGCCTCCGGGATGCCGGTGGTCTGCGTCGATCGCAGCCTGGCGAAGACGAAGACTGACCTCGTCGAGGTGGATAACTATCGCGGTGCCTTGGAAGCGGTGAACCACCTGATCGATCGGGGACATACCCGCATCGGGCTGATCGAGGGTCGGGCGCAGGTCTCGACCAACCGCGAACGCCGTCGGGGGTACCTTGATGCACTCGCGGCGCGCGGCATCGCGCCGCAGCGGGAACTGATGCGCGCCGGCGACTTCAAGTTGGCGAGTGGCCGGGTGCTGGCCAACGAACTCCTGGAGTTGCGCCGCCCGCCGACCGCTCTCTTCGTCGGCAACAACCTGATGACCGTCGGTGCGCTCGCTGCGCTTCACCAGCGCGGCCTGCGCGTGCCCGGGGACGTCGCGATTGTCGGGTTCGACGACCTGCCGTGGGCGGAGGCCCTCGACCCTCCGTTGACCGTGGTGCGGCAGCCGGCGTACGAGGTGGGCCGGCGGGCGATGGAACTGTTACTCAAGCGCCTTGCGGCGCCTGGAGCCCCGGTGACGACCGTCCGCCTTCGACCCGAGTTGGTGGTGCGACGATCGACGTAGATATCGGTCCGTTGGCCCGACGGGGTGCGTCAGCGCTTCTCGCTCCGACGCAACAGGCGGCGGGTACCGACCAGGCCGAGACAGCCGGCCACGAGCACCATGCCATAGGTTGCCGGCTCCGGCGTTGGGCGAATTTCGCGGTCGAACCAGCCCTGGCCACTGCCGGGCGCGACCCAGGTTGTGGTCAGGCCGTTGTAGTTGTTGAACACGATCTGGGAGAGCCCGGGCCCGCCGAAGACGTCGGCGCCCGGCAAAGTGCCGACTCCGGTAAACGTGTTGGTCACGTACCAGGCGCTGCTGGCGGCGGCGTTGTTCACCACGCTAATCCAATTGTGCACGGTCACCGTCACGCCCCCGTCGATCGTAAGATTCGCCGAGGACAGAAACGTCCCGGCGGAATTGTTGAAATCGAGAATTGTGTTCCCGGTGATGTGAATTGTCCCGAAGGTGATTCCAGCGCCGAGGAGCGAGAGCGTGCCGCCGCCGATGACGAGAGTGGAGCCGCTGCCGGCGTTGAACGTATGATCGAAAACCAACGTGCCCGCGCCGTCTTTCTGGAACGTGCCGCCGCCGGTGGCATCGATCGCACCGGCAAACGTCGTCGTCCCCGACGCATAGTTGGCGACGACGGTGCCGCCGCTGGCGATGAGCAGGGTGCTGCCGGCGACGGCGTCAATTTCCGCCGTGCTCAGCGTGGTGCTGCCACCGACCGCGACTGTCCCGGCGTTCAAGTGCAATTGACCGACCGAGGGTGCGGCGCCGGAGAGAGTGAGCGTGCCCGAACCGTCCTTGGTCAACGCCCCCGCACCGAGCCCGAGCGGGCCGGAGATGGTCGTGTGACCGGAACCGCCCACCGAGAGGTCGAGTCCGGCACTCGAGACGCCGCCGGAAAGCGTCAGTGTGCTGGCATCGGAGTTGATCCGCGAGGCGGACGAAAGCGTGATCGCGCCGGCAAAGGAGTTGTTACCCGCAACATTGCGCAGCGCGCCGTCAGCGGCGATGCCCGCGCCGTTCAGGAAGAGCGATTCGGTCGAGACGGTGAGATTGCCATTCGCGACGTTGCTCAATTGCAGCGCGGCGCCGCTGGCGATGGTCGTCCCGCCCGCGACCGAGCCGAGCGCCGCGTTGTGCTGGATGCTCAGCACTCCGGCACTCACCGTGGTGTCGCCGGAAAAGCTGTTGGCCCCGGAGAGCGTGAGCGTGCCAGCTCCGGCCTTATTGAACCCAGCATTCGCACCTCCGCCGATGGTTCCGGCATAGGTCGTACTGGTCGCGTCGCCGACGGTGAGCGTGGTCGCACTGACCGGCGAACCAAGTGCGATCACCGCAGCGGTGTTGGTCGAGGCAATTGAGCCGAGCGTCTGCGAAAAACCGTTCAGGTCGAGTGTCGGCGTGCCGCCGGAATTGTTGAACGTCACGGCGGAGGTGCTGGAGATTTGGTTGGCAGCAGCGAGTTGGGCCGTGTCCGTGCCAGTGCCGTCACCCAAGATCAGGAGCCCGGGGATGGCGGTGCCGGGGCTGTTGAGGATCAGAGTCCCGCCATTGACTGTCGTCGTGCCGGAAAAGGTGTTGGAGCCGGTCAGCGTCCAGGTGCCGGAGCCGGACTTCACGAGCGAGGTGGTGCCCGCGCCGTTTGAGATCGCGCCGGCAAACGTATTGCCCGTGCTCGTACCGGCCAGGGTAAGTGACTTGGCCCCAACTCCGGTCGCCGTCATCGCGCTGGAAAAGGTGAGTCCGCCCGAGCCGGAAGAATCGATCGTGCCCCCGCCCGTCGTGCCGGCGAGATTGACGACACGGTCGGTGGTCTCGCCGGCGCCCGTGTAGACGAGAGTGCCGGTGGTGCCGCCGGCACCCAGCGCGATCGTGCCGTTGGCCACGGTGGTGGGCGCACCCAAGTGGCTGCTGGCGCCGCCACCGGAAACGTTGTTGAGGGAACCGACGCTCAGGGAACCGTTCGCAACGGCGGTGGCGCCGGCAAAGGTGTTGGCGCCGGAAAGCGTGAGGGTCCCCGTCCCCTGCTTGGTCAGGCCGGCGTTCGCGCCGCCGCTGATGACGCCGGCGAACGACGTGTTGGTGGCGTCGCCAACCGCGAACGTGGTGGCGGCGCCGGGCGAGCCGAGTTGCACCGCGGCGGCGGCGTTGGTCGAGGCGAGCGAGCCGATCGTCTCGGAAAAGCCATTGAGATTGAAGACCGGCGTGCCGCCGGCGTTCATTGTCACCGCCACGGTGTTGGCAATTTGTTCGGCGGCGTTGAGTTGGAGCGTGGCCGTGCCGGCGCCGTTGCCGATGGTCAGGTTGCCCGCGACCGCAATCGCACCGCCAGACTTGCCAAGGGCGAGCGTGCCGGCGTTGACCGTGGTGGTGCCGGTGTTGGTGTTCGCGGCGGTACCGTCGAGCGTGAGCGTGCCAGAACCCTGTTTGACCAATCCGGCGTTGGCACCTCCGCTGATCACGCCGGAGAACGCCGTGCTCGTCGCGTCTCCGACCGAGAGCGCAGTGGCGGAACCGGGCGAACCGAGTTGCACGGAGGCGGCGGTGTTGGCGGAGGCAAGCGAGCCGATGGTCTCGGAGAAGCCGTTGAGATTGAAGACCGGCGTGCCACCCGCGGCCAAAGTGACGGCGGACGTGTTGGCGATTTGATCTGCGGCGGTGAGTTGGAGCGTGGCCGTCCCCGCGCCGCTGCCGATGGAGATATTCCCGGCAATGGCCGTGGCGCCGCCGGACTTTCCCAGAGCGAGGGTGCCGGAGTTGATCGTCGTGACACCCGCAAACGTATTGGAGCCGCTGCCGCCGAGGGTCCACGTGCCGGAGCCCGCCATGGTAAGTCCGCTCGCAGAACTGCCGCCGCCATTGGCAATCACGCCGGTGATGCTGGCAGTGGTGCTCGCGCCGCCGAGCGTAAGGGTGCGGTTGGTGCCGGATTCGGAGAGGTCAACATTGCTGAGCGCAGTGGCCCCGGTGTTGCTGGCGGTGAGCGTGAATGCGCCGGTGTTGGTGAACGTGCCGCCGAACGTGAGGTCGTTGGTGCCACCGACGATCGTGGTTCCGGTAAGACTGACATTGTTGGCCAGGGTGCGGGCTCCGCCGGAGGCGGTGAGAGTGCCGCCACCGAGGATGAGCGTACCAGTCCCGAATGCGTTGTTGTTTCCTGCGGCGAGCGTGCCGGCGCTCAAGGTGGTGCCGCCGGAATGGGTGTTGGCGGCAGAGACGGTCCACGCGCCGGTGCCGGCTTTGGCGAGGGCCGTGGTGTTGCTGCCGTCGTGATCGACGATGGTTCCCGCGAGCGTGCTGCCGGTGCTCGCCCCGGTGAGGGTGAGGGTCTTGGTGCCGACACCGGTAGCGGTGACGCCGCCGGTCAGGGTGAGATTGGTGGTCGCCGTGATCGTGCCGCCGCCGGTGGTGCCGGCGAGATCGATGACGCGATCCGAACTCGTCGCGGTGCCCGTAAACGTGAGCCCGCCGGTGTTGATGCCGCTGCCGAGCGCGATGGTGCCGTTGGCGACGGAGGTTGGGGCGCCGAGGGCGCTGCTGCCACCGCCGACGTTGCCGAGCGTGTTGATGGAAAGCGTGCCGTTGGCGATCGTCGTGCTCCCGGTGTAGGTGTTTGCACCGGAAAGCGTCAATGTACCGGTGCCATCCTTCACCAGGTTGCCCGCGCCGGCCAGCGTGCCGGAATAGGCGGTGCTTGCCGACTGGTTTGAGGTGAGGGTGTGTCCCGAACCGAGATTGATCGTACCGGTGGCACCGGTGCTGGAGAGCGCGCCCACGGTCTGGGCGGTGTTATTCAGATTCAGGATACCGGCATTGGCGGCCAGCGTGGCCGTCGCCGCGGAGAGCGTGGCGCCGCTGTTCACGGTGACGGTGCCGGTCGTGAGGGTCGTCGTGCCGGTCTGCGTGTTGGTGCCCGCGAGGACCAGGGTGCCGGCGCCGGTCTTGGTGATGCCACCGCCCGTCCCTGAAATATTGGCGGATACCGTGAGATCGGCGGAGGCGTTGGTGGAATCGGCAATTGCAAAGGTGCGGGCGGCGTTGCCGAGGTCGAGGAGGCCGGAGATAGTGGAGCCGAGGGGGTCGTTGGCGTTCAGCGTCGCCTTGGTGTAGGTGATGCCGCCCGTGCCGATCGAGAGCGTGCCCAAACCCGTGGCCACATTGTTGACCGAGGTGCTCTGGGCGGTCGTGCCGCCGAGCGTCAGCGAGAGAATCGATTGGTTGAAACCGTTGAGATTGAAAGTGGAGGTCGTGCCGGCGGTGTTGTTGACGGTGACGGCGGCGAGGGCGGAAAGGCCGAGGGCGTTGGTGGCGCCGAGGGTGAGATTGCCATTGTTGACGATAAACGCGGAACCGCTGAAGACCGAGCCGGCCGCGGCGTTGAGCAGGAGGGTGCCCGCGCCGCTTTGGGTGATGCCGCGGGCGGCGGCGCTGGAAAGTGATCCGAGGGTGACGGTCCCGGTGCCGGTTCCGTTGTTGGCAACGTTGAGCGTCATCGGGTTTCCGCTCAGGGTGGTGGCGCCAAACGTGAGGCCGTAGTCGCTGTTGGCCGTGACATTCGCGCCGGGTTGGACCGTGAGGGCGAAGGACCCGGTCGTGAGGTTGCCGAGCGTGTGCGTGACGCCGGGATTCGCGGTGATCGCGTCAACTTTCACCGTCGTGGCGGCCGTCAGGGTTGTGTTGCGTCCGAAGTTCGTCGCAGTGTTCCCCGCGAGTTCGAGCGTGCCACCGCCGAGCGTGAGCGTGCCGGCACCAAGGGAGGTCGCCGTGGTGGCGCGAAGCGTGCCGGCCGAGGTGCTGGTGGCACCGGTGAAGGAATTGTTGCCGCTGAGGAGCAGCGTGCCCGTACCGGTCTTGGTGATACCGCCGCCCGTTCCCGAGATGTTGGCGGAGACCGTGAGATCCACCGCGGCGTTGGTGGAATCGGCGATCGAAAACGTGCGCACGGCGTTGCCGAGGTCGAGGAGGCCGGAGATGGTCGAGCCGAGCGGGTCGTTGGCATTCAGGGTCGCCTTGGTGTACGTGACGCCGCCGCCCAGCGTGAGCGTGCCGGCTCCGGTGGCCACGTTGTTGACCGACATGCTCAGTGCGGTCGTGCCGCCCAGGGTCAGGGAGGAGATCGATTGGTTGAAACCATTGAGGTTGAACGTGGAGGTGGTGCCGGCGGTGTTGTTGATGGTGACGGCAGCGAGGGCGGAGAGGCCGAGCGCATTGGTGGCGCCGAAGGTGAGGTTGCCATTGTTGACGATGAAAGGGGAGCCGCTGAAGACCGAGCCCGCCGTGGCGTTGAGGAGAAGCGTGCCGGCGCCGGTTTGGGTGATGCCACGGGCGGCGGCGCTGGAAAGCGATCCGAGGGTAACGGTTCCGGTTCCGGTGCCGTTGTTGGCGATGTTGAGCGTCATCGGGGCTCCGCTCAGGGTGGTTGCGCCAAAGACGAGGCCGTAGTCGCTGTTGGTGGTGACGTTGACGCCAGGTTGGACGTTGAGGGCAAACGTGCCGGTCGTGAGGTTGCCGAGGGTGTGGGTGACGCCGGGATTGGACGCGATCGTGTCGACTTTGATTGTCGTGGCGGCCGTGAGCGTGGTATTGCGGCCGAAGTTGGTCGCGGTGTTTCCGGCGAGTTCAAGCGTGCCGCCGCCGAGGGTGAGGGTGCCGGCGCCGAGAGAAGTAGCCGTGGTGGCCCGCAATATGCCCGCCGAGGTGCTCGCGGCCCCGGTGAACGAATTATTGCCGCTGAGCAGCAACGTGCCCGTACCGCTCTTCGTGATACCTCCACCGGTTCCGGAAATGTTGGCGGAGACCGTGAGATCGACGGCGGCGTTGGTGGAATCGGCGATCGAGAACGTTCGCGCAGACCCGCCGAGGTCGAGTTGGCCGGAGATGGTCGAGCCCAGCGGGTCATTGGCGTTCAGGGTCGCCTTGGTGTAGGTGACGCCGCCGCCGAGCGTGAGCGTGCCGGTGCCGGTGGACACGTTGTTGACCGAGGAACTCAACGCCGACGTGCCGCCGAGTGTCAGCGCGAGGATCGACTGGTTGACGTTGTTCAGGTCGAAGGACGACGTGGTTCCGGCGGTGTTGTTGACGGTGATGTTGGTGAGCGCGCTCGCACCGAGCGCGTTGGCGGCATCGAGCTGCACATTCCCATTGGTGATCGTGAGGCTCGAGGCGGTCGTCCACGTGGTCGAGGCGGCGTTCAAGAGCAAGGTGCCGGCGCCGGTCTTGGAGATCACTCGGGCGACACCGGTGTCGCTCAGCGCGCCGAGGGAAAGCGTGGCATTGGTGCCCACGCTGAAAACCGGCGCCGCAGCACCCAGCGTCGTGGCGCCAAAGGCAATTCCGGCGGTGGGACCGGTGACGTTCCCCCCGGCGTTGGCCGTGAGCGTGAGGCTGGCCGTCGTGATGTTGAGCGTGCCCAGGGTGTGCGTGACGCCCGTGCCGGACGTCAACCGGTCCGACGTGATGGTGCTTGAGGCGGTGGAGAGGGTGGTGTTGCGGTTGAGCGCGAGGCCGGTGTCGTTTGCGATCTGCAGCGTGCCGCCGTTGAGGAGCAGATTTCCGGCGCCGAGCGCAGCGGCTTCGGTGGTCGCGCGCAGCGTGCCGAGCGTGACGGTGGTCGTGCCGGTGTAGGTGTTCGCGCCCGAAAGTTCCAGGGTGCCGGCGCCCGCCTTGGTGAGTCCGACACCGGTTCCGGACACGACGGCGCCCACGGCGATTTCCGTCGTGGTGGAGGTGGAGTCGCCGACCGTAAACGTGCGGGTCGCGCTGCCGAGGTCGACGTTGCCCGCGATGGTGGCGCCGAGCGGATTGTTCGTGGCGCTGTACGTCACGCCGCCGCCAAGAGTCAGCGTGCCCGCACCAGTCGTAACTGCCGCGGTGCTGGTCGTGGTGGAACCGCCGAAGGTGAGGGTGCCAACCGTGTCGGAGTTGCCGTTCAACGCCAGCGTCGCAGTGACACCGGGACCGGTGCCGCTGATCGTGACGGCGGACGCGTCGGCGAGGACGTTGTTCGCGCCAAGCTTTAGCGTACCGGCATTGATCGTTGTGGCCCCGGTGTAGGTGTTGGCTCCGGAAAGTGTGAGGGTGCCCGTGCCAAGTTTCGTCAGTGTCCCGGTGGTTGTGCCGATGACACCCGAAACCGCGGTGTCGCCCACACCGTCAAACGTAAGCGCCTGGTTGGCACCGCCGACATTGCCGGAGAGGGTGAGCGTATCGGCGTCGGACTGAATGCGGGTCGCAGCGCCGAGCGTGAGCGCACCGGTCCAGGTATTGTTGCCGGAAATACTGCGGAGCGCGCCGGTCGTGGAAAGTCCGGTGCCGCTCAGCGTGAGGGCCTCGCCCGTGATGGTGATGTCGCCCTGCAATTGCAGCTGGGCCCCGGACGTGATCGTCGTTCCTAGAGTAGTGGATCCGAGGGCGCCGGCGCTCTGGAGATTGAGGGCTCCGACGCTCACGGTTGTCAGGCCCGAGTAGGTGTTGGCGCCAGAGAGGATCCAGGTGCCGGTACCGGACTTGGTGACGGCCGTGTTGCCACCGCCGGAGTCGGGGATGATGCCGGAGAGGGTGTTGGCGCCGGTGTTGGTGCCCGAGAGCGTGAGGGTTTTCGCGCCAGCGCCGGACGCGGTGAAATCGCTGGTAAATGTCAGCGCGCCGGAAGCGCCGTTGTTCGAGAGCGTGGCGCCGCCGGTCGTGCCCGCGAGGTCGACGACGCGGTTCGTGGTGTCACCGGAACCAGTGTACGTGAGTGCGCCGGCGGTCACGCCTGTGCCGATCTTGATGATGCCGTCGGCGCCGAGCGACGAGTTGGCCCCGACGACGTCGAGCTTCGCGACGGCGAGCGTGCCCGCTTGAATCCAGGTATCCCCCGTATAGGTGCTGGAGCTGCCGGACAGCGTGAGTGTGCCGGTGCCGGCCTTCGTGAGCTGCCCGGCGCCAGAGCCGCCGTCGGCAATCACGCCAGTCACGGTGGTCGCGCCGGTGTTGCTGATCGTGAGGGTGCGGGGCGTGTTGCCTTCGGAGAGGGCGATGTCGGTGAACGTGGTCGCGCCCGTGTTGCTGATGGTGAGCGTACGGTTGCCGAGATTGTTGGTGAGCACGCCGCTGAAGGTGACCGCTTGCGCACCTCCGACCGTGGAGCTGGCGTCGAGCGACACCGCGTTGGCGAGCGTTCGGGTGGCGGTGGCAGAGAGTGTGCCGCCGTTGAGCGAGAGTGTGCCGGTGCCAAACGCGGCGTCATTTCCCGCTGTGAGGGTGCCGGCGGTCAGCGTGGTTGTGCCGGTGTAGGTGTTGGCGCTTGAGAGGGTGAGCGTACCAGTACCGGCCTTGGTGAGCGCGCCGGCCCCGGAGCCGCCGTCAGCAATCACGCCGCTCACCGTGGCGGCGCCGGTGTTGCTGATCGTGAGGGTGCGGGCGGTGTTGCTTTCGGAGAGAGCGATGTCGGTGAACGTGGCTCCGCCGGTGTTGCTGATCGTGAGGGTGCGGTTGCCGAGATTGTTGGTGAGCGCGCTGCTGAAGGTGAGCGCTTGCGTGCCCCCGATGGTGGAATTGGCGTCAAGCGAGACGGCGTTGGCGAGCGTTCGCGTGGCGTTGTTGGAGAGGGTGCCGCCGTTGAGCGAGAGTGTGCCGGTGCCAAACGCGGCGTCGTTTCCCGCCGTGAGAGTGCCAGCGGTCAACGTGGTCGTGCCGGTGTAGGTGTTGGCGTTGGACAGAAGCCAGGTGCCGGCCCCGGTCTTCGTCAACGCGGTGGCCCCGCCGCCGTCGCTCACCACGGCGGCGAGCGAGTTGTTTCCCGTGTTCGTGCCGGTGAGCGTGAACGTGCGCGCCCCGCTCCCACTGAAGGCGAGGCTGCCGGTGTTGGTAAAGCCGACCGTGTTGGCGGCGACCGTGCCCGAGGCGTCGAGCGTCATAGCGCCGAGTCCGAGCGTGAAAAGCCGATCCGTCGTCTGCGGCGAAGTGCCGGTGAAGCGCAGCGTTCCGCCATCGATCACGAGATTCGCAGCCGCATTCGAGGACGCCCCGAGTCCGCTGTTGGAGCCGCCATCGGCGAGCAGGGTTGTCGCCAGTACTCCGGCGCTGATCGTGGTGAGGCCCGCGTAGGAATTGCTGCCGGTCAACACGAGAGTGCCGGCACCCGTCTTGTTCAATCCGGCACCGACGCCGCTGATCACGGCCGAGATCGTCAGGTCATTGGCGGCGGTCGTCGAGTCGCCGACGGCAAACGTCCGGTCGGCACCGCCGAGCGAGAGATTCCCGGCGATCGTCGCGCCCAGGGGATTGGCGGTGGCGCTGTAAGTCACGTCGCCGCCGAGAGTGAGCGTGCCCGCGCCGGTCGTAACCGTCGCGCTGCTGACGGTGTTGGTGCCGCCGAGCGTGAAGGAGGGAAGGGTGGTGTTGAAGCCCGCGAGATCGAGGGTCGCCGCCGCACCGGCACCGCTGACCGTGACGGCGGTGTTGGGAAGCGACGCGCTGGAACCGAGCGCGAGGGTGCCTGCGTTGACCGTGGTGGTGCCGGTGTAGGTGTTCGCACCGGAGAGGGTGAGAACGCCTGTGCCCGCCTTCACCAGCGCGCCGGCGCCAGAGCCGCCATCGGCGACGACGCCACTCACGGTAGTGGCGCCGGTGTTGCTGAGGGTAAGCGTGCGCGCGGTGTTGCTCTCGGAGAGAGCGATGTCGGCAAACGTCGTGCCGCCGGTGTTGCTGACGGTGAGCGTGCGATTTCCCAGATTGTTCGTGAGCGCGCCGGTAAACGTAAGCGACTGCGTGCCGCCGACGGTGGAATTGGCGTCGAGCGAAACCGCATTGTCGAGCGAACGCGTCGCGGTCGCCGTGAGCGTGCCGCCGTTGAGGGACAGCGTGCCCGCGCCAAACGCGCTGTCGTTGCCAGCGGCGAGGGTGCCGGCCGTGAGGGTGGTGGTGCCGGTGTAGGTGCCGGCGCCGTTGAGCGTCAGGGTGCCGGTGCCGGTCTTGGTGAGCAGGCCGGCGCCCGAACCGCCGTCAGCGATCACGCCGCCCACCGTGACCGCGCCGGTGTTGCTGACCGTGAGCGTGCGGGAGGTGTTGCCTTCCGAGAGATTCACGTTCGTGAACGTGGTGCCGCCGGTGTTGCTGACCGTGAGCGTGCGGTTCCCCAGATTATTGGTGAGCGCGCCGGAAAACGTCAGTGCTTGAGTGCCACCGATGGTGGAACTGACATCAAGGGAGACCGCGTTGGCGAGAGAGCGGGAGGCGTCCGCGGTGAGCGTGCCGCCGTTCAACGACAGCGTGCCGGTGCCGAAGGCCGCGTCGTTGCCGGCGGTGAGCGTGCCAAGCGTCAGCGTGGTCGTGCCGGTCTGCGTGTTGGTGCCCGACACGAGCCAGGTGCCGGCGCCGGTTTTCGTCAGCGCGGTCGCGCCGCCGTTGTCGCTGACGATCGCGGCGAGCGCGTTGTTCCCGGTGTTCGTCCCCGTGAGCGTGAGGGTGCGGGCGCCGCTGCCGCTCAGGGTGAGGCTGCCGGTATTGGTCATTCCGAGCGTATTCGTCCCGGTTCCGGAGCCATCGAGCGTGCCGCCCGCCGTGCCGAGAGTGAAGAGGCGATCGGTTGTCTGCGCCGACGTGCCGGCGAAGCGGAGGGTGCCGCCGTCGATCACCAGGTTGGCGGCGGAATTCGTTGAGGCGCCCAGGGCGCTGTTGTTGCCTCCATCGGCCACGGAGGTCACGACCAGCACGCCGGCATTGACGGTCGTTGCGCCGGTGTACGAGTTCGAACCAGAGAGCGTCCACGTGTTGGCGCCACTCTTGGTCAACCCGCCGATTCCGCTGACCACCCCGGCAATGGACCCTGTTCCCGTGCTCGATGACGTGAGCGTGAGCAGGTTGCCCCCGTTGTCGACGGCACTGTTGATCGTGAGCGCACCCGTGCTGGTGGTGGTAAACGACGCAGCCGCCCCGAGGGCCAGCGCGAGACTGGCGTCGAGGGTTTGGGTGGAGTTGTCCTGTTGCGAAATACCGCTCGCCCCGAGGGTGAGACTTGCGCCGCCCGTTCCGGAGAAAGTGAACGCGCCCGCGGTGCTGGCAAACGTGACGCCGGCCACGCTGCGGTTGGCGGCGAGGTTTGGCGCCAGGTTGCCGATGGTTCCGAATGACGCGATATGGGAGGTCAGGTTGTCCGATGGCGCACTGCCCCCCGTCCAATTGGCATCCGTGGCGAAATCGCTGCCGCCGGTGCTGAGCCACAAAATGGGCGTGGCGGCGGCGCGAAGTTCAAGCCGCGCGACAATGAAAATCAGGCAACCCAGCGCGGCGGTTCGCCAAGCCCGTTGAACTCGATTTTCGAAAAGCATCTCGAGGCGTGGCGCGAGGGAATGCGGTTCAGACCGCGGGAGAAACGACGAACCACTGGTTTCGAGCCACGAAGGCGGCACGACAAGCTTCCGCCGCAATAACGCGGCGCGGTTCACACCTGAAAGATACCCGGGGATTTGCCATGGGGTCTCCACTGCGAGACTGGCAAAAATGCTGTTCTAGGGGATCACTGCAGGCAAGGGTTACTGTAGGGGAAAACCCCCGGTCTCCTTGTCGGACCGGCGTAGGATTGCCTACGCAAAAACCGCCGGCATCGGGCCGGCGGTTTAGCCAAGGCGTTGTTCGTACCCGGCCGCAGCCGGTTGCGGTCAATGCCGCCCGCCGCTGTGATTCAGGGAGTAGGTGAAGAAGATCGAACGACCGTCACCCCAGAGCTTGTTGGCCCGCATGAATTCGACGTCGAACAGATTGTTGACGTTGATCGCGAGGGTGTGGTCGAGGCGCGATGTTCCGCCGGGCAACTTGTAGCGAACACCGAAATTCCATTGGGTGTAGGAAGGCATGCGCAAGCGCCATTGGTTCGTGGAACGGGTGACGACGACCACGCCGTTGACCCGGGCCGTGGTGTCGCCGGCGTTGGGCTGCTCCGTGGGAACAGACGCCATGTACGTCACGCCCAGATTGGCGGAGAAGCCGCGCAGGGTTGCGTTCGACGGAGAGTACTTCAGGTACGCGCCACCATTCTCGGGGGCGATTCCGGTCACCCGACGACCGACCGCTTCGGGAAATTGCGTGCCGAAATCACTGTAAATCGAATAAACGTGGCCCCAGCTGCCACCGACGTTGAATTCGTTGCTGATGCTGTAATTCAAATCGATTTCGTACCCGCGCACGAGCTGGTCGCCGTCGCGACGCGTCGTGTTGACATAGATGCCCGAGCCCGGAGGCGTTTCCACGGAGTCGTTGACGGAGACATTGTGGCGGGTGGCGTAAAAGCCGCTGACGGTGAAGTTCAGCCGATCGTTGAGGAACGCCCCCTTGAAGCCATAATCGTAGCCCTCGGCGGTTTCGGCGACGTAGTCGGGCAGGGCCACCGTCGGAGTGGCGTCGGACTGCGGGACGAAGTAGCTTTCGCTGTAATTGGCGAAAAACCGCAAATTAGAAGTCACCTTGTAGTTGATGCCGAAGTTGGGTTTGATCCCGGAGTTCATCTTCTTGTCGAGCATCTGCCCGGGAAGGTATCCGGCCGGCGGGGCGGTGAAATCGCGGTGGCGGAAACGAACGCCATCGTAGCGGCCGCCGACATACGCGAGCAGGCGGCCGTCGAACAGGGCGGTCTGCTGGCGGAGCAGGCCGCCGGCGACCGTCACGCGTTGCTTGCGGATGCGCGTCGATACGCCCTGGGAGCCGTCGAACCACTTCGGGAAATAATTGATCGGGCTGATCGGCTCCAGGGTCTTCGGGTCGAGCGTGACGGTGCGGACCGCTGTGCTCCACGCGACAAGGTCCGGATTGGTGGCGGCGGCATAGCTGCGCGTCGGATCCCACCGGTAGTAGTCGTTCAAGTCGGCGGCAAAGAGCGTGCGGTTCTCGATGGTGTGATTGTTCATCCAGTAGTGGGCGAGGACGTCGCCCTGGACGCCGCCGCCGTCTTCGATGATCTGCCCCTTGCTCGGGATCGCGCCGCGTACCACGGTGATCGGATTGGTGGCCACGGCGGGGTTGATGTTCACCGTCGGCCAGCCGTTGTTAGAGTTATAATCCCAACGGCGCATGCGGTAGTAATTCGTCGAACCGCGGACGCTCCAGATTTCGTTCAGGCGCTTGTCGTAGTTCGCGGTGAAGCTGCTGCCGCCACGGGTGAGCTCGCTGTTCGGGCCGAAGGGATTGTATTTCGCGAGGCCTTTGGCATAGCCGACGATTTCGTCGTCCGTCGTGGCGGCGGTGCCCTTTTGGTCATTGATCAGTGGCGCGGCGTTGTTCGGCGAATGGCGGATCTGCAGCAGGTACTCGGCGGAGAGGAGGAGATTGCCGCCGTTTTCAAACGTGTGCTTGATCGCGCCGTAGTATTCGAGGTTCCGGTTGCGCGCGTATTCCTGGCCAAAGTCGCGCTGGTACTGGCTCCCCGTGACGATGTACGAGGTCTTGCCCAGCCCCTGAACCGGCACCGGCCCGGTGGCCTCAAGTGTGATGCGCTGGGTACCGTAGTCGCCGTAATTGTAGCTAATTTTCTCGTTCTGCCGGTCGCGCGGGGACTTGGAGATCATGTTGATCATGCCGCCGGGCGAGGTGCGCCCGTAGATGGCGGCGTTGGATCCTTTGATGATCTCGATGCGGTCGACGTTGCTCGAGCCGTAGCGACCGAGGCGGAAGAACCCGTCGCGCAGTTGGTAGGTCGAGGTGAAGCCCCGGAGATTGAAGTTTCCGCCGATGTCTAGCCCTACTTTCGCATCTTTTGACCATTTACAGGTGCAGTTCTCCTCTGAGCTGATGAGGGCATATTCATAGTTGAAGAAAGTGAAGGCATCCAGCGGTCCAGCTCGAAGAGTCGCACGGCTTTCT
>CANJIU010000109.1 GCA_947474365.1 Opitutia bacterium | reverse complement strand
ACCTGAACCCCAAGCGTTACCAGACCGGCATCAAGCTCTCCCCGGAGCAAGTCGACGACATCAGCCTTTATCGACACGCTGTGCTCCCTGATTGGAACTACACTCTCCTTCCAAACGAAAGTGGGAATTAATTTTTGCACACGCGCTTAACAAATCTGCGCGCCGCCAAAATATTGGCTTAACGCGGGGCAGGCAGACTGCGTCCCGACCGGTGGCGATTCCCCGCCACACCCAGGTCGCCCTATGAAATCCAACCTGCTCCACCTGCATCGTCGCCCAGCGCTGTATTGCCTGATGCTCGGCATCAGTTCGGTGTTCGCCCAACAACCACCCGCCCGGCAGGCGCCCGCTCCCGGGGCACAAAACCGCCCGCCCGCCACCACCCCGCCCGCGACGCCCGCCGCGCCCCAGGCGCCGACTCCTCCCCAGCCAATCGCACCCACGCCGAATCCAGTCCGCCCCCAATCCCCGCAGAATCTCAGCGAGCCGCTGCCGGGATTGACGTTCGAGGAGGCTGTGCAGTTCGCCGACGGTCAGGAGGAGTTCCGTCACGTGGAGACACCAGCAACCGGCCTGGGTCCGATCTTCAACGACGTGTCGTGTGTCGCCTGCCACAACGCCGGCGGCACCGGCGGCGCGGGCCGCAGCACCGTGACGCGCTTCGGCCGCACGACCGACGGGGTGTTTGACCCGCTCGAGTCCCTCGGCGGCTCGCTCCTCCAGGCGCGCTCGATCAATCCCGCCGTGCGCGAAACCGTACCGGCCGTTGCCAACACCGTGGCGCGCCGGATCACGACTCCGCTGTTCGGCGCCGGACTGATCGAGGCGATCCCGGACAACACGATCACTGCCGGGCTCCTGCGGCCGAAGCCGCGTGGTATCACCGGCAAGGTCTCGATCGTGACCGATGTGGTCAGCGGACAAAATCGCGTCGGCCGCTTCGGATGGAAGGCGCAGCAGGCGACGCTGTTGGCATTCTCCGCCGACGCGTACCGCAACGAGATGGGAATCACGAATCGGTTTTTCCCCACGGAAAATGCCCCAAACGGCAACGCCGCGCTCCTCGCCCGTTTCAAGACGACCAGTGATCCGGAGGACAAAATCGATCCTGCCGACGGCAAGGGCGACGTCGACCGTGCCGCCGACTACATGCGCCTGCTGGCACCGCCGCCGCAAAACGGGTTGTCCGCCAGCGCGCTCGCGGGACAGAGGTTCTTCGCCACCCTGGACTGCGCGGCGTGCCATACGCCGACGATGACCACGGGGCGCAGCGCCATCGCCGCGCTGAGCGGCAAGACGGTGAATCTCTACTCTGACCTCCTGCTGCACGACATGGATTCACTGGGAGACGGCATCGCGCAGGGGACCGCCGGCCCGAGGGAGATGCGCACCGCGCCGCTTTGGGGGGTAAGCGTCCGCCCCCTCTGGCTGCACGACGGCCGGGCGCGGACGATCGACGACGCGGTCCGGGCACACGACGGCGAGGCCCGCGATTCCCGCGATCGCTATACGTTGCTCAGTGCGACGGAGCGGCGGCAATTGCTGGACTTCCTCGACGCGCTCTGAGCGTCCGACGCTCCCCACGCGCCTCCGAGTTTCGGCGCGCCGACCGTCCACATCGCGAGGTGTGGACGGTTTTTTGCGTGTTCACCCTGGCGCACCCGCTGCAACGTAGGGGTAAATCCGATGGGATCTGCGCCCCGCGATCAACCGCGGCGAGAGTAACCCATTGCGCGCCGCTCCGTCATACCCTCTTCCATGAGATTACCCACCGTCCGTTTGCTGACCACTGCCGCGCTCCTGCTGGTTTGCGCCCGCCTTTCTCTCGGCGCGGCGGACAGCACCGGAGGCTACAACGTGCTCCTGTTGATGAGCGACGAGCACAATCCCCGGGTGATCGGGGCGTACGGCGACCCGTTGGTCAAGACCCCGACGCTCGACTCACTGGCCGCCACCGGCGTGCGGTTCACGGCGGCGTATTGCCAGAACCCGATTTGCGTCCCCTCCCGGGTGGCGCTGGTGAGCGGCCGGATGCCGTCGAACCTCAATACCTTTGGCAACACGGCCAATCAGAAGTACCAAAACATCACCACGCTGGCGGACCTGTTTGTCCACGCCGGCTATCAGGCGGCATGGTTCGGCAAGACGCATTGGGGCGACCCGCGTTTCCCCACGAACGGTGGAGGCGCGGCCAACAAAAAAGCCGCCAAGCAGGAGCGGGACGAAAGCATGAGCCGCCTGCCCCAGGACTCGCAGATCTCGACGTGGCCGGTGGAAAAAAACGCCGAACACGCCACCGCCGGCGAGGCCCTCGCGTTTCTCGAGCAAAACAAGGCGCGGAAATTCTTCCTCGGCGTTTCCTTCGTGAAGCCGCATTTCCCCTTCACGATCCAGCAGAAGTACTACGACATGTACCGGGGCAAGGTCAGCCCGCCGCGCACCTCACCCAAACTGATCGCCGAGTTGCCTTCGCTCTCGAAAGAGGAGCGGGAGAAATACAACCACGCCGGCGCCACGCCGGAGGAAATCATGCGGACCAAGGCGATCTACTATGGCATGGTCACCTACGTGGACGATGAGTTCGGCCGCATTCTGAAGAAGCTGGACGAGCTGGGGCTCCGCGAAAAGACGATCATCGTCTACACCGCGGACCACGGCGAGATGCTCGGTGACCGCGGCATCTGGTACAAAAACAGTTTCTACGACGGCTCAGCCACGATTCCGTTCATCTGGTCGTTCCCGCGCGCCCTGCCGCAGGGCAAGGTTGTGCGCACGCCTGCGATGAACATGGACGTCCTCCCCACCCTCGCCGATCTCTGCGGCCTGCCGAAACCCGCCGGCCTCGAAGGGAGCAGTCTGCTGCCCGTGCTGCAGGGGACGGACAACGGAGCGAGCCGCATTGCGCTCTCGGAAAATTACCGGGGAAATTTCGCCGGACGCATGATTCGCACCGCGCGCTGGAAATATTTCTTCTACACCAATGGGGAGGAGTTTCTCTACGATTTGGAAAATGATCCCCTGGAGGAGACGAATTTGGTTACCGATCCCCAGCACCGGAAACTCGCCGACGACCTGAAAGCCCAGGCGACGGCCGGCTGGGTGCAGGGAAAGCGCAGCATCCGGGACATCGTCGGAGTGCCCTCCGAAGCGAACGCCGCGCCGGGCAATGCGAAGCCGGCCCGGAAAAAGAAAAATCAATAGTCCTCCCTCGCGCCCACAGCAGCACCTTCGCTCGACTCATCTTCATGAAAACCCTCCGGTTCGCCCTGACCCTGTTCGCGCTCGGCCTCGCACCGCTGGAGGCACTCCACGCCGCCGATGCACCCACCGCCAAACCCAACATCATCGTCATCCTCGTCGACGACATGGGCGTGGCCGATCTCGGTTGCTACGGCAGCGAGATTCCAACCCCCAACCTCGATCGACTGGCCGCCGGCGGCCTGCGTTTCACGCAATTCTACAACACCGGTCGCTGCTGCCCGACACGCGCGAGCCTCCTGACCGGGCTCTACTCCCACCAGGCGGGCATCGGCCACATGGTCAACGACCAGGGCGCACAAAACCCTGGTTACCGAGGTCAGCTCAACGACTCGTGCGTGACGATGGCTGAGGTGCTGCGTCCGGCGGGTTACTTCACGGCGATGACCGGCAAGTGGCACGTCGGCCAGGAGCACGGCGTCGTGCCGTGGAAACGCGGTTTCGACCGCAGCCTCAACGCTCCCGCCGGCGGTTTTTATCAGGGCGGCTCTCCCCGGGCGAAACTCTTCCTCAACGGCGAGGAACTTGCCAACAATGACAAACGCCTCCCGAAAAATTGGTATTCGACCGATCTTTGGACGGACTTCGGCCTCAAGTTCATCGACGAAGCGCGGGCCGCGAAGAAACCTTTCTTCCTCTATCTGGCGCACAACGCGCCGCATTTTCCGCTCCAGGCTCCGGCCGAGGACATTGCGAAATTCCGCGGTCGTTACAAAATGGGCTGGGACAAGCTTCGCGCGGAGCGGTACGCACGCCAGAAGGAACTCGGTTTCATCGATCCCGCGTGGGCGCTCTCACCGCGCTCCGACGCGGTGACCGCGTGGGACAAGCTGTCCGAGGGTGACAAGGATCGCTTCGATCACCTCATGGCCGTCTACGCCGCGTGCGTATACCACATGGATCTCGCCGTCGGCCGGCTCGTCGACGGACTGCGGCAGCGGGGAGAATTGGATAACACGCTCATCCTCTTCATGAGCGACAATGGGGGCAACGCGGAGAGCGGACCGAACGGCCGCTCGGAAGGCGACCCGACCGAGGCGACGTCGAATTGGTATTGCGGTGAGTCGTGGGCAAATCTCGAGAACACGCCGTTCCGCCGCTTCAAGCACTACAATCACGAAGGCGGTATTGCCTCGCCGCTGATCGCCCATTGGCCCGCCGCAATCCGTGCCAAGGGCGAATTACGGAGCCAGCCAGCCCACCTCATCGACATCATGGCCACCGTCACCGACGTGGGCGGCGCAAAATATCCGTCCACCTTCAACGGCAAATCCATCCAGCCCATGGAAGGCGCAAGCCTGCGACCGGCCTTCCAGTCTCCAGGTCTCGCTCTCTCCGCGTCGCCCCGTCCGCTCTTCTGGGAGCATGAGGGCAACGCCGCCGTTCGCATCGGCGAATGGAAACTCGTCCGTCTGGGCCGGACCGGGCCGTGGGAACTCTATAATCTCACCACCGATCGCACCGAATTGCGCAACCTCGCCGCCACCGAGCCGGCTCGCACTCAGGAACTCGCTGCCGCCTGGGAGGCCTGGGCGTTGCGCGCTCACGTGAAGCCCTATCCCGCCGAGAGCAACAGCCCCGCAAAGGGCAAAAAGAAGAAGGCCAAGGCCGGCGGCGAAAATTGACGGAATTCGGACAAAAAAAGAGCCCGCCGTGTACCCCTACACGGCGGGCATTACTTTCTAATTACCCCATCCTCCGCTAAGCGGAGGAGTTGAGGAAGACAATCGTCGGGTGGGGCCGGTTCTCAACTCAATTCGAGCGATCTTGGTTGTCCAGTAGACGGACCGCGGACCCGCATTAGTTCGGCCCGAATTTCATCGTCAGCCCCACCGTCGGCACCACGTCGCGTTGTTCTTGGATTACGGCGGCAAGGGGCGATCTCCGACGACGGAATTGGTTGCTCTGCCGATGCTTTCCGAAGTTCCGGGAGCGAATGCGAAACCCTGATCGGATGGGACACCCGGGCCTTGATGGAAGTCTTTCGGGTTGCGACCTACCGAGGGCGCCGGATTCTCGGCTCGTGAACCTCTCCCCTCGCGTTCTTCCGGCCCTGCTTTTTTTCTGTGCGTGCCTCGCAAATCAGCTGACTGCCCAAGAGGCGGCGAAAGCGGCTCCCGCCGGTGAAACGGCCAACGACCCCGTCGCTCGTATCCGCGACGAGGGCCTGAATCGTTCGCAATTGCCGGCGACGCTCAGCCACCTGACCGACATCATCGGGCCGCGTCTCACCGGCTCACCCGGGCTGCGCCGCGCCAACGAATGGACGCGCGATCAGTTTTCGGCGTGGGGCCTGAGCAACGCCCGGCTCGAAGCCTGGGGCCCGTTTGGCCGCGGCTGGACGCTGCGCCGATTTTCCGCGCAGGTGATCGCGCCTCAGTCGATTCCGTTGATCGCATTCCCCAAAGCCTGGTCGCCGAGCGTCGGAGCGCAGCCACTCGAAGCCGAGATCGTCTACGTCGACATCAAGAAACCGGAGGACTTCGAAAAATTTCGCGGCAAACTCCGGGGCAAGATCGTCCTCGACGGTTCGATTCAGGAAATAAAGATGCGCTTTGAGCCGCTGGCCACGCGGCGCACGGAGGCCAACCTGCTCGCTCTCGCCAACGCCGGCCCAGGCACGTCGGGCCGCGCCGCGACGCCCAACCCGCTTGCGACGCCCGAGGGCCGCGCGGCCGCCGCCCTGCTGCCGCGAAAATATCGTTTTTACACCGAGGAAGGCGTCGCCGTTCTCCTGCAGGCCAGTCGCCTCGGTGAGGCGGGGAATCTCTTCACTGCGGCCGCCACCGTCTACCCGCCTCTCCCCGCCGGAAAAGCTCCGACTCCGAAAACCACTCCGACGAAGAAATCCAAGTCCGGCACGCCGGCAGTTCCTGCGCCGGTCCGGGGTGTTTCACCGTGGAAAACAGACTGTCCGCCGATCATTCCCCAGATCACCGTGGCGACGGAACACTACAACCGGCTCGTCCGCCTCGCCCAGGCCGACGAACCACTCCGCGCCGTGGTGGAATTGCAGGCCGACTATCACACGGACGATCTCATGCCCGCCAATACGCTCGCGGAAATTCCCGGCACCGATCTGGCCGACGAACTCGTGATGCTCGGCGCGCACCTCGACTCGTGGCATAGCGGCACGGGCGCGACCGACAACGCGGCCGGCTCCGTGGTCGTGATGGAAGCCGTGCGCATCCTCCAAACCCTCGGCCTGAAGCCGCGCCGCACCATCCGCGCCGCCCTCTGGACCGGCGAGGAGCAGGGCCTCCTCGGCTCGAAGGCGTATGTAACGGAGCACTTCGGCACTCCCCAAACGCCTCAGGGCACACCGCCGCGCGACGAACCCGAATCGCCCCTCGTCCCGCGAGGCATGGCCAGCGCCGTCGACAAGAAGCCGGCCTACGACCGGCTTTCGGCCTACTTCAATCTGGATAACGGCAGCGGAAAAATCCGCGGCATTTACCTCCAAGAAAACGAGGCCGCGCGATCGATTTTCCGCGACTGGCTGAAGCCCTTCAAGGACCTCGGGGCGGAGACGGTCTCGCTCGCGTTCACCACCGGAACGGACCACCTCTCCTTCGACACGATCGGTTTGCCCGGCTTTCAATTCATCCAGGACGAACTCGAGTACCAGACGCGCACGCATCACGGCAACATGGACGTCTTCGATCGCACCCAGGTCGAAGACCTGAAACAGGCCGCGGTGATTATGGCCACGTTCGTCTACCAGACTGCGATGCGTGACGCCAAAATCCCCCGCAAGCCACTGCCGCCGGCTCCGGCGCCCGCTCCCGCGGCGAAGACCGAATAACTTCCGGTCAACCCGGCTGGCGTTGGGACGCGAACCGGAAGGAGCGCCTGGTCACAGATCGCCCGCAGCCACCGTCATCTTGCGCGCGATCTCGCAGCGTTTTCTGGCCTTCTCGACTCCAATCGCCGCGAGCCCCAGGCGGTTGGCCGCCGCGAGCACCGTTCCCACCCCGCAAAACGGATCGAGGACCGTCGTTGCCTTCACCTGATCGCGGGCGAAACGCACCGCGTGCGCCGCGGCCCGCACGCCCATCGCGCGCACCCACAATTGCCGTCCAGCGTCCACGATCACGTCGGGAATGGGCAGCACATCGGGACACTTCATCGCGCGCGAAACCGCAATCAGATGCGTGAAGCCCGGCCGCCCCAGCGTCAGCATCCCCGGCGGGCGACGGCAGACGATCTTGTGAAACAGCACGTGCGCGCCTGCGTCCTCGGCGGCACGCATCACCAGCGCCCCTTTGTCGATCCACACGCCGTCGCGCTTGATGTCCGACTGAAAAAAAAGCGCCGCACTCTCGGCCGGCACCGCATCGATCACGAGACGCGCGGCCTCGACAAACCACGCCCGCCAAGCCGCGAGAGCGAGTCCAACCTCGGAAACGTCGGGCAGCGAGGTCACCGCACATACGCCCGGTATCCGCCCCCGTTCCTTCATCCACGCCAGCGCATCGGCGCAATAAACCTCTCGGGCGGGATCGGCGGACATCGCGGGCGGTCATGGCGGTTTTCCGGGTCCGAATCAAATGCCTTCTGGCTCCGGACCTTAAAGGCGCCCAACCTCAGCGAACTGCTTCCATGCTCCGACGCCCCCTGCTTCCACTCCTGATCGCCTTCTTCACTGCGGCCGGCGCGATCGGACTCCGGGCCGCACCGACACCCCCGCCGGCGGTCGAGTGCCGCTGGACCGAAATCGCGCCACAAATCGACGGTCGAGCAACCGACGGCGTCTGGCAGACAGCGGCCACCGCCACGACCGACGGAGCGCGCACTCGCCTGCTCTGGGATCGCGAGTCGCTCTATTTCTCCGCCGAGGTGGACGCGCATGACTTGTCCCCATCGGGCACCGATCTCTTCGCGCTCTTTCTCCGACCGTCCGAGGCGCACAAGGGCTACTACGTCGTCGCGCTGAATCCCGCCGGCACCGTTAGAACCGTTTTCTTTCCCGAGCCCGGAACGCCGCAGGAACGCACCTCGTTCCGCCGCGGGGAGTTTCAGGTCGAGGCGAAGGTCAACGTCCGCACCGCCGCGACCAAGACCCGCTCCGCCGCCTGGTCCGTCGAAGGGCGCATCCCTTGGTCTGATCTGTCCGCCACCGGTGGCCGCCCGGCCCCTGGCGAATCCTGGAGTCTGCGGCCGGCGCGCGCCGACGGCGACACCGCGGCGAAATTCATTTCCGTGCGCTTCGCCGGCCCCGCGACTTTGCCCCGCGAACGCTGGGAGAACACGCACCTGATCGGCTCGCCCGAGGGTCCGCAGGGCTATCGCACTGCGCGCACGTGGCCGAAACTCGTCGCCCGTTCGCTCGTCGGCCTTTGCCCTACGCCCAACGGCGATTCGATTTGGTTCGTCGAGCAGGAAGGCGGCCGCGAGGGCCGGATGCGGCTGCGGCGCCTGAGCACCCGCGGTGACGGCGGCGACGCGGAAACGTTTTTCGAACTCGACGACATGGTCTACAGCATCGCGTTTCATCCGCGCTTTGCCGAAAACGGCTTCGTCTACCTCGGCAGCAACGGCCCAAGGGCCGCACCGCCCAAGTCGTCCATGGTTGTCCGATACGTCGTGCGCGACGGCAAACCTGACCCCGCCACCCGCACCGTCGTGATCGGCTGGCCGAGCAACGGGCACAACGGCGCCGCGCTCGCCTTTGCGAACGACGGACTGCTCTTCGTCACGAGCGGCGATGGCACATCGCATAGCGACATCGACAACGTCGGCCAGGACCCGCTCACCCTCCGCGCGAAGATCCTGCGCATCGACGTCGATCATCCGGCCGCCGGCAAACTCTACTCCGTGCCGCCGGACAATCCCTTCGTCGACGACAAGCGCTTCGCGCCCGAGACCTGGGCCTACGGCCTGCGCAACCCGTGGCGGCTCACCTACGACCCGACCAGCGGGCAGCTCTGGTCGGGAGAAAACGGGCAGGACGCCTGGGAGTATGCCCGTCTGGTGCAGCGCGGCGCCAACTACGGTTGGGGCGTCTACGAAGGCGCGCACCTCTTCGCCAAGAACCGCAAGCTAGGCCCGCACCCCGTCACGTTCCCCACGCTTGAATTTTCCCACGCGGAGTTTCGTTCGCTGACCGGCGGCATCGTTTACCGCGGGAAAATCTTCCCTGAACTCGTCGGCGCCTACATTTTCGGCGACTTCGGCACCGGTCGCGTCTGGGCCGCGAAACACGACGGCAAGCAATTGGAATGGACGCGCGAACTCGTCGACACGCCCTTCTCCCTCACTCACATCACCGCGGACCCCGACGGTGAATTGCTGCTCGTCGACTACGGCATTGAAAACCAATTTGGCCCGGTGGGCGGCGGTGCGATCCACCGACTCGAACGGGAGCCTCCTCCGACCGGTCCGCTGCCGGAATTTCCGCGACGCCTGAGCGGCGCAGGACTTTTCTCCGACGTGGCCAAGTTGACACCGCTCCCCGGCGTGTTGCCCTACGACGTCAACGTTCCCGGCTGGCACGACGGTGCCACCGCGGTGCACCACCTCGCGCTGCCAGGGAACGAGGCGTTGCAATATCGCCCGAGCAAGTCGTGGCAACTCCCCGACGGCGCCGTGCTGGCTCAAACGCTCTCCTTCGGAGGAAAGCGGATCGAAACACGCGTGATCGTGAAGCAGCAAAATGATTTCGCCGGTTACACCTATGTATGGAACGCAGCGCAGACGGACGCCGAACTCGCCGACAAAGCCGGTGCCGACATCAAGCTCGCCGACGAGCGTCCGTGGCGGATTCCCAGTCGCGCGGAGTGCATGATGTGTCATTCGCGCGAGGCGAATTTCTCGCTCTCACTGCACGAATCCCAACTCAACCACGGCGATCAACTCGCGCGGTGGGAGCGCCTCGGACTCGTCCGCACCGAGCCGCCGCCGCCTCGCGGCCGGCGCGGTGGCGAGGGCGGCGGCCGCTTCGCGCGCGCCCCGGATCAGCCGGAACAACGCACCGCGGTCGCCTCATCGCTGCTGCCGCGCTCCCCGAATCGCCTGCGCAAATTCTCCGCGGCGAACGACCCGCAGGCGACTCCGGAGGAACGCGCGCGCAGCTACCTCGCGGTCAATTGCGCGCATTGCCACACGCTCAACGGCGGCGGCAACAGCGCGATGAACTTCGACTGGCTCATGCCCCTGGAGCGGATGCGCGCCATCGACGAACCCCCACAGCACGGTGATTTCGGCCTGCCGAACGCACGCGTGATCGCCCCGGGCGCCGCCGGACGCAGCGTCGTGATTCCACGCATCGCCATCCGCGGCCCCGGCCAGATGCCACCCGTGGGCACGCGCGCCGGAGACCCCGACGGCGTGCGGGTGCTCGCTGAGTGGATCGCGACGCTGGGAAAGTAGCCGCGGCGGAACCATTCACGGCCCCGGTGCGAAGCCGTCTTCGGTACCGGACTGGGCGTGGTAGTGCCCGGTCCGGATCGCGCCCACGCGGGTGTTGTAGAGCTCGATCACCCGCGAGAGCTCGGTCAGCGAGATCTTCCCATCGCGATTCGTGTCCGCCGTATGGTAACGGGCGAGCGCCGCACCGGTGATGTTCGGCGTGGCAGGATCAACCGCAAAACCGTCCGTCGATACTCCGCTCGCCACGGCGTAACGCCCTGTGCGTACGGTGCCGTGGCGGACATTATAAATCTCAATGACGCGCAGCAACTCGGCCTGGGAAATCTGCCCGTCGATCGGCAAGGCGTCCGCCAGATGCCAGGTCATCAAAACGCCAAGCGTGAAGGCCTGCGACGCAACCGGGGAGATTCCATTCCCCGCGGAGACGATGAAGCTGAACGGTGCCGCGCCCGCGTCCGGCGGAGTGCCGGAGAGTACACCGTTGGTCGTGTCCAGGGTCAGCCACGACGGAAGCGTTCCGCCGGAAATACTGAAGGTCGGCGCAGGAAACGCAGCGGCGGTGATGACAAATCGACCGGGCAATCCCACCGCAAAGTTCGTCCGATTCGCGCTCGAAATGGTCGGCGCCTGTTCGACGAAGAGAGTGGCGCTCCCGGTGCCCGCAGGTGACCCCACCCCATTGTCCGCCGAGCACTGAAACTGATCGCCATTCATGACCGACGCCGGGTTGGCGACGGTCAAGGTATCGGTGGTCACCCCGTTGTAGGTACCGGTGTTGGCCAGGGCGACGAAGCCGGTCGTGCCTGCGGCCTGCCGCAACCACTGATACGATGGCACCGGAGAGCCGGTGGCGGCCGCACGGAACACCGCGCTTTGCCCGGCACCCCCGACCTGATTCTGCGGTTGAATCGTAAACGTCGGCGCAACCTCCAACAATCGCGCTCCCGCATCCGCCGCGCTGAAACCACTGGTCCCGGCATGATTCGCCGCCTTGATCCAATAATAGTAATTCGTCGCCGGCTCGGCGCTCAGGTCCCAATAAAGCGCCGTCGTAACGTTTGAGGCGATGACCGAAGCCCCCGCCGGGGAATTCGCCGTGCTCCGCCAAATCTCATAACGCGTAGCGCCGAGCACCGGATTCCACGACAAACGGACCTTTCCCAGAATCGTGCCATCCGTCGCCTCGATCCCGGTCGGGGGCGGCGGGATCGCAACCGGGCCGGCCGTAATCCACACGGGCGTGGTCTGATCCGAATAGATTCTATAGCCCAATTGGCCGAATGAATTGGCGCCCATTCCCCAGAGACTGCCATCCCGTCTGATGAAAAAACTCTCGGCGGACCCGGCGGTAAAAGCGACAACGTCCGTCGTGATTTGTTGCGGGTTGGGTTCGACGGACGGATGCAAGCCAAGACCCAGTTCCCCGCTTCCGGTACCTCCCATTCCCCACAGAATCCCGTCGGCCCTGGCATAAAGCGTCTGCTGATAACCAGCGGCAAATGCCACCACCCCCGCTGCGATTCGAATGGGGGTCGATCGATCCAAGAGCGTCGAGTCCCCCAGCGTCCCCCATTGATTGTAACCCATTCCCCACAGCTCCGAATTCGATTTAAGAAAACAAGTATGGTAGGTGCCAGCGGCAAGTTCGGCGACGCCTGACGCCACCTGCACCGGCGTCAATTGATCGCCCCCCGAACCGTCACCAACCTGACCGTGGGCGTTGGCGCCCATTGACCACAGCGTTCGATCCGACTTGATGAATGCACTGTGGCTGGCGCCGGCCGCGACCGCGACGACATTGGTGGCGATTTGCACCGGGGCGCTCCGGGAAACCCGTGTTCCGTCCCCGAGCTGACCGGTCGAGTTGTCACCCATGCCCCAGAGGGAGCCATCGGCTCTGACGAACAAGCTGTGCCGTTCCCCTGCGGCGATGGCGACCACATCTGATGCCACCTGAACCGGGCTCAGCCGCGTGAGCAATGTGCCATCCCCCAGCTGTCCGAAATTATTCGCTCCTGCGCCCCACAGTGAACGATCCGATTTTAAGAACAGCATGTCCGAAAAGCCGGCCGCCATCGCTATCACATCGTCGGCGACGCGAACCGGGGAATTACTCCAAAGCGACGTGCCCGCGCCAGGTGCACCAAAGTCTGCGCGGCCCGTCGCCCACAACGCCCCGTCGCCACCCAACATCAGCGTATGCCAGACGCCGGGCACCACCGCCACGACTCCCGCGGGTAACGTGACCCGGAGCGCAACCCAATTTGAAACCACAATTTGCCCGATAACGTTGTACGCCAAACACCGATAGCGGGCTCCGCTCATGGCCAACGTCGGGCTCACGATACTCAACGCGTTGGTGAAGGCCCCGCTGTAGACTGTTCCGTTTTCAACCGTTGACGCCCCCGCTCCACCGTCCGATCCAACCTCCCAGAATATTGTTGGAGCCGGAATACCGGACACCACGGTTGTAAACGTCGCTCGCTGACCAATCCCCACCGTCTGATCCTCGGGCTGCTGGCTGAATGTCGGTGGAGCGTAGGGTTGAACCACCGAAATCCGGTAGTTGTCGAACACCATCCGGTTGTTTCCCGGCGAACCGCTGGTGGCGATAAACCATGCCGCGTCGATGTCACCGAGCGTCAAGGCTCGCCCCGTGACGGTGAGTGGTTGATCGGTAAAAATGGACGCCCCGTTCAGCGTCGCCGACCAGCGGTTGGAGGAAAAATCGATCGTTGCAGACAGGGCATAAGGCTTGTTGCGGGAAAACGCTCCCACGTCCTGAAGCGCCGTTCCGTCATAGCGGTACACGCGCTGGTTGTCGTTGAAGAAATCAATCCCACCCAAGACCTGGCCTTGTGAGTTGAAGATGAAGAAAATGAAATCATCGCGGATCCCGTTGGATGAATCTAAAATCTGCAAATCGACGCTGAATCGGATCACCGGCGTCCCCGCTGCGACCGGGTCATAGTTGACAGGGCGCCAGGCAAACACGGCGGTCCCTGACGTGGACCCAAGGCCGATAAATGCCGCCCGTGGACTGGTGGGACTGAAATCGACAATTCCGGTCACGCCGGCGGTGTTGTTTGAAACCAGCCATCCGTCCCGCCCTCCGAGTTGATTGGCGCCGACGGGAAACGACTCGAAGTCGGTCGAATAGATCTCTCCGCCGACAAGCGCCGACGGCCCCATCGCACCGGGAACCAAACCCGACTGGCTCCTCGCCAGGGTGACACCGTTCGAGGAAACACTGCCCAGGGCGGTGCCAGACGGACGGACAAACTCCGGAAACGCGGCCCGTTGTCCCCGTGCCGCGGTGCCGAGTACGAGCACGGCGCAAACCCCGAGAAGGAAACACCGGAAAATCAGGGCCCCAAAAGGCGAGCCGGACGTTTGCTCCAAATCGGGATGGCCGGCATGCATCGTCACGCTCCTCACGAGAGGGAAAAACAGAGTTTTTCGCGAGGTCAAATCTCGCGGATGAGATTGACCGGATGTCGACCAACCCGGTTTCCCGAGCGCTGGTCGCGTTCCGAACCACGAGTCGTTGCACGGCGAAGGACTCACGATTGCACCCAAAAGGACGCGGCGGCAAAATCTCCACCCGCCCCGCAACCGTGCGCCACGCCCCGCGTCTCAGGTTCACATCGTCACCGCATGCGCTCCCATCTGCTTCTTGTCGCCGCCCTCCTCGTTGGTCAGAGCGCTCTCACTGCCGCGGTCATCGGCACCAACCCACCCTCGTCCCCGCTCACCGCGGCCCGCATCGCCGCTCTCCCCGCGGACCAACGTCCCGCCTGGCAGGCTTACTTCGAACGATCGCGTCGCTTGAGTGACGCCGATCTCGCATCCTTCAACGCCGAACTGAAGGCCGCCGGCCTCACCACCCCGCTCCGCCCACCCAACGGACATCCCCCTTCGCTCCGACGCCCGGCCGCCTGGTGGTCCAGCGTCGAAGCCGCCACGATCGCGGACAACCTCGTCACGTTCCAACCGCCCTCCGGCGGATGGAACAAGAATACGAACATGACCGCGGCCCCGCGCCGGCGTGGCGAGCGCTACGGCTACGAGATCGGCTATTTTGGGACGATCGACAACGACGCCACCATCACCGAAATCCGATTCCTCGCCAAGGTCATCACGGCGAACTCGTCCGCTCCGCACGCTGCCGCCTGGCTTAACTCGTTCGGCCGCGGCGTCGAATGTCTGCTCGCGTCCCAATATCCCAACGGCGGCTGGCCGCAGGTCTTCCCGCTCGTCGGCGGTTATCACGACGCCGTCACCTTCAACGACAGCGCCATGACCAACGTGCTCTCGTTTCTCCACGATCTATCCACCGGAGGAAACGAATTCGCCTTCGTCGGCGCGGATCTGCGCGTGCGAACGGCCGCCGCCGTCGAGCGCGGTCTCGCCTGCCTGCTCGCCGCCCAAATCACCGTCGACGGCCGCCGCACCGTCTGGTGCCAGCAATACGACATGCTCACCTTGCAGCCGTGCGCAGCGCGCAATTACGAGATGCCCTCGCAGGCGAGCGCAGAGAGCGCCGACCTCGTGTTGTTCCTCATGCGATTGCCGGTGCCCAGCGCCGCCGTCGTCTCCGCGGTCCACACCGCGGCCGCGTGGTTTCAGAAAACGCAGCTCCGCGACGTGGCCTTTCCATCGGTGACCGATGGCTCCGGC
The DNA here is from genome assembly GCA_947474365.1 of Opitutia bacterium. Taxonomy (GTDB): domain Bacteria; phylum Verrucomicrobiota; class Verrucomicrobiia; order Opitutales; family Opitutaceae; genus ER46. Next base: position 16,442 of record CANJIU010000109.1, on the reverse strand, counting down.
CGCAAGCTCGTCCGCTCCCCCGGAGCCGCTCCACTCTGGCCACGCTACTCCGAAATCGGCACCGATCGTCCCCTCTTCGGCGACCGCGACCACACCATTCACGACACGATCGATGAGATCTCCCGGGAACGTCGCGACGGCTATGCGTGGTATGGGACCTGGCCTGCCCGGGCCCTCGAACAGTATGCCAAGTGGGCGAAGGCGCATCCCAAGTCGTAAGCACGCCCGACGCCACGCATCTCGAGTTCTGGAAACTGGGGACGCGAACGGACGCATCCCGCTTTTGGGACAGGCGAAACCTGCATCGATCACCATCGTGCAACTGTTGGAGCTGCGACGCCATCTCGTCGCGCTTCCGGACCACGCGACGGGGGCGTCGTGTCCCCAGTGTCCGGAAATTGCGATGCACCCGACACGACGTCCGCCGGAGGGATGAGATTGCAACGCCCCCGCGACGCTCGTACCTCTTGTTTCCCATGCCCCACCCCGCCCGTCCCCACGTGTTCGACATTTTCACGCCCCGCCGCCAGTTTCTGCGGCAGATGGCGTACGGCTCGGCGCTGTTTGCCGTTCCTGGATTATTCGCGGAACAGCTCGTGCTCACGCCCCGGCAAACCGAGGGACCATTCTATCCGGACGTACTGCCACTCGACACCGACAATGATCTCATCGTGGTCAACGACCGGCTGACACCTGCCGTGGGTGAAATCACGTGGCTGAGCGGTCGGTTGCTGACGGCGGCGGGTTCGCCGATTCGGAATGCGACCATCGAGATTTGGCAATGTGACTCCACCGGCGTGTATCTGCACACGAAGACGGGCGGCGACAAAGCCAAGCGGGACGCCAATTTTCAGTGCTTCGGACGCTTCGTCACGGGTTCGACCGGTGACTATGTTTTCCGCACGATCAAGCCCGTCGCGTATCCCGGGCGCGCGCCCCACATCCATCTCGCCGTGAAGCTGCGCGGCAAGAAGGAGCTGGTCACCCAATGTTATATCAAGGGCTATCCCGGCAACGAGCGGGACGGTGTCTGGAAGGGAATCAAGGATACACGGCAGCGCGAGAACGTGACCTTGGACTTCGCACCGATGGCCGGGTCGAAGATCGGCGAACTCGCCGCGAAATGGGACGTCGTGATGGGCGTGACACCCGAGCACGTTTGAGAGCACGGCCGGGCCGCCGGGAGCTCAGCCATGCAGAAGAAAACCACGGATGGACACGAATGGACACGGATAGAGAGGCAAAAATCGGCCGTCGCTGGAGATACTAACCGCCACCGACGGGTGATCGCCAAGAATCCGCACGCACGGGCGTAGTTTACTCTGAGCATCCGTGTTCATTCGTGTCCATCCGTGGTTCAAATGAATCGATTCGTATTGGCTAAGTGCTGAGCGTCCAATCTGCAGAGCGGACGTGCCTGTTGCCCGACCCGAAAACGAAGTTCGCCGTTTGGTTTTGCTCTCAGCTCTCCGCTTTTGGCCCTCGCCTGAAGTTCAACGCCTGAACTTGGCTTCACTGGTCCTCGCGCTCGCCATTGGCCAACGCGATGCGGAGGTAGCGCAGGCTGTGCATCGAGGCGATCGACTGCGTGAGCACCTTCTCCTTCATGAAGTCCGTGACCAGCGCCAGGCGCTCTTGATGCAGCTTTGATTTGCGGTAGTTGGCGCCGGTGCTCGCCTCCAACAACGACGTCAACAACCGGGCGTATTTCAGGCTGTCCTCGGTCATCGCCAGCCGGGCGAGACATGACGCGTCAGTCGTACCGATGGCGAGCCGGGCTTCGGCCACCGAAGCCTCGAGGTCCCCCAGTGCCGCGGGGGTGTAGTAGCGCAACAGCCGGTTGGCCTCGGTGCCGCGCGCCACCATCTTGTCGTCGGCGCGGATGGCGTCGGTGATTTTTTCCAGCTGGCTGAAGTAGCGCAGCATCGCGGGAGCTCCCGGGCCGTAGGCGGCACGGCAATAGTCGGCGATCACCTCGCGCACGTTCAGGTCGGGATTCCACAGCGACTGCGCCAGCACGTAGTAATCGAGGCCGTGGCCGCCCCAATTGCCGTGGCAATTGTCGAAATCAAAGGCGATGGCGTGGTGTTCGACCGCATACTTCACGGCGTGCGCGAGAAACGGCGCCGCATTGCGGGGCAACCCCAGCTCGATCATCGGACCGAGATCGTTGGGGCGGATCACCAGCTTCGGCGCGACCTTCGACCACGCGTCGATGTCGGCGAGCTTCAGGCCGACGTAGCCGACGATCAGATTGGGCTCGAGCTGCTTTACCCTGACCGGCGGGGTGCGGTACACCGAGTACGCGTAGGTCACCACACTGCGGTCCGGCAGCTCCGCCCGCACCCGGCGCGCGACTTCGTTGAAGTACCGAAAATAGCGGTCGCTGAGCGAGGGATATTCGGGAAAGGGCTTTCGTGTGGCGGGGTCGACCAGCAACGTGGTCTTGGTCACCTTCGGGGCCTCGGGGGGATCCCAGGAACGGCACCGGTCGCACATGCAGAATTTGTTCGCGCCGCCGTCGTTGGGTGCAATCGAGATGGTCTGGCGCGTCGGGTCGGCCTTCAACTCCTCAATCCGCAGCCGGGCGACGAAGTCCCACAGCTCGGGATTCGACACGCACAGCCGCTCGCGCACCGGCACCTGCTGACGCGTGCCGTCGGGCTGCAACGCGAAGAAATCCGGATGATCCTTCGCGTACTTTTCGTAATAGCCCCCGTAGGAGTGCCCGCCCTCGATCTCGACGCGCGCCCCCAGCCGTTGCCGGCGGAACCAGGGGCCGTTGTTTTCGGTCGAGAACGCCTTCTTCCAGTCGTCCATCGCGACACCCCATTGCTTGAGGAACGGCGCGAAGATCGTTTCCCGGGTCAGCGCCACATCGCGGATTTTCCGCTTTGCAATCGGCGGCTGTTCGCGGCGGTCGAGCGCGGCAATCGCGAGCGTGGGGTGGCGCGGCACCACCTCGCCCAGGGCGCCGGGGAAAAGCCAGCGCACGCCCATCGCGTCACCGAGAAACGCATACACGGCGTTGAGGGTGCCGGCACAGCCGGTCCCGCCGGTCGTCGTGTCGCCGCCGAAGAGGTGCAACGCCGTCGGCGTCGTCCGGATAACGTACTCCTCCGGCTGCAACGGTTTCGCGGCGACGAGGCGCCCGTTCTCCGCGCAGGCGCCGAGGTAGATTCGGACGGGGAATTTTGCCGCGTCGACCGGCGCGCCCTCGAGTTGGACGGGAACGACGGCTCCGGTGGACTTTTGCAGATACTCGACCAACTCCGCCGTCGCCAGCGCGGCGGAGTGGGTGCGGACGTCCTTGGCGCGGGCCAGCACCCTGCCCGCCGGCATGCCCTCGGCCGGCACCACGATGACGGCGCGCGGCCGGCCGTTTTCCACCAGCGTCAACGGCGCGAGCGCGGCCCGCAGGGGAAGCACCGCGGCCAGTGCGGCGACGAAAGCGAACGCACTCCAGCGTCGGCCACTCCCTCCGATAACGGGCAGGGTGCCGATCGACGGCAACTCGGAGGGTCGGCCGGATTCGATCATGGTCACGGGGGCAAAGCGGGGCATAGGAGGGAAATTTCCGATAGAAACGCCGAAGAACGCAACCACGGCGAGAGGCGGTTACGACGCGCAACCCGGACACTGTACGTGGGAGGTCGCTCGTTCGAAATGGATGCGCACAGGTTCCCGCCTGCCACTCTGGAATCTTGCGAGACAAGGGAACCGCTAATGAGTTTCGCCAAACGGCGAAACTGGGAGCACCCCTTCGGCTCATCGCCTACGGCGGCAGAGTTTGGCGACGGCTCATCGCCGCCGGGAAGCGTTCGCGATGAGCGAACCCGAACTGGGCCAGCGGAGGCGATGAGCCGCAGCGCACTTCATCGATTTCACGCTTTCGTGAAATCAGATTAGCGGTCAAAAATCCGACGCGATCCGATGGGGTCGTACGAAAACAGGTTCGCTCGTCTCTGGAATTTTTCCAGACAAGGGAACCGCTAATGAGTTTCGCCAAACGGCGAAACTGGGAGCACCCCTTCGGCTCATCGCCTACGGCGGCAGGGTTTGGCGACGGCTCATCGCCGCCGGGAAGCGTTCGCGATAAGCGAACCCGAACCGTGCCAGCGGAGGCGATGAGCCGCAGCGCTCTTCGTCGATGTCACGCGTTCGTGAAATCAGATTAGCGGTCAAAAATCTGAGGCGATCCGATCGGGTCAGGCGGGAACATGTTCGCTCGCTGGCCACCGCACCGAAGGCGACCGAATGGAAGATCCATGAGCCCGTCCGACCGCGCCGGCAATTTGGCGCACCTGATCGCTGACAAGTGGATCGCCGAACACGTTACGATGGGCAGCCCGGCCACGGTTAGCGTCAGCGTCGCTCGCTCGAAATGTATGCTCACAGGTTCCCGCCTGACCCTCTGGAATCCTATCGAGCTCGCCCCGTAGGAGCACGCACGCGCGATGGCCTGTGTTGTAGGCGGAGTGCCCTCACCCCGCCCACATCGACCGCAAGCGGGCTCCTACCTCACGCTTGTCGCGCCCGCGTCAACCGCCCAGCGTCCCGCCATGCGTTTTGCTTTTGGTCCGGCCCCCCACCTCTTCGCGTCCGCCATCTTCGCCTCTGCGGCCCTCGGCCTCACGGGCTGCGCCAAGCGCGAGCGTCCCGTGGACGAGGGCATCCGCACGCGCACGCTGCTCGTCGGCAACCAGAACGAGCCGGCTTCGCTCGACCCGCACTTGGTCGACTCCTATACGGACAGCATCATCCTCACGGCGCTTTTCGAGGGGCTCACTGGCCTCGACGAGAAGACCTCGCAAGCGCTGCCCGGGGTCGCGGAGAGATGGGAGTCGTCGGCCGACGGGCTTACGTGGACGTTTTACCTGCGTGCCGACGCCAAGTGGTCGAACGGTGATGCCGTGACCGCACACGACTTCGCGTTTTCGTTTCAGCGCCTGCTCACGCCCGCCTTTGGCGGAGGCTATTCCTACATGCTGTGGCATATCAAAAATGCGGAGGCCTTCAACAAGGGGACCGTGAAAGTCTTTTCCGCTGTTGGCGTCGAAGCCGTCGATGATCGCACGCTGCGGCTCCGCCTTGAGCGCCCGACGCCGTATCTGCCCGCACTGGCAACGCATCAGACGTGGTTTCCGGTGCATCGCGCCACGCTGGAAAAATTCGGCAAGATCGATGACCGCGGCAACCCGTGGACCCGCCCCGGCAGCATGGTGAGCAACGGACCGTTCACGCTCGCCGAGTGGAAGCCCAACTCCCGCATCGTCGTCACGAAAAACCCCCGCTACTGGGGCGCCGCGCAAAACCGCCTTGAGCGCGTGATCTTCTTTCCCATCGAAAACTCCGATACGGAGGAGCGCAATTTCCGCGCCGGCCAGTTGCACCTCACGTTCGCTCTCCCGTCCTCCAAGATAGCCAGCTATCGCGAGACCGCGCCCGATCGACTGCGCATCGAGCCGCTGCTCTCGACGCTCTATCTCAACTTCAACACCACCAAGCCGCCGTTCGACAACCCGAAGGTGCGGCGCGCACTGGCGCTCACCCTCGATCGCGCCGCCATCGCGAAGAGTGTTTACGCCGGGTCGCGATTGCCTGCCCGCACGTTCACCGCGCCCGGTGCCGGGCTGTATGCCCCGCCTCAGGGACAGCCGGAGGATGTGGCCGCCGCCCGCGCGCTCCTGACCGAAGCCGGATTTCCCGAGGGTCGCGGCCTGCCGGCCTTCCCGCTCCAAGTGCTCAACGACGACAAGCAGCCCAAAATCGCCGAAGCCCTCCAGGCGATGTGGCAGCGCGCGCTCGGCGTGCGCATCACCATCGAGCCCTACGAGCAGAAAACCTGGCTCCAAAACCAGCGCTCCCTCTTCCACACGCTTGCGTTGCTGGGCTGGACCGCCGACTTCGCCGACCCCATCACCTTCCTCGATATTCTTCGCACGGGTAGCGGCGACAACCGCACCGGCTGGAGCAACCGGGCCTACGACACTCTCCTCGATCAAGCCGCCCAGACCGCCGATCCCGCCGCGCGCTACGAGCTTCTCCAAAAAGCGGAAACGCTGCTGCTCACCGAGGCGCCCATCGCACCGATCAATTTCGGCGCGAGAGCATACCTCATTCATCCTGCCGTGAGAAATTGGGAGCCGGCCCCAATCGGGCAGCACCGCTTTCAGCACATCGAGTTGCGCGAGTGATCGCACTCCGCGATGCGTCAACGTGGGTCGGGCTTTACGCCCGACATGTCTGGCCGATTCGCAGCCGAACCTGGGCGCTCCAATGGGGGTAGAGTAGGCAGGGAAGGATGACGGGGTGATGTCCGGAATCCGGACAAATTCAAATTCGGCACGCTGGCGCAGCGTCACCTTGCCGCGCCGCCAACCATCCCGATAGCTCCATCGTGTTGTCCGGGCGATTCGGACGGGGCCGGGCGGGAATACGTTAGATCGCTGCCCTCCTCACCGAGGGCAACCGAATGGAAGATCCATGCGTCCGCCCGAATCGCCGCCATCGCGATCACCGCATGGGTGTGATCCGGCGTGGCAATCAAGACAGCATCGATGTCCTTTTGCTTTTCCAGCATCACGCGGTAATCGGTGTAAACTTTGGCCTGAGGGTACCGCTCGATCCCCTTGGCGGCGTAGTCGAGGTCGACATCGCACAACGCGACGATGTTTTCGCACTCGAGATTCCGGGGGTTGTGCCGGCCCTGCTGACCGACGCCGATCGCGGCGATGTTGAGCTTCTCGTTCGGGCTTCCCTGCCGCGTGGCCCCACGGATCCGGCCCGGCAGGATGGCGAACGCGGTAGCGGCGGCACCGGCGTGAAGGAAGGCACGGCGATTGAGTGGAGCAGAGGACATGAGGTTGATGAGCAGGGAGGGATGATGGCGATGGCGTCGTGGCGCCGGGAGGGAGGGCAAGGGATCAGTCGAGATGCAGGGCCGCCCCGAACTCCTCGTCGGTCATGCGGGTAAAATCAAAGCGCGGATAAACGTCCCGCGCCCGACTGAAGAAGAATTCTTCGAAGGCCCTGGCGGCCCGGGGACGCAGCGGGTCAATGACGCGACCATAGGCGATTTTGACGGGAAGCCGCTCCGCGCCGGCGATGGGGACCAGTTCAAACAGATCGGGAAACGTCCGCACCCAATAGGAGATCAGGTGGTACTGCGTGAGACCGACGTCCGCGTAACCGCGGGCGAGCATTTCAGGCACATCGCGGTGGGTGATGCCGGTACGGCCGGGAAAATGGTCCACCTCGTGGGCGAAAAAGGCGTCGGTGACCGGCTGCCCCACCATCGTCTCGATCGCGGCGCGGTTATTGGCGCGCGACACGGCTTCGACTGTATCCGAGTGAGCCACACGTGCGCCGACCCGCGCCGCGTCGGCGACGCTGTGAATACCGAGCGGATTGCCCTTGCGCACGACCAGGGCGCGGCCGCGATTCTTCGAGAAATAGCGTGCCTGTGGCTCAAGCACCCCGAGCTTGCGCAATTCCTGCAATGGAGCGGGCCCGCCCATGACGATATCGGGATAGAGGCCGGAGGGGCGAGTCACCTCGAGCGTGAGATTGCCGAGGGCGATGGCGCCCGTGCGAATCATCTGCACGACGATGGGCTGCGGCATCGTCGCGATCACGAGATTGTCGAAGTCGAGATCAGAATACTGCGACTGCGCCTTGGCCCAGGCGGGAAAGGCACCGGCGATCTCCTCACTGAGCAGCGCCATGAGGTGATTGCCCTCGCTGAAGATCACGAGGCTTGGTGGGATGCCGATCCGGCCAACGAGATCCATCACCGTGTTGGTGTGACCGGAAAAAGTCCGGACGTCGGCCGCCCGCCGCGTCTTGATCGGCCAGACCAACGGCCCGGATGGCGCCGCTGGCGGCTGCGGTGCCGCAGCGCGCGCTAGCGGCGTTTCGGCGAGCGCCACCGCTCCCAGCGCACGGCCAAGAAAGCCCCGTCGCTTCATCACAGTAGGTGGCCGACTGGAAGACGGATTCGGATCGGTTTGGTGGGGCGAAGCCATGGTCAACGCTTTCCTTTCGGCGGCTGGTACGGATCGGGAGTTCCGGGCGGGATGGGCGGCTCGTCCGTGAGGCTCGTCTGAAAATCGTTCGCGATCTTCATCAGCGGATAGAGCGCCCAGGAATTAAGGCTCTGGACGTTGTTTCGTTCCTTCGGGTCTTCGAGCAGGTTGTGCAGCCGCGGGATGGGCAGCTTCTGCGGCGGGTCGAATTTATATTCCTGCAGGACGAAGTGCGCCTTCCAGTTGCGCCACTTCACCGCCTGTAGCGTGTCCGCCACGTAACACGGAAACCCCTCGCGGCTTGATTTCTCCTGCTGGCCGAGGAAGAATTCCGTTTGATCGACGCCGTCGATCATCCGGTCGTTGGGCAACGTCGCCCCGGCCATCCGCGCCAGCGTCGTGAAGGTGTCCACCTCGTGAACGATCTCATTGCTCACGCGGCCCGCCGAAACCTTGCCCGGCCACCGCATGATGAACGGCACACGCAATGATCCTTCCATCGCCGTGAAGTACGAGCCCGCCCACGGACCGGCCGAACCCCGCCACGGCAGCGTCTCCTCCGGGCCGTTGTCGCTGGTGAAGATGAACACCGTGTTGGCTTCGGCGCCGACCTCCTTGATCGCGTCGACCAACTGACCGACGTGGTGATCCATTTCCGCCAGAGAATCGGCAAAGTCGCCGTTGCCGGTCCGGCCGGCGAAATCCGGATGCGGCAAAACTGGATAATGCACCTGCGTCAACGGCACGTAGGCGTAGAACGGCCGGCCGGCCTGCGCATTTCGCCGGATGAAATCGATTGTACGCCGCGTGATTTCCGTGTCGATCAACCGCCGAGTCTTCAGGTCGTACACCTCCAGCGACCGGGTCTTCTCGCCCTTCCGTCCCTCCAATATGTACGGGATTGGGGTCAACTTCGGATCGAAACCAGTCATCGAGGTCCAGAGGCTTTCGTTCGACGTGTTGGGAATGCCGTACCATTCGTCGAACCCTTGGTTCGTGGGAAAGCGCCCCTCGGTGTCCCCGAGATGCCACTTGCCGAAGTGGCCGGTCGCGTAGCCTTGCCCGGACAACAGCTCGGCAATCGTGATTTCCCATTGCGTCAACCCGTTCGCGACGCCGCCACGGGGCACCTTCATCGTGCCCGAGCGAATGGAGAAACGGCCGGTCATGATGGCCGAACGGCTCGGTGTACATTGGGCCTCGACGTTGAAATTGAGCAGCCGCAGTCCTTCTCCCGCCAGTTGATCGATCCGCGGCGTCGCCGCGCCCCGCAGGATGCCGCCACCGTAGCAACCCGGTTCGCCATAGCCGAGGTTGTCGGTCAGGATGAAGACGATGTTGGGTTTGCCCGACGTGGCTCGCGGATCAACGGGTCGCTCTGCCGCCACCGAACTGGCAAGCGTGACAACGCAGGCGAGAATCAGACGCAGGGTCAGTTTCATGGGTTTGCTCGGTTCTGTCTAAGCCGGAGAAATTCAGTCGAGAGCTGAGAGCAATGCCAAACGGTGAACTTCGTTTTCGGGTCGGTCGGGTCGCGCGGCCGCTCTGGAGATTGGTCTCTCAGCTCTTGGCTCTGAGCTATCGACTGAGTCGCTAAGCGGAACCCAACGGCTGAAATTCAAGCAGGCGGTACCGGCCGTTGAAGCCCGCCGGGGTGACATACTGCACCTGGTTCGACTCAACGGTCATGAAGTGGGAATGCCAGTGACCAGTGATGACCGCGGCGAGGCACGGAGCGCCCTTCACCACTTTCACGAATTCAATCGTCGAAGGCAGGTTACCCTTTTCCGACCAGCGTTCGCGGCGTTCGATGGCGAAGTTCCGATCGGTGGCGGCGCCCCACTCGGGATGGCCGCAAGACATCCTCATGGCCGGCACGTACAGCGGGATGTGCGCAATCAGGACGAGAGGAATGTTTCGACCGACTTGCCGCTGAAAAAACGCCAGCTGTTCCTCGTCCACCTGATAGGTGGAATTGTCGATGGTGACTAAATTGATCCCCTTCATCACGAGGGAGGAAAACGACAAATTCGGTTGCTCATAGAGCGGTCGCAACCGCTTTTCCCGCCACTCTTTCCTCAGGCTCTCCGCGGATCCGGGCATCCCTTCATAGTGCCAGTCGTGGTTGCCCGCCGTGTAGAGATGGGGAAGCCTGGTGGCCGCGAGCGTCTTCCGGACAAACTCCACCGCAGTGGCCGACGGGTAGTTGACGATGTCGCCCGTTAGCGCGAGTAGGTCCACTTTCTGTTCCACGCCCAGGCGCATCAATTCCTCCAGGCACTCAACGCTCGTCGTGGGTTTCAGGGTCTCGTGATGCCTGACGGTGGCAAACGCCTTGCGCATGCGCGTGCTGAAATCGTCAAAGGCCTGGTCGCTGGCATCGTCGCAGCTGAGATGAGTGTCGGTCACCTGCAGGACCTTCATCGGCGCGGCCAGGCCTTCGACCGCGATGGTCGTTCGCTGCTCGCCGCCCGAGTGGACGGTGCGCAAGCGATCGCCCAATCGAACCGGCACGGCCCGCAAGCCCGGCGCCGACCACGATCCCACCGCACCCAGCGCCATCGTCTGAAAAAACGTTTTGCGTTTCATGCCATCCCAGAATTCGCCCCGCCGTTCGGGCCTAGTCGGGTATTGGACCGGCGACCTTCCGAACGGAGCTGTCGGGGCTCTTGGTGCGCGCTTAGAATGAAAAGGTATTCGTGAGAATGAACGTGCGTTTTTCAGGAACCGTGAAGACCGCGACCGCGCCGTCGGACAGAGTGGCCTGCCCGCGGCGCTCGACGTTGTCGAAGAGGTTGCGGACGTTGAGCTGCACGCGCCAGGTGACCTTGTTCTGGAGGATCCGGCGGCTGTAGCCGACGAAGCCGTCAAACTCGTTCAGCGCCCTTCCGGCGATTGGCTTCGAAACGTCGTTGATCGTCAGGGTGTCGTTCGGTGCGATGAATCCCGCGGTGAAGGGCAGTTCGCTGCCCTTGGCCACCTTGCTCCCGTAGCCGATGACCGCCGGCGAGCGATAGCGCCAGCTGCCCCCGACGAAGGAGCCCTTGAGGAAACCCTGGGAGAATCCGTAACGCGAGGTGGCATTCACGCGGTCACGGCTCATCTGTGCGACGCTCTTGCCATCGGACGCCTTGATGAAGTTCCAACTGTTGATGGCGTTGCCGACCACGAGGTCATTCACCGTTTGCGTCGTGTTGGCGTAGTTCACGGTCGTTTTGTATCTGGCCCAAACGGGCAGGCGATCTGCGATGAAGCCCATCCAGCTGCCCCCGAGGTTGGTCTCCACGGATTCGTTGCGCGCAAAGCCGACGCTCACGCGCCAGTTGGTTGTGGGATTCGCAATAAGTTCGATCTCGATCCCCTTCGAGACTTGGTCGGAGACGACATCATAGGTTTCCCGCTGGCTGGCGGGACGGTTGCCGGTGCCGATGCTTCGGACACTTTCGGAGTAGCTGGCGTATTTGACGCTCGAGGGTGCGCCGGCCACGATGACCGCGCTCTCGATGTTATAGACCAGGCCGCGAAACGGGTTGATTCCACCCAGGCCGCCGGCGGCGCGGAGCGTGTTGTTGATGCCTTGGGTGACCGAGGTGGTCTGGCGGTTGATCCGCAGCATCAAGTTGTCCTTCAGAAGATGAAACGACACGCCGTAATTTTTGCCGATGCCATCGCCCACCTGCGTGGGCGTGCCGTCCAAGTTTAACTTGATGCTCGAGGGCGGATCATGGGTGTTGGATTCGTCGTAGAAAATCGAGAGCCAGCTGACCGGATGAACGACGACGTCGAAGAGCCGGGTATTCCCCGCGCGCACTTGATCGAGCGCGTAGGCGCCGGGCAGCTGCTTGCTGCCGTCGAACTGATCATACCACCAGGCGTAGCCGGCGTTGTTGCCAATGCCGGGGCCGCCATTCGTGCCCGTGCGAATCTGCTTCGTGGTGTCGATCGAGTAAGTCTTGCTGACGTCGTGGCGCCGCCCGTAGGTCACGACGATTTTGTCCTTCAGGAAAAAACTCTGGATCGTCTGCACGTTGCTCGTGATGTGGCGGCGGCTGTTCGTCGTGTTGCTCGCGCCGAGGGGATTGTCGAGCGTGGCCACTTGCCAGTCGGTCCCGGGCAAAATGCCGGGGGCAAACGGATCAAACGGAAGCACCGCCGAATAGACCCCCTTGCAAGCCGGGTCCTGCGGGTTGTCGACATAGAGGCGGATGCGCGGACTGCGCTGGGTGGCCTGCATCGTATCTACGGGGTTGCTGACATTGGCCGCAGCGAAATTGGCCGCGAGGCTGGCGGGGGTATTGATGATTTGGAAGCTGCTGTTGGCGCGCCCGTCCCGGGCTTTGTCGGCCGACCAAAGCCCGGCGACGCGGTGGCGCCCGATCCATTTCTGCCAGCCGTTCTTCTCCGTGAAATTTAGATCGTAGGAGGCCGACGCGCGGCGGCTGTCGAACCGATAGAACGACGCGCCCGATCCCGGCGTAGTGGTCAGGTAGTAGCGGCCCACGTTGGGATTTGGCGTGACGCGATCCGGTAGAAACTTGTTCGCATCCACCCGCAGTTCGGTGCCGGTGAAGGGCAGGAGATCGACAAACTTGCTGATGTAGCGCTCTTGATTGTTACCGAGCTCGAAGTAGAGATTCTTCAGCGGATTGAGCTCGACGGTGAAGCCACGGATATCGGCGTGCAGCCGGTTTTGCAGTCCTTGACCGGTGAAATTGACGTCCAACGGGAACAGACTCCCGTCGCTCAAAGACCGGTCGAAATTGTCGGGAGAGGCCGCCGCGGTGTCGTAGCTGCGGGTGAGCACGGTGGTGTTGGCGTATTGGAACCCGGCGGGCGACGTGCCTGCGATGTTGCCCATCAGCACGACGGGAAACGTGGTGGTGTTGAAAATTTGAAAGGCCGGATTGAATCCGGCCAGGCCCGGCGTGTTGACGTTGGCAGGCAGGGGCTGGCCGACGCCATTGTCGAAGATCGGTTTGCCCGCCTTGATCCACGGCGTGATCGCGTCCGTGATCACGGTGTTGCGCACCGGTGTGCGGTCGCGGTGCACATCCTCAATGTAAGCCCGGGCGCTGATCCACTTGAACGGCTTGGCCTCCACCGTGGCGAAGACCCGTTCCTGGCGATCGAAGTTCGGTTTGCGCGACGTGCGGCTGTCCGACTTCAGGCCGTCGAGGCGAAAGGCGAGTTTGTTCTTGATGATGGGCTGGTTCAGGTCGATCGACGTCCGCACCGAATCGTTGCTGTCGAAGCGCGACTCCAGGCTATAGCTGGGCTTGTTGACGCGGGCGCGCTTCAGCGACGAGTCGTTGTTGCCGGACGGATTGCCGGAACCGAAGAGGATGGCATTGGGCCCAGAGACAAACGTGAAGCGTTCGGTGTTGTACGTGTCGATCGGGATGTTGGTCGCGAAAAAATCGTGGGTCGGCGTGGACTGGCCGAGCCCGCGGGCACGGTTGTTGCCGTTGATCGTCTGCGTAGTGAGCGTGGCGTTGTTGCTCGAGGTGACGTCGTAGAACTCCTCCGTGCTCTCAATATTGAGTGAGTAGCGAAATGCGTCCTCCATCGTAACGGCGCCCACGTCCTGCAAAAACTCCGGCGTCATGATGGAGACCTGGGCGGCGACATCCTTGAGCGACGTGTTGAGCCGGCTGCCGGCGAGGGTGTCTTTCGCGAGGTAGCCGACATCTTTCGACGAGTTCACTTCGAAGGGCGACAACGTGACCAAGCCCTCCGAATCCGCCCCCGGACTGGCCGATGCGGTCACGAAGGCCAGGATCGCGGTAAGCGAGCCGATACGGGCAGAAGGGCGGGGGGATTTCATGGAGCCAGGGGAGGTGGAGTCGGGTTCGGAAAGGGACGACTTGCTGGTTTGCGGACCGGGTCCGGCTGGCAGCTTCCGCTTAATCATGAGGGTGCCGGTACGGTCGTCCTCGACGACTGTCAGGTCCGTGTCGGCGACAAGGCGTTCGAGCGCCTCTCGCGGGCGGAGGCGGCCCTCGATGCTGTTGGTCCGCACGCCGCGGACCTGCTCGACCACATAGATGAGCGCGGTGCCGGCCTGACGCGAAAACGTGGCGAGCGCGACGCTGGCATCCGCCGCCGGAATGTGAAATGTGCGCACGTCGCGCGTTTCGCGGTAGGCGGTCGGCTCCACGTCGGGTGGCACCGGCTGGGCGAGGGTTCGCCCAGTGCCCGCGATGAGGGCGGACACCAAACACGAATAATAAAGGGGACGCGGCAGACGCATGGGGGCGACGGTCACGGGGTACCGCTCCATCGATGGTACGGGGAGATCGGGCCGCCGGGCAATGCGGCGCTGAGGGTTGGAAGATGACGGGGGCAAGGCGGGGTTGCATGAACGTCGCCGAAGGGGCCCGATTCCGTTACACGATTGTCGGATCTTTTTTTGTGGGCCCGGGGCACACCGATCTTGCCACTTCGGCGCGGAGCCGTATCCCGGGAGTGTTCCGCGCCCCACCGAACATGCCGCCCCAAGATTCCGAGACTGCCGCCTGGTTCGCCAAGGAAGTCCGGCCCCACGAACGCTTGCTGCGGAGCTATCTATTGGGAATTGCGCGTTCCTCCGACATCGACGATCTCGTGCAGGAAAGCTACGCGCGGTTGCTGCGGTTGCGCGAACAGGGCCGCCTGCGTTCGCCCCGGGGTCTCCTCTTCACGGTGGCGCGCAACGCCGCCCACGATCTTTTCCGCCGCCGCGGCACCGCCGCGACCGACCCGATAACGGAAAACGAGTACTTAAACGTCTTGGATGAAACGCCCGGCACAGCCGAGGTCGTGAGCCGTGAGCAGGAAATCGAACTGCTGGCGGACGCGATCGCGTCCCTGCCCGAGCGTTGCCGCGCCGTGTTCATCCTCCGCCAATTCGAAAACCTCTCACAACGCGAAATCGCGCAAAAACTCGGCATCGCCGAGCACACCGTCGAGTCGCAACTCACCAAGGCGCTGCGGCGCTGCGAAGATTATTTCGCGGACCGCGGGGCCCTGCCGGGATCGGGAGGAAAATAACGTGATACCGCCATCGTCCCCGAACTCCGACGCGCACGACGTCACCGCGATCCAAGACATGGCCGCCCACTGGGTTGTGAGGCAGGACCGCCGTCTCACCGGCGCCGAGGCGGCCGAACTTGAAGCCTGGCTCGGCGCGGACCGGCGGCACGCCGAGGCTTACGAAAAATCGGCCGCCGCCTGGCGCGGTTTTCGCGAAATCGGCACTATCGTGCGGCGGGTGCCCGCCCCGTCAAAAAGGGCCCGGCCGCGCTGGCAATGGGCCGGCCTGGGCGGACTCGCAGCTGCCGCCGCGCTGGCGATCGCGTTCATCTCCGGCGACCACGCCGGTCACCAACCAAATCCTCCGGGTGCCGCGCATGACCCCATGGCGAACGCGTCACCGGTGGCGACGACCCGCCGCCTCGCCGACGGCAGCACCGCCCGAATGAAAGCCGGCGCGGAAATCAGCGAAGCCTACTCCCCCACCGAACGCCGCATCCGGCTCGTGCGGGGCGAGGCGTTCTTCAGCGTGGTGAAAGATGCGACGCGCCCCTTCCTCGTCGAAATCGGCCACGTCACCGTGCGCGCCGTCGGCACGGCGTTTGCGATTCGCTTCGATCCACAAGCGGTCGATGTGCTGGTAACGGAAGGCACCGTGCAGGTTACCCCCGGCGAGCAGAGGTCCGCGGCAACCGGCACCGAGGACGCACCTCGGGCATCCGCACTCGTCGGCGCCGGTCACCGTGCCGTGGTGGCGCACATCGCGCAGCCCGAGAGCCCGGCGGTCGTCGTCAGCGCCGTCCCAACCGCCGAGATCGCCCGCTCGCTGGCGTGGAGCGATCCCATGCTGGAACTCACCGGCGCCACGCTTGGCGACCTCGTCACGACCTTTGCCCAGCGGTCGGGGCGCCGGATCGAGATCGCCGAACCGGGACTCGGCGCCGTGCAGATCGGCGGCCGCTTTCCGACTGATGATGTGGACGGTTTCCTCCGGGCACTCGATGCGATCTACGAGGTAAAATCCGAAAAACGCGCCGACGGGAGCATCGTGCTGCGGAAGGCTCGGTAACCGCGGTTGGGATACGCCGGCCGTGCACCGGCCTAGAGTAGGCCTGGAGCGTCTACTCTCTCCGCCCCTCATCGAACCGTGCGGGCGAGTTTCTCGCACACGGCTCTCCGGGGGTGATCCGATAGGGTCAGGCGGGAACATGTTAGCTCGCTGTCCACCTCACCGAAGGCCACCGAATGGAAGATCCATGTGTCCGCCCGATCGCGCCGGCAATTTGTCGTACCTGATCACTGGATTGCCGAACATCGTACGACGGGAAACCGGACGCTGTTCGCGTCAGCGTCGCTCGCTCGAATTGAATGCTCACACGTTCCCGCCTGACCCTCTGGAATCTT
>CANJIU010000108.1 GCA_947474365.1 Opitutia bacterium | reverse complement strand
GGGTCGGCGAAATTGAGCTTTGGATTTTGCCATCGGCACCACCCAAACAAAAGCCGGGAAGAAAGTCCCGCGAAAAATAGCAATGCCCTCCGCGAGTGAAAATTACGGGGGTGAAGAAATCCGCCCTATTAATCTGCTCTTCAGGGAATTGCTCATCGGGGTGACGAGTTTTTTCCGCGACCCAGAGGTCTGGGAGCAGTTGCGTGATGAGGTCCTGCCTCTGCTGCTCGCGGGCCGCCCATCGGGTCGGGCCCTGCGGGCGTGGGTGCCGGGTTGTTCGACGGGTGAGGAGGCCTATTCGCTGGCCATGATTTTTTTGGAGGCACTGGAGCGAAAGTCGCTGCAGAGGAAGTTCTCGCTGCAAATTTTCGCTACGGACCTCGACGCCGACGCGGTGCAGCGAGCCCGGCAGGGCTTCTTCCCCATCACGATTGCGGCGGACGTGACGCCGGACCGATTGCGGCGGTTTTTCCACGAAGAGGCGCGCGGTTATCGCGTGGTAAACGAGATTCGCGAGATGGTTATCTTCGCCCCGCAAAATCTCATCATGGATCCGCCGTTTACCAAGTTGGACGTGCTGAGCTGCCGCAACCTGCTCATCTATTTTACGCCGGAATTGCAGAAAAAACTGCTCCCGCTGTTCCATTACAGTCTCAATCCGGGCGGCGTACTCTTGCTGGGGAGTGCGGAGAGTGCGTCGGGGGTCACCCGCCTGTTCACGCCCTTCCGGGGCAAGTCGCGGCTTTTCCGACGGACCGAGTCGGACTCGCGACCAGACCTGATGGCGTTTCCCTCTTCTTTCAATGTCGCGTCTTCCGATGCGACGAAAACCGTGCGCGCTCCGTTGCCGTCGCCGGCCGGCCTGCAAGCCGAGGCCGAGCGTTGGTTGCTGCAAAATCACGCGCCGGCGGCCGTGCTCGTCAACGACGAAGGCGACATCCTTTTCATCAGTGGTCATACAGGCCGGTATCTCGAACCGGCGGCGGGGAAGGCCAACTGGAATGTGTTTGTGATGGCACGCGAGAGCCTGCGCCTCGAAATGACGGCTGCGTTTCACCAAGCCCGTCGACGTCCGGGCCCGATTACCGCGCACCAGCTCCCAACCGGCGACGACAGCGCGGCGCATCGTGTGGATGTCACGGTGGAATTTTTAACGGAGGCAACGGCGCTGTTGGGATTGGCGATGATTACGTTCCATGCGCTCCCACCTCTCCCTGCCGTGGTCGTCGGCCGGGGTGGTAAGCCGCGGAGGGGCCGTGCGCAGGTGGGCGAATGGGAACAAAAAGTCCAGCAGGCCCGCGCTGAGGTTCAGCGGATGCGCGAGGAAATGCAGACCTCGCAGGAGGAACTCAAGTCGATGAATGAGGAACTGCAGTCGACCAACGAGGAGCTGCAATCGACGAACGAAGAGCTCACCACCTCCAAGGAGGAGATGCAGTCGCTCAACGAGGAACTGCAGACGGTGAACACCGAGCTTCAGTCCAAGGTCGACGAGCTGAACGCCGCCAGCAACGACATGAAGAATCTGCTCAACAGCACGGAAATCGCCACCGTCTTCCTCGACAACACGCTCAAGGTGCGACGCTTCACTGAAAAGGCGACGAAAGTCTTCAAGCTGATCGCGACGGACGTCGGGCGGCCGATTACCGACCTCGCCTCGCAGCTGCAATACCCGGAGCTGAGCACCGACGCCCAGGAGGTGTTGCGGTCGCTGGTCACGCTGGAGAAATCCCTCGCCACCCACGACGGGAGGTGGTTCGCCATGCGCCTGATGCCTTACCGCACGATGGACGACCGGATCAACGGCGTGGTGATGACATTCACCGACGTCACGGTGGCCAAGAAGCTCGAGGCCGAACTCCGGGCGCGCCCGGGAGGAAGTCCTCCGAAATAATCGACGGACGCATCGCGTCCCCCCCGGTCTCGCCCTTATGAAAACAAATGAGCCGATTACTCCCGCTGTACGCCGGCAAGCGGCGGAAGCGCGGTGGAACGCGACCCTCGACGCCCATCCGTCGACGCCGGAGGCCTATCTCCGGCGAATGCAGCAAGAACTCGAGGTCCACCAAATCGAGTTGGAAATGCAGAACGAGGAACTCCGCGCCGCGCAGGCGGAGGTCCAAGCCGGGCTCGAACGTTACACCGATCTCTACGATTTTGCTCCGGTGGGATATTTCAACCTCGCGGCCGACGGAGAGGTCAAGCTCGTTAACCTTACCGGGGCGGCGTTGCTGGGCATAGAACGCGCCCGGCTCGTGGGCCGGCGGCTGGGGCTGTTTCTGGCCGAGTCGGATCGGCCGGCGTTGTCGGAATTTCTCTCGCAGATTTTCGCCAGCGGAAATCGACAGTCGTGCGAGGTGGCGCTCAGGCTGGAAGGAAAGAAGCCGGTCATTCTCCGCCTCGACGGCCGGCCGACCCCCGGCGGCGGGGAATGCCGCGCGGTGTTGAGTGACGTCACCGAGCGAAGGGAAATGGAGGAGCAGTTGCGGCACGCCCAGCGCGTGGCCGCGATCGGCACGCTCTCCGCCGGGATTGCGCACGACATCAATAATACGCTGGCTCCAATCTTGATGGTGACGGGCCTGCTCAGGGAAAAGGTCGCCGACCCGCATGGTCGCGAATTGATCGAAATTGTCCGGGAGTCCGCGGTCCGCGGCGCCAATGTCGTGCAGATGCTGCTCGCTTTCAGCCGTGGCGTCGAAGGAGAGCGGGTGGTGATGGAGGTGTCCCGTCTGCTCAAGGACATGATGGCGATCATGCGCGAAACCTTTCCGCGTGAGCTAACGCTGAAGTATGATCTGGCCGGCGACCTGCGACCGGTGTGCGCGAACCCGACGCAACTTCACCAGGTGTTGATGAACCTCTGCCTCAACGCTCGTGACGCCATGCCCAACGGTGGCACGCTGTCCCTCGACGCCCGCAGTGTGACGTTGAACGAAGAGGACGTGAAGGGGCACCCGCCGGTCCAGACCGGCCTCTATGTCGCCCTTCGGGTGGGCGACACCGGTACCGGTATCGCTTCGGATGATCTCCAGCGGGTCTTCGATCCCTTTTTTACCACGAAGGTGCGGGAGAAGGGCACGGGGCTCGGGCTCTCGGTCTCGTTTGGCATCGTGCGAAGCCATGGGGGATTCATCACGGTCGAGAGCGAGCTGGGCCGCGGGTCGACGTTTTCCGTGTTTCTGCCCACGGTGATGGAAAAGAGCGCCGTGATTGCCAATCTCGTTGAAACAGCGCCTGCGGGCCGTGGTGAACTCATCCTGTTGGTTGATGACGAGCCGATGGTCTCTGACACGATGAAGCTGGTGCTGGAGTTCGCCGGTTACCAAGTGATCATCGCCGGGGACGGCGCGGAAGCCCTCCAGTTGTACCGGCAGCGCCAGGATGAGGTGAAATTGGTGCTGACGGACCTGATGATGCCGCTGATGGATGGCGCGGCGTTAATTCATCAGCTGCGCGCGCTGAATCCGAAACTTGGAATCATCCTCGTTTCCGGGTTGCTGGAATCGGAAAAGCGGACGCAGATCGAGGCGGACGGGGTCGATTGCATCCTGCCGAAACCGTGCGACAGGCAGAGGCTGCTGGTGGCGGTCGCGCGGCAGCTCGCCCGATTGGAAAACGCCCGGATGTAGGGCGGGTTCGTCCACCCGCCCAACACTCAAGCCGAAGGTCGCGTTTGACGGCTCAGAGATTGGCGATGATGGCGTCGGCCATGGCCTTCGTGCCTACGGCCGGCCGGCCGAACGCGATGTCGCCCGTGCGCGTGCCGCCGGTGACCGCCTTCTTCACTGCGGCCTCGATGCGGGTCGCGACTGCGTCGAGCCCGAAACTGAAGCGGAGCATCAGCGCGACCGAAAGGATCTGGGCGCAGGGATTCGCGATGCCTTTACCGGCGATGTCCGGCGCGGTGCCGCCGGCGGGCTCGTAGAGTCCGAACGGCAGGCCGAGGGAATTCTTACCCGCTCCGAGCGAGGCCGAGGAGAGCATACCGAGCGAGCCGCAGATGACGGCCATCTCGTCGGAAAGAATGTCGCCGAACATGTTTTCGGTCACAAACACGTCGAATTGGTTCGGGTCGCGCGCGAGCTGCATCGCGGCGTTGTCGACGTACATGTGGCTGAGAGCGATGTCGGGCGCGTGTGCGGCGCAGTACTCGGTGACGGTCTTGCGCCAGAGGACGGACGTCTCGAGGACGTTGGCCTTGTCGACCGAGCAGAGTTTCTTTTTGCGCGCGCGGGCGGTGGTGATACCAACCTGAAGGATGCGTTCGATTTCGGATTTTTTGTAGACCATTGTGTCGACCGACTGGATGTCGCCGTCGGGCAGCGTGACGGTGGTCTTGGGCTGGCCAAAATAAACGCCGCCGGTGAGTTCGCGGATGCAGACGATGTCGATGCCGTTGGGAATGCGCTCGGTCTTGAGCGGGGAGGCGTCGGTGAGTTCGCGATAGAGGAGACCAGGCCGGATGTTGGCAAAGAGGGTGAAATGCTTGCGCAAGGGCAGGAGCGCGGCGCGCTCGGGCTGCTCCTTCGGGGGCAGCTTTTCCCATTTCGGGCCGCCGACGGAGCCGAAGAGAATGGCGTCCGACTGTTCGCAGAGCTTCACGGTGGAGTCGGGGAGGGCCTTGCCGTGGTTGTCGATGCCCGCGCCGCCGACGTCGGCCTTGGTGTAGGCGAGGGTGAGGTTTTCCTGGCGCGCGACGTGTTCAAACACGCGCAGGGCCTCGGTCATCACCTCGGGTCCAATGTAGTCTCCGGCTAATACGGCGAACTTGAGTGTCGTCATGGAAAAAGACGACCTTGGCAAGCGGGAGCCCCCGGTGGCAAGTACGCGTTTGGCGCATCGAATTGCACCGGAGGACGGATGGTCTCGCGATGGGACCTCTCCGGAGGTGTTGTCGCCCGGTGGGGGCGGCATTCGTTTGTCGCCCAACCCATGCAATTCCGGTGGCGTTCGAGGTGTTGGCGACCTGCGCCCCATCGGTGGAGACGGCGATCACGTTCGGCGCGAAGCCGTGGATCGAGACGGAGGATGACGGTGGGGCCGTCTTCGTAGTCGTATTCTGGTGTCACGCCGGGGAGGAGTTTCAGGAACCCGCCGGGATTACCGTTCATCACCGCGCCGAGTGAGTCGGCCGCGACGACGTTCTTGAGGTTGGCGCGTAAGGGTTGCTTGAAGGACGCAAGGAGGACGCCTGAAGGAAGCTTGAATGACGGGTACGGGATGCCTACAGGATCCGTACAGGATGGGTACAGGATGCCGGACGCCCTATCCCGCCTCTTGCGGGGAGTGGGACCGGCCTTCACCCCATGAAAGGCACGTTACTCCACTCACCCCTATGGCAAAAATCGATCGCAATGCCGCGCTCAGCGGGCTGCATGGCAAAATCGGCGGAATCGTGTACAAGCAGTATGGCGACAAGACGGTCGCGAGCAAGGTTCCCGTGTTTACGCAGCCCTGGTCGAACCCACAAATCGCGCATCGCTCCCGGATGAAGGCGGCGTCGGCCTATGCCGACACCGTGATGCAGGATCCGGTGGCGCACGCGTATTACGCGTCGCGGATTCCACGGAGGAAAAAGAAGAAGGTTTCAGTGCGCAATGCCGCGATCTCGGACTTCTTCTCGCAGCCCAAAATCGCGGAAATCGAAGTCCGGGCGGCGCGCGATGCGACCGGGGCCCAGGTGCACTGCGAGGTGCAGGATCGTTGGGGCGTCGTCGGAGTTGCGGTGACGTTGCGGACCACGGCAGGCAGCGTGCTCGAGGAAGGAGCGGCCACGGCCTCGCTCCTTGGCTGGTCGTACACGTTCGTCCAGCCACTGCCGACCGACAATTCCTGGGAGATTGAGATTGCCGCCGTCGACCGTGCCGGCAATCGCGCGACGGCGATACGAGCAGCGATCCCCACCGCGGGGAGGTGACCTCGTTTGCGGGCAGAATAGGCACGCCGTTGGTAACCCAAGTTCGTCAGTTGGAGGGGCGCGAAAAAAAGTTCTCAGAGGCAAGCCGGTGGCGGCGGGGTTTTGCTTCAGAGGAGGATTTTGGCCGAAGCGATGTCGTGCCGAAGAGCCCATTGTCGGGGGAGGGGATTTCCGCGCTACTACGGCATGTTCCTCCGGAGAAAAACCAAGAGGTATCGGGGTGTTGGTTACAGTTATTGGCACCTGTGCGAGACGGTGCGGACGGCGCGGGGGCCGCGCCAGCGGGTGGTCGCCTCAGCGGGCAAATTCGACGAAGCCCAATGCCGCGAGAAATGATCCGAGCTGTCGCTGTGTTTCCGCATAGCGATCGGCGTCTTTGAACATGTAGGTGTGTTGCGCCGACTCGACGCGGACGAGTTCGCAGCGGTTGCCCGCGCCGAGCATCGCCTCGTGAAACCGTTGCGCACCCGGAAAGGGCGTGGTGGTGTCACCCGTCCCGTGAAAGACGATCGTGGGCGGCAGGCCCGCCCGGACTTGGTGTGCGGGGGAAAGTTCGCGCCAGCGGGCGCCCACTTTGGCGTTGCCGTAGCCCGCCGTTGAGGTGTCGATCACCGGCGAGAAAAGAACGATGGCGTCGGGCCGGCAGGAGACGGTCTGGTCGTCGCCGGCTTCGTCGAGGCCTTCGAAGAGTGCGGTGCCGACGGCGAGGTGGCCGCCGGCCGAGGCTCCGTTGACCACTATCCTCCGGGGGTCGATGCCCAGTTCGCCGGCGTGGGCGCGGATGTAGCGCAGGGCGGAACGGGCATCGCGGACACAGTCGAAGACCGACACGTCACCGCCCGGCCGGTGGAGCCGGTATTGCACACTCAATGCCACCATGCCCAGGGTGGTGCAGTATTCAGCCCATGGGTACATCGAACGTGGAGTCCCGCTGGTCCAGCCGCCGCCGTGAATCGTGACCCACGCCGGCCGGTGGTCGGTCGCGCGGAACTCGGGTGGCACGAACACGTCGAGATGCAGTTCGGTCGTGCCAACCGTTTTGTAGACGACACGGCGCACGGGTTCCAGTTTCGCGGCCATCTGGCTGGCGTAATTCGGCGCGGCCGGAGCAGGGGCCGAATGGGAGATGTGGGCCGTGAGAATGACCGCCAGCCATGCCGCGAGAAGAGAGGGTGGTTTCATCAACGGGGGCATGGACGGAGCTTTCCGTCCCATCCGCCGAGTCCAAATGGAATCGGAAGGTTCCGGCGGGGGGCCTCTGCGCAGATCCTCGCCGAGCCGGTCAGCCCAACCGTCCGTCACCCAGAACCGCCGGGGCTGGGGCGTCGACGGCGGACAAAGTCCGGCGGTCGTTTTGGCGACGGCCGGCGACTTCCCGGGCTGCCAAGGGGCGCACGGTTCGGGACTCATGGACATTTTTCGTGGTTTTAAGCGAAACAAACTACGAACTGATCCGATATTGGGGGTATCCATTTACCCGAGCCTGTGAAGAAACGATGCACCTTGCCCCTGAGCCGCCAGTTCCATCTAAGGAGCGTGAGTGTCGCCAGCTGCGAAGGTCGCGCGGAATGTCAGTTCGCCGCACGATGAGTCAGCAAAACGTCAAACGTTTGGCCGGGTCGTTTCTCGCCGCGCTGTTTTCTGATGTTTCGAGGTTCCTGTTCGGCCTTCTGCCTCTCCTGGTTTTTGGCGCAGGTGACGGCTTCGCCGCCGACGCGCCCGCGAGTGCCGCGGATCCGTTTGACGCGTTGGCGAAGGGGCGGTTCGCCGGTTCTTTTCGGTATCGCTACGAGACATATGAACAGGATACCGTTCCTGGCGCGTCCACCGTGGCCGCGGGTCGGATTGACGACGCGGCGGTGGCCTCGACGCTGCGAGTGCTGCTCGGCTACGAATCCCGGACGTTCGCTGGTTTCAGCGCGTCGGTCGATGTCGAGGGCGTCTATGCGATCGGCTCACACGACCACTATCGGATTTCCAATCACGCGAAGCAGGGGGCACTGCCGTTCGCGGTTATTTCGGATCCAACGGGCACCGCGGTCAATCAAGCGTTCCTGAATTGGTCGGTGCCGGACACCCCGGTGCGATTTCGCGTGGGGCGTGAGGCGCTTCGGTTCAACAATGAGCGTTTCATCAGTTTTTCAGCCTGGCGTCAGAATAACCAGTCCATCGATCTGGCCAGTGTCACTGCGCCTCTCGGCGGCGGAGTGACCGCCAACTACGCTTATCTCGACAAAGTCCACCGCGTCGTCGGCCCGGATGCGAGCGACGGTTCTTTGGGCATGGGATCGCACCTGGCCGGCCTGTCGTTTGGAAAGCCCGGCGTGATCAATGCTTCCCTTTACGGACTCTGGCTCGACTACGATTTGGCGTCCCAATCGGCGAACGACACGCGATCCCTTGGATTGCGCCTTGCGGGTCCTTACAAACTGGGCCCGAGCACGAGTTTGATTTATACGGCCGACTTTGCGCGGCAAAACGACATCGCTGACAACGTCGCAGAGGTTTCGCTCAACTATTGGCAGTTCGAATTTGGTTTGGAGCGCTCGGGTCAGAAGATCTTTGCGGGTTGGACCGTCCTCGATGGGACGAGTGCGGCGGTGACGTTTCGCACGCCCCTCGCAAATCCGCATAACGGTTGGGTGGAGAAATTTCTCAATAACCCCGCGTTCGGGCTCGATGCTCGCTATCTAACCATCACTGGACCAGTGCCCGGAGGGGTGTCGTTGACGTATACCGCAACATTCTACGATTACCACGCCCGATCCCGCAGCCAGCACTACGGCACGGAACTCGACCTGGCACTGGAATGGAAGGCGGTCCCGATTCACAAGAACCTGACGATCGGCTGGCGTTTCGGGGACTACTTTGCCAAGACGCTGTTCACCGATTCGCTACGAACCTCCGGTTACGTGACGTTTGCTTTCTGATTTTCAGGAGGTCAGTTCTCCTCGATGCGACTATCCGGTAGTCGGCCCTGGAGCTTTTGATGCAGCTTCAAGGTTTCGATTTCCAAACGCAGGTGTCTTCCAAAGAGTTTCAGTCGGCGATGCACATCGAGGGTTTCGAGCAATCGCTGTTTGAGCGCGGGGTCCTCGCAAAGGCTGAAGGCGGCGATGTCGACAAACGACTCGGGATCCTCGACGGTTTTCAAAAACGCCGTCATTTCACCCGCCGCGGTTTCGGCGAGCTTTAGTTTAAGAATCAGGAGGCGGGCCAATTCGCGTCTGGCCGAGATGTTTTCCTCTGGAGACGCGCCGGCTTCGCTGGTTAGAGCCCGGATTTGAATTCTGCGGTAGGGCTCGTCCCGGACAATTCGGACGATCTCCACCCGGCACAGGCCCTGGAGCAGTAGATTCGAGGTGCCGGCGTCGTTCTTCTGGCAGGCGCGAATGATTCCGAGCGTGGCAATTCGATGCGGCGGCTCAGATTTCGATGCCTCTCCGCTAGCCTCTGGTTTCAGTCCGGCGACGGCGAAAAGGCGGTCGGAGGCGAGTGTGTCTCTCAGCATATGACGGTACCGAGGTTCAAAAATGTGCAACGGCATTAGGGCCTGTGGGAAAAACGCCGTGTTTGGCAGCGTCATCACCGGCACTTCGTCAGGTAGTGTGATTTCCATCTCCATTGGCTCTTATCCTGTTCGATTACTGCGCGAATTCAACTGTGACATTAAGACCGGGTACGGCGCGAAGCCAGCGGCCGAGTGTGTCAAATTGGCCGGTTTCATGTCGCACTAGAGCAAATAATTAGGTGATGAGGATATGTTAGTTATTGTTATACAATGCTTAGACTAGGATATGTGGATTGAGGCACGTGCATTGCTAGGCGAGGCGTATGAGCCGCATTCTTGGTATTGATCTTGGAACCACTAACTCCTGCATGGCCATCATGGAGGGCGGGGAACCGGTGGTAATTCCTAACGCTGAAGGCGCACGCACCACTCCGTCTGTAGTCGCTTTCACCAAGGGTGGAGAGCGTTTGGTGGGTCAGGCGGCCAAGCGTCAGGCCGTGACGAATCCGCGTAACACCGTTTTTTCCGCGAAGCGTTTTATTGGCCGAAAGTTCAACGAGGTTCGCGAAGAGGCGAAGAACATGCCGTTCAAGACGGTCGAAGGTAAGAACGGCGACGCTTACATCGAAGTTCAGGTAGGCGACAAGACCGAGCAGTTCGCGCCGCAACAAATCGCTGCATTTGTCCTCGGCAAGCTCAAGGCCGACGCCGAGGCGTACCTGGGTGAAAAGGTGACCCAGGCGGTCATCACCGTGCCTGCATATTTCAATGATTCACAGCGGCAGGCGACCAAGGATGCCGGCAAAATTGCCGGGCTTGAGGTCCTCCGGATCATCAACGAACCGACCGCGGCTTCACTTGCCTACGGACTCGACAAGAAGAAGGACGAGAAGATTGCGGTGTTCGACTTGGGCGGTGGTACGTTTGACGTGTCGGTGCTGGAAATCGGCGATGGTGTGTTCGAGGTGAAGGCCACCAACGGTGACACCCACCTCGGCGGCGACAATTGGGACGAAGCGCTCATCACCTGGCTCGTCGAGACGTTCCGGAAAGAAAACGGCATCGATCTGCGGAAAGATCCGATGGCGCTCCAGCGACTGAAGGAAGAGGCGGAAAAGGCGAAGATCGCGCTGTCCTCAACCCCGTCGGTGGACATCAACCTGCCGTTCATCACGGCGGACGCATCTGGCCCGAAACATCTCAACGTCCAGCTGACCCGGGCGAAGATGGAGCAAATTTGTGAATCGTTGTTCGAGCGCTGCATTCCGCCGTTCAAGGCGTGCATGAAGGACGCGGAGCTGACGGCCGCCCAGATTGACGAGCTCGTGCTGGTGGGCGGCATGACCCGCATGCCTAAGGTCGTCGACATTGCGAAGCAGCTTGGGGGCAAGCAGCCGCACCAAGGCGTGAATCCCGACGAGGTTGTCGCCATTGGCGCGGCCGTGCAGGGTGGCGTGCTCAAGGGCGAGGTCCGCGACGTGCTGTTGCTCGACGTTACGCCGCTCACGTTGGGAATCGAGACGGCCGGTCAAGTCTCGACTGCGATGATTCCTCGCAACACGACAATTCCGGCGAAGAAGACCCAGACCTTCTCCACCTACAGCGATAACCAGCCCTCGGTTGAAATTGTGGTACTGCAAGGTGAGCGCCCGATGTCGCGCGACAACAAGGTGCTGGGGACATTCCGTCTCGACGGGATTCCGCCGGCGCCCCGCGGGATGCCGCAAATCGAGGTGACGTTCGATATCGATGCGAACGGCATCCTCCACGTTTCCGCCAAAGACCTTGGCACCGGCAAAGACCAGAAGATCACGATCCAGGGGTCGTCCGGGCTTTCCAAGGAAGAGGTGGAGAAGATGACCAAGGACGCTGAGCTTCACGCGGCAGAGGACAAGAAGCGCAAGGAAGCGGTCGAGGCCAAGAACCAGCTCGATTCGTCGATTTATCAGCTGGAGAAGGCGATCAAGGATGCGGGCGACAAACTGTCGGCCACGATCAAGACGAAGGGCGAGGCGGCCATCGCTGATGCAAAGAAGGATCTTGAAAGCAATGACGCCGACAAGATGAAGGCGTCCTTGGAAAAGCTCACTGCCGTCGGCGCGGAAATCTATCAGGAAGCGCAGAAAGCGGCCGAAGCGGCTGGAGCCGCAAAGGGCGCTGGCCCGGCTGCGGACGGTGCGCCCAAACCCGACGGCGCCGCGAAGAAGACCGAAAAGAAGGCCGACGTGGTCGATGCCGATTTCGAGGTTGTCGACGACGAAAAGAAAAAGTAATCCTCACCGCTCATTTTGCCCGTTCACTGCGATTGTCGTGGCGGACGGGCTTTGTTCACCACTGAAATAACTCCACCCTTCAACCCAAACCAAAACCAACATGGCTAACGTCAAAATCAAGCCGATCGGGGACCGTGTCCTCGTCGAGCATATCGAAGAAAAAGAGCAAGTCCGCGGCGGAATCATCATCCCGGACAGCGCTAAAGAGAAGCCGCAGGAGGCGAAAGTCATCGCCCTTGGCACTGGCAAGAAGGGCGAAGACGGCAAGGTCAGCGCCTTTGAAGTCAAAGTCGGAGACCGCGTGCTGATCAGCAAGTACGGCGGCACCGAAGTGAAGCTCGACGACAAGAAATACACCCTCGTTCGCGAGGACGATATTCTCGGCGTTATCGCCTGAGAACTCGCCACCAGCACTCTCAAACATTAATCCGCAAATTTAAATACAATGGCTGCTAAACAACTCCTGTTCGATGAGGCCGCGCGCCAGAAGGTTCTTCGTGGCGTCGAGCTTCTTTCCAAGGCCGTCAAGGTCACCCTCGGGCCCAAGGGCCGCAACGTCGTGATCGACAAGAAATTCGGTTCTCCGACCGTCACCAAGGACGGCGTGACCGTGGCGAAGGAAGTCGAACTTCCCGATCCTTACGAAAACATGGGCGCCCAGATGGTGAAGGAAGTCGCTTCGAAGACTTCCGACGCTGCTGGTGACGGCACCACCACCGCGACCGTGCTCGCCGAGTCCATCTACAAGGAAGGCCTCAAGAACGTGACCGCGGGTTCGAACCCGATCTTCCTGAAGCGCGGGATCGACAAGGCCGTTGAGGCCGCCGTCGCCGAGCTCGCGAAGATCTCCAAGAAGGTCAATGACCGCGAAGAGATTCGCCAGGTCGCGACCGTCTCCGCCAACTGGGATGACACCATCGGCAACATCATTGCCGACGCGATGGACAAGGTTGGCAAGGACGGCACCATCACGGTCGAAGAGGCGAAGTCCATTGAGACCACCCTCGACGTCGTGGAAGGCATGCAGTTCGACAAGGGCTATCTGTCGCCCTACTTCGCGACCAACGCCGAAGCGATGGAAGCGATTCTCGAAGACGCCTACGTGCTGATCAACGAGAAGAAGATCTCGAGCCTGCAGGACCTCCTCCCGCTGCTCCAGGTCGTGGCCAAGGCCGGCAAGCCCCTCCTCGTGATTGCCGAGGAAGTGGAAGGCGAAGCCCTCGCTGCACTCGTCGTGAACAAGATTCGCGGCACGCTCAATGTCTGCGCTGTCAAGGCTCCCGGCTTTGGCGATCGCCGCAAGGCGATGCTCGAAGACATCGCGATTCTCACCGGCGGCAAGTGCCTCACCGAGGATCTCGGCGTCAAGCTCGAGAACATCCAGATCAGCGACCTCGGCCGCGCCAAGCGCATCGTTGTCGACAAGGAAAACACGACCATCGTCGAGGGTTCCGGCAAATCGTCCGACATCCAGGGCCGCGTGAAGCAAATCCGCCGCCAGATCGACGAGACGACGTCCGACTACGATCGTGAGAAGCTCCAGGAGCGTCTCGCCAAGTTGGCCGGCGGCGTCGCCGTCATCAATGTGGGTGCCGCGACCGAAGCCGAAATGAAGGAAAAGAAGGCTCGCGTCGAAGACGCGCTGCACGCCACGCGCGCGGCCGTCGAAGAGGGCATCGTCGCTGGCGGTGGTGTCGCGCTGCTCCGCACCGCGAAGGCCATCGACGGCGTCAAGCTCGAGGGTGACGAGGCCATCGGTGCCCAAATCGTCCGTCGCGCCATCGAGTCGCCGATCCGCATGCTCTGCGCCAACGCTGGCGTCGAGGGTGCCGTGGTCGTCGGCCAGGTCGCGTCCGGCAAGGGCAACTATGGTTACAACGTCGCCACCGGCGAATACGAGGACCTCGTCAAGGCCGGCGTGGTTGACCCGACGAAGGTCACACGCACCGCGCTGCAGAATGCGGCTTCGATTGCCGGATTGCTGCTCACGACGGAGTGCATGATCACCGAAATCCCCGAGAAGAAGGAGCCGGCCGGCGGCGGCCACGGTCATCCTCCGGGCGGCGGCATGGACTACTAAGATTATTGCAACCGGGACGGTCGCTTCCGCGACCGGGCCTGTTTTTAAAAACGGCGCGCCGCAAAACGGCGCGCCGTTTTTCTTTGGAGTTTTTGGACCCGCTTCACCAAAGACTCGCCGCTGCCGCCGTTTTGCGCTCCACTCTCCAGGTGAATATTTCGACCTTTCACCTCTCGATCGCGCTCCTGATGGCGTCCGGTGCATTGGGTCGCGCCGCCGTCACGGAGGTAGCGCCGGCTAACCCACCCGGTCTTTTCGCGGCTCCGGTCAACTCCCGTCCCCTCAAAATCGCGATCTATGAAGGTCCCGGTTCGGGTGAAAAGGGAATCGTCAACGTCTCGGAGCGGGCTCGGCAGCTGCCCGGAGTCAGGGTGGTCGCACTCAAGCCGAAGGAAATTGGCGCGCGCGATCTGGCGGAGTTCGACGTCATCGTGTTTTCCGGTGGCAGTGGCAGCGCGCAGTCGAAGGCGATCGGCGACGCGGGGAGGGAAAATGTGCGCAAATTTGTCGAACGGGGTGGGGGCTACCTCGGAATTTGTGCGGGTGCTTACCTGGCGTGCGCCGGATTTGACTGGGGGCTCGGCATTCTGAACGCGAAGACCGTGTCGAACAAATGGCAGCGTGGTCGCGGCATGATGCGAATCGAACTCAGTGATGCCGGTCGCAGCGTCTTTGGCGCAGTGCCCGGGCAATTCACGATTCGCTACGCCAATGGTCCGATTATCACGCCGCTCGGACGCGAAGGGCTTCCCCCGTACCAGGTGGCCGCCTGGTTTCGCACTGAAATATCGGAAAATGGATCTCCGGCTGGACTGATGCTGAACTCACCGGCCGCCGTCTTTTCGACCTTTGGCCAGGGACGGGTGCTGACGATCGGTCCGCATTCGGAGGATACGCCGGGATTGGAAAATTTTGTACCGCTGGCGCTGACCTGGCTGGGTGAAAAATAACACCCGCGACGCATGGAGGTGATTTTTCTTGGAACTGGCACCTCGCAGGGGGTGCCCATGATCGCGTGTGACTGCGCGGTGTGCTCGTCGACGGATGCGCGCAACCGGCGTACGCGGGCGTCGATTCACGTTCGGATGGACGGCTTGTGTGTTCAAGTCGACGCGGCGCCTGAATTTCGGCTGCAATGCCTGCGCGAGGGCATCCGGAAGATGGATTTCTTCATTTTGACGCACGGACACGCGGATCACATCGCCGGGATGGATGACCTCCGGCGGTTTTGCGATTTGCTCGGTGGGACCGCCCTGACGGTGTACGCGACCGAAGAAGGAATGCGGCGGGTGCGCGCGATGTATCCTTACGCGATAGCGGAACGACCGGTTTCCAAGGGGTATGCCGCGTTCAGGCTGGTGACGATGCCCGATAAATTGGAATTTCCCGAAGGCACAATCCAATCTACCCCACTGCCCCATGGAGGCGTCGATACCATCGGGCTCGTTCTTACTGAGCGAAGCACCGGAAAAAAATTCACCTACTACACCGACTGCAAGGTGGTGCCGCCGGCGGCGGTCGCACTCGCCCGTGGATCAGACGCTGTCGTCCTCGACGGCTTGCGCCCTCAGCCGCATCCCTCGCACATGTCGATCGGGGAGGCGGTTGCCGTCGCGCAGGAAATCGGCGCTCCCCAGACTTGGCTGACTCACCTGACTCACTCGAGTGATTACGCAGAACTATCGGCGGCGCTTCCGGCGGGCATACTTCCAGCGTACGACGGCATGCGGCTGACGCTCTGAATTTCCGAAGCCGAATAAGGACCGTACACGACGGCGTTTCGAATTTCACTCTTGCTGACGAATCTCGCTGTTTGGATGGAGGAACGTGCGCTCGGTGATTTCTGCCCCGGCTCGTGGGCTGCTAATCTTGAATTTCTCACTTTTGAAGCGCAAATCGGGTAATCTTAAGCGAACTGCACTGAAATCTTAACGGTGTTGCGTCTTACGCTTGGCCTCGGCGATGAATTTATGCCACGGTTTTGAGCGGCGGACCGATGCATATCCTGTTGCGATTCGCCTCCCACATCATCGTTACCACCATGGCCAAAATCTACAACGACATCACTGAAACCATCGGCAACACCCCCCTCGTTCGATTGAACCGTACGGCTGCCGCGCACAATGCGCAGGCCGAGGTCCTGCTCAAACTCGAGTTCTTTAACCCGCTTTCGAGTGTCAAGGACCGCATTGGTTTCGCGATGATCGACGACGCACTTCGCAGTGGGAAGATTAACGCGAAGACCGTGTTAATTGAGCCCACCTCGGGCAACACGGGTATCGCCCTGGCGTTTGTGGCTGCGGCAAAGGGGCTGAAACTCATCCTCACCATGCCCGAAACGATGACGATGGAGCGGCGTAAGCTCCTCAAGGTCCTCGGAGCCCGCCTTGTACTCACGGAAGGGCCAAAGGGGATGAAGGGGGCGATTGCCAAAGCCGAGGAACTCGCGGCGAAAATTCCCAACAGCGTCATTCTCCAGCAATTCGCCAATCCGGCGAATCCTGCGATCCATCGCAAGACCACGGCCGAGGAAATCTGGCGTGATACCGACGGCAAGGTCGACATGGTTGTCGCTGGTATCGGTACTGGCGGGACAATTACTGGCGTGGGCGAAGTCCTGAAGGCGCGCAAACCCGGGGTGAAGATAATTGCGGTCGAGCCCGATGCATCTCCGGTTCTTTCGGGCGGCGCGCCTGGCCCGCAC
This sequence comes from Opitutia bacterium, assembly GCA_947474365.1. GTDB lineage: Bacteria > Verrucomicrobiota > Verrucomicrobiia > Opitutales > Opitutaceae > ER46. The sequence continues at coordinate 15,802 of CANJIU010000108.1, read as the reverse complement.
AAGCTTCAAGGCATCGGTGCGGGTTTCGTTCCCGCCGTGCTCAACACGAAAATTTACGACGAAGTAATTCGCGTGAAAGAGGCCGATTCCGGCCCGGTGTCAAAGCAGGTGAACCAACTTGACGGCATTCCGGTGGGCATTTCCTCCGGGGCCATGATTTGGGCTGCCCTGCAACTCGCGCAGCGACCGGAAAACAAAGGGAAGCAGATTGTCGTCATCGTGCCTTCGAGCAGCGAGCGGTATCTGTCCTCGTGGTTGTTTGCCGACATCGGGGTTGAGAGCGACTCGGTCGAGGATCTTTTCGCTCCGGCAGCTTCGTCCTGATTCCGGACGACGGTTTCAGCATTTCGCCTGCGCTCCCGCCGAGTGCAGGCTTTTTTGCAGCATAGTTCTACCGTTGGCCGGGATTTGCCGGTTCGGTTTCGCCGGACGATTAACGTTTTTCCTGGTACCAGCCGTAAAACGAAACTCCGAAGGCGCCCAGGGCAACGAACATTCCGACCAACTTCATCATGACTCCGGCGAGAAGTTGATCGTTCGCCGGAGAAAAATCAGGGAATAACCGCGGGGCAAATTCATAGGTGGGGTAAAGGATTTCCTGTGAAAAAGTGATGTACGCGAAGACCGGGGTCATCGCGATTAACACACCCAGGACATACAGCATCTGGATGCCGTGTCCGCTACGAGGGAGGGACCGGGATGGGCTGAGCAAAGGCCACCAATAGAGCAAGGCGGCACCGAAAAACATCAGATGCTCGGCCACGTGAACCACTTTGTTGCGGAGGGCTAGATCGTACAACGACGGAGCGTGCCAGATTCCGATAACCAACGCGTAGATTGCCGCGCAGATGATTGGATGGACGAGAACACGGAGGGGGGCCTTAAGTGCGCGTTGGCCGAGCAGCGGATCCACCATCCAATGGGGCAGTCCGAGGAGAAACAAAATCGCCGTCGGATAGATTAGCAGTTGGTGCTGCGCCATGTGGGCCGCAAAGAGAAATCGTTCACCGATTTGATCCAGCGGTGAGCCTACTGCCAGGTAAAACACGAGGAGAGAGAGATAGAAGCGGATCGCGTGGCCACGAGGGTAGGCGGCGGCAGGGGCGAGGCGGGAGCGGGCTGGTCCGGCCAGAATTGCCCACAGCCAGCCGATCAGGACGAGTCCACCGATGAGCCAAGGTTCGTTGTGCCAGTGATACCAATCGATCATGAAGAGTTGGTTTTCCACTAAACGCTAAATCGACCGGATTGAAAGCCTGCCGAAGGCCTTGCGATAGTTCGGAATAATCCGATTTCAGGGTGCGAGCCAAAAAAAAGCGGCCCGAAGGCCGCTTTTTTCGGTCGAGGTTCTCTTGCTTCAGTATCAGGTAGGCAGCGGTAGACTGGCTTGGGCGCTAAAAAGGGAGAGCAGGCCCCACATCGTTCCTGCCGCCAGTATAAGTCCGATGAAGAAGAGGATTGTGCAGAACGGCTTGTCCCACCGCAAATGCATGAAATAAAAAATAACGAACATGAACTTTACAGTGGAGAGCACGACGAGGGTCGTAACTAGAATCCATTTTGCAAACGGCAGGTAAACGCAGACGATCTCGATCCCGGTGATCACCGCGAGGAGCATCGCGATTTGCACGTAGATCTGGAACTTGCTGGATTCGTGGGCGTGGTCGTCGTGACCATGACCGGAGGCGGCGTGAGAAGATGCGCTCATTGGGAAATCAAAGATATTCGAGCAGATAGACCGCGGTGAAGATTACGATCCAAACGATGTCAACGAAGTGCCAGTAAAGGCCCATCGATTCGACGTCGATGGCGTGCACTTCGTTGAAATGAACCGGACCTCGCGGGCGGGCAAAGAAGAAGGCGAGCAGGCCGTAGGCGACAAGGGCCAGCGCGACTAAAACGAAATCTGCTTTGAAGAAGTGCGCGATTCCTGCGCCAAGGCTAGGCTCGGTCTGAAGCGAATGCACCAGCCCAAGCGTGGCAAATAGGCTGAAAACGAGCGCTGCCAAAAGGGTAACTGTATGCAGAAGTTGATGGGAGAACCACGACTTGTCGCTGGCGACTTTGAACGAGCGAACGTACATCAGACTGAGCCAGAGCACGCCGATCGCGACGTGACAGCCGTGAGTGCCGGTCAAGGTGTAAAACGTCGTTCCGAGCAGGCTGTTCGAGAGCGTCATCTTCTTTTCGAAGACGAAGTGGTTGAACTCGTACACCTGGCACCCGAGGAAAATCATCCCGAAGAAGATCGTCGTCAGGAGGGACCAACGGCAGCTCTTGACATTGCCCTTTTGGATCGCGGTGACGGCCAGGGCCATCATCAGAGACGACATCAGCAGGATGAACGTTGAGAACGACGTGAGTTCCGGGCTAAATACGACCTTCGGCTCCAGCCCGCCGGACGGCGGATGCAACCGATAGATGAGATGCGTTGAAATCAACGCGCCGAAAAACATGCAGTCCGAAGCCAAGAAGGTCCACATGAGGAGCTTCTTGTTGGGGATGCCGGTCGATGTGCTCGGGTCGTGGTGGTGATCGATGGTGGCCGTGGCCGAATGGCTGCTCATGTGGGAGGCGAAGAACGTGTTGCGAGAGACTTTGTACGGTGGTGGCGGCCCGCTCAGTGCTTGGCGTGGTGGTCGTCTTCGATCGGATTACCGTCCTTGTCGAGATGGAGGTGGTAACCTTCGTTACCTTCGAGCGACCAGAAATAGATGCCGATCAACATCACGACTCCACCGAGGAGCGCTGTGCCGAGTCGCAGATGAATTCCCGGATTGGGATTCGAATCGATCGCGGTAATTGCAATCGCACCAATCAAAAGGCCGCTGCTTGCCACAAAAGGCCAAATCGAGCCAAAGGGCATGTGGATGCCTCCGTGGTCGGCTTCCGCTTTGGCATGCACAGCCTGTTCTTTTGCAATTTCCTCCTTGTGGTGTTTTTCATACCACCAGGCGTCACGGGCGTGTACGGTAGGGATTACACGGAAATTGTATTCGGGAGGAGGGTTGTCGATCGACCATTCCAAGGTTCGTCCATCCCAATAGTCCTTCTTCACTTTCTCGCCCTTGAAAAAGGTGTAGGCGAGGACGGCAAAGTAGATAAACATGCCGATGCCGAGCACGTAGGAACCGATGGTAGCGATAAAATTCGCGGTGTTCCAACCCAGGTTGGGATCGTAGGTAAACGTACGCCGGGGCATGCCGTTCAATCCAAGGAAGTGCATCGGGAAGAACGTCACGTTGAAGCCAACAAAGATGACCCAGAACGAGAGTTTGCCCCAGAATTCGCTGACCTTGCGACCGAACATCAACGGGAACCAATAGTGAAGGCCGGCGAGCAACGCGAAGATCGAACCGCCAATGAGCACGTAGTGGAAGTGGGCGATTACGAAATAGGAGTCGTTTTGCTGGGCATCGGCCGGCGCGGCCGAGTGCATAACGCCCGAGAAACCGCCGATCATGAACATCCACACGAAGCCCATGGCGAACATCATCGGGGTGCGCATCACAATGTGGCCTCCCCACAATGTTCCGATCCAGTTGAAAATCTTCACGCCGGTTGGGACTGCAATTGCCATCGTAGCCAGAGAAAAGGCCGCGGTCGCGACGGTGCCCATGCCCGTGGTGAACATGTGGTGGCTCCACACGGTGAAACCCAGGAAACCAATGCACGCGCCTGAGAAAACCACAATCGGGTAGCCAAAGAGAGGTTTCCGGGAGAACGTCGGGAGGATTTCAGAGATAATTCCCATGGCGGGAAGAATCAGGATGTACACCTCGGGATGACCGAAGACCCAGAACAGATGCTGCCAGAGGATCGGCATGCCGCCGCCTGAAACCTCGAAGAAATTCGTCCCGAAATTGCGGTCCATCATTACTTCGACCAAAGCGATCGTGATGAAGGGGAAGGAGAGGACGATGAGGAACGACGTCACCAAGGTCATCCACGTGAAGACCGGGAGGCGCATCATCGTCATCCCCGGCGCACGCATGTTGATGATCGTGACAATGAAATTGAGTGACGCCGCAATTGACGCGACACCGAGCAATTGGAGTCCCATGACCCAGTAGTCCACCGAGTGGCCGGGACTGAAGGTCTTGGAGGTCAGCGGCGAATAGCCGTACCAGCCGGCATCGGGTGCGTTGTGCCCGAAGATTCCCATTTTTGCGAGAATGGGGCCAAACCAGCCGATGTTCAGAATGATCGCTCCCGCGACAAAAGTCCAAATCGAGAACGCGTTCAGCCGCGGGAAAGCGACGTCACGGGCGCCGATTTGCAGCGGCATGATGAAATTAAAAAATGCGGCGGACAGCGGCATGACAGCCAGGAAGATCATCGTCGTGCCGTGCATCGTGAACATCGTGTTGTACTGCTGGGCGGTCAGTACGTCGTTGTTTGGCACAATCAGTTGCGTGCGAATGAGCAGGGCCTCGAAGCCGCCCACGAGGAAGAAGATCAACGCGAAAAAACCGTAGAGAAATCCAATCTTCTTATGGTCGACAGTGGTGAGCCAGCCCATGAGGCCGGTCTTTGCCGAGGGGTGGGAGAGGAGCTTCGGCTGGGCCGGAGAATGCTCCTCTTTGGTGAGGTAGGCGGATTTTGCCAGTTCCATGAGTCGTTTTTTTTAAGTTGGGAGGCGGTTCTGCGGTGCGCGACGGAACCAGAGTGAGGAGATCGGGGGGCGGTCGATGCTGGATTTACTTCAGGCTCTCGAGGTAGGCGACGAGCGCCACTTCGTCATCAGGAGTGAGCTTGATTCCATCAATGGGTTTCCCATCCGGGCCGGTCCGGGCGTAGGCAAGGGACATCTTGTTGCCGGGTTTTACAGCTCCGGGATTGTGAATCCAGCGGCGGAGCTGCTCACTATTGTTTTCCAGCAGTCCGGCAGCGATCGTGGTGCGGGCCCCGATGTGGGTGAGGTCAGGCGCGGTCACCCCGGGCGCGTCGTGTCCGCGAATCGTGTGGCACGCGAGACAGGCTTTGGCCGTGAAGAGTTGTTTGCCCTTGGCGATGAGTTCAGCGTCCTCGTTTTTTTCCGGCGCCTGTTTTGCGCGCCACGCCTCAAGGGGGTTGATATCGAATTTTTCCGTGATTCCAGCCTCGTTTTGCTTGAACGTCCGCAAAGACGCGAACTGCGCCTTCGGACGATTCGTGTCGGCCGCTCGCGTCGCCACGGTGCGACCCAACTGTGATTGTTGTTCGAGCCACTCGGAGAACTCCTTCTTTTCCAATGCGATGACGCGGAAGCGCATCACGGCGTGCGAATCACCGCAATATTCGGCACATTGACCCCAGAAATATCCGGGTTTGTCGGCGCGAATATAGATGGCGTTCGCGCGATTGGGGATCATGTCGACCTTGCCGGCCAGTTTCGGAAGCCAGAAAGAGTGGATCACGTCGACCGTCCGAAGATTGATCCGGACGGCCTGACCGGCGGGAATCACGAGTTCATTGCCGGTTACAAGCGGGGCCTTCGCGCCAGCACTGTTGATCGGTGCAAGCTCGCCGGGGTACTCGAACTTAAACCACCATTGGTATCCGGTGGCATTGATTTGATAGGCATCCTTCTTTTCCGCCTCCGGCACGTCATAGGTGGACCAGATGGCCTTGAGCGTGGGAACGGCGATTACGACGAGAGCGAGAACCGACGCGCCGATCAGACCGAGTTCGATGAGTGGATTGCCGTGGCCTTGGGGTGGCGGTTCCGCGTGTTCGTCGGCGTCGCTGCGTGCACGAAACTTGAATGTGGCGTATGCGAGCACCGAACCGACGATGATGAAAATCACCAAGGACACCCAGCAGGTTACATAAAACACGTGCAGTTGCTCTCGAGCGACCGTGCCTTCGACGACGATGGTCGATTGATGACCATCCATGCGCCAAAAATTAAGGTCGCACCCTGAAAGGAGCGGCAGACAGGCCAACGCAGCAACGGCGCGGCCCCACCGGGCAAGAGACGGTAAGAAGGTAAGCATGTGGGCTGTCGGGAACTGGAACAACTTTGCGGCGCGAACGCCAAAAGACCGGCAGCGTTGGCGAAGGATTTTGCATTTCAAGCCATATTCCGGAGTTTTGTGTCGCGATTTGCGTTCCGAGGCCGCGCCGCGTGCTTTATTAATGCGGCTGCGGTTCGCATTAGCTGCTGGCGAGTATTAGTACATTGCACGATAGTGTAGTTCGGAGGCAAGAAATGCGGAATCAGGAGTTCGGAATGCATTCATTTTTCTCTTCAGGTTTGCATGTCACCCGTCGACAACCCACTTTTCCGCCGCCATGAAAATTCGATTCCCCTCCCTTTCCCTCCTTGTTGCGCTGGCCGCCGGTTTGACCGCCGGGGTTGCGCCTGTTCTGGCCGCCGGCCCCCGAGTCATCGAAATAACCGCCAACGATCAGATGAAGTTCAGCGTTTCGGCAATCGAGGCCAAGGCCGGCGAGGAGCTGAAGGTCGTCCTCACAAACCAAGGTACATTACCGAAAGAGGCTATGGGGCACAATTGGGTGTTGCTGAAAGCGGGTGTGGATGTTGCCGCGTTTGCCACGGCCGCAATGGCCGCAAAGGATACTGACTACATTCCTGCTGCGAAAAAAGGCGACGTCGTCGCCTCGATTCCGGTCCTCGGGCCCAAGAAAAGCGCCGAGGCTGTTTTCAAGGCCCCGGCGGCCGGCACCTATACGTTTATCTGTTCGTTTCCGGGCCACTACATGCTCATGAAGGGAACCCTGACGGTGAAGTAACCTGGGTTTCGAAAAAAATCCTAAACTTACGCCGGGCCGCGGGGCCCGGCTTTTTTGTGGATTGAGGGGGCGAACTCGACTCAGGCTTTCGGCGCGGCAGGCCACCATTGGTAGAGGAAGAAATAGATGAGCACGCCGGTGACGCTCACGTAGTACCAAATCGGAAACGTCCAGCGCGCCCAGCGCCGATGGCGTTCGAAATCGCCACGAATGGCAAAAGTGAACGTCCGCGGCACTAGAAACGCGATGGCGGCTGCGAGGATGATGTGGGAGACGAGCATCGTGTAGTAGACTTTCTCGATGAACCCGGTGCCGCCGAATATCGTGTGGACCCCTTGCACCAAATATTTATGGGTGACGTAGCCAACGAGGAACACGGCCGAAACGGCAAACGCCGCAATCATCGCGCGGCGATGGGCATCCTTCCGGCCGGTTTTAATGCAGACAAAACCAATCGTCATCAGCGCGGTGGCGAGGGCATTGAGAGTGGCGTTCAGCGCTGGAATGTCGTTTACGGTCATGAGTGTACAAGTCGGTCGGCCACGAGCGCACCAAGCACGAGGGGAAGGTAGGTGATTGACGCGAGGAAGAGTCGACGCGCGGCGGTATCGCGACTTTCAGGCTTGAGGAACATCACGGCGCGCCAGAGGAACCAGGCACCGCAGGCGGCGGCGGCGAGTCCATAGGCTCGGGAGGCCAAGCCCATCGTCACCGGAAGTAGGCTCACGACGACGAGCGCAACCGTGTTGACCAGCGCCCAGGCCGCGACCCAACGCCCGGATTCATCCCGGACGGGGAGCATCGGGAAATGCACGACGGAATATTCCCGGCGATAGGTCCATGCCACCGCCATAAAGTGCGGAATCTGCCAGAAAAAGAGTACCCCAAACAGGATCCAACCAAGAGCGGTCACGCGACCTTCGCCCGCACACCAGCCAATCAGCGGAGGGAAGGCCCCTGCCACAGCACCGATCTCCGTGCTCCACATCGAGCGGCTTTTTGCGGGGGTATACCAGCCGAGGTAGGAAACAATCGTCGCCAACGTAAACGCCGCCGCAAACCGGTCTACTTTGGCAAACAACAGGAAAAGCGCCCCGATGCACATCAACCAGCCCAGCACGAAGGCAGATCCCGTCGGGACCTTGCCGGTCGGGATTGGGCGATCGGCCGTTCGCTTCATCAAAGCGTCCGTTTCATGCTCCATCCACTGGTTAAGCGCAGCCACCCCTCCTGCGGCGAGCGAGGTGCCGATCAGAAGGAGAATGAGTTTGGGCGGATTCGACGGCGGACGAGCAGAAAAATATCCGACCATCGCGGTGAGCACCGAAAGCAGGCTCAAACGTGGCTTGGTCAGCTCAAGGTAGTCGCCAAATCTGGCCGTCTCGGTGCGATCGGGAGTCATGGGCGGGAGGGTGTGGCCAGCGGAGTACCGCCTTCAATGCAATCCCGGTGCGCGACCCAGGTGATCCAGAACGTGACCGCGAGGGTGAGGGCACCGACCACGACGTGGCCGGTGGTGGTCTCAGCGCTGCGCTGTGTCCAGATGATTAGTCCGCCCAAGAGAATTTGCAGAACAATCAGACTGAGCAGCGCCGAGGCTCCCGCCCGCATCGCGAGCGAGGCCGCACGGTCGCGGCGGATGGTCCAGGCCAGGACAGACAGTGCGACGGCGAGAACCACCGCCATAACCCGGTGAGTAAAATGGATCGCGACGCGGAAGTCCCACGACTCTGGCAGCCAGTGTCCCTCCGGGGTCGAATGGGGAAACGTATAGATCGCCAGCCCCGCGGCATTGTGGCGCATTGTGGCGGCAATCGCGAGTTGGACAAAGAGCAGCAGGCAACATGCGACGCCGGCTCGGCGGACGGCGCTACCGAGCGGAGCGGTGCCTTCGATCCAGCGGCGGGTTGAGGCGGTGGCGACGGCAATCAGGATACAAACGTAGACTTGCGCGAGAATGCCGTGGGGAATCCGCAGCATCTGGCCAAACGACATTTCGAACCTCGGCACATGGATGGCGTTGAGCGTGACGCGTTGGCCTCCGATCAACCCCTGCACCACCACGATCCCCAGGGCCCAAATTCCGAGATGGCGCAACCAGCGGCGCTCTTCCCGGCGCCACAACCAAACTGCGAGGGTGATCGTAATCACGCCCATCATCATCCCCGTCAACCGATGGGAATGCTCTGCGAACATCGAGATATCCTCGAGCCAACCATGCGGATTGATTGACCCGTTGGAGAGCGGCCAGTCGGGAAATGCCATCCCGGCCCCGATGCTTGTCGTGAACGCTCCCAACGTCACCAACAAGAACACCCAAGCACTGCCCAGCGCGGCGAAAATCGCGAGCATGGGCTTGTGGGTGGACGTGCGAAGTGAACGGGTGGCGACAGCCATGAGATGAGAAAACGCGCAGCAGAAGGGTGGATGCTGATTGCCGCAAACCCTTTGACAATTATTTCCTCCGGCGAATCCGTAGGAGCATGCAATCTAATGGACGCCGGGGGGGGCACGCTCCGGTTGAATGGAACCGACTGGTCCGAACGTGGGGAGTCGCCTTGTGGATCGTCGTCAGCCTTTTGCTGGATGGCTGCGCCAAACCTGACCGCTCCTCGGGGCCGTCCGCCACGGCCCGGATGGACGCCAAGCCGGAAAAGGAGAAGGTGGAGCGTTACCCGCTTACGGGCGAAATTGTGGGCATCGATCCAGCTCGCAAATTGCTCGTTGTCCAGCACGACGAAATCAAGGGCTACATGCCGGGGATGACGATGGAGTTTCTTGTCGCTCCGGGTGATCTCGCGCTGGCGAAGGTCGGGCAAAAGATTCGCGCTGAACTGATCCCGAGTGAAACGGGAGACATTCGTTTGGAAAAAATCTGGCCGAATGACCAGGCGGCGACCGCGACCGTCAAGGCGGGGGCGCTCCAGCTGCGGCAAGACACCCACGTCCGGGGAAAAAACGCCTACCGGGAGGTGAGCGAAACGGTGCCAGATTTTGCCCTCTACAACCAACAGGGGCAAGTGGTGCAAAGCGCGCATTTCCGGGGAAAGCAGATCATGATCAACTTCATCTTCACGCGCTGTCCCATCGCGACCATGTGCCCGGCGGCGACCATCAAGATGATGGCGGTGCAGCGGCTCGCGCGGGAAGCAGGGGTTGGCAACCTTGAACTGGTCTCGATCACGCTCGATCCCGCCTTCGACACGCCAGGCGTACTTCGGGAGTATGTGGATACCCGCGGCATCGACTCGACAAATTTTTCCTTTCTCACCGGGCCAGAGACCGCGATCAAGGACCTGTTAACTCAATTTGGTGTGATCGCCGAATTTGAAGGGGATTTGCTCAAGCACACGCTGACGACCCTGTTGATCAATGCCAACGGCACCATCGCCCACCGCGCCGATGGAAGTGCCTGGGAGCCGAAGGACTTCGTGGCGAAGATGCGGCGATGAGCGCCGGGGCGTTCTTCGATGCGCGACAGTGGCGGCAGGTCGCGGCCATCTCGGCGGGCGCGGGCGGAATTTTCCTCGCGCTGCGGATGCTGCCGACCGGGACAAGCCTCAGTCACATGGATTTTCGTGTCGACGCCAGGGGGGCCAACCCGATCGAGTTTTGCGATCCGCTGAACCCTCAATTCATCCCGGTCGTTGCAGCGCGGTCGCCGGTCGTGATGACGATCGCCCTGGCCGCGCCGGACTCTTCCTCCGGGGAACTTCGGGCCGTCATGCGCCTCGGGACGTCGAGTGGAAAAGCAATTTTGCCGGAAGACCTGCTGGTCACGCATACGCGACGGCTGCATCTGCTGATTGTCGACCCAACGTTGGGCGATTACCAACACCTCCATCCGGAGCCCACGAAAACACCGGGGGAATGGACCTTCGCGTTTTCTCCGCACCGGGGCGGCATGTATCGTTTTTTTGCGGACTTCACACCTGCGGCGACCGGACGTGGCCTGTATGCCAGTGCCGATTTGGACATCGCGCGCGCGGCGAATCCGAAGGGGGAGGCGTCGCTATCGCGCAATACGAGGGCGACGGTGGACGGTCATCGGTTTGCACTGACGACTTCACCGTTGGCGCCACGGGCGGGGCGGGGTTTTGACCTTGCTTTCACGGTGCGGCGGGACGACGGCGGGCGGGTCCTATTTGAACCTGTCATGGGGGCCTATGCGCATCTCGTCGCGTTCGACGAAACGCGGAGCGGATTTGCCCACCTGCACCCGGTTGAATCGGATCTCGCGCGCGAACCGGACGCGACAAATCCCACGTTGAATTTCAAGCTAACGATCCCGCGCGCCGGTCGTTACGTGATATGGGCCCAGGTGAATTTGGGTGGCAGGGAGATTTTCGTGCCGTTCGAAATCGAAGTCACGGAGTGATGCAGCCAGGTCGGCCGAGTTTTAGAATTTCAGGTGTTTCACCGTGATGCCCTTGTTGATGAGCTGCTTCAGCGAGGCGATGCCGATTTTCAGGTGGTCGGTGACGTAAACCTCGTCGACCTGCTTGTCGCTCTCGGCTGTTTTCACGCCATCGGGCGTCATCGGCTGATCGGAAACAAGGAGCAGCGCGCCGGTGACAATCTCGTTGAAAAAGCCAGTCGTGAAAATCGTCGCCGTCTCCATGTCGATTGCGAGGGCGCGGATTTTTTTCAGGTATTTTTTGAAAACCTCGTCGTGCTCCCAGACGCGGCGGTTCGTCGTGTAGACGGTGCCAGTCCAGTAGTCGCGGGCGAAATCCCGGATGGTGGTCGAGATGGCCTTTTGGAGGGCGAAGGCGGGGAGGGCGGGCACCTCGGGGGGGAAGTAGTCGTTGCTCGTGCCCTCGCCACGGATGGCGGCGATTGGCAGGATGAGGTCGCCGAGTTCGGCCCGGTGTTTGAGGCCGCCGCATTTGCCGAGGAACAGGACGGCTTTGGGTTGAATCGCGGTGAGCAAATCCATCACGGTGGCGGCGGTGGCGCTGCCCATCCCGAAATTGATGATGGTGATGTCGCCGGCGGTGGCGTTGGGCATGGGCTTGTCCTTGCCGCGGATCGGCACCCGGTGCCATTGAGCGAACAGGTTCACGTAGCGATCGAAGTTGGTCAGCAGAATGTAGTCGCCGAATTCATTCAGGGGGACGCCCGTGTAGCGGGGCAGCCAGTTCTCGACGATTTCTTTGCGCGTCTTCATCGCACACCTCTACCTGATCGTAGATGCGGAGCACACGGAAAAAACAACGAACGGTTGCCGACCGCGGAGTGACGCTACACGGTGGATCAGATGACAGCTGTCGCCAAGTCGGGCCTCGGGGCACTCGTGTGTGGGGCGTTTCTCGGATTCTGCGGGCCGAGTCGCCTGGATGGCGCGTGGGCGCACGGATTGTTGCTGTTCTCCGCGCTGGTGCTGGTGCCGCTGATGCTGGAGTTGTTCGTGGAGAGTGATGAAACCGGTGCGCCGGCACAATGGCTCGCCATGGTGCGCCGGTGGCAGTTCCCGGCGGCATTTCTGCTCGCGGTGGCCTGCGGGCTCAGTTCGGGCCTGCTGGCGGCAGGGTTGGCGCTGCCTTGGGTGGTGCTGACCGCCGGACTCGCGGTAGTGGGGATAGCGCGCGTAAAGCGGGCGCAGTTGCGGCGACCGCTGGATGGATTGTGCGCGGACGCGGCCTTGATTTTCCTGGGTGTCGGCGGAGGGTGGGTGTTGTTGGAGCGGGCCGGCTTGTCGCCGTTGGGATTCGATCCGACAATCGTGACGCTGACGGCGGTGCATTTTCACTATGCGGGGCTGGTGTTGCCTTTGGTGGCGGGTCGGGTGCAGCGGGAACTATTTTTCTGGCGATTTCCGGCGCAGGCGGCGGTGGGGGTTGTCCTTGGGGTGCCGGCGGTAGCGTTCGGAATCACCGCGACGAAGCTCGGCTGGGGACACAACCTTGAGGAGGCGGCAGGCTGCGGGCTCGCGCTTGCAGGCATGGCAGTGGCGGTCCTGCAGGTGCGGATCGCGCTCGAGTCAAGGCGCCCAATGCTGACCCGGTGGCTGCTCGGCATCTCGGGGGCGTCGTTGTTTTTCGGCATGGTCCTCGCCGGACTCTATGCGATGGGCGCTTCTGGTGTCGTGCCCTGGCTGGGAATTCCCGAGATGCGCCTGATGCACGGCACGGTGAACGCGATCGGCTTTGGCCTTTGCGGAGTGATCGCATGGCGTCGCATGGGGCCGGCTGATCCCGCTTGAACGGTGACATGCCGGAGAATTGTGGCGGCGCCCAACAACGACCGCCGCGCCGTGCTCATTGACCGGATACGGTGACTCGCGGATGGAATTCAATTGAGCTGAAACGGCCATCTTGAATCTACGGGGATGAAGTGCGAAGGGGGATGGGCAGGCCCTGATCGGAGGATTCTTTCCGGCGGCCAGAATTCGATTGCGGGGTGAGCGTTAAACGCCGGACGCACGATCACTGGAAGACAGGGTGTTTAGTTCGGAAAACGTACGCCGAAGCGCCGACGCGTAATGTTTCAACGCCGTGCCCCCCCCTCAGGGTGTGATGCACCCGGTCCCTGCTCTTCAGCGGGGCGCGATTGCGCCGATATGTAGACTGCAGTTGCAACCCAAAGGAGCCACGTACCGCGCACCATCATCCTGCTCTCAACCATTCCACGGAAGGAACCATGAACGTATCCTCAGCTCTCAGGGCTGTGCCGGCGCCACTTCGGACGAGCGGCGTGTCAAAGGCGGGGACCATGTCCGGCGCTCTGGTTACCAGCGGCCAGGCTGGCAGTCTCGTCTTTTCCAAATCGAGTGCTGTCGGCATCGACGCCTCGGCCTCGATCGGGGATGTCGGGTTGACGGCGGAGACGACGAAACTGGCACTCTCCCTCGATCTTCAGGCGAACCGGAAGTACTCTTTTTCGTTTTATTTTCAGGCGTATGGACCGAAGGTGACCCTGACCGACGCGAAGGGGAAAACCTCCACGGTCAACATGTCGAAGGGGTTTACCGTCCCGAAGACCGGAACCTATAAACTGACGTTTGAGGCGGGCTACTCGCTCAAGAATGCGGCGAACTTTGACAATCTTTCCATCAACGCAAAATCAATCCTGCCGACATCGACCGGCGACAAGAACATCGACGCGCTTCTGATGGGAGGCACCAACGATTGGTGGCACCCTTACGATGCTGCGCCATCGAACGGAGCGACGAAAGTTTCCGGATCGGCGTTGGGACTGGATGCAAAAAGTTCTGTCTCGCAGCTGACTTACAGTTTTCTGTCGTCGCAGCCCGGCGGTCAGAACATGTCCGGATTCCAGGAGATGTCGGCGGCGCAAAAGGATGCCGTCCGCGCGGCGTTTAATTATTACGCAAAGCTCATCAACGTTACTTTCACCGAGGTGGCCGGCGATGGGACGGGCAATATCAACTTCGGCACGAACGCCCAGGCCAGCAGCGCTGGCTACGCGAACCTTCCGGGCGCCAGTGGGGACAAGGAGAAGGTCTACCTCTACCTCGCCAACAATCAGTCGACGAACAACGACGCGGGCATGGCGGAGGGCGGGTATGGCTGGCTGACCACCCTGCATGAAATCGGCCATACCCTTGGCCTGAAGCATCCGGGAAACTACAACGCGGGCGGCGGCGGGGCGGCGCCACCCTATCTCCCGGCGAGCAAGGACAGCCATCAGTATTCGATTATGTCGTACAACGACAATGATGCCACTCGCGGGGTCAACGCCAGCACCGCGATGCCTTACGACATCGCCGCGTTGCAATACCTTTACGGCGCAAACCAGAACGGCTCCACCGCAGACAACGGCGTGTTTTCGTTTGGGGCCGGAAGCGCGCCCGTGAAAACGCTGTGGTCGGCGACCGGGGCGGACCTGATCGACTTGAGCCAGCTGACTCAATCGAGCAAGGTCGATCTCAATGCCGGGAGCTATTCCAGCATCAACATCACGGCACCCGCCTCGACGAAGGCTTACTCCGGGAACAACAATGTCGCGATCGCCTACGGAAGTAAAATTAACCAGGTGGCGCTCTCCTCGGCGGCCGGGGTGGCGGAAAGCGTCACCCTGAACCGGGCATTCTCCTCCGGTGGATTCAACACCATCACGTCGTTCGATGCTTCGGTCGACAAGATTGCCTTGAAGACGTCGTTCTTCGGCAAATTAAGGTCCACCAGCATCGAGATCGGAGCTGCCGCCACGAAGAAAACGACCAGGATTTTCGCCGACAACGCGACGGGCGACATCTACTACGATGCGGACGGCAGCGGAAAAGGTGCGGCGAAGAAAATTGCCCACTACACCGCAATTTCCGGTGGCGGTGGCCTCAATACGGGCAATTTTTCCTTCGTCGCGTGAATGACGACCCGACCAATCCGCGGCTTCGGATCGCTGGGCTTCCAGCGCGAGGGCGGTGGCGCCGCGTGTGTCGCGGACGGCAGTGGGCGGGATATTTCCGCACCTTGCAGCGGTGCTGGCGCCGGTGCCGTCGCCTTTCACGTCTGCGGTGCCGAGCCGGGCGGTTCAATCGACGGTGAGAGACGCGGGTAAATCCGTGCGCGCCGCCGCGTTTGCTCCAGTCCGGAATGGAGTTCGACCAGACGCTCCGCTGCGACCGATTCAGTGGTGGGTCAAGTGGCCGCTGGGCCCGCCGGTGGTTGGGTTGGAAATGGCCTTCGTCTGCCGGGAGATGGACGCGACCGGGACCGACGCGAAACCGGCTGCCCGATCTCTCGTCGGTTTTCGCGTCAGAAGGTAAACGTGTTCGTCAGGATGAACGTGCGTTTTTCGGGGATGGTGAAGACTGCGATCTCCCCGGTGGACGTCGTGGCCTGCCCGCGCCGTTCGACGTTGTCGAGGAGGTTGCGAATGTTGAGCTACACGCGCCAGCCGATCTTGTTCTGCAGGATTCGCCGGCTGTAGCCGATGAACCCGTCGAATTCGCTTAAGAGCTTATCCGTAATTAAGGATTGAACCTTTTTTCTGCGCGTGCGTAAATTTTGGCCATGGCGACAGTGCAATCGTGGGAGGTTTCTGATGAACTCTGGACCAAGGCGGAGCCGCTCTTGACCGAGCACAATCCACGGGAGGG